>NZ_JBTSWH010000001.1:2500-805000 GCF_054612275.1 Aliihoeflea sp. PC F10.4 | reverse complement strand
AAGCTCGCTTGTTGCCGGATCTATCGAAGTGATGCCCAGCGCATAGCAAACAGCGGAGTTTGCTGCGGATCCTCGGCCTTGGCAAAGAATTCCAAATTCTTCAGCTTTCTGGACAATATCATAAATGGTCAGGAAATATCGCGCGTAATCCAACTTCTCGATAAGAGCGAGTTCTTTGCAGATCGCATCGACTACCTTGGATGGAACACGGCCGTTATAGCGCAAATCCGCGCGTCGCCATGTCAATTCCTCAAGCCAGCCCATGGGATTCCAGCCGGGCGGAATAGGTTCGTCGGGATATTCGTATTTCAATTCCTCAAGTGAAAACTCAACGCGGGCGAGAAGGTGCTGCGTTTCAAAAACAGCCTGCGGGTAATCACGAAAAAGTCGTGCCATCTGATCTGGTGGCTTCAAATGACGCTCTGCATTGGCAAGCAACAGTTTCCCGGCGGTCTCGATCGTCTTGCCTTTGCAAATGCATGTGAGAACGTCCTGCAGATCACGCTGATCGGGCGAATAATAAAGCACGTCATTGACAGCCAAGAGCGGCACGCCGGACACCTGTGCCACCGTATTCAGTTTGGCCAGTCTGCGTCGGTCATATCCATTGTAAAGAATTGTCCCGCCTAGCCATATTCCCCCGGCTCTAGAGAGCCGCGCCAAAACGGGCGGCAAGACTGAAAAATCCTTTTGAGGCATGACAACAAGAAGCAATGATCGACAGTGGGCAGCGAGATCATCGATATAAAGAATGCAGTCGCCTTTCTTCGTTCGCCGATTACCAATCGTCAAAAGTCGGCATAGCGCGCCCCACCCTTCACGATTTTCCGGATAGGCGATGATGTCGGGCGTATCATCTGCAAACACAAATCGGGTCCCGACCGCCAGCGTGAAGCGCTCAGCATGGTCCTTCAGCTTCTTGATATCCACTTCGATATTTTCCAGAATACCGGGAATTTCCCAGACATATTCACCGGGCCCGGACCCTTCACGTGTCTTGTCTAGCGGTATCTCACCGTTGCGTAATTCCTTGAGTGCCGCATAGGCGCGCACGACACCCGCCACCGTGTTGCGGTCGGCGATGCCGATGCCGTTATGACCAAGAAGCAATGAAGCCAACAGCATCTCCTTGGGATGCGACGCGCCGCGCAGGAAGGAAAAGTTGGTGGTTGTCGCAAGTTCGGCATAGGCCGTCATGGAAACAGCCCCTGAATGAACCAGCGCACATCTCCCGGTTCGCGCACATAAAGCCCCTCGCGGTAAAGCCAGTAACGATGGCCCTGCCTGTCCTCGACACGATAATAATCGCGGGTCTTAGGTTCCTTTTCGCACTTCCACCATTCGGGCGAAACGCGCTCCGGTCCTTCGACATTCGTTATCTCATGCAGCCCGCGCCGCCAGCGAAACCGGTAGGGCGGTCCTTCGGGAACTTCGGCGATGGTTTCGACAGGCTGCGGCGGGGTAAAGATGAGGATCGGACGCAGGGGCGGCTCGTCGGGCGGGCTCGCAAGCCATTGCCCGGCGCTTGCACGATCGCCGATCATCGGCGCGCGCTTGGCCGCACGTTCGGGAACATGGCTGTCGACCGGCAGGAAGCGCTCGACCGCGCCCGCACCGAACCGCGCGCTCAACCGGTCGACCAGATCCGCAACAGCTCCCTCTTTCACGGTGTCGCGCTCGAAACGTATCTGCGTCCCATCGAGGCTTTCCGCCGCCAGAACGCAAAGACGGATCATGTCGAAACCGAAACCGGGATCGACCGGGTCGGCCAAAGCGTCGAGACGCGTCATGAAGAGCTTTTTCAAAGCCTCGGGATCGCGCAAGGGTCGGCCGACAAGCGCCTCGATGCGCCGCGTTGCCCCGTCTGCACGAAAGAATGTCGCCTCGAACGCCCGCCCGCCCTGCCCTTCGCGCTCCAGAACCAGACAGAGGCCGCGTGCAAGAAAATCGAAAGCGGCGGCGATGTCCTCCTCCAATCCGATCGGATCGGCAAACCGCTGTTCGGATATGAAGAGCGGCAGCGGCCGACGCGGTTGAAGCGGCGGATCGAACTCGCCGATCACGCCCTGCAAACGCCGGACGAATTCGGCACCGAACCGGGCCGCAAGCGGCTTGATCGGGCGGGCGGCGACATCTTCGACCGTCATCAAACCGGCGCGGCGCAGGGCGACAATCGTCTCTTCCTCCATTTCGAGCGCCGCGACGGGCAACGCCGACACGCGCTCCCTTTCCTTACCGGTGTCGACGATGCCGCCACCGTCGAAACGGGCGATCGCGCGCGCGCAAAGCGACGTACCGGCGATCGCGGTGCGCACTGTCAGGCCCATTTTCCCAAGCCGCCGCTCGATATCCTTGCAAAGCCGCGCCTCGCTGCCGAAAAGATGCACCGAGCCCGCGATTTCGAGGATCAGCGTGTCGGACGTCTCTTCAGCGATGACGGGCGTATAGCGATCGCACCAATCGGCGACATGATGCAAAAGCCTCAGATCGGCGTCCGGCTCATGCTCGTGAACCTCCATGACGGGCACACGCGCCCGCGCATCAGCAAGACCGAGCCCCGGCCGAAGTCCGAGCGCAAGCGCTTTCGGGTCGGCTGCGACGAGGCGCATGGCGTTTGCCTGAAGTGCAGCCACCACCATCGGCCGTTCATCCCGCCTGCCGCCAGCGCGTTTCGCCAGCCGCTTGATCCGTTCGGTCGAAAGGAAGGGAAGCCACAGCGCGAGATAGCGCCTGTTCCTCGAAATGCTGTTCTTCACGGTTCCACTCCATCTTCCAGCTAAGACCGCACGCGCCTGCGCGCTGCCTCAAGAGAGTGACATTGAAAGCAGGGTGCCCGGGTGCGTCCGCTTCAAGCGGCCGCGAGGTAAGAGAGGCCACCTGCCAGCGCGTCGCCGCAGCGCTCGGCTCGACATTTTGGCAAAATCGCAGGAGAAAAACGGGCACCCCGCTTTCCTCCGAGCCGAGTGCAAGACGGCGCGTAGCCGTCAGGTCGAGGGCTTTCGGGTTGCCCCAGATTTCGATGACGACGCAGGCGAGCGCCTCGCACCGAACGCCTTCGATCCCGGCCCGCAAAACCGCTGCCGCATCCTTCAGGCGAACCTGAACCATCGATCCCGGATCGAGCCCCATCTCCAGAAGACCGTGCGGATAAAGCTTGCCTGCCTCGGCATCGCCGATCGTCTGGCGCACCCACAGCATCGGGCGGGACGGTCCGCCTGCCCTTAAGGCAAGCCCCGTGACGAAGCCGATCGCCGCCGCCGCATCTGCACTGCCGCCGCCGATCACTTCATGCAATGCCGCGCGCGACAAGCCGCCGCCGATCACCTCGTCGATGCTTTGCAAACCAAGCGTAAACCGGCTTTCCGGCCCGAGCAGGCCAGCCGGCTCCAAAGCGGAAAGACGTTCGCGCAGCGCGTGGATCTCGCGTTGCCTGTTCATATCATTGTTCCTGTTTTGTTCTATTAAGGACTCAACCTCGGACAGGAGTCAACGCGCCTCGAAAAAACGTGATCTTCCGAACGGGAAACCATTCCACAAAGCAAAACGGCACCCGAAGGTGCCGTCTCGTTTTCTGCATGAAAAAGCCTCAGCCCTTTTTGGTGCGCCAGCTATCGGCGTAGTTCTCGCGCGCTTCGCTGGAATAGGGCGTCGGCGAAACGCGCACACGGATTTCGGCCTGCTTGTGCCGTTCCGTCGATGTCTTGCCCGAGCCGCCATCCGGCTCGCCCCAGATCATCGTCAGAACATCGCCTTCCTGCACATCCGCATCGACGATGCCGAGCGAAAGCATGCAGCGTTCATTGTAGCTGTAGCCGTTGAACATCGACATGCCGACCTGTTTGCCGTCCCGCAAAACCATGTCTGCCGAAGTCGAGGCATAGTTCGGTTGCGGGAAGTCGATCCACTTGTAATGGTCCTCTCCCGGACGGAAAGCCGACGCGATGACCTCCACGACATCCTCCGCGTTCCACTCGAAGGTCACCTTCTTGCGGTTCGTCTGGCCCTTCATCTTCTCAAGCGCCTGCTTTCCGATGAAGTCATCCTTCTTCCAGCCGATATAGAAGTCGTAGCCGAGTTCGAACGGCGTGACGTAATAGTCCTCGATATTGTCGGAGACGAAGCTGCCGCCGATTGCGCCGGTCGCCTCATAGGAGTCCGCACCCAGCCAGTCGCGATAGGCTGCAAGCATGCCGTCACCCGTGTAGATGCCCGGCAGCGGTGACGGAATCCAGCCCGATTCCAGCGTGTTGGTGGAATAGGCGCGCGATCCGCACCGAACCAGATCGACGCCCGCATCCTTCGCCGCCTGAAGAATGGCGGCAAGGATATAGCTCTTGTCTTCGTAGGGACCCCAGATTTCCAGACCCGGCGCGCCCGACATGCCGTGGCGCAACGCCTGCACTTTCTTCGAGCCGACATTGATCTGGTCGACATGGAAGAACTTGATGTCGGGGATCGGCCCGCCATTCATCTTCTCGAAGATCTTCGGCGCTTCCGGTCCCTGAATCTGGTAGCGGTAATGCGTGCGCAGGACGCGCTCGCCTTCGGGCCGCGACGGCGAGCGGGGATCGTGCTTGATGCGCACGTTCCACTTGCCATAGGCCGCGCAGAACATCAGCCAGTTCGAGGTCGGCGCGCGCCCGACGAGGATGAACTTGTCCTCACGCTCGCGGAAAATGATGTGATCGCCGATCACATGGCCGTTCGGCGTGACAGGAACGAAGTGCTTGGCGCGGTTCAGATCGAAATTCGAAAACGAATTGACGCCGTGATAGGCGAGAAACTTCTCCGCCTCGGGACCTTCGACGATCAGCTCGTCCATGTGGTGCGACTGATCGAAAAGCACCGCGCCTTCGCGCCAGGCTCTCTGCTCGTCGCGCCAGTTGGCGAACTCCGGTGCGACGACCGGGTATACATACATGCCGATCCGCGAGTTCCGCAGGAGTTCGACGGTGTTAGGATTTTGCTCGAGAACGCTGCTCAGGCTTGATAGTGCCATTTCAAGGACCTCCCTTTCGAATGGAGGCCATGTATACATAAAGCTTGGCTTTTGGCCAGAGCTTTCAGGCACGGATGAGCGCCATCCCGCGAATCTGCGCCATCAGGTCGGGGTCTTCGGCAACGATGTATTCAAGATTGCGGCGCGCGATCCGCGCATGCTCGCGTGCAATGGCCTCCGCACGCGCGCTTTCGCGTGCCTCGATGGCATCCACGAGCGCCCGATGCTGCTCCTGCGCAAAACGAAGGGACCGGCGAAACTTGCCGATCTCGGTCTTGTCCGGAAGGAAGGCCGATGGTGAGGCGAAAGGCAGTGAGGAGGCACGCTCGACCTCGCGGCGGATGGTGTCGCTGCCGGCAAGCCGCGCCAGATCGTTGTGGAAACGTTCGTTGAGATCGGCATAACGGTCGAAATCGACATCGTCGGCACGTTCGCCGAAACAGCCGTCGATCTCGTCCAGCGTATCCTTGATCTGACACAGCACGGAAGGATCGGCACCACGCTCGGCGGCGAGCCGCGCGGCCGTGCCTTCGAGCACGCCGCGGATTTCGATCGCGTCGATAACGTCGTCATAGCTGAAGGAGCGGACCACGAACCCGCCATTGGGAACGCGCTCCAAAAGCCCTTCCTCGGCCAGCCGCGACATCGCCTCGCGAACCGGCGTACGGGAAATGTCGAGCGCCTCGGCAAGCTGCACCTCAAAGAGACGCGTACCGCCGGGATATTCGCCACCCAGAATCTTCTCACGAAGCTGGATGACGGCGCGGCGACCGTGCGTTGCTCCTTCGCTTTCCTTCATCGCCAGTTCTCCCCTCGCCCCTAAGTTCGCTATTTACCGAACACGACGGTTTTCTGCCCGTTGATCAGCACCCGGTCTTCAAGGTGCAATGCGACGGCACGCGAGAGCACGCGGCGTTCGATGTCGCGCCCCTTTCGCACCAGATCGTCCGGCCGGTCCGCATGAGTAACATGCTCGACGTCCTGACTGATGATCGGCCCTTCGTCGAGATCGTCGGTGACGTAATGCGCGGTCGCGCCGATCATCTTCACACCGCGCTCATGCGCCTGATGGTAGGGCTTGGCGCCCTTGAAGCCGGGCAGGAACGAGTGGTGGATATTGATGCAGCGGCCGGACAGATAGGACGAGAACTCCTCCGAAAGGACCTGCATGTAGCGCGCAAGAACGACGAGTTCCGCGCCCGTCTCCTCGATCAGTTCCTTGATCTGAGCTTCCTGCTGCGCCTTGGTGTCTTTTGTGATCGGCAGATGGTGATAGGCGAGCCCGTTCGTGAGCGTCAGGTTCAGCGCCGCAAGCGGGTGATTTCCGACGATGCCCACGACTTCCATGTCGAGTTCGCCGATGCGCGTGCGGTAGAGGAGATCGCCGAGGCAGTGATCGAATTTCGAGACAAGCAACAGCACCTTGCGCTTGTCGCCCGCGCGCCGAAGCGTCAAATCAAGCCCGAAACGGTCGACGACCGGCGCGATGGCATTGCGAAAGCTTTCTTCAGGCTCTTCCATCGAAAATTCGACGCGCATGAAGAAGTTGCCGGTCTCTGCGTCGTCGAACTGATGAGCCTCGGTGATGTCACCGCCATTGTCGGCGACGCAGGCGGCAACGGATGCAACGATCCCGCTGCGGTTCTTGCAGCGAAGCGTCAGTATGTAATGCGTCATTCGTGTCCCTCTTGAACCCCTGAATCATATGGTCTGCCAAAGATGGTACCGTCGAACAGCTTTCGTGCCGTTCTCAAAACCGCCGCACGGGTGACGTTTCCGTCGCAAATCGTCGCGATGACCGTCATCTCACCGGTGCTCATCTGCGCCCGTCGACCGGCGGCGTTCCATGAGTGTGAAACGTCTCGATCGTTTTCAGGCCCCAGGCCTGCCCCTTCCTGCGCTCGGCTTCCGTCCAGGTCACGGTCGGCCAGTCGGGCCGCAGGATCAGCCGCGCACCCGCATTGGCAAGCTCGACGCGGTTGCCGGCCGGCTCCCAGACATAAAGAAAGAAAGTGCCCTGAATCGCGTGCTTATGCGGCCCGGTCTCGATATGGACGCCGTTTTCCAGAAAGATGTCGGCAGCGCGAAGGATATCCTCGCGCTGGTCGACGGCGTAGGTGACGTGATGAAACCGCCCCTTTGCGCCCGAATGATCTTCCGAATAGGCGATGTCGTAGCTCTTGTTGTTGACCGTGAACCAGCAGCCGCCGAGGCGGCCATTGTCCAGCCGGATCTGTTCGGTCACACGGCTGCCCAACGCCTCGACCATGAAATCGCGAATGGCCGACACGTCGGTCGCAAGAAGGTTGAGATGGTCGAGGCGGCGCGGCGAACAACCCCGGCCGTGATAGCGCTGCGCGATGTTCTTCAGCGCCGGACGCTCGTCCTCCGGCGGCTCGTAGACGCGCGTATCGTAATAGAGTTCGAAGATATGACCGTCGGGATCGGTGAACCGGTAGGCCCGGCCATGCCCCTCGTCGCCATCGACCCAGCCGATACCGCAACCCATCGCCTCGATCACCTTCACGCGCCGTTCAAGCGCCTGCTGTGAGGAAGTGCGGTAGGCGACGTGCCCCACGCCTGTCGTATGGTGGCGGGTTAGCTTCAGCGTGTGAAACTCGTAATCGTCGAAGGCTCGCAGCCAGGCACACCCATCTTCGACGAGACTCGCGGTCAGCCCATAGACCCGCGTGAAGAAATCGAGGCTTTCCTCGAACCTGTCGGTGTAGAGTTCCACATGCCCCAGATGAGCGACATCGAAACACGGTTCCTTCACGATCGGCACCAAGATGGCGTTAGACGACATTGCATTTCGGTCTCCTCCCTAAATTCCTCCGGAACGATGATGCATACATAGCGAGATCACGCCACGATGAACCAATCGGTCATTTTAAGCTAATCCTATCACAACGCTGATGCACAGACCAATCCATGTATACATAAGACGAATTCGATGGAACGTGACGGTTTGGCACAAAGCTGTGGCGACTGAAGCGCAAGCCCTCCCGCATGTGTGGACGATCGGCAACTCCCGGCGAATATCTATAGCGGACAATCGCAACGCTCTTCCTGCGAATCATTTGTTTGGCTAGCGATTGAAGAATAGGGTTTTCGTTGCCGGGGAGCACGAAATTGTCCAGACTTGCTGCAGTCGTTCCCGCCATTTTTCTCGCCGCCACATTCACCGCCCATTCGCAGGAATTCGGTCGAAACTCCGATCGATGGGAAGTCAGATTCGGCGTCGGCGCGTTCGATGCCGGCCCGTTTACGCGGCAGCAACTTCCAGGTGCCGTCATCAACGGGGAGGTTCTTGCGCCCGCCCCCGACTTTCTGGGCGCCATAGGCTCACCCCGCCCATATATCGGCTTCGATGCCGCGATCGCGGACGATCCGATCCATGTCGTCTATGCCGGCCTCAACTGGGAAGCCTATTTCGCCGAAAGGTTCTATGTCGGGTTCAGCGTTGGCGGCTCCCTCAACTCCGACGAGCGCATCGTGCTCGATGACGGGCGGGTCAAGGACCTCGGATCGCCGGTGCTGTTTCATCTGCAAGCCAGCATCGGGTACGACTTCACCGAACAGGTCACCGCCCAGGTCTATTTGAACCACTTCTCGAACGCCGGACTGGCCAGCGCCAATAACGGACTGGAATCGGTGGGTGTCCGCCTGGGCTATCGTTTCTGATCGATCGCACTTGATCGACGACCGTTCCGGCTTCATCTTGACAAGGAATGAGCAGAAAGACGCCTGGAAAGGGAAAACGATGGATATTCGACGCAACGGCACGGTTCCGACAAAACGCGCCTCGTCGGAATATTTCACCGGCTCAGTCTGGCAGGAACCGATCATCGAGGCGGAAGCGCCAGCCCGCGTGCGTTCGGTCATCGTTCGCTTCGATCCGGGCGCACGAACCAACTGGCATACCCATCCGCTCGGGCAGACGCTGCACGTCGTTTCCGGGTCGGGCCTGATCCAGAAGGAGGGAGAAGAAATTCAGCCGATCAATCCGGGCGACTCGATCTGGATCGCAGCGGGCGAGAAGCACTGGCACGGTGCCGGTCCGGATACGGCCATGACACATATCGCCATCCATGAGGCGCTGGACGACAGCAATGTCGAATGGCTGGAACCCGTCACGGACGATCAATATGCAGGGCGCGGCTAACCCGCGCCAAGAAAGACCGTCATTAAAGTGAGATATAAATAGCCCAAGCTAAATGCTTGAAAATGGTGGGTGATGTAGGGATCGAACCTACGACCCGCTGATTAAGAGTCAGCTGCTCTACCAACTGAGCTAATCACCCGGCCACCGAGACGCCGAGGCGTTTCGAAGAAGCCGCGTCTATAGCCACTCATCTTTTCGCTGTCCAGCACCCCGGCAAAAGTTTTTCGCATCAGTAGGCTACCCTTTTGGCACCCGTCGCATGAATACAAACGGCCTCGCAAACAACGTGCCGACCTCTATCCCCGGCATACATGGCCAAATTTTAATTTGTAATCGTGCCGCTTAGAGGCGATCTGTCATCGTATAGGGACATATCGAGCGCCAGGCTTCGTCACATGGATCAGATTGCCGGCCGTCCGCAAGGCTCGTCTTCCGACGCCAACACACCGCCGATCGCCGATGCGCTCGGCCTGAACAAAAGCACGCGCAAACGCCGCCGCTGGCCGCTCGCCATCGCGCTTCTGGTCGGCTTTGCGGCTGCGGGGTCCTACGTCTATTTCTCGCAACCATCGACACCACAAATCACCTATCGCACGGCCCCGGTCGAGCGCGGTCCCTTGACGGTGCAGGTATCGGCAACCGGCACGCTTGCACCGCTGACACAGGTCGACGTCTCCACCGAGCTTTCCGGCGTGGTCCGCTCTGTCGCGGTCGATGAAAACCAGCGTGTCGCCGCCGGTGACGTGCTTGCCGTCCTCGACACGAACCGCATCGAAGCGCAGATCGAACGCGCCGAAGCGAATGTCGCGGCAACGGCCGCACGCGTGCTCGATGCGCAGGTAACGCTCAACGAAACACGGCAGGCGCTGACGCGCGCAGAGCAATTGTCGAGCCGTGGCATGGTCGCCGACCAGACGCTGGACACGGCCAAGGCTGCCTTCGAACGCGCAGACAGTGCAGTCGCCATCGCACAGGCAAATCAGGCGGTCGCCGAGGCGGACGTCAAACTGCAACAGGCAGACCTTGCCAACAGCACCATCTATGCGCCGATCGACGGCATCGTCCTGACGCGCGCGGTGAATCCCGGCCAGACCGTCTCCGCCTCGACGCAGGCGCCCGTTCTCTTCGTCATCGCGGAAAATCTCGAGCGGATGGAGCTGAAAGCTGCGATCGACGAGGCAGATATTGGACAGATCGCCGAAGGCCAGCAGGCACGCTTCACGGTCGACGCGTTCCCCTCGCGCCGGTTCGACGCGGCCATCAGCGACATCGCATATGCCTCGGTCGTCACCGAAGGCGTCGTCACCTACGAGGCACGCCTCGCGGTAGACAATGACGAATTGCTTCTGCGGCCTGGAATGACGGCGACCGTCGACATCGTGACGCGCGAGGACACCGACGTGCTGCTCGTGCCGGCATCCGCCTTCAGGTTCAGCCCGGCGGTCGAGCGCCCCACATCGTCCGGCTTCGGGTTGCAGGCTCTTTTTTCGCCGCCGCGCATGGGTATGGGTCGAGGTCCGCGTGGCGGAACGGGACTGGATGGCCCGCGCGGACAAGCGGACCCGTCGCAACGCACGCTCTACGTGCTGGAAAATGGAGCGCCGCAGCCTGTTCGTGTTCGCACAGGTGCAACGGCCGGCGATCAGGTGGAAATAGTCGACGGACTGGATGCAGGCGCGCAGGTCGTTCTGGGCACCGGGACGGCGACGCCATGAACATGCATTTGGACCCGCCTCTGCTCTCCTTCGCCAAGGTCTGGAAAAGCTACGGCAGCGGCGAGGCACGCGTCGATGCACTCGCCGGCGTCGATCTTTCCATCAGGCGCGGTGAATTCGTCGCGATTATGGGGCCGTCCGGTTCGGGCAAATCGACTGCGATGAACATCATCGGATGCCTCGATACGCCGAGCGCCGGCCGCTACGATTTTCTCGGTGTCGACGCCGGTACGCTCGATCGGGGCCGGCGCGCCGTCCTGCGCAATCTTTATATCGGCTTCGTGTTTCAGGGCTACAATCTCCTCGCCCGCACGACGGCGGCCGAAAATGTTGAGCTACCGCTGATCTATCGTGGCGTCGCTCCGCGCGAACGACGCGCGCTGGCAATGGACGCATTGGCAAAAGTCGGCTTGCAGGGCCGTGAAAACCACACGCCCGGTGAGCTTTCGGGCGGCCAGCAGCAGCGCGTAGCGATTGCCCGCGCCATCGTGGCAAGCCCGATGCTTCTCGTCGCCGACGAGCCGACCGGCAATCTCGACACTGCCCGAAGCCACGAAATCATGGACCTTCTGACCGGTCTCAATCGCGATCAGGGCCTGACCATTGTGATGGTCACGCACGAGGCCGATATAGCGGCCTTCGCCGATCGCACTGTGGGGTTCCTCGACGGGAACATCGCCTATGACCGCGTCAACACGGAGCCGGCCCATGTTGCTTGAGACGGTCCGGCTCGCGCTTCGCTCCGTGCGCCGTAACGCGCTGCGCTCTTTCCTGACCTTGCTCGGCATCGTCATCGGTGTCGCCGCCGTCATCGCCATGGTCACGGTCGGGTCGGGAACGACCGAGAAGGTGAAGCAGGACATCTCCAATCTCGGGAGCAACCTCCTGATGGTCTCGTCCGCGCGACCCTCGCGCGGTGGCACGACGAATTTCACGCCCCGTCGCCTCGACGCGACCGATCTTCACGCGCTTTCCACCGGGCTTTCCGGTGTAGACGCCGTTTCCGGTGCCTCTCAGCGACAGGTGCGCATCGTCTACGGCGCCGACAATCTGAACGCGGAAGTCACCGGCACCGATACCGAATATCTGACCGCGCGGAACTGGAACGTCTCGTTCGGCCGCGCCTTCACCGATCAGGAGGCAAATTCAGGCGGCAATGTCTGCCTCATCGGACAGACCGTTCGCACGACGCTTTTCGGCGGCGGCGATCCGCTCGACCAGCCCATCCGTGTCGGCCAGATGAGTTGCCGGGTAATCGGCATTCTGGAGGCTAAGGGTACGACCGGGTTCGGACAGGATCAGGACGCGACGGTGCTCATGCCGCTTCCCACGTTCCAGCGCCGCATAGCCGGCAACCGCGACATCGGCACGATCTTCGTCGCCGCGCAGGACGGCGTTTCGACTACCGCCGTCGTTTCCGACATTGAGGATTTGCTACGTCACAATCGCCGCATCGCGCCAGGCCAGGAAGATAATTTCCAAGTGCGCGACATGACGCAGATCGCCGACGCGGTGACGAGCACCACGACGGTGATGACCGGAATGCTCGGCGCACTCGCCAGCGTCAGCCTACTCGTCGGCGGCATTGGCATCATGAACATCATGCTCGTCTCGGTAACGGAGCGCACCCGCGAGATCGGCATCCGACTCGCCATCGGCGCTCACGAGCGTCACATCCTCCTGCAATTCCTTGTCGAGGCGACGATCCTGTCCGTTCTTGGCGGCATCATCGGCGTGATCATCGGCCTTGCACTAGCCGCGCTCGCCGCCGCCGGACTTGGCATTCCCTTCGTGCCGAGCCTTGCCGTCATCGCGCTCGCCGTCGGATTTTCGGGACTGATCGGCATGGTCTTCGGCTTCTTCCCGGCGCTGCGCGGTGCGCGCCTCGACCCGATCGTCGCGCTCAGGCACGAATAGGCTCAAGCCTCGTACAAGATCGCCCCGCTAGTCTGGCAGCCGATCTTACCGGGAGCCTGACGTGACGCGACTTCTGTCATTGACCATCGCCATATCCATGATGGCAGGAACGGCCTTTGCAGCCGACATGCTGCAGCCGCGAGGCGCGCCGGTATTCGTCGCGCCGCCGCCGGTTGCGGTCGTTCCGCAAGCCATCATCGTCGAGGAACTGGGCAGTCCGCCCCTGCCCTATAAAGGGTTCGAATATCCGCTCGACGATGCAAGCTGGTTCTATCCGCCACACCCGGCAGCGACCCAACCGGTCGCGCCGTATGTCTATGGCGGACGCCGCGTCGTTTCGGGGCCGGTTGCAATGCCGACCTTCCCATTCGCCCACGTCCAGTGGTGCCAGACGCGTTACGCCTCTTACCGCGCGTCCGACAACTCGTTCCTTCCGCCACGCGGCCAGCGCCGGGTCTGCGTTTCCCCTTACCAATGAAAAAGGCCGCCCGAGGGCGGCCTTTTAAAACCATGTGACAAGAAGGCTTAATTTTTCGCCTTGTCGACCAGCTTGTTCTTGGCGATCACCGCGGCCCGCAGGCACAGCCGAGGACGCGCAGCCAAAAAACGTGGATCGTGATTAGTTCTTCGCCTTGTCCACCAGCTTGTTCTTGGCGATCCACGGCATCATGCCGCGCAGCTTCTCGCCGACTTCCTCGATCTGATGCGCATCGTTGCGGCGGCGGATGCCCTTGAAGCGGGCCATGCCGGAACGGTATTCCTGCATCCATTCCGAGGTGAACCTGCCCGTCTGAATATCGTCCAGAACGCGCTTCATCTCCTTCTTGGTCTCGGCGGTGATGATGCGCGGACCCGAAACGTATTCGCCCCATTCAGCGGTGTTCGAGATCGAGTAGTTCATGTTGGCGATGCCGCCCTCATAGATGAGGTCGACGATGAGCTTCACTTCGTGCAGGCACTCGAAATAGGCCATTTCCGGCGCATAACCGGCTTCCACCAGCGTCTCGAAACCAGCGCGGATGAGTTCGACGATGCCACCGCACAGGACGACCTGCTCACCGAAAAGGTCTGTCTCGCACTCTTCCTTGAAGTTCGTCTCGATGATGCCCGAACGGCCGCCGCCAACGCCGCAGGCATAGGAAAGGCCGAGATCGAGCGCGTTGCCCGATGCGTCCTGATGAACGGCAACGAGGCACGGAACGCCACCGCCCTTCTGGTATTCACCGCGAACGGTGTGGCCGGGGCCTTTCGGCGCAACCATCAGGACGTCGACGGTCGATTTCGGCTCGATCAGACCGAAATGCACGTTGAGGCCGTGCGCGAATGCAATGGCCGCGCCGTCGCGGATGTTCGGCGCGATCTCGTCCTTGTAGATGTCCGCCTGAAGCTCGTCCGGCGTCGCCATCATCATCAGGTCTGCCCACTTGGCGGCCTCGGCGACGGTCATGACCTTAAGGCCATCCGCTTCCACCTTCTTGGCGGTCGCCGAACCAGCCTTGAGGCCTATGGCGATATCCTTGGCGCCCGAATCTTTCAGGTTGAGCGCGTGTGCCCGTCCCTGAGAGCCATAGCCGATAATGGCGACCTTCTTGCCCTTGATGAGATTGAGATCGGCGTCGCGATCGTAGTAAACGCGCATGGTGCTTCCTTCCCTTGTTTGGTTAGTGTTTTGCCGTTGCTGACGGCGCATCCGATGCCCCGTAAAGGGCGAAGAACTGCTGCGTTGCGCGCGCGGCATCCCGCACGATCTCCGCTTCAGTCGTTTCCAGCCGGTCGCCGAGAAGCAACCGGATCTGAATGTCGCGGCCGACAAGGCCGAAAAATGTGCGAAACGCCGTCTCGGTGTCGTCGAACGACAAAAGCCCGTTCGCCCTTCCTGCTTCCAGCAGCGGCTTCAGGCGCTCGCCGATAGCGAAGCGGCCATTGTCCAGAACGATCCGGCCAAGATTGCTCTTGCCCGAACCGGCATGACTTACACCGACCCGGTTGAGCGCAATCGACGTACGGCTGGTGATGACGGAGAGCCAGTTGATCGCGAACGCTTCGAGGCTTTCGCGCAATTGAGAGGCGTCGAGATGTTGGGCGTCGAAATTGCCGGCGCGCACGCGCGACGCCTGCCAGCGCACGGTCGCTGCTAGCAATCCGTCACGGTCGCCAAACCATTTGTAGAGCGTTTCCTTCGAGCAATTCGCCTTGCGCGCGACGGCGGCCGTGGTCAGCCCATCGCCGCCGGAAACCAGAAGATCGAGAACGGCGTCCAGAACGTCTTTCTGGCGCTCCGTCCAATCCTGTTCGCTTCCGGTCAGGCTCATAATCGATACAATTCCCAATAAGTACCGTACGGTACGGTTCGGCAAATATCAGGAAACCTGCGTCGATGGCAAGCACGAAATCGATGTCGGGTGGCACTATCCTGTCGCCATCAGACTGCAGGTTCTTTGGAGCGTATTGTCGGTTGCGAGAACGACGCCCATTCATGTTCGGCCAACCCGATGGGACCGAATGGATCGATCGTCGTTCCAGCCACCATCGATGCCAGAAATCGCGGGACCGGCGAGACCTTGGCGAGACTTGCAACGAGCCGGTCCCTGAAGAAAGGCAGGACGATGGAATCCGACTGGTAAAATGGCGTCAGCAGATATGACAACGCCTGGAAAACGCGCACATGGTTCCGGCGCATGCGCGCATAATCTGCAAGGCCAGCAGCGACATCGTTCTCGCTGCCGAACGCTGCCCCCAAAGCGGCTGCGTCCAGCAATGCCATGTTCGCCCCCTGCCCCAGTTGCGGGCTCGTCGAATGCGCCGCATCGCCAATGACGGCGAAGCGAGGTCCAGTCGGGATTGCGAGCGTGTGGTGCCCGTAGCGCGCAAGCGCCAATTGATCGAAATGGTTGATCTGGTCGAGAAAGACGTACGTTTCCGGCCATATCGACGCGACAGTCGCTTTCCACGATTCAAGCCCCCGTGCGCGAACCGCGTCGGCGTTCTCCACCTTCACGCTCCAGAAAAACGCCGCTTGCCGCGCTCCCTGCGGCGAACTGCGTCCGATCGGCATGACGCCGATCATCGTGCTCGCCTTGTCGTATCGCTGCGTCAGCGCATGAGGATCGAAATCGTCATGCCAATCGAGCGAGGCCCAGAACGCGCCATAGGTCAAAGGCCGCGCTTCGCTCGGTTTTCCGACAAACGATTTCAGCCGTGAGCGCGCACCCGTCGCGTCCACAACCAGATCGAATTGTCCGATTGCCCGGTCGTCCGATCCTATGAGGCTCGCTCCGTCAGCACGACGCTCAATGGCCCCAACATCGGTTCCAGTGACGACTTCGATTCGCTCGGACGTCACCGCGCGATGCAAAACGGAAAACAGCGCCGCCCGGTGCACCGCTAGGCCGAACCGCATTCCCGGCGCAGCGTCGTAGCGAACGTCGAGAACGGTTCGCCCGCTTTTGGCGTCGCTGCCATGGAGCCTGTCGATCCTTGCGCCGAGCGCGAGAATGTCCGGCAAAAGACCCAGGGTTTCGAGGACGGTCAGGCCGGTCGGCTGCAATATCAGCCCTGAACCGACGGGCTTTGGCGTCTCGAAACGTTCGAAGCACCTAACGCGATGCCCGGCCCGATGAAGAAAAAGCGCGGCCGCAAGTCCTGCCGGCCCCGCACCGACCACCGCAATGTCAAGAAATCTGGAAGCCAATCAAATCACCAGTTGAGTGCCGATTTCGACCACCCGTCCGCTTGGAATCTGGAAATAAGCGGTGGCGTCGGAGGCGTTGCGCGCAAGCGCGATGTAAAGCCGATCCTGCCAGTTGGGCATCGCCGACTGGGTGGACGCCTTCAGCGTGCGGCGCGACAGGAAAAACGATGTCGTCATGATATCGAATTTCCAACCTTCGATCTGACAATGCGCCAGTCCCTTGGGCACATTCGGACGCTCCGCATAGCCGAAATGAAGAATGACGCGCGTGAACAATTCGTTGATCGGCTCGACCTTGATCCGCTCGTCTCTTTTGACACGAGGGGTCTCTACTGCCGCGACGGTCAGGATGATGTTGCGTTCGTGAAGCACCTTATAGTGCTTGAGGCTGTGCATCAGCGCGGTCGGCGCGCTCTCGGTGTCGCTGGTCAGGAACACCGCTGTGCCCGGCACGATGGTTGGTCGCTTCTTGGCAAGATTTCCCGTCAGGATTTCCAGCGGAACCTCGCTCTTTCGCGTCTTGCGGAACAGAAGCGCGCTGCCGCGCCTCCACGTTATCATGATGACCATCGCGGCAATGGCGACGCCCACCGACACCCAGCCTCCATCGAGAAATTTGAGCGAATTGGCGGCCAGAAAAACGAGGTCGAGAAGAAGGAATGGCACCACCAGCGCCAGCACGGCGAAGAGTGGCCATTTCCACGATTTGTGCATGACGACGATCAGCAACAGTGCCGTGACGACCATCTCGCCCGTAACGGAAATACCGTAGGCGCCGGCCAGCGCACTCGACGAGCCGAATTCCAGAACGAGGATCGTCACGCCGATCAGCAAAAGCGCGTTGACCTGCGGCATGAAAATCTGGCCCGATTGCGTATCGGACGTGTGAAAGACGGCCAGACGCGGCAGGATGCCAAGCTGGATCGCCTGACTGGCCAGCGAGAACGTGCCCGTGATGACAGCCTGGCTGGCGATGATCGTCGCCACCGTCGCCAGTATGACAAGCGGCAGGACGCCCCATTCGGGCACCATCTGGAACAGCGGCTGTTCGGCAATATCATCGTGAGCGAGGATGAAGGCTCCCTGCCCGAAATAGTTCAGCAAAAGCGCCGGAAAAACCAGTCCGAACCATGCCAGAACGATGGGTTTGCGCCCGAAATGTCCAAGATCGGCATAGATCGCTTCCGCGCCCGTAACGGCCAGAAAAGCCGCGCCGATCACAGCGAACGCGACGGTCGAATGCGCGAACAGGAAACCCACCGCATAGGCAGGGTTCAGTGCGGCCAGAACCTGCGGTGCGGAAAGGATGTGCCAAAGGCCGAGTGCGCCGAGAACGATGAACCACAGCGCCGTAATCGGCCCGAAAACGCTCGCCACCGATGCGGTGCCGCGTTTTTGGACGATGAAAAGTCCCACCAGAATGACGAGCGTGATGGGAATGACGTAAGGCGCGAAGGTGGGCGTCGCGACTTCGAGCCCCTCGACCGCAGAGAGAACCGAAATCGCTGGCGTGATCAGCGCATCGCCCAGGAAAAGGCCGGCTCCCGCCATACCGAGCAGCATCACGACCGGCGAAAACCGGCCGGCGTTCTGCCGGGCCAGCGCCATCAGCGAAAGCGTGCCGCCCTCACCGTTATTGTCGGCGCGAAGCACGATCAGCACGTATTTGATCGCGACGATGAGCGTTAGCGACCAGACGATGATCGACAGGACACCGAGCACTTCAATATCGGTCGACTGCTCCGGATTGGCCGTGGCGCGCATCGCCTCGCGCATGGCATAGATCGGGCTGGTCCCGATATCGCCATAGACGACGCCGATGGCAGCGAGCGCCAGAGCGCCGGTGCCCTGCGTTTTAGCCGATGGTGGCTGGGACGTTGCTTCGACGGACGCCTGCATCTTTAGCCCTTGAGGGACGAGCGGAAATCCTGCCTATCCTTCGCAGGAATGCAAGAACCGTCTCACCGTTTCGGCCATTCCGTATTCGAGAGCGTCGGCCGTCAACCCATGCCCGATCGAGACCTCGGCGAGACGCGGAATGTGTTTCACAAGCGGTTTCAAATTGGCGACGGTCAGATCGTGCCCGGCATTGACGCCAAGTCCGAGCGCGAATGCGGCCTCCGCCGTTTTCGCTAGTCTTTCCAGTTCCTTGCCTGCACCGGCGGAATCGGAATGGAAAGAACCGTAAGGCCCGGTGTAAAGCTCGATCCGGTCGGCGCCCGTTGCGCGCGCGGCGTCAAGTCCGCCCGGATCGGCATCGGCAAACAGCGAAACGCGCATACCGGCTCGCTTTAGCCGCGCCACGATCGGATGCAAAAACTCACCGTCCTTGGCGAAATCCCAGCCATGGTCGGAGGTCGGCTGCGCTGGATTGTCAGGCACGAGCGTCACCTGCTCGGGCGCATTCGCTTCCACCAGATCGAGAAAATCGGGCGTCGGGTACCCTTCGATATTGAACTCGGCCTTTGGGAATTCGTCATCGATCAGCGCGCGCAATTCGGGAAGGTCGGTAAGCCGCGTGTGCCGCTGATCGGGGCGCGGATGAACGGTCAGCCCGTGAGCGCCGGCCTGAAGCGCGATGCGCCCGATATGCGTCACGCTCGGCCAGGGCAGGTCCCGCCGGTTCCGCAGCATCGCGACAGCGTTCAAATTGACCGAAAGTTGTGTCGCCACGCTTCTGCCTTCCTTCGAGTTCTGCTCTCTTCTAATGCTTCATTAGCGGAACGAACAGGCTGTTAAAGGTGTTCACCGGATGAGATTTTTGGTCCAGCAACCGGAGTTCTGATGCATTCTCTCGACCGCGTGCCCGCCATTCGCCGTATCGAAACCGACCGCACCGACGTCTTTGCCATTGAGATCATCGGCTACGTTACGGGCGCGGATGTAGAAAACCTCTACGGTCTTATGGAAGGCGCCTACGCCCTTCACGACAAGCTCGACGTGCTTGTGCGCCTGAAAAACTATGAAGGCGTCGAATGGGAAAACGTTTCAGGCGACACGACCGATAAAGGTCGGCTCCACGCGCTTCAGCATGTGCGTCGCTGCGCGGCGGTCGGCGAGCCTGACTGGACTGGCCGCGTCGCCGGCTTCTTCGAACCTGAACTGCCCGTCGAACTCAGGCATTTCGATATGGACGACGAGGCCGAGGCCTGGAACTGGATCGGCGCGCGCGAAATCCCGGAGAAAATCTGACTGTCAGGCTCCGAGCCTCACCGCACGATGGTCAGGTTTTCTGCGGCGCGTGTAATGGCCGTATACAGCCAGCGCTGGCGTGTATCCTTGAACGCGTAGCTTTCGTCGAACAGCACGACCTTGTTCCACTGCGAGCCCTGCGCCTTGTGAACGGTCAGCGCGTAGCCATAGTCAAAATCGTCGAAACGCTTTTTCTGCTGCCAGGGGATATCCGCATCCGGATCGTCGAATGCGGCTTTCAAAAGCTTGATCTTCGCGATGCCGCGATCTGGATCGTCCTCTTCCGGCGAAACGAGAAGGTTGATGCCCGGCTTCACCGTCTCGCGCGATGAGGTCATGACCTTCCAGAGCGAACCGTTGAGAAGCCCCTTGGCGGGATCGTTCCTGAGACAAACCAGCTTGTCGCCGGCCTGCGGATATGCCGCCTCGAAGCCTTTCAACTGCCGCAGGCGCTGGTTGTAGCGGCGGCGTGTGCGGTTCGTGCCGACCAGCACCTGATCGGCGTCGAGCACCAGATCCTGATCCACAGCGTCGCGGCCGATGACCTGCGCCTTGCCGTAGTCGCCATTGACGAATTCACGGCCCTCGCGAACGTCCATCGCCAGCCGGATAATCGGATTGTCCTGTGCCTGCCGGTGGATCTCGGTCAAAAGATAGTCCGGCTCATGTTCGGTGAAGAAGCCACCGCCCGAGATCGGCGGCAACTGCGCCGGATCGCCAAGAACGAGGATCGGCGTGCCGAACGTCATCAGGTCGCGTCCCAGCGCCTCATCGACCATGGAGCACTCGTCGATGACGACGAGCTTCGCCTTGGCGATCGGGCTTTGCCGATTGAGCGAAAACGTCGGATTGATCGATGTCTTGCCGGTTGTCTCGTCCGCCACGGCTTCCTCGCCGCGCGGCCGGTAGATCAGCGAATGGATCGTACGGGCGTTTGTCGCGCCCTTGGACCGCAGGACTTGCGCCGCCTTGCCCGTAAAAGCTGCAAACTGAACCTGACCGTCGACGTGGTCGGCAAAGTGCCGCGCCAGCGTCGTCTTGCCCGTGCCCGCATAGCCGAACAGACGGAATATCTGCGGCCGGCCGCTTTTCAACCATTTGGCGACGGCCTTGAGGGCTTCATCCTGCTGGGGAGAAAATTTCATAACGTTCCTTGCTGATATCGCGGCAGACCTAACCGGAGTCGCGCGCGATGAACAGGCGTGCCTGAAAATCCCCTGCCGTTCAATTCTCGCCGATCTCGTCGAGCGCGGAGGTTGCGAACCGGCATGCCGCAAACGTATCGTTGGTTCCACAGGCGTTCTCGTAGGCGATCTTCGCCTTCTCGATGTCGCGAGGCGTCCCTTCCCCAAACCGATGAGCCTGTCCGAGCATGGCGCATCCCCACTCGCTATCTTCACCGCATGCCGTCTCAAACGTTCTGAAAAGGCAGGCGTTTCGGCCGCTCTCATCCATGGTGACGAACGGATCGTCCTCATATGAACCGTTACGAATTCCCGCGCCTCGATTCGTGCAGCCGGATGCATCGCCCAGCGAGCAGGCCCGCGTGAAAAGCTGCTGATGGTAGCGCCCGTCCTTATCGTCGTCGCTATCCTGCAATGCCAGAGCGAGCCCTAGACAAGCACCACCGGCTGACGATTGCGTGCAGCGTTGGTAGCAATGCATGGCATTTTGTTCGCAGACGAACTGATCGAGATCCTGATCCGGTACGATAATCCGCCAGATGGGCCGTTCGGATTCGAAAAGATCGGCCGGACATTGCGCGTATTGCTCGGCGAAAACGGGTTCGTTTTCCATCGCCTGCCGTACGTCCGCATAATCTGGGCCGTCCTGCGCCAGAACCGACGTGATCGCGAACAACTGAAGTATCATGACGGCAAGGCTGCGAAACATCGGCAAAATCTCCGGCTTTATCCTGCGAACGTCATAACGGAACCGAGGCGGGATGTCCCGCTCTTGCGCTACCGCAACATCGGCACGACTGACGCCGCAAGCAAAACGCCCATCGCGATGTTGAACCATTTGAGCCGCACCGGGTCCGCCAAAAACCCGCGCAGAGCCGTGCCGAATCCTGCCCATGTGGAAACGCTCGGAAAGTTGACGAGCGCGAAGGCGATCGCAACGAAGAACACCGAAAGATATGGCGCATCCGGCCGGGTGAAGAGCGCCATTCCCGTCACCGCCATGATCCACGCCTTCGGATTGACCCATTGGAACGCGGCAGCTTCCATGAAGGTCATCGGTCGGGCGCCTTCCGTCCTGTCGGAGGACATCGAGCGCGCCGTCGCGATTTTCCACGCCAGCCAGAGCAGATACGCGCCGCCGACCAGCTTGAGCACGACATGCAATTGCGGAAAGGCCGAAAACAACGCGCCCAGTCCGAAGCCGACACCCATCAGCAATGTGAAAAACCCGACGCCTATGCCACACATATGCGGGATGGTGCGGCGGAATCCGAAATTCACGCCCGAAGCCAGCAGCATGAAATTGTTCGGCCCCGGCGTGATCGACGAAACGAACGCGAAGGCGACCAACGCGAATGCGGTTTCCAATGTCATGATCCGATCCTTTCGATCGGCAAGGGCGCGCACCGAAGCGCACGCAACAATTCACTGAGCAAATTGAGAGGAAAAGCGGCCGGCGCTTCTACATGCCCTGCGGACCGCGGTTCATCGCCGCGACGCCCGTGCGACATACCTCGACCAGCCCGAGCGGCTTCATGATGGCGATGAACTGCTCGATCTTCGACACGCGCCCGGTGATCTCGAAAATGAAATGCTCGGTGTTCGCGTCGATCACGCTCGCGCGGAAGGCGTCGGCAAGACGAAGTGCCTCGACCCTGTCGTCGCCCGTTCCGGCAACCTTGACCAAAGCCAGTTCGCGCTCCAGCGGTCTGTCGTGGCCTAGTTCGTGCGCGATGACGGTCAAATCGTTGACCCGATGCACCGGCACGATGCGTTCGAGCTGGTGCTTGATCTGCTGCAACACATGCGGCGTGCCGCGCGTGACGATCGTAATGCGCGACAGATGCCGCTCGTGTTCCGTTTCCGAAACGGTCAGGCTGTCGATATTGTAGCCGCGCCCGGAAAAAAGGCCGATCACGCGGGCGAGCACGCCCGGTTCGTTGTCGACGAGGATCGAGAGTGTGTGTGTGACGGGCTTTTCTGTCTCGCTAGCGATGAAATAGGCGGAACCGGTCGGTTGAAGCTGGGCGTTCATTGGCTGAATCTCTTGATCAGGAAATCTGTCTATCTGGCTGGCGGAATCGTCTTTTCTCAGACCAGCGCCCTGCCCTTGGCGTCGATGGCATTCGCCACCGCCTCGTCCGTCGCCTCATCCGGCAGGAGCATCTCGTTATGCGCCTTGCCGGATGGGATCATCGGGAAGCAATTGGCCAGATTGGCGACGCGGCAATCGAAGATCACCGGCTTCTTCACGTCGATCATTTCCTGGATCGCATCATCGAGTTGCCCGGGCTTTTCACAGCGAATGCCGTGCGCGCCGAAGGCCTGAGCCATCAGGACGAAGTCCGGCATCGCCTCGGTGTAGGAATGGGACAGGCGGTTGCCATGCAAAAGCTGCTGCCACTGCCGCACCATACCCATATACTGGTTGTTCAGGATGAAGATCTTGATCGGCGCTTCGTATTGAACGGCGGCCGACATTTCCTGCATCGTCATCTGCACAGAAGCGTCGCCCGCAATGTCGATCACGAGCGCGTCGGGATGCGCGATCTGGACGCCGAGCGCCGCCGGCAGACCATAGCCCATCGTCCCGAGACCGCCAGACGTCATCCAGCGATTGGGATGGTCAAAGCCGAAATGCTGGGCCGCCCACATCTGGTGCTGGCCGACTTCGGTGGTGATGTAGGTCTCGCGCTCCTTCGTCAGTTCGTAAAGCCGCTGGATCGCATATTGCGGCATGATGACGTCGTCGTTCGGCCGGTAGGCGAGCGAATCGCGCGCGCGCCACTTTTCGATCTGTTCCCACCAGGGCCGCAGCGCAGCCTTGTCCGCGCGCACGGTCGCGCGCCACAGCCGCACCAGATCTTCGAGAACACGGCCGACATCACCGATGATCGGCACGTCGACGGGCACGTTCTTGTTGATCGAGGATGGGTCGATATCGATGTGGATTTTCTTCGAATTGGGCGAAAACGCATTGAGCCGCCCGGTGATGCGATCGTCGAAACGCGCGCCGATGCATAGCATGACGTCGCAATCGTGCATGGTCATATTGGCTTCGTAGGTGCCGTGCATGCCCAGCATTCCGAGCCAGTTCTTGCCCGATGCCGGATAGGCGCCGAGACCCATCAATGTGGACGTGATCGGAAAGTCCGTCAGATCGACCAGTTCGCGCAGCAGATGGCTGGCTTCCGCGCCCGAATTGATAACGCCGCCGCCCGAATAGATGACTGGCCGCTTCGCGTTGGCCAGCAACTCGACCGCCGCCTTGATCGCCTCCATGTCGCCCTGAACCGTCGGGTGATAGCTCGTGCGCGGCGCGGTTTGCGGCGGCGTATAGATACCCTTGGCGAACTGGATGTCCTTTGGAACATCGACAACGACGGGACCGGGGCGGCCGGTCGTCGCCACGTGAAAAGCCTCGTGCAGGATAGCCGCAAGCTCGTTGACGTCCTTCACCAGCCAGTTGTGCTTGGTGCAGGGACGGGTGATGCCGACTGTGTCGCATTCCTGAAACGCGTCGGAACCGATCAGCGGGGTGGGAACCTGCCCGCTGATGCACACGAGCGGGATGGAATCCATCAATGCGTCCTGAAGCGGAGTGACCGCGTTGGTCGCGCCCGGCCCGGACGTGACCAGCATGACGCCTGCTTTTCCCGTCGAGCGCGCGTAACCCTCGGCGGCATGCCCGGCACCCTGCTCGTGACGAACGAGGATGTGCTGGATATCGTCCTGCTGAAAGAGTTCGTCATAGATCGGCAGAACCGCACCGCCCGGATAGCCGAAGAGATGTTCGACGCCATTATCGCGTAGCGCCTGGACGACCATCTCCGCTCCGGTCATTTCCCGTCGTCCGCTATCGTGCCTGGCGCTGTTCATGGTTCTGGTCCGTCATCTGTTGCTGGCTTCTGGAAACAAAAAAGGCTCCCTTCGGGAGCCTGCCTTTGCGCATGGGGTGCTTTCGCCCGGCGGTTACACCGCCTTGCCCACGCGCCTTCCTACTACGAGAATGAGTGCTGTCTTGTTCATGGCGCGCACATTAGGCGCAGCACGAAACGACTGTCAATGCCTTTCACAGCGCAATTTCATTGCGCCCGATACTGTTTTTAACCGCCAATGAACCATCTGGCCGAACCCCCACTTAACCGGGACCGGCTAAGGTCCCGCTGTAATCGGGGACTACTTGCAATGTATGTTGAACGGACGGGGGCGCAGGGAGACGCAGTCAGTCAGGAGCGGCGTGATGCGCTGCAGCCGGATTCGCGCGTTCTTGGCCGCGTCGTCCAGTGCGATGGCGCGCGCGCGACGATAGCTGCGACAGCCGATGGCGCACAGTCGGCATCGGATGGTCTTTGGGCCGTTGGGCGCATGATCACGATCAATCTTGGCGCTGCCCGCACGGTCGGTCTGGTCTACGCGATCGAAACGCCGCATGGCGCATGGAAGAACGATGCCGACAACGCGCTGATCGTGCGCGTGGAACTCGTCGGCGAGGTGCGCGACGTTGCCAGCAAGCCCACCTTCGATCGCGGCATCACGATCTATCCGCATGTCGGCGCGATAGCCCATCGCATCCGCTCGCGCGATCTGGAAGCGGTCTACGACCTTGCCGGGCGGGCTGCCGTCTCGGTTGGCCGGTTGTCGCAGGACGAACAGATTTTCGCCCGCATCGCGATGGACACCACCTTAAGCCGCCATTTCGCCGTTCTGGGAACAACCGGTGTCGGCAAATCGAGCGCGGTCGCGCTACTGCTGCGCAAGGCGATCGAAGCCAACCCCGATCTGCGCGTCCTGATCCTCGATCCGCACAACGAGTTTCATTCAGCCTTCCCGCAACAATCGATCCGAATCGACACCAACTCGCTCGACATGCCCTTCTGGCTGTTTCGCCTCGAAGAGTTGTACGAAGTCCTGTTTCGTGGCCGCGAGCCCGTCGCCGAGGAAGTCGATCTTCTTCGCGACATGATCCCGATGGCGAAGAACCGGTACAATCGCCCGTCCGGCTCCGCTGCTCTCTTGCGGCGCGGCGTCGACGCCACGTCCGTTACCGCCGACACACCCGTCCCCTATCGCATGATCGACCTCCTCAAACTCATCGATGAGCGCACGGGTCTTCTGGAATCGAAGGCCGAACGGCCGCATTGCCGGGCGTTGCGGGCGCGTATCGAATCCGCGCTCGCCGATCCGCGCTACCGCTTCATGTTCGCGTCCCGGCTGATCGAGGACACGCTTCACGAAGCGATCGGCAAGATTTTCCGCATTCCGCATCATGGCAAGACCATCACCTGCTTCGAACTGGCCGGCCTTCCCTCCGAGGTGGTCAATTCGGTCTGCTCGGTGCTGTCTCGTCTTGCCTTCGATCTGGCCGCAGGCTCACAAGGCAAGCTCAAGCTTCTCGTCCTGTGCGAGGAGGCGCATCGGTATATGCCCGCCGACCACCGGCTTGGCTTCGCGCCCACGCGTCATGCCCTGTCGCGCATTGCCAAGGAGGGACGCAAATACGGTGCCTATCTCGGCGTCGTCACCCAGCGCCCTGGCGAACTGGACCCAACGGTCCTCTCGCAATGCTCGACCATCTTCGCGATGCGGCTCGCCAACGAGCGCGACCAGGACATCATCCGCTCGGCAATCGCGGACTCGTCGGCGTCCACCCTCGCCTTCCTGTCCTCCATGGGCCAACGCGAGGCGATCGCCTTCGGTGAAGGTGTCGCGACCACAATGCGCATGAAGTTCGAGACGTTGAAGCCGGATGAGTTGCCGGGCCGCGCCGTCGATACGAACGCTATCGATACAGCCAAAGGCGAATTGGACCTGCACGCGCTGGTCAGGGGACTGCGCGGCGACGTGCCTGTATTCGCAGCCGACGACTTTCCGGACAAGATCGGCGACGATCCTTTCGAACGACTGGCCGCCGCACTGGACGCGCCGCCGCCCGCCCTGCCGCGCTCCGGCACACGACGCTTTCCTGAGGATATGTCGCTCAGGCGCCTTTACGAGGATTGAGCGCCGTCAGGCGCAAACCCGGTTTCGACCAAGCCCCTTTGCCTGATAGAGCCGCTTGTCCGCACGGCGGTAAAGCGCGTCGCCCTTTTCAGTGCCGTCCCAGACGGCAAGACCGAGGCTTGCGGTCACCTTCAGCCGGACATTCCCGTTGACGACCGCCAGCGACGAGATCGCCTTGCGAACCCGTTCGGCAAAGGCAATCAGGCGCGCATCGTCCATATCGGCGGCCAGAATAGCGAACTCCTCGCCGCCTATACGTGCCACGACGTCATGGTAGCGCGTCAATTCGCGCAGGCAGCGCGCGACTTCCTTGAGGACCTTGTCGCCGATGTCATGACCATGGGTATCGTTGACGGACTTGAAATAATCGAGATCGATGATCATCAGGCCGACCGGCCGCTCGATCGGCCCGAACGCCGCGAGATATTCGCGCAGCGCCTCATCGAAAAACCGCCTGTTCTGCATCCCGGTCAAACCGTCGGTCAGCGCGGCATGTTCGAGCGTTTCGGAACGGGCGCTCAGTTTTTCGGTCATGGCGCGCAGCTTGCCATGCTCCTGCACCTGTTGGCGGATCAGCGGATAAATGAAAAAGGCACCGAAGAAGATCGCCATGGCCAGGAGCACGCTGATCGCGAAAAGCAGACGCGCGAGATAGCTGACCGGCAAGACGTCGACGACGCTACCACTGAGCGATTGTATCACCCCATAGGCATGAAACGCGGTCACGCTTGCTGCGATGACAACGGTGATGAAGACAAAAAAAGCCAGCTCGGTTTGGTGAAACCGCATGTAGTCCTCGACCTGAGACGGCTGCAAAATGGCGCATCTGTCCTTATCAGCCGTTAACGACTTCGGTCAGAAACGAATGATTTTGAAACAGAAATTCCGCATAAACAATTGATTTTATGATAAGATCTTAAATTACAGCATTTTCCGGAAAAAATTAATTTTCCGCAGTTTTGGACGACTTTGTCTGTTTCAGGCTAAAGCGGTTCCCAATCTGGCGTCAATTGATGACGAAACCACGTGTCCTGACGTTTGGCGTATTGCCGTGTCGCGGCCTTGGCGCGTTCGACGGCATCCACCAGTTGCGCCTTTCCTCCAAGAACATCGCCCAATTCTCGCACGCCGATCGCCTTCATGGCCGGCAGTGCGGGCGGCAAATCCATTGCAAGAAGTTCGCGAACCTCTTCCAGCGCACCGGCCGCGATCATCTGGTCGAAGCGCCGATCAATGTTGGTGCGTAGCAGTTCACGTTCGGGACGAAGAACGATCTTGCGAATGTCCTCTCCCTTTAAGAGGGGCGCGGAGCGGTCGCCCTGCCAGTCGACGATGGAGCGGCCGGATGAATCGAACACTTCGAGCGCACGAACGATGCGCTGACCGTCATTCGGGCGCAGCCGTCCGGCGGCAATCGGATCACGCTCAGCAAGTTGACGATGAAGCGCTTCGGCCCCGTCCTCGACCAACGCCCCACGCCATTTTTTCCGTGTCACCTCGTCGATATCCGGCATCTCGGACAAGCCTTCGGTGAGGGCGCGGAAGTAGAGCCCCGTTCCACCGACGAAAACGCGCGGGCGACTGTCCGTTTCGAGCGCATCGACATCACGCACCCACTGCGCGACCGAATAGGCGACGGACGGTGCCACATGCCCGAAGAGACAATGCGGAATGGCCTCTTCATCGGTAGCATCCGGTCGCGCGGTCAAAACCCGCAGAACCGAATAGACCTGCATCGAATCGGCATTGACGATAACGCCGCCGATCTCGCGTGCGATGTCCATCGCCAGCCGCGACTTGCCGCTGGCGGTCGGCCCCGCTATCAGAACCGCATTCTTCACACGTGCCCCGCCTGTTCTGGAAAGTCTGCCATGTCGTTCGTTGCCGTCCTGATCTCCAATCCGGCTCGCCCGGCGGTAACTGTCGAACTGGCCAATACGGCGTCGCAGACCCTCAACGCAAGCGCTCCGGTCCGTTGGCTTAACGCTGAAGTGGCCTGCGAGATCGACCTGCCTGCCGATATTGCACCTGATGCCGCGCTGATGGCGTTGCGCTCGCTTTTGGGCGACGTTCCCGTCGATGTTGCCGTGGTCAGGACTTCCGGACGCCGAAAATCGATCCTGATCGCGGACATGGATTCGACCATGATCGATCAGGAATGCATCGATGAACTGGCAGATATGGTCGGCATCAAGGACCACGTTGCCACCATTACCGCACGTGCAATGAATGGCGAAATCGCATTCGAACCCGCCTTGCGCGAGCGGGTCGCTCTCTTGCGCGATCTCGACGTCACCGTCATCGACCAGGTCATTGCCGAGCGCATCACGCTGGCGGCGGGTGGGCGCGAACTGGTTGCGACGATGAACGCCAATGGCGCGACGAGCGCACTCGTTTCGGGTGGCTTCGAAAGCTTCACGAGCCGCGTTGCGGAAAAGCTCGGCTTCCACGAACACCGCGCGAATACACTCTTGGTCGCGGATGGAAAGCTGACGGGCAATGTCGCCGAGCCTATCCTCGGGAAAGAAGCGAAGGCTGTTGCCTTGAACGAGCTCGTCGCCAGCCGGAACGTCGGCACCGACGATGTCATCGCCGTCGGGGACGGTGCCAACGATCTCGACATGATCCGCATTGCCGGCATGGGCGTCGCGCTTCACGCCAAGCCGGCGGTCGCGGCGCAGGCTGGAATCCGCATCGACCATGCCGACCTCACCGCCCTTCTCTATCTGCAAGGCTACCGGCACGTGGAATTCGTTGCATGATCCTCGAAACAGAGCGCCTGATCCTGCGCAACTGGACCGATGCGGACCGTGAAACGTTCCATCGTCTGAGTTCGGACGAGCGTATCATGCGTTTCTTTCCGTTCCGCCGCACACGTGCGGAGGCCGATGCGGTGATGGACCGCGTCGCTGCCGGATACGAACAGGAGGGTTTCGGATTTGGCGCTGTCGAGTTGAAGGAAACCGGCGAGCCGATCGCATTTCTCGGCCTCAATCGCGTTACCGATCTGTCGCCGATCCTAAACGGCGCCGTCGAGATCGGTTGGCGGCTGGTGCCCGAACATCAGGGGCGAGGCTACGTCACCGAAGCCGCCCATGCGTGGGCGAAATTCGGCTTTGAAAGCCTTCATCTGGAGGAAATCGTCGCGTTTGCCGTCCCGCAAAACGCACCGTCGATTGCCGTCATGAAGAGGCTGGGCATGACAGCCGATCCGTCGCGAGATTTCGATCATCCGCGTGTGCCGGACGAACATGCGGCCCTGAGGCCGCATGTCGTCTATTCGCTCAAACCGGAAGCGCTCAGTCGATCCGAAGCGTGACGAAGCGCAGCTCGCCTGTCGGGGATGCAAGCATCAACAGAGCGTTGCGCCGGCCCTGCTCGCGCAACGTGTCGATTCGCGCCTGAACGTCCTCGGGCGTCGAAACGGCTTCCTGCGCGATCTCGGTAATGACTTCACCGGCAGCGATATTGCGCTCGGCGGCTTGCGTGTCCATCCCGACATCCATGACGACGACGCCCGAAACGCCATCGCCGATGCCGAATTCGCCGCGCGTCGTCTCGTCGAGCGTCGCGAGCGTCATGCCGAGTACCTCGACTTCCTCGACCGCGACATCACTGTCCTCGTCGCCGTCGTCCGGCGTTTCGACCCCGCCCTGCGCCATGTTTTCGCTGTCTTCCAGGCGACCCAAGGTCACGCTCACCGTCTGTTCCTCGCCGCGGCGCACGATCACCACGTCGACCTCGTCGCCAACCGGCGTCTCGGCGACGATACGCGGCAGATCGCGCATCTGACGGATGGAACGGCCGTTGAAGGAAAGGATCACGTCGCCCGGCTGGATGGTGCCGTCGTCGACCGGACCGCCCTCGATGACGCCTGCGACGAGCGCACCCGACGTACCGGTCATGCCAAGGCTTTCGGCAATATCGTCGGTAACAGGCTGGATGCGTACGCCGAGCCAGCCCCGACGCGTTTCGCCATATTCGCGCAGCTGGTTGATGACGTTCACCGCCATCTGCGACGGGATGGAAAAGCCGATGCCGATCGAGCCGCCCGACGGCGATATGATCGCCGTGTTGATGCCGATGACCTTGCCGTACATATCGAAGAGCGGGCCGCCCGAATTGCCTCGGTTGATCGCGGCATCCGTCTGGATGAAATCGTCATAGCGGCCCGCATTGATGTCGCGGCCGCGCGCCGAGACGATGCCGATCGTCACCGATCCGCCAAGGCCGAATGGATTGCCGACCGCCATGACCCAGTCGCCGATCCGGATTTCCTGCGAATCGCCGAATTCGACCGCTGTCAGTTCACGGGCATCGGGATCGATCTTAAGCACTGCCAGATCGGTTTCCGGGTCCGCGCCGATCAATTCGGCCGAGAGGGTCCCGCCATCGGCGAAATTAACCTCGATCTGGTCCGCATCCGCGATCACGTGATTGTTGGTGATGACGATGCCTTCAACCGCGTCGATGACGAAACCGGAGCCGAGCGACTGCATCGGCCGGGCCGACGGTCCGCCTTCCTGCTGCTGATTGAAGAACTCGTCGAAGAATTCCTGGAACGGCGACCCCTCTGGCAGTTGCGGCACCGGCACGTTGCGCTGTCCGCGACGCGCGGCAGGCGCGCTTTGCGAGGTCGAGATGTTGACGACGGCGTCGAGCAACCCTTCGGCGAGATCGGCAACCGAGGCCGGTCCCTGCTGGCGCGGCTGCGCGCTGCCGGCTTCCGGCTGGGCCTGTGCGAAAGCCTGCGTTCCGGGCGTGGCAAGCCCCGTCAATCCAAGCGCCGCGATGGATACGCCAACGGCAAGTTTGCGGCGGATCGAGATTTTGATGGTCATCAGGCAGTTTCTCCCAGAGCGCGTTGTGCTGCGCATTGATCCGGCCAATTGCGGCGCGTTTGCGGCCTTGGTCAGCCCTTCACGAACCAGACGAGGCCGACACCGGCCACCATCGCAATGAGACCGGCGAAGCGCAAGGTGCTCTCCGGAAGCTCGATTATTTGTGAAGCCATGCGTTTGGCGAAGGCTGGCATGCCGCCATAAAGAAAGCCCTCGATCACGAGAACGAGACCGAGGGCCGTCAGGAACTCCGACACTACAACAACCTCAAGGCTGCGTCGCGCCGGTCGTCAGGTTTGCGCCGGCCGCCGGAGGCGTCGGCTGCGGCTGGGCCGGGTTCTGCACCTGCGGGACGCGACCTGCCGCGCTACCGAAGAAGCGGAAGAACTCCGAATCCGGCGACAGCACCATGGTCGTCGCGTCACCGTTCAGCGCGTTCGTATAGGCGGTCATCGAGCGATAGAACTCGAAGAACTCCGGATCGCGCGTGAAGGCTTCGGCGAAGATCGAGTTACGCTCGGCTTCACCCTCGCCTCGCAGGATTTCCGATTCGCGGCGCGCATCGGCGACGATTTCGACCACCTCGCGGTCGGCGCGAGCACGGATGCGCTGGGCAGCCTCACGGCCACGGGCACGCAGACGCTCCGCCTCGGCCAGACGTTCTGCGCGCATGCGCTCATAGGTCTGCTGCGAAACTTCGGCGGTCAAATCCGTACGGCGAATGCGTACATCGGTGATCTCGAGGCCGAGCGACGTCGCGTCTGGACGAAGCTGGTCGCGCACTTCGCGCATCATCGAGGAACGCTCGTCCGAAAGCGCCGCTTCGAAGCCACGCAGACCGTAGACCCGGCGCAGCGATGCGTCGAGACGGGTACGAAGCCGCTGTTCGGCAAGCGGAACGCTGCCCGACACCGCCTGGCGGAAGCGCCGCGCATCGGCGATACGGTAGGCGATGAAGGCGTCGACCTCGTAGAAACGGCCGCCCGAAACCTGAACGCGAATGTCGTCTAGGTCGAAGCGCATGACGCGATCTTCGATAAACTGCACGTTGTCGGCCTCGGCAAAGCCGAAGGGCAGCTTGAAGTAGAGGCCCGGCTCGGTCTTCACGTCGACGATCTCACCGAAGCGCAGCACGATTGCCTGCTGGCGCTCGTTGACCACGAAGAACGAGGACCAGGCGAGAATGAGAAGCGCCAGAACGACGATGGCGATGATTGGAAGACGATTGGCCATCAGTTAGCCCCTCCCTGGGTCGATGCGGTGGTCGAATTGCGGCGCGCGTCGAGTTCGGGCAGCGGCAGATAGGGAACGACGCCCTGCGCACCGTTGGTGCCCTGCTCCACGATCACCTTGTTGGACGTGCGCAACACGCCTTCCATCGTTTCGATGAAGAGACGCGAACGCGTCACGTCGGGCGCCTTGGCGTATTCGTCATAGACGGACACGAAGCGCTGCGCCTCGCCTCGTGCTTCCTGCACGACACGGTTCTGATAGGCGGCCGCTTCTTCACGAACCTGCGCGGCCTCGCCTCGTGCGGCACCGAGTTGCTGGTTGGAATACTGGTTCGATTCCTCGACGAAGCGGTCTTCGTCCTGCTCGGCACGCTGAACTTCCTCGAAAGCGTCGGCCACTTCACGCGGCGGCGCTGCGTCTTCGATTGAAATCGCGTTGATGGCGATGCCGGCACCGTAATCGCTTACGGACGAATCCATGATCTCGCGAACTTCTTCGGCGATGCCCTGGCGATCGTCGCGGAAAATGTCCTGGGCGGGCCGTCGGCCGACAACCTCGCGCATCGCGCTTTCGGCCACCTGCCGCAGCATGTCGTCCGGCGCGGCGACGTTGAACAGATACTGGGCCGGATCGGCGACCTGATAGGCAACCGAGAACCTGACATCGACGATATTCTGGTCACCCGAAAGCATCAGTCCGGTCGAGGAGCCACCGGAACGCGGCTCGCCGATCTGGATCAGTTGTTCGGCAACGGTTGCCTTTTCGACGGTTTCGACCGGCCACCAGTGGAAATGCAGGCCCGGCTCGGAAATCTCGGCCTTGGGCTTGCCGAATCTGAGCTCGACCGCCAGTTCGTCTGGCTGCACGGTGTAGATCGACTGAAACAGCCAAAGCGCCCCAAGCGCAACGACGCCAATGCCGATCATGGCCGGGCTCACACCGCCGCCACCGCCACCGGGAAACGCCTGCTTCAGGCGATCCTGTCCGCGCCGGATAATGTCTTCGAGATCCGGCGGCGTACCTTGCGGGCCGTTGTTCGGACCACGCGGGCCATTACCCCATGGACCGCCACCGCCGCCATTATTGCCGCCGCCGCCCCACGGGCCGCCATTGCCGCCACTTTGATTGTTCCAGGGCATGAACTTCCTCTTGTTCTGGAATTGTCAACGTTGCGGCGGAACCTCCGACGCTAACCAACGTTACAAAGCGTTATAGGGGTGTAATCTAGCCGTTTCAACGCAAGGCTTTGCGATATCGGCTTTCAGCGTCCGATGGTCGCGGACCTGCGACTGTAAACGACATACCTTGTCGCATGTGAATCCCGTTCCCCGGCCGGAACGTCTTCGCAAGCCCCCTCTTCCCAGACCTCGGGATTTATCGGGGGAAAGAAGGTGTCACCTTCGATGTTCGCGAGGATATGAGTCACATGGAGAACATCTGCGAACGCCATCGTTTCCGCGAAAATCTGCCCGCCGCCGATCACGCAGATTTCATCCGGGCTTTCGCTCGCCGCGAATGACAGCGCGTCTTGCAGCGAGGCGGCCCGCACGGCACCGTCAGCGTCGAAATCATCGCGCCGCGTGATCACGATATTGGTTCGGCCCGGTAATGGGCGCTTGGGAAAGCTTTCCCACGTCTTGCGTCCCATCACGATCGGCTTGCCGAGCGTCAGCGCTTTGAACCGCTTCAAATCCGTGGAGAGCCGCCACGGAAGATCGCCATCGCGGCCGATGACGCCGTTTTGCGATATCGCGACATAGATGCCGATCGGCGGATGCGTTCTGTCCTGCATCAAACTGCGATCGGAGCCTTGATGGACGGCTCGGCGACATATCCTTCCAGCCGGAAATCCTCGAACCGGAAATCGTAAAGGCTCGTCACGTCCGGGTTCAGATGCATCACTGGCAGGGCATGCGCCTTGCGGGTCAATTGCTCATGCGCCTGATTAAAATGGTTCGAGTAAAGATGCGCGTCACCCAGCGTGTGGATGAAATCGCCGGCCTTCAGCCCGGTCACCTGCGCGATCATCATGGTCAAAAGCGCGTAGGACGCGATGTTGAACGGCACGCCAAGGAAAATGTCAGCCGAGCGCTGGTAGAGTTGGCACGAAAGCCGCCCGTTCGCGACATGGAACTGGAACATGCAATGGCAGGGCGGCAGCGCCATCTGGTCGACTTCGGCCGGGTTCCAGGCCGACACGATGAGGCGGCGCGAGTTCGGATTGGTCTTGATCTGATTGACCAGATTGTCGAGCTGGTCGATCGATCCGCCGTCGGGCTTCGGCCAGGATCGCCATTGCTTACCGTAAACCGGGCCGAGTTCTCCGTTCTCATCCGCCCACTCGTCCCAGATCGTAACGCCGTTCTCATTGAGATACCGGACGTTCGTGTCACCCGCGACGAACCACAAAAGCTCGTGGATGATCGATTTCAGATGCAACTTCTTGGTCGTCAGGACCGGAAAGCCGCCCTCCAGATCGAACCGCATCTGGTGACCGAAGACGCCGCGCGTTCCGGTCCCGGTGCGGTCACCCCGATCCACGCCGTTTTCGAGTACGTGGCGAAGCAGGTCGAGATATTGCCGGTCGACATGGTTTTCGGGCGTATCCACTCGCTGCAGCATCGATCTCTCCGGCTCTTTCATCAGCCGATACCCGATTCTGTCATGTCACACCAATGCGCGAGCGAAATCTCACGGCAAGGCGGCAATCGTTCTTCACGCTATCCACTTTATGCCTGTGCAAAAGCCCCTACAAGCTGTGCACAAATTGTGGAACGAGCAAGGACAATATCAGTTCAGAGCCTCCAGCCGGCCGAGTTGTTTGGCAACCAGATAGTAGAACGTCACGCGGCGCTTGTCCGTGTCGGCCGCCATCGCGAGCGCGGCCATGTCGATGGCCATGCCGGCTTTATCTGCGTCTGCGCAGCCAAGCTTTTTTGCGCACCATTTTTCGCGCACGCGAACGGCCTGCTTTTCTTCGTGCGGATCGATGTGAACAGAGCGCGGGTTTTTAAGCGCGACACCGAGATATTTGATGATCCTCTCGACGGCTTCGGCGTCCGCCGTCGGATCGTAGCGACGGATATCAGCGAGATGATCGTCCATCATCCCTCCCTGTAACGACCGCCCCCTTTCGCTGACTGACCGCGTCGCGCGTTTCTGTCAAGCCGGCTGAAGGCTTGCCAAGGGATAAGGAAAAACCTATCTGTGAATTGCCGTCCTTGTGGCGGCTATGGTGCTAAACCGACTGTGCAATAGATGGACCGGACGCGGTTTCGAAACCGCCACCTCCACCAGGAACCCGCAAGGGGCTCCGCCTTCGGCGGGCTGCTGATGGGGGTGAAATGGGATCGACGGACGTTGAAAGACAGTACGCTGTACCCGGCATGGTACCACCGTCATCGGGCTACAATAGTAGTTGCAAACGACAACTATGCGGAAGCACGTCTCGCAGCGTAAGCTGTGCGATCGCTTCAAATTAAGCCCTAGGGGTTCGCACTTCTAGGCGGGGTTCGGAGGTACCTGGCAACAGAAACCTCCACTTTCTCCCCTCCCGACTTCTTTCCCGATCGCACGCCCCTTTTGCGCGCAAGCTGCGCCTGCGCGGCTTTGAATCCGTTTCTTCAGAAAGACAGATAAATGCTTTCCGTGAATCGTTTTTTCGTTCTGACCGGTGGTCCCGGCTCAGGCAAGACCACGTTGGCCGAGGCTCTCGGGCCGAGCGGCTTTCATGTCATGCCCGAGGCAGGCCGCGCAGTCATCCGGGACCGCCAGGCGGCAGGCTTTCCTCCGCGCGGCGAAAACCCGGTTCACTTTGCCGAACTTATGCTTGAGCGCGACCTCACGAATTTCGAAGAGGCAAGAATTCTGACAGGTCCGGTGTTTTTCGACCGGGGCCTGCCCGATCTCATCGGCTATTTGCGTCTGATGGGAGAAGACATCCCGTCTCACCTGATGGATGCGGCAAGGCATCGCCGCTACAACCGCATCGTCTTCCTTGCCCCGCATTGGCCGCAGATTTACGCGACCGACGCACAGCGGGACCAATCCCCAGACGAGGCGTTGCGAACATGTGCGTGCATTGCCGCAGCGTATCGCGAACTGGGCTACGAGACCGTCGAACTGCCGCGCACCGACGTTGCGGGCCGTGTCGCATTTGTCCAGCATATGATCGCTGATGCCGCACATCGAAGCTGAATCCGGTTTACGTCCGCATCAAGCTTGACTACACCATGAGCGAAACGATTCAGGACACGCAGTCGAACAATGGCCGAAGACCTCATCCGCTACGACATTCTGGCGCAGGAAGCCCTGCGCGGCGTCATGCGCAAGGTACTCAGCGAAGTTTCGAAGACGGGCCTGCCGGGAAACCATCATTTCTTCATCACCTTCCACACGCGCGCTCCCGGCGTGCGCATTTCCAGCCGCCTTCGCGAACGCTATCCGGACCAGATGACCATCGTGGTCCAGTTCCAGTATTGGGATCTGAAGGTGACCGACAGCGGCTTCGAGGTCGGCCTGTCTTTCGCCGACGTGCCGGAAAAGCTTGAAATCCCGTTCTCGGCGGTGCGCGGCTTTTACGATCCGTCGGTCAATTTCGAGCTGGAATTCGACGTTCGAGCCGAGGAAGACGAGGCCGAAGAGGCAACCGATCTGCCGGTCGAAACCGTGACAGATTTGAAGCCGGTCCCCGCGCCCGCAAAAAAAACGGCTGCGAAAAAGACCGAGAAGATCGAACTCGCGTCCAAAGACGACGAGGCCGCGGGCGAAAAGACGCCCGACAATACCGGCGCACAGGTCGTCTCCCTCGATTCCTTCCGCAAGAAGTAACGGCCCCGGAATGGGTGAAATCGTCAACCTTCGCATGGCGCGCAAGCGCATGAAGCGGAAGGATGATGAAACACGCGCTGACGAAAACCGACGCCGCCACGGCCGCACCAGGCTTGAAAAGGAACTGGAGCGGCGCGAGGCTGAATCACGCGCATCGCGTCTCGACGCGCATCGTCTCGACCGTGACGACGAAAAATGAGCGGCGTCACCAAACGCTCCTTGTCGATACGCGGCCACAGCACCAGCATTTCGCTCGAAGACGCATTCTTTGAGGAACTGAACCGGATTGCTGCTGAACGCTCGCTGTCCTTTGCGGCGCTGGTATCTATCGTCGACGAGGCGCGCGACCGGCGAACGAACCTGTCATCGGCCCTGCGGCTTTTCGTGCTCGACGACTTGAAGCGTCATTCTGCCTGAACATCACGGCTGCATCTGGAAAGGCGGCGCGTCATTGCCGAGCAGCCCTTCGATGGTAAGGTTGCCGGGCTGGAAGGGGTCGGAAGGCGGCACTTCGGGTGTGGGTTGCTCGATACTCTCCAGAGTTTCGTTCTGGCGCAAAAACTCCTCGACGTCGAACCGCAGCCTGTCGGTATTTGGCCGGGCAGCCTCCTCAGCCCTTTGCCGTTCATCCTCGGCCGCCCGGCGCGCTTCCTCGGCCTCTGCAGCCTCCCGCGCGTTGCGGGCAGCTTCGGCCCGCAGCCAGGCCTCCGCTTCCTCGCGGCGGCGCTCCTCGATGCGTTGCAGGCGTGCGCTCTCCAGCGCCGCATAGTAGCGATTTTCCCGGCGCAGCCTTTGCCCTTCGAGCAGCCCCGCCTGCATCGCCTCGACACGCGCCTGTTCGATTTCCAGCGCGCGCTGGATCAGAAACTGGGCGAGCGGCTGCGTATCGAAACGCACGCTCGGATTGCTCGGCGGACCATCGAGCAGAATGCGCACGGACGGCGACGAACCGACGAGTTCCTCGTTACCCGCATCATAAGCCATCAGGGCATCGACAAAGACGCGACCTTCTGAAAGGTCGGCGCGCAAATCAACGGTCAGATCGGCATCCGCGCCGGACAGGCTGATCGGCGGCGCGCGCAACTGGCCGCCTGCAATCGACAGCGCGACCTGCCCCGGCGTGGCTTCGAACCGGCCTTGCGAGATGATGTCTGGAGCGAACCCGGCGGTGCGCGCCTCGTCGATATCGCGGCCGATCCGGTCTGCCTCGGCGATCAGGGCTGGAAATGCGCCGCCGTCCAGCCCCTCGACGGTGATTTGCGGAACGGTCAGGCTCGCCGTGCCCGAAAGCGCGTTTGCCATCGAACCCAGCGTTCGCCCGCTCGCCGCAACGACGCTCGAAAAATCGAAGCGCCCATCGAGGGCCGGCTGGCCGAGTGCATCGGCAAGCGATGCATCCGAGAGCGAGAACTGCGCGGACAAAAGTCCCGTCCCGCCATTGTTCGAAAGCTCGGCAAAACCACGTAACGCACCGCCTGCAAACTGTGCCGTCATATCGTTGAGGCGAAGGCCGTCGCTGCCGTAGCGAATTTCCCCGTTCACGTCCCGCAGCACCTCGGGGCCGATGGTTGCGCGCAATGCGGACAATGAGATGTTGGCCGCGAAGAGATCGCTCGCGCTGGCGGCGAATGGGTGCTCGGCATCTGCGGTCGCATCCTCACCAAGAACGAGCGACGCCAGCCAATCGAGATCGATCTCCGGTACATCGAGCGATCCCGAAACATGAGGACGCCCATCCCGCATTTCGACATTGAGATCGCCGTTCACCGCCTGATCGAGCGCCGATCCGCCAAGGCCGGAAAGGACGGTCAGCCCGTCCTGAAAATCGAACCCTGCGCGAAGATCGAGCGGCAGCCCCGCCGTCATTGCCGGCAGGGACACTCCGGCCGTTGCCAGCCACCCGGAGAGATCGTCCGCGACAAGCGCCGTCGAACCGACAAGCTCCGGTCCCTTTGGACCAAGCCGCACGGTCCCGTCGAAAAGCGCGTCCAGACCGTCCCCGCGCAGGCGAAGGCTGGTTGCCGCCTCGCGGTACAATTCACCGGAAACGCGGGCAGTCACTTCGGCCGGACCGACAAAGCCGAGCGGCAGCCCCGGCAGGCCGGCAAGGGCATAGAGCGCCGCCGGCTCGTCGTTGCGCAGCGAAACATTCGCCTCGATAGGCAGTTCGGTCAAAAGGCGGTTCGTGCGCGGCGTGGTGAGATTTGCCTGAAACGTCGATCCGCCGAATTCGCCTTCGGCGGTAAAGGTGCCGCCCTCGCCCGGCAGCGCACTTGCAACGACATCGATCCGGGTATCTTCGAGGAGGCCCGGATAAAGATCGGCGCGCTCGGCAAGTCCAGCAAGGATTACGCTTTGCGGTAGTCGGCGCGACAGGTCGGCAACGAGCGGTGCAAGATCTACCGCGATCACCGACGCATCGATATGGCCGGACGGCTCGCTTCCAAGGCCGCGAAGCGAAGCCGTGGCGCTGACATTCGCGCCCGCAAGGTCGGTGATCGCGAGCCTGTCCACCTCGACCTGGCCGTCGCGAAGACGCACAGCCGTGTCGAGCGTGCCGGCGACAAGCCCGTCGAACTCCACCGGTCCGGCCTTGAGATCGATGTCGACGTCTCGCTCTTCCAGCCGCGCTGCGCCCTCACGGTCGACGAACAAAGATGCGAAGGCCTGCATGGCCGGAAGATCGAGCCGATCTCCATCGAGCGCAACGCGCAGCGACGGACGCATGTCGGCCGGCGTGGCGCTGTCGATCTCGCCCCGGAAAACGGCCCCGCCAAGCGCCAGTTCAAGTTCGCGGAAGGACTGGCGCTCGCGCGATAAAGCGACGTTGGCGCTGAACCCGCCGGGCGGCAGGCGGCGCACGGTGTCGTCCACGTCGCGGGCCAGCCACGCAGCGAAGCCCGAAGGCTGGTTGACCGCGAGAAGCAATTCGCCGCTGAAGCCCAGTTCGCCCTGCGTGACGAGACTGCCCCTCGCCTCGATGGTCGAACGGCCCGGCAATGTCGCGCGCAGATCGTTGACCTGCCATCCCGTATCGGCAGGCTCGGCGTTCAGCCGTAAATCGCGGATCATCGTGTCGCCAGCGACGAGCGCTGGAAGGTTCACCTCCACGGTTCCCGGTATCGTCGGCCTCGGCAAGGCGCCCAGAACGCGCTCGACCGTCGCCAGCCGCGTTTCAAAACTTGCGGTTCCCGCCTCGTCCGCCTCATCGAGGCGAATCTGCGCACCGTCCGCTACGACGAGAAAGCGCGGCTCGGCACCGAAATCGAGCGAACCGTGCCCACTTGCGACATACGGGTCTTCAGCCGGCCCGGTCTGGTAGGTGAACTCGGAAATTTCGAGCCTGTCGGCGTCCATCTCGAATTGCCCGGAGACCCGGTGACCGGGTGATTGCTGGCCCTGCCCGTTCCCGCTTTCGGCTGCCGCGAGTTCCGAGCGGAACTGGCCCGAATAAACGGCTTTTTCACCCGAAACGGTCACCGCTCCATCCGTTTCCACCTGAAACAGCGAGCCGGAAGGTGAAGCACGCACGCGAACGCGCATCGAGCCATCCGTGTAAGTCCCGGTCGAAATCGCCAGCGACGTCGCGACACCGTCGATCGATCCGGTTCCGTCGAGCCGCCAAGGCCCGGCCAGCGTCTGCGCCGAAACACGCGCGTCTATATCGGAAATGCGGTGCTCGCGCCCGCTCAGCCCGTGCAAAAGCCGAACTTCGCCATCGGCGACCGAGATGTTTTCCAGCGTAACCTGTCCGCCAGGAAACCCGCTATCGTCCCTTGCGGGCCAGTCAATATGCCCGTTGGCGTCGAGCGCGATTGTCATCACCGGCCGTTCGAGCCGCATGTCGAAGATCAGGATTTCGCCGCGCAGGAAGGGTGCCAATTCGGCGTCCATCCCGAACGTGTCGACATGGACGGCAGGCGCGCCATCGGGACCTCCGGCGACGGTCACATCAGCGAACGTGACCGATGGAAACGGCAAAAGCCGGGCGCTGGCCGCCCCCTCCACCGTGACCTCGCGCCCCAATATCCGGCTGGCCTCGCGCTCGAAATCGGCACGATAGGAGGTCCAGTCGATGAAATACGGGGCCACCAGCGCCACCGATAGCGCCAGGACCAACAAGCCGCCGATGAAGACGAACAGACGTGCCAGCGATCAGCTCCAGATCATGAATCGTGCATTTGACGGGTAGGATTACCCTGTCGGCGCAGATCGATACAGGGGCAAATCGAAACGCTGCTTCACGAATGCGCGGGAGGGAGGATTTTCCCCGGATTCATGATGTTGTTCGGGTCGAGCGCCGCCTTGATCGCGCGCATATAGTCGAGCCCTGCCCCGTGTTCCTTCTCAAGATAGCCAATCTTGCCCTGCCCGACGCCATGCTCGCCGGTGCATGTGCCGTCCATGCCGATCGCGCGCATGTTGAGCCGGCCGACGAAGGATTCGGCACGTTCGACCTCGTCGCGGTCGTCCGTATCGATCATGATCTGAACGTGAAAATTGCCGTCGCCGACATGGCCGACTATCGGCGCGACGAAGCCGTTCGCCGCGATGTCCGCCTCCGTCTCGGTGATGCAGTCGGCAAGGCGCGAGATCGGAACGCAGACATCGGTGATGAGCGCGTTAGCGCCCGGACGAAGCGCCATCCCGGCCCAATAGGCGTTGTGCCGCGCCTTCCACAGTTTTGCTCGTTCCTCGGCGACGTTGGTCCATAAAAACGGCCCACCGCCGAACTCGTCGGCGATTTCGCCGAAGCTTTGCGCCTGTTCGGCCACGCCGTTCTCCGAGCCGTGAAATTCGAGGAAAAGGCACGGGCTTTCCGCGTAGTCCAGTTGCGAATAGGCGTTGAGAGAGCGCATGCCGAGCGCATTGACCAGTTCGATGCGCGCGACCGGAATGCCCATCTGGATCGTCGCGATGACCGCCTGGCACGCCGCCTCGATGCTCGGAAACTGGCAGACCCCGCCGGAGACCGCCTGCGGGATGCCGTAAAGCTTCAAATTGAGTTCGGTGATGATGCCGAGCGTGCCTTCCGCGCCGATCAAAAGCCGCGTCAGGTCATATCCGGCAGACGATTTCCGCGCGCGCCGCGCAGTCTGCATCACGCGCCCATCCGCCATCACCGCACGCAGCGAAATCACATTGTCGCGCATCGTACCATAGCGCACGGCGTTGGTTCCCGACGCGCGCGTCGACGCCATGCCGCCAAGGCTCGCATTCGCGCCCGGATCGATCGGAAAGAAAAGGCCTGTGTCGCGCAGATAGGCGTTGAGGTCTTCACGCGTTACGCCCGGTTCGATCACGCAGTCCAGATCTTCGGCGTGGACCGCGACAATGCGATTCATGCGCGACAGGTCGAGCGAGATGCCGCCGCCCGGCGCGTTGACATGCCCTTCGAGCGACGTGCCCGTGCCGAACGCGATGATCGGCACGCGATTGGCCGCGCAAAGTCGCACGGCCTCCTGCACCTCCGCTTCATTCTCGGCGAAAAAGACGCCGTCGGGAAGCTGGGAGGGAATGTAGCTCGTCGTGTGCGAGTGCTGCCGGCGAATGGCCTCGCCGGTCTGGAAACGATCCCCGAAGCGCGCGGCAAGCTTTGCGACGGTGACTTCGATCCCGGTTTCGTTGCGTTCGATATCGATCAGTTCCGCCAGCGCCATCTCGTTCCTCCGGTCAATGTGGACCACTGCTTCCCGATTCTGTAACGCTATCCAGCCAACCTGCAAAACGCTTTCGATGGGAAGCATGCGTATCAAAGGAGAGAAGCAGAATGTCGATACCGGCCCCGCTCGTGTCCCGAACCATGGAAATCGAAAAGGATTGGATCGACTATAACGGCCATCTCAACATGGCCTACTACAACGTCCTGTTCGACCGGGCGGCCGACGAGGCGTTCGAGATGCTGGGCATGGGTCCGCGCTATGCTGAAGAGCGCAAGCTGACGACCTATACGGCCGAAGTCCACGTCTGTTACGTGCGCGAACTGCATCTAAGTCATCAGGTGAACGCCACGTTCCACCTTCTCGATTTCGACGAAAAACGGTTCCACTATTTTCAGGAACTGCATCATGTCGACGGCTGGCTGGCCGCGACATCGGAATCACTGACGCTTCATGTCGACATGACCGGCCCCAAGGTCGCGCTTTTTCCGGACGATATTCTGACGAATCTCAAAGGCATGCGCTCCGCCCACGCCGCCCTGCCGAAGCCGGAGCGCGCCGGCCGCTCGATCGGCATCAAGCGCAAAGGCTGACGATCAACGCTCGCACAATTGCCGGGCGCCGCCATAGGGTTGATAGCTACAATCGGACGCGCGAAATGAGCGATAGGCTTGCGCGCAAGCCTGCACGTTGCATGCCTGCGCGACGGTTCCGGCCTCAGTGTCGCTGTCCGAACGCGCCAGCGCGTCCATCGTGGTTCCCTCGATAAAGGCCTTCCAGATTTCGGCCGGCAGCGAACCGCCCGTCACGCCCTGCATCGGCGTGTCGTCGTCATTGCCAACCCAGACGCCGACGACGAGATTTTGAGTAAACCCGACGAAAAGCGCGTCACGGTAGTTCTGACTGGTTCCGGTCTTGCCGGCGGCAAATCCGTCGATCCGCGCGGCCTGCCCGGTCCCCTGCTCCACCACCATGCTCAAGAGGCGGATCATCTCGTCCTGAAACGGCGAGATGTCGATGTCCGGCTGCCGCGTCTGACCTATACGAAATGCCTGGCCCGTCTCTGCGGCGCGAAATCCGTCGATACCCCAAGGCTCCACCGGTGCGACGCCGGCAAGGATCGAAGCATACGCGCCCGTCAGGTCCAGAAGCGTGACCTCGGATGCGCCGAGCGCCAGCGCGGGCGTTTCGGTCAGTTCCGCGTCGATGCCCAGATCATGCGCCGCTGCGGCGACGTGGGTGAGGCCGACTTCCTGCGCAAGCACGACCGTTGCCGCGTTGAGCGAACGCACGAACGCCTCGTAGATCGGCACCAGACCGTAATAGCGACCGCCGAAATTCTCCGGCGTCCATCCGTTGATGGTGATCGGCTCGTCCGGCACCAGCGCGCGGGGATCAATGCCCGCCTGAAGCGCCGCGAAGAGAACGAAGGTCTTGAAGGTCGAGCCGGGTTGACGGCGCGCATCGACCGCCCGGTTGAAGCTGTTCTGGCGATAGTCGCGGCCACCGACCATCGCCAGAACGGCTCCATCTGGGCCGAGCGCCACGAGCGCGGCCTGCAGGCCCTCCGCCCGTTCGCCTGCCCCGTCCAGCACCTCGCGCACGACTCGGTCCGCGACGGCCTGCAATTGCGGTTCGATCGTCGTCGAGACGGTGATCGTGCCGCGATAGTCGGCGGCAATCTCGCGCGCCTCGCGCATCGCCCAGTCGGCGAACCAGCTTCCCGAGCGTGCGGCCGGCCGGCTCGGCTGCAACTGCGCGTAAGCGTCTTTCGCCGCTTGGGCTTCTTCCTCTGTGATCTTGCCGTTGGCCGCCATCGCGTCGAGGACGACGCGCGCCCGCTCTTCCGCCCGGTCGGCGTTTGCGATCGGGTTCAGCACGGACGGAGCGATGATCAGCCCGGCGATCGTCGCGGATTCGGCCAGATCGAGTTCGCCCGGTTCCTTGTCGTAGTAAATCCGCGCAGCCGCCGGCACGCCTGTCGCACCTGCGCCAAGATAGATATTGTTCAAATAGCGCGTCAGGACTTCGTCCTTGCCGAGACGCCGTTCGAGCCAGAGCGCGATGACGAGTTCCTGAATCTTGCGCCTGTAGGTCCGGTCGCGCTCCAGATACGAAATCTTGATGAGCTGCTGGGTGATCGTCGAGCCGCCCTGCACCACCTCGCCCGCATCGAGATTGCGCACGAATGCGCGCGCGATGCCGCGCCAGTCGATGCCCCAATGCTGGTAGAAACGCCGGTCCTCTATGCTCAAAACCGCATCGATCAGATGCTGCGGAAACGCATCGAGCGGCGTGTACGCGCCCTGATACGGACCTTCCTGAACGAGCGGCGTGCCGTCCGCACTTTCAAGAACGACGACCGGCGCAATGGTGCCGTCTGCGATCTCGTCCCATGGAACGTCGCGCAAGGCCCATGCCATCACGCCTGCGACGACCACGCAGCCAAGAACGAACAGCGCTGCCGCTGCCGCGAGGATGCGCCGTCGCCAGCTCCATCGGCGGATGTCGAATTTTCGCGAGCCGGACGAATCGTCGTCGTTACGCTCGGCAGTGCCGCTGTTTTCCATGTCCACTCGCGATAGGCCAATCGGCGTTCCCGATAGGCTACATTATGGCTCCTTGCCAAGCCTCTACATCGCCGCGCCCTGACGCTTTGAAATGTTCGCGTTCTGGTCTTTCGGTCCCGAATCACTACATTGCTGCCATCATGTCCGGATTTCCAGACGATATTCCCTTCTTCGACGAGGACGACGGTCCCCGCCGCCCATCTTCCACGCCCGCGCCCCAGCACGGGCAAGGGGGCATCGCCGCACGCGCGATGGCGGCCCGTCGGCCTTCCGCGCCGCCTGTCGATTATCTGAGCGGCCTAAACCCCGAACAGCGCCGCGCCGTGGAGACAACCGAGGGTCCGGTTCTCGTGCTGGCCGGCGCGGGTACGGGCAAGACGCGCGTTCTGACCACGCGCATCGCGCATATCCTGTCTTCCGGGCTTGCATTCCCGTCGCAAATTCTCGCCGTCACCTTCACCAACAAGGCAGCGCGCGAGATGAAGACGCGTGTCGGCGTTCTCGTCGGCGAGGCCGTGGAAGGCATGCCATGGCTTGGCACGTTCCACTCGATCGGCGTGAAGATCCTGCGCAAGCACGCCGAACTCGCTGGCCTGAAATCGGGCTTCACGATCCTCGACACCGACGACGTTATCCGCCTGATCAAGCAGTTGATCCAGGCCGAGGGGCTGGACGACAAGCGCTGGCCGGCGCGCCAGTTCGCGCAGATGATCGACGGGTGGAAGAATAAGGGCCTCGGCCCGAAGGAAATTCCCGAAGGCGACGCCCGCGCCTTCGCGAACGGCAAGGGCCGCGAGCTTTACACGGCCTATCAGGACCGGCTCCAGACGCTGAACGCCTGCGATTTCGGCGATCTCCTGTGCCATCCGATCCGCATCTTCAAGGGCCACCCGGATGTGCTGGCCGAATATCACCGGCGCTTCAAATACATCCTCGTCGACGAGTATCAGGACACCAACACCGCGCAATATATGTGGCTGCGCCTTTTGGCTCAGCGGCCTGGAACCAAGGCTGACCATCCGGCCGAAGGCCGAGCAGCCGACCGGCTGCCGCCCGACTTTTCGGACGCGCCCGCGCAGGCCAGCGAGCGAAGCGAGCGCTCGGCCGCGAGCGTAAACATATGCTGCGTAGGCGACGACGATCAGTCGATCTATGGCTGGCGCGGTGCCGAGGTCGACAACATCCTGCGTTTCGAAAAGGACTTTCCGGGCGCAGCCGTCATCCGTCTTGAGCGCAACTATCGCTCGACCGCGCATATTCTGGGCGCTGCCTCGCATCTGATCGCGCATAATGAGGGCCGGCTCGGCAAGACGCTTTTCACCGACCAGCCGGACCCGGACGATAAGCGCGTCATGGTCCATGCGGCTTGGGATTCGGAAGAGGAGGCCCGCGCGGTCGGCGAGGAGATAGAGGCGACCCAGCGCAAGGGCACAAACCTCAATGACATGGCGATCCTCGTGCGTGCTTCGTTTCAGATGCGCGAATTCGAAGATCGTTTCGTCACGCTCGGCCTGAACTACCGCGTCATCGGCGGGCCGCGCTTTTACGAGCGCCAGGAAATCCGCGATGCGATGGCCTATTTCCGCGTGGTCGCGCAGCCGGCCGACGATCTCGCCTTCGAGCGCATCGTCAACGTGCCGAAGCGTGGGCTTGGCGAAACGACGGTTCGCCTCGTTCACGATACCGCGCGCGCCCTGCGTATTCCCATGCTCGAAGCGGCCGCAAAGCTTGCCGAAAGCGACGAACTGAAGCCCAAGCCCCGCGCGAGCTTGCGCGAGGTCGCGGCGAATTTCGCCCGCTGGCAGGCCGCGCTTGAGACGATGCCGCATACCGAACTCGCGGAAATGATCTTCGAGGAAAGCGGCTACACCGACATGTGGAAGAACGACCGTTCGGCCGAAGCGCCCGGACGGCTCGACAATTTGAAAGAACTGATCCGCTCGATGGAGGACTACGAGTCGCTGCGCTCGTTCCTCGAACATGTCGCGCTTGTCATGGATTCCGAGCAGAAGGAAGAGATGGACGCCGTTTCCATCATGACGCTCCATTCGGCCAAGGGGCTTGAGTTCGACACGGTCTTCCTGCCCGGCTGGGAGGAAGGGCTTTTCCCGCATCAGCGCGCACTCGACGAAGGCGGGCGTTCGGGGTTGGAGGAAGAGCGCCGCCTCGCCTATGTCGGGCTGACGCGCGCCAAGAAGAACCTGCATTTGTGGTTCACGTCGAACCGTCGCATCCACGGCCTGTGGCAGACGACGATCCCCTCCCGCTTCCTCGAAGAACTGCCAGAAGCGCATATCGAGATCGCCGAGGCCGGCAATACCTATGGCGGATACGGCATCGACCATAATGGCGGGTTCGGCGGTAGGCGAAATCCCTACGGCGCATCGCGTTTCGACGACGCCGGGTCCTTTTCCAACACCTATGCGACACCCGGTTGGCAGCGCGCGCAGAAGAACCGCACCGAGGCAACCGACCGCAACTGGGGTTCCCGCTCGGGCCATCAAGTCGAGCGTATCGGCTATGGCGAACCGGATTCAGGCTTCGGCGCAGGTCGCGGCTCGGTCAAGGCGCGCACGATCGAAGGCGAGCTTGTCGCCCGGTCGGTCGCCGACACGCCTTCGGCGTTCTCGGTTGGGGACCGCGTGTTCCACCAGAAATTCGGAAACGGCAACATCCGCACGATCGAAGGCAACAAGCTCACCATCGATTTCGACAAGGCAGGTCAAAAGCGCGTGCTTGATGGTTTTGTCACCGCTGCATAGCGATTTGGTTGCATTATATTTTTAATACACTTTTAAGTTGCAAATGCAAATCTGCGCTTGCACGGCAATGGTGCCTTGCAAAGCTCCGCTTTCGGGCGGTTCGCTTCCGGGACCCCTTCCGTCACACCACCCCCGCGGCGGAAGGGGTTTCGCGGATTTAGCGACGTCGAACCGAGGTCCCATGCGCGCCGTCCTTCTTGCAGCCTCGATCCTGTTCGCAGCCATGCAACCGGGCAGCGCAACCGAAACGAAATCGAACCCGTTTCGCGCAGAAATATCCGCCTCTCGCCATGTCACCGACAACGCGCTCGACGATCCGCTCGCAGTTTCCGACTGGTACACGCTTTTGCGCGGCGCGCTGTCGGGTGATTTTGACCATGATCTCGGCCGCACGACGCTGACGCTCGACGGCGAATTGCGCCGCTTCGATACGTTCACGATCGAGAACGACGCCGCGATCGGCCTTCAGGGCAAGACGACGCTGCGCCTTACGCCGGACACCGAAATTCAGGCGAGCGCGTTCCTGCGGCACACGCGCGAAGGTGACGCCTTCGTCATCGACGATCTCGCGCTCGGCACGAGAACGGACAAGACGGTCGGCGGCGCAAGCATCCTCGTCGGCTTGCGGCTGACGCCCGCGCTCATTTCCACGAGCGAATTGAGCGGCTTTCGCGAACGGGCGGGCGACACGCGCTTCGAGGACGACCTGATCCCTGCGCTGCGCCTCGAACCCGACCGCGACCGTATCGCACTGTCGCAGGGACTGACGCAGACTTTCGACGGCGGCCGGACGCTCGGCATAAGGGCGAACGGTGAACGCACGACGGTCTCCGGCCTGTTCGAGGAAACGGTCGCGCTCGACCGGATTCGGCTTCGCGGCGAGGCGAGCCGTCAGCATTCGTCCGGCATCGCAATCGCTTTTGCGGGCGGTGCGGAATGGCTTCGCGCATCCTACGATTTCGTCGAGATCATCCGCCCCTCCATCGAAGCGAGCATCATCGCACCTGTCGGCGGCGTCGAATTGCGCGGCGCGATCCGCACCGGCTTCGACAGCGACGACACGGACGATCTTCTCGTTTCCTGGTTTCGGCGCGGCGAGGCCGAATTACTGATCCCCCTGGCCGAAACCCTTGCGCTGAAAGCCGGATTGTTCGTCGAGCGCCGGGACAATCTCGTCATTGCTTATGACGAGGACCGGCGCGGGCTTTACGGCGAGATCGGATGGAAAGCGGGCGAACGCGTCACCATGCTGTTCCGCGTCGACTATCGCGAGCAGGACGCGCCGGATATCGGCTTTTCGAAGTCGCGCCTTGAAGCCTCAATCGGCGTCAGAACACAGCTTTGACCGATGAAAAACGGGCGATCCATGCGGACCGCCCGTTATCCGTTACCTGTCCGGCAGATGTCAGCGGCGGCCCTTGACCGAATAGCGCTTGCTGTTGCCGCCGAGAATGCCGAGTGTCGATCCGTTCAGAACACCGCTCAGGATGCCGTTGCCGGTCTTGTTGCCGTTGAGGATGCCAGAAACGACATTGCCCGAGGCGATCGGCGAGTTGTTGAGGATACCCGTGCCGTTGAGCAGGTTGACGTTGCCGGTGCGCACGGTCGGCGAGACGTTGATCAGGCCGCTCGAATTGGCACTGGAATTGTGGCCGCCCCAGCTGCCGCCGCCCCAGCCGCCGGCATGTGCCGACATACCCGAAATGGCCATTGCAAGAGTTGCGGTCGTGACGATGATGAAGGATTTCATGTGGCTTCTCCCGTTGAAAAGATTGCTTCGAAAAACGCTTCGCTTCCGAGAACAAGAGAGCCAGACAAGCAGGGTTAATGCAATCTTAAATTGCAATAATTCATCAATACAACCTATATACGGAAGATTAACTTTACCAGTTGAGTTTAATAGAGACGATTTGAATTAATTTTTATTTTGTCGAAACCGTATATTTGCGAACGAATTCTTCGATCGATATCGCCTGCATGTCCGGAATCGCCGAGGCGAGCTGTTCCAGCGACCAGCCCCACCATGCTATCTCCCGCAGGGCAAAGATGATTTCAGGTGCGAACCGATAGCGCAGATGCCGGGCCGGTGTCCCCACGACCACTTCGTAAGGCTCGACATCGCGCGTGACCACGGCATTCGCACCGATCACCGCGCCGTCGCCGATCGTCACGCCCGGCATGACGACCGCACCGTGCCCGACCCACACATCATTGCCGATATTGACCCGCGCATCGCGGCGACGATCGCGAAAATCGCCGTCGACGCCGTGAAAACGGAAATACTCGTTCGGCCGATAGGTGATCTTGTGGGTCGTCACCCGCTCCATCGGATGATCGAGCGCATTGATGCGCACATTCGCCGCGATCGAACAGAACTTCCCGATCGAAGCATAGATCGCCTCGCCGTGACGCTCGAAATAAGAAAAATCGCCGATCTCGACCTCGCGCAGAATGACGCGCGCGCCGATGGAAACGAATTTGCCGAGACGGCAGCCTTTCAATTCGGCTGTCGTGTGGATTTTCGGCTCGGCGTCGTGCGGCAGGAACTGGTTCATCGCGAAAGCGTGTAAGGGCCATGCGCCATGGCGGCAAGATGACATCTTTCGGCCCGGTCTGTTGCGGTTTATATCAATCCGATGATCAAAGGTCAGTTCGCCACGCCCGTTCTTCTTTCCGCCGGAGCAGTTCTCGTCTCCGGCGTGACCGGGCTGGCCTTCGCCGGCTGGCTCGACAACGGCGCGCGCATCTTCATGGCCATGGCCGAAACCGGCCTTGCCTGGTGCTTTTGACCCCTCCCCACACGACTGGACGATTGCCGAAATGAAAACCCTGATTATCGCCTGCGTGATCGCTGTTGCCGCCGCCGTCGGCTGGGTCAGCTTCGACTGGTATTCGAGCCGCAATGCCGGCCAGCCCTTCGGCGATCCGTTCACGCTGGTCGACCAGCGCGGCGGCGAAATCACCGAGGCAGCCTTTCGCGGCAAACCGTCAGCGGTCTTCTTCGGCTTCACCTATTGCCCGGAAATCTGCCCGACGACCCTTTACGAACTCGATGGCTGGCTCGACGAAATAGGCAGCGAGGGCGAGGATATCGGCGCCTATTTCGTCACGGTCGATCCCGAGCGCGACACGCCGGATGTCATGAACGCCTATGTCGGCAACGTTTCCGAGCGCATCGTCGGCATCACCGGCGAGCCGGCCAAAGTGGAAGCGATGGCGAAGTCGTTTGGCATCTACATGAAGAAAGTCGAACTCGAAGGCGGCGACTACACGATGGACCACACCGCTTCGGTCATTCTTCTCGACAGCACGGGTGACTTCATGGGCACGATCGCCTATGGCGAAAACCCCGAGACGGCGCTCGCCAAACTGAAGCGCCTCGCTGCAAGCTGATCGACGAAGGACAACCGGTGGCCCAGACCAGACTTTTCTTCAGTGCCGCCAAGCCTCAGGCCGAAGCCGCCTATCGCAAGCTCGAAATCCTGCTCGAAGACGACGGATACCCGCTTTCCATCTTCGAACTCGACGAAGATGCCGGCATCGACGAAGTGTCGATCTATGCCGACGACGCAAACACCGGCCTTCGCCAGTTGATCGAAACCACCATCGCGGATGAAGCGCCCGGCGCAACGCTCGAAAGCGAAAATCTCGACGATGTGGACTGGGTCGCGAAATCGCTGGAAGGGCTGAAGCCTGTTCGGGTCGGCCGCTTTCTGGTTCATGGCGCACATGACCGCGACAAGAGACATATCGGCGATCTCGCCATCGAGATCGAAGCAGGGCTGGCTTTCGGCACCGGCCATCATGGCACGACCGCCGGATGCCTCGAACTGATCACCGAGGTCGCGCGCCGCGAGAGGCCGCGAAACGCGCTCGATCTGGGTACCGGCAGCGCCGTCCTGGCGATCTCGCTGGCGAAATCGTGCCGCATCCCCGTCCTGGCGACCGACATCGACCCGGTCGCGGTCGACGTTGCGAAAGACAACGTCCGGCTCAATCACGCGCACGCTTACGTGCATGCTGTCACGGCCGCCGGTTTTCATCACCAGATCTTCGCGAAATGGCGGCCGTTCGATCTGATCGTCGCCAACATTCTCGCCCGTCCGCTGATGACGCTCGCGCCCCAGATGGCCCGCCACATATCACCCGGCGGCTCGCTGATCCTGTCGGGCATTCTCGAGCGCCAGCGCGAGGCGGTGATCGCCGCCTATGTCGGCCAAGCCTTCCGGCATGTGAAGACGATCCGCCGCGAAGGATGGGTCGCACTGCACCTGAAGCGATAACCAGATTGCGCACATGAAAAAAGGCGACCCATTGGGCCGCCCTTTCATGTCGTCTCGCAATGCTCTGCTCAGTAAGGGTAGGACGTTGCCGCCTGCTTCCTGAGGTCCTCACGGCGATAACCGTGGACGCGGAGCGTCTCGTCATCGAGCATGAGAAGTGCGCTGTTTACGTAGCGGTTTGCCTGTCGGGTACGCGCCTCGATGAGTGCGTCCATCGCGTTGCGGAAAAAACCGCGCTTTGCTGCATTTGCCATGTCGCGTCTCCTTGATCTGGTTGGAAGAAGTAACCTCCACGACTTGAAAGGTAAGCAATGCTGACCTTTTTAACCAGATCGACAGCTGCATGGCTGCCATGTTTTTTTGCATGTGCGAAATGATGCTTCGCAATGCAGCATTTCCTTTTGAAGCTTGAGGGTTTCGAACGCCTGCGAGGCGCGCTAGATGTCGGTTCAGTCTGGAGATACCGCCATGTTTCAAAGCTTCGAAAGCCACAGCGATCCGCGTCAGGGAACGGAGCATATTCCTCTGCTGCGGCAGGAACTGGCCCGCATCGGCGTCGACGGCTTTCTGGTGCCTCGCTCCGACGAGCATCAGGGCGAATATGTCGCCGCCCGTTCCGACCGGCTGAAATGGCTGACGGGCTTCACCGGTTCGGCCGGCTCGGTGATCGTTCTGTTAAAGGAAGCAGTCATCTTCGTGGATGGCCGCTACACGCTTCAGGTCCGCTCTCAAACGGACGGCGAGACCTTTTCCTATGACAGCCTCGTCGAGAACCCGCCTGCGAAGTGGCTTGCCGACAATCTGCAATCCGGCGTCCGTCTTGCCTTCGACCCGTGGCTGCACACGGTCGCGGAAACGAAGGCGTTGCGCGCGGCCGTTGAAAAGGCGGGCAGTGAACTAGTCCCGCTCGCCGTCAATCCGATCGATACGATCTGGCAGGACCAGCCCGACGCGCCGAAGGGCGCGGTGGCGATCCAGCCCGTCGGCTTTGCCGGAGAACTGGCCAAGGACAAGCTGGTGCGTATCGCCGCCGCGGTCGGCAATGCCGGCTCGACGCATACCGTTCTCACCGATCCCTCTTCGATCGCGTGGCTTTTCAACATTCGCGGCGCTGACGTGGAGCACACGCCTCTCGCGCTCGCCTTCGCGATTCTGCCCGCCAAAGGCCGTCCCTCGCTCTTCATCGATCCGGCCAAGCTGGGGATCGAGGCAAAAGCCTACCTGACACAGCTTTGCGACCTGCATGCTCCGGCAGCGCTTGAGCCTGCCTTGACCGCGCTGGCAAAGGACGGCGCGACGATCGGGCTCGATCCGCAACTTGCCGCCGAGCGCCTGCGGATGATCGTGGAAGATGCACAGGGCAGGATCGTCGATCTGCCCGATCCGGCTCGTCTGCCCCGCGCGGTGAAGAACGAGGCCGAGCTTGACGGCGCACGCGCAGCCCATCGCCGCGACGGCGTCGCCATGGCGCGGTTTCTTTGCTGGCTGGATGCGCAAAAGCCGGACACGGTGGACGAGATTTCCGTCGCAACGCATCTCGAAACATGCCGCAGCCGCAGTGGCGAGGAAGTGCAGATGCCGCTGCGCGACATTTCCTTCGACACCATTTCGGGCGCAGGTCCGAACGGTGCGATCATCCATTACCGGGTGACGACCGGAACGAACCGCAAGCTGGCTTCGGGCGAACTCTATCTCGTCGATTCCGGCGGGCAATATCAGGACGGCACGACCGACATCACCCGCACGGTGGCGATCGGAACGCCGACGGACGGCATGCGCCGGCACTATACGCTGGTGCTCAAAGGATTGATCGCCGTGTCGACGCTGCGTTTTCCAACCGGCACGCGCGGCATGGATGTCGATCCGTTCGCGCGCCACGCCCTGTGGCAGGCCGGCCTCGACTTCGCCCACGGCACGGGCCACGGCGTCGGCTCGTTCCTGAGCGTCCACGAAGGCCCGCAGCGCATCGCCAGAACCGGCACGCAAGCGCTGCTCCCCGGCATGATTCTGTCGAACGAACCCGGCTACTACCGACCCGGCGAATACGGCATACGCCTCGAAAACCTGATCGTCGTGGAAGAAGCGTCTGCCATCGACGGCGGTGAGATAGCCATGCACGGTTTCGAGACGCTCACGCTTGCGCCTTTCGACCGCAGGCTGATCGATGTCGCGCTTCTGGATGTGTCGGAGATCGTCTGGCTCGACGCCTATCATGCACGCGTTGCGAGCGAACTTGGTGGATTGGTCGAGGACGATGTCGCAAAATGGCTTGAAGCCGCAACCGCGCCGTTGTCAAAATAGATTTCGGCCCACAATCAGGACAATCGCGCCGACGATGAACATCGTCATCAACCCGCTGCGCCATCCGACGATTGCTGCAGCGGCAAGCGCGACGAGTTCGACCGGTCCGCCGGTATAGGCGGCGGGCGCAACGAGCGTCGTCAGGACGGCCGCCGGAACAGCATCGAGTGCCGCTTCCACGCGCGGGTGGACGCGGCTGAAACGGGACAGAACCAGATGCCCGCCAATGCGCGACAGATAGGTCGCGACGGCCGCCCCGAGAATGATCCAGACAGTGGTCGTCATACGTTTTCGCCTCCGCTTGCCCGCACGGGCATAAAGGCTGCCAGCGCCATCCCGGCGATCGCGCCGACGGAAACATGCCAGGGAGAGCCGATCGTCTCATAAGCGATGATCGACGTGATCGCGCTTGTCACCACGATCGCCAGCCACATCGGCCGCATGCGGAACGAGAGAACGAGACCGAGGAAGTAGATCGGCAGCAGAAAATCGAGCCCCAACGCGTAGGTATCGGGAATAAGGCCGCCAAATGTCGCGCCGACATAGGCCTCGAGCACCCACAACACATAGACGGGCAGCACCATGCCGATGAACCAGGCAAACGTCACCGGCAATCCGCGTTCGCCCCGGGCTTCCGATTCGGCATAGGCCGGATCGACCAGAAAGAAGAAGCCGAACGCGCGTTGGGCGGATGTCCAGTGCGGTACGCGCCGTCCCACTGCCGCGGAATAAAGAACATGCCGGAAATTGACAGCGAAGATCGACAGAACGATCAGCCATGGCGCGACGTGCTGGCCGAACAGATCGAGCCCCACCATCTGGCTCGCGCCGGCAAAGACGGTCGCGCTCATCAACACCGCCTCGCCGGCCGTCATCCCGTTATCGACGGCGAGTGCGCCGAAAAGCACGCCGAACGGCGCTGACGACAAGATGACGGGGATGCTGCGGCGCGTGCCGCGCATGAATTCTTCTGTGAAGGACATGTGCCCTCTTAGGTCAGCCGTGCTGTCCTGTCACATGAAAAGACTTGGCACTATCATCATGCTTATAAAGCACTCAGCGTCCGACCCGCTCGAACCACTGGTCTTCGTCGATGACCTCGATACCGAGTTCGCTCGCCTGCTTCAGTTTGGAGCCTGCCCCCGGTCCGGCGACCACGAGATCTGTCTTTTTCGAGACCGATCCAGCCACTTTCGCGCCGAGACGCTCCGCCATCGCCTTTGCCTCGTCTCGCGACATCTTTTCGAGCGAGCCGGTGAAGACGACCGTCTTTCCCGCGACCGGCGACGACACCGCCTGTGGCGCCTCCTCATCGAGCGGCGTCACCTCGCCGAGCAGGTCGGCGACCGCCTGGCGATTATGGGTTTCGGCGAAGAATTCGACGAGCGCCTCGGCGACCACCGAACCGATGCCATTGACGCCGACGATCTCCTGCCATGCGGCATTGCCCGGATCGCCCTTACCTTCGGGCATCTTCGCGGATTCCGCCGCCGCGCGAAGCGCCTCGAAACTCAGAAAGTGGCGCGCGAGCCGTTTGGCGTTCGTTTCGCCGATATGGCGGATGCCCAGCCCGAACAGGAAGCGCGAATGCTCGACGCGGCGGCGCTCGTTGATCGCTGCGAAGAGTTTCTTGACCGACACCGCACCGAAACCGTCGACATTTTCCAGCTTTGCGAGCGATTTGTCCTGTCGCTTCTCAAGCGTGAATATTTCGGCGGGCGTCTTGATCGAAAAATTCGGATCGGAATGATTATAGAAGAACTCGATCTGCTTTTCGCCGAGCCCCTCGATGTCAAGCGCGTTGCGCGAGACGAAATGGCGGATGCGCTCGACGGCCTGCGCCGGACACACCAGACCGCCGGTGCAGCGGCGCACGACCTCGCCCTCCTCGCGCACGGCATGGCTGTCGCAGGCGGGGCATCGGTCGGGAAACACATAGGGCTTCGCGGCGGCCGGGCGTTTTTCGGGCAGTATGTCGAGGATTTGCGGAATGACATCGCCGGCTCGCTGGACGACGACCGTATCGCCGACACGGATATCCCTGCCCTCGCGGATCGGCTGGCCCGAATTGCCGATGCCCTTGATGTAGTCCTCATTGTGGAGGGTCGCGTTGGTGACGACCACGCCGCCCACCGTCACGGGCTTCAGCCTTGCAACTGGCGTCAGCGCCCCCGTGCGGCCGACCTGAATGTCGATCGCCTCCAGTTCCGTCATCGCCTTTTCGGCCGGGAATTTGTGCGCCGTCGCCCAGCGCGGGCTGCGCGAGCGAAAGCCGAGCCGCTCCTGAAGCGCCAGATCGTCGACCTTGTAGACGACGCCGTCGATATCGTAGGGCAGGTCCGCGCGGTCTTCTTCAATGGCGTGATAATGCGCCAGCATATCCTCGGTCGAGGAGCAGCGCTTCATCAGCGAATTGACCGGAAAGCCCCATTTTCCGAGCTTCGCCACCGCGTCGAACTGCGTTTCGGCAAGCGGTTCGGACGTCTCTCCCCAGGCATAGGCAAAGAAACGCAGCGGCCGCGTCTTCGTCACGTTCGGATCGATCTGGCGCAAGGAGCCTGCCGCCGCGTTGCGTGGATTGGCAAACACGCGCCCGCTTTCGGCCATGCGCTCGTTCAGCGCCATGAAGTCCGCGCGGGCCATGTAGACCTCGCCGCGCACTTCAAGGATCTCCGGCGCGCCTTTGATCCGATTCGGGATTTCGGAAATCGTGCGGATGTTTGCTGTGACGTTTTCACCGGTCGTCCCGTCACCGCGCGTCGCCGCCGTGACGAGTTCGCCATTTTCATAGCGCAGCGACATCGACAGCCCGTCGATCTTCGGCTCGGCCGTAAAGACGATCTCGTCTTCCGGCTTGAGCGACAGGAAGCGCCGCACCGACTGCACGAAATCCGCAAGGTCCGAATCCGAGAAGACGTTGTCGAGCGACAGCATCGGACGGGAGTGCCGCACGGATGTGAACGCACCGGCCGGTTCGGCCCCAACCCTCAGGGAAGGCGAATCCTCGCGCACCAGTTCGGGAAAGCGCGCCTCGATCGCCGCGTTGCGCTGGCGCAGGGCATCGTAGTCGGCATCCGAAATCTCCGGCGCGTCCTTGCTGTGATACGCCTCGTCATGCCGCGCGATCTCCGCGCTCAAAAACGCCAGTTCCTCCGCCGCTTCCTCCGGCGTCAGGTCGTCGACAGATTTTATGGAACGGGACATGGGCATAAACTTCCGGTGGAACTGACCGGCAAAATAGCCGGAAACGTCGCCGGCTCAAGCGCCGTTTCAGCCTGCCCCAAGCAAACGCTTCGCCGCCGCGCGCGCCTCGTCAGTAATCGTCGCGCCAGCCAGCATGCGGGCGATCTCTTCCTGGCGGGCATCGATGTCCATCGCCGCGACACGTGTGGCAACGCCGTCCGCATTGCCGGATTTCGAGATCAGGTAATGCGTGGAGGCGCGGGCGGCCACCTGCGGCGCATGCGTGACGGACAGCACCTGCACACGCTCGGACAGCCGTGCCAGCCGTGCGCCGATGGCGTCCGCCACCGCACCGCCGACGCCAGTGTCGATTTCGTCAAAGACGAGCGTCGGCGCGGAACCGCGATCGGCGAGCGCCACTTTCAGCGCCAAAAGGAAGCGGGACAACTCGCCGCCCGATGCGACCTTCATGATCGGCCCTGCCCGCGTGCCGGGATTTGTGCGCACCCAGAACTCGATCTGGTCGATGCCGAACTCGCGGCGATCTTCCGGCTCGGATTTCATTTCCACGATGAATTCGGCGCGTTCCAGCTTCAGGGCCGGCAGTTCGTCCATGACCGCGCGGGCGAGATATTCGGCTGTTCCGATGCGCAGTTCAGACAAATGCCGCGCCTTTTCGTCGAAGGCGTCCCGCGCTTCGCGCGCTTCTTTTTCCAGCGCGGCAAGCCGGCCCTCGCCCGCATCGAGATCGGCAAGATCGGCCATCATCGTGTCGCGCAGTTCGGCGAGGTCATCGACGCTGACCGAATGTTTGCGTGCCAATGCGCGCAGGGCAAACAAGCGTTCTTCCGCACGCTCCAGCACCTGCGGGTCAAACTCGATCGCGCGCAGCGCCTCGTCGACGGCGGTTTGCGCGGCATCGAGCGAGATCAGCGCCTCGTCCAGCGGCGTGATGATCGGGTCGAGCAGGCCCGGCGCTTCTTCGGCCTTGCGCTGCAGGCGGCGCAGGAGGCTCGCAAGCTGCGGCACGGACGAACCCTGCCCCGAAAGCACGTCGAGCGCATCGTTGATTTCGGTCGCGATCTTTTCGGACCGCATCATGTCGGCGCGCTGTTCGGCCAGATACGTTTCCTCGCCAGGCTGCGGATCGAGCTTGCCGAGTTCGTCCACCGACGCACGCAGATAGTCCGCCTCGCGCGCGGCCGCGTCCACCTTGGCGCGGTGACGCTGCAATTGCAGTTCCAGATCGCGCCAGTGCCTGTGGGAGCGCGCGACGCTCCGCGCCTCGCCAAGATGCCCGCCGAACGCGTCGAGCAGGTCGCGATGCGCGGTCACGTCGACCAGCGCCCGATCGTCATGCTGGCCGTGTATTTCCACCAGCGCGCGGCCTACTTCGCGCAAAAGCGTGACGCTTGCCGGCTGATCGTTGATGAAGACGCGGCTGCGTCCGTCGCCCGTCTGGATGCGCCGCAGGATGATGTCGCCTTCGTCCTCGACGCCGTTTTCACGCAGAAGTTCGCGTGCCGCATGCCCGGCGGGGATATCGAAAACCGCGGTGACGTTGCCCTGCCCCGCACCATGGCGAACGAGAGAAGCGTCGCCGCGCGCGCCGAGCGCGAGCGAAAGAGAATCGAGCAGGATCGATTTACCGGCGCCCGTCTCGCCGGTCAGCACCGAAAGGCCCGACCGGAAGTCGATGTCGAGCCGCTCGATCAGAACGATATCGCGGATCGACAGATGGGCGAGCATGAAGGTGCGTGGCCGTCAGGTTCCCAGGATCGCCGCGCCGGCCCGCGAAATCCACGAGCCCGCGTTCTCGCGCGGCTGAAGACCGCCCGATTGCAGGAGCGCGTAGGAATCCCGGTACCACTGGCTGTCCGGATAGTTGTGGCCGAGAACAGCGGCCGCCGTCTGCGCTTCGGACGCAAGGCCCATCGCGTAATAGGACTCGGTCAGACGCGCGAGCGCTTCTTCGACATGACGCGTATTCGAATAGTTTTCGACTACCAAGCGGAAGCGCTTGATCGCCGCGACATACTCGCGCCGTTCCAGATAATAACGCCCCACCTGCATTTCCTTGCCGGCAAGCTGATCGCGGGCGAAGCGGATCTTGGCGTTAGCATCCTCGACATATTCGGATTCCGGCCAGCGCTGCGTGACGGCTTCCATCGCCTCGATGGTCCGGCGCGCGTCGCCCTGATCCTGCGTCACGTCGGAAATCTGACGCCAGTAGCTCAGCCCGACGATGTACTGCGCATATGCCGCTTCGGAATCGTTCGGGTAAAGCTGAACGTAACGCTGCCCCGAATTGATCGCGTCCTGATAGTTGCCCTGCCGATATTGCGTGAACGCACCCATCACCATCGAGCGGCGGGCATATTCGGAATAAGGATGCTGGCGATCGACGGCCTCGAACTTGCGAGACGCCTCGCTAAGCCGTCCGGCTTCCAGATTGGCAAGACCCTGATTGTAGAGCGCATCGGCGGGCTCGACGCTTTCCACGTAGTTGGTCAGGTCCATCGCGTCGTCGGTCGATGCGCAAGCAGTCAGCGAGAATGGTATCGCGACTGTAGCTGCGATGAGCAAGGCGGCTTTGGCGCGACGGGTCTGGCGCTCTGTGCGTTCGAACGTGTCGATGGGCATTGCCCCTCCGGCAAAACTTGATGGCAACAGCACAGCCTTAGAGCATAACGCCCGGCTGGCAGCAACGCTATGGTCACTCAATCGCGCAATTTTGTGGCAGGCTCCACCACAATCGTTAAAGCGCACCTTCCGAAAGCGCGACACGGCTTTCGGATCAAGACATGCGTAAAACCAGATGATTAAAGCAGCTCGAACGCATCTGGCGACGAAAGAAGAGCGTCGAGCGCCGCCGCATTCATGCGGTGCCCGGCCTTGAACGAACGGTAAAGGCCGATGATCGCGCTGCCGCCAATTGCAAGGTCGCCGACCGCGTCGAGCGCCTTGTGGCGCACGAACTCATTCGAAAAACGCAGGCCATCGGCATTGACGACGCTGTCGTCCTCACCGATGACCACCGAGTTTTCCAGCGACGAGCCGAGCGCAAGCCCGGCCGCCCAAAGGCGCTCGACATCGCGCATGAAGCCGAATGTGCGCGCAGGCGCGATCTCGCTGCGATAGGTTTCAGCGTCGAGGTCGAAGGCAATCTCCTGCCGCCCGATGGCAGCCGAGGGAAATTCGATGGCGACTTCGAAACGGCTGCCCTCATGCGGGACGAACTCGGCCCATGCCGATCCGTTCTCGATCCGGACGGGGCGCAACACCCGGATCCGCGCTTTTTCCGCATCCTGCCGCGCGATGCCCGCCGCGTCGATCGCCGCGACGAAACCTGCCGCGCTGCCGTCGAGGATCGGAATTTCGTTCCCCGCGATCTCGATTTCGATATTATCGAGCCCGACGCCGCAAAGGGCGCTCATAAGATGCTCGACCGTGCCGACATGAAATCCGGCCGGATCACCGAGAACGGTCGACAATTCGGTGGAGGCGACGTTTTCGCGCCGTGCGGCGAGCCGCTGGCCACTTTTCGCATCGACGAAGACGATGCCGGTATTGGCATCGGCGGGGCGAAGAAGAAGGCGCGCTTCTTTGCCACCGTGCACGCCGACACCTGCGATGGTCGTCTCATTCGCCAGCGTTGTCTGAAATGTCGCCATACGCTTTCCCGTTGAAAGGTTTGCGCGAACATAGCGGCACGTCGGACGCACGCAAGCGCAAACGAAAACGGGCCCCGAAGGGCCCGTTTTGCAATGCTCGATCCTTGGCGGATCAGTTCGCCTGACGACGCAGGAACGCCGGAATTTCGAGCTGATCGTCTTCCTGCACCTGACGCGGTTGCACTGCCATGCGGCCGTTATCGTCCATCTGGCCGCGGCGCGGCGCATAGTGCTGTGCTTCCGCGCTTGGTGCACGGCGCTGCTCGGGAGCCGGCTGCTGCGGACGCAGGCGCGGTTCGCGCGGCTGTGCCGGCTGGAGACGCGCAGGCTCTTCCTCGCGGCGTGCCAGACCGTTCGTCAGGCGCTTCAGGAGACCCATCGGGCCGCGATCTTCGGCCTGCGGCTCGGGCGCGGCGCGCGTCAGTTCGGCCTGCACCATCGGCGGGAAGTCTTCCACGCGCGGCATGCGGGCCTGCGGAGCGGGAGCTGGAGCGACCGGCGCTGCCACCTGCTGCACGGGTGCGGCATGCTGAACCGGTGCTTCCACCTGACGGACCGGCTCGGCGAAGAGACGGCTCTGCGGGCGGAAATCGTCCTGCGGCGCGGCCGGGCGAAGCTGTGCGGCTTCCGCATCGGCCTGGCGGATCGCTTCGGCGACCGGATCGTGCGAAGCGGCAGCGACCGGCTGCGGACGCTCTTCGACCGCGCGCGGCGCGGGCTGCGGGGCGGCCGGTGCCTGCTGGACCGGAGCGTGAACCGGCTTTTGCTGTGCCTGGCGCGGCGTGATCGCAGGGGCTGCGATGTCGGCAGCGGCCTTATCGATGCCTGTTGCGACGACCGAAACCCGGATGACGCCTTCCAGTTCCTCGTCAAAGGTCGCGCCGAGAATGATGTTGGCGTCGGAATCGACTTCCTCGCGGATGCGCGTTGCGGCTTCATCGACCTCGAATAGCGTCAGGTCGCGCCCGCCGGTGATCGAGATCAAGAGGCCCCTGGCACCCTTCATCGAGGTTTCGTCGAGGAGCGGATTGGCGATCGCAGCCTCGGCAGCGGCCTGAGCGCGGCCTTCGCCGGAAGCTTCGCCCGTGCCCATCATGGCCTTGCCCATCTCGCGCATGACCGAACGAACGTCGGCGAAGTCGAGATTGATGAGGCCTTCCTTCACCATCAGGTCGGTGATGCAGGCAACGCCCGAATAGAGCACCTGATCGGCCATCGCGAACGCGTCGGCGAAGGTGGTCTTGTCATTGGCGATGCGGAAAAGGTTCTGGTTCGGAATGACGATGAGGGTGTCAACGCACTTTTGCAGTTCCTCGATACCCTGGTCGGCGGTGCGCATGCGCCGCTGGCCTTCGAAGTGGAACGGCTTGGTGACGACGCCGACGGTCAGGATGCCCTTTTCGCGTGCCGCGCGGGCAACGACCGGGGCTGCGCCCGTACCCGTGCCGCCGCCCATGCCGGCGGTGACGAAGCACATATGGGTGTTCGACAGATGGTCGATGATCTCGTCGATGCATTCTTCGGCGGCCGCGCGGCCGACTTCCGGCTGCGAGCCCGCGCCGAGGCCCTCGGTCACGTTCGCACCAAGCTGGATGAGGCGCTCGGCCTTCGTCATCGTCAGCGCCTGTGCGTCGGTGTTCGCCACGACGAACTCGACGCCGCGAAGACCTGCGGTGATCATGTTGTTGACGGCATTGCCGCCACCGCCGCCGACACCGAAGACGGTGATGCGCGGCTTCAGCTCGGTGATGTCCGGCTTTTGCAGATTGATGGTCATGAGTGTCGTCCTTTTTTCGCCTGTCCTGCCGCGACGCCGCTGCGGCCGCCGATGGGGCTAAACCCCGTCAAAAACTCAAAAACTGTCCCGTATCCACTGACTTACACGTTGGAAGCGTCCGCCCGTCCCGGTTGCCTGCCAACGCAAGCCTCCACCCCGTCTTAGCTGACTTTCCAGTTCCGAAACTTGCGGGTAGATCAAAAGCCCCGCCGCCGTTGAAAATGCCGGCCCCTTGGCCGCTTCCGGCAAGCCGCTCACGCCGAGCGGCCGCCCGAGACGGACATTGCGGCCGAGAATCCTGCGCGCCGCATCCGCCATTCCCGTCAACTGGCTTGCGCCGCCCGTCATGACGACGCGCTTGCCGACGATATTTCCGTAGCCGGACTTGTTCAGCCGGTCGCGCACGATCTCGAACGTTTCCTCGACGCGTGCGCGGATGATCCGGTTCATCACCGAACGGGGAACCTGGAGCGGCACGTCGCCATCCTCGCCCATCGGATTGATCGTGACGATATCGCGGTCGTCGCCGCCGACGGTCAGCGCAGAGCCGTGCATGACCTTGAGCCGCTCGGCATGGGAAAGGCGCGTCGAAAGCCCTTTCGCCAGATCCATCGTGACATGCGTTCCGCCGATCGGCAGGGAATCGACATGGGCGAGCTTGCCGTCGGCGAAGATCGCCAATGTCGTCGTGCCGCCACCAAGATCGATGCAGGCCGCGCCCATCTCCATCTCGTCTTCGACCAGTGCGGAAAGCCCGCTGGCATAAGGTGTGGCGACGAAGCGCTCGACCGAAAGATGCGAGCGGTTGATGCAAAGTTCCAGATTGCGCAGCGGCGCTGCGTCAGCGGTGAGCACATGCATGTCAACGCCGAGCGTTTCGCCGACCATGCCGCGCGGATCGCGCACGCCACGTTCGGCGTCGAGCGAAAAGTCGATCGGCATGGAATGCACGACTTCGCGCTCCGCACGCTGTACCTGCTTTGCGCCGGCTGCCAGCACGCGGCTGATATCGGATTCGTCGGCCTCGTGGCCGCCAAGATTGACGGTGGCACTGAAGACGCGGCTTTTCAGCCGGCCGGCGGACATGTTGACGATCAGCGAATCGACCGTCAGTCCGGCCATGCGCTCGGCCGCATCCACCGCGAGCCGGATAGCTTGTTCGGCGCGGTCGAGTTCGACGATCACGCCCGACTTGATGCCCAGCGACTTTTGATGGCCAATGCCGATGACGCGGGCCTGATGGGTGCGACCGGGCAGAACGTCGCTTTGCTCGCTCGGCTTCAGCTTCGCGATGATGCAGCAGACCTTGCTCGACCCAACATCGAGGACCGTGACAATACCCGAACGCTTCGCAGAGGCCGGCTTTCCGGAGGGCAACCAGCTCATGTGCGTTTCTCCGGAGAATAGCGTTTGCCCAGACGGTCCTTGAGCATCTTGTCGCGCTCGCCCATCGCCGCTTCGCTCAATTGCAGCACCATCTTTCCGTCGAGACGCATGTCGACGACGGATACGTCGCGGGCGAATAATTCCTGCGCGCGGTCGACATCGACAAGCGCGGCAAGCGCCTGCTCGTAATGTTCGGCCGGAAGCTTGACCGTCGTGCCGTTGCGCATGCGCAGATCCCAGCGGCGATCGGCGACACGAATATAAGCCCGTGTTCGCGAGGCAAGCTGCGGGAAGCCTTCCATGACTTTCAGGAAATCGGCGGCGTGCTCTTCCGCGCCGGAGCCGACCAGGACGGGAAGTTCCGCGTGTTGGCTACGCGCCAAAGGCGTGATCACGCGGCCGTCTTCTTCGATGACCCAAAGGCGCGAGCCCTGCTGCCATACGGCAAAAGGCTGGCGCTCCGTCATCGTCACGGCGAGCGTCGAGGGATAGACTTTCTGAACCTCCACCTTCTCGACCCAGGGCAACCCTGCGATGCGCTCCCGCGCTTCGCCAGCGCTAAAGCCGATCAGCGAGGTCCAGCCATCGAGGCCGACGGACTGGAATACGTCGATCTCCGACGTGTAGCGGTTGCCGACGATCTCGATATTGTCGATGGCGAAGCCGGTGCGCGCGGTGACGGACTGGACGACGCTTGGCATATGCCCGCCGACGATCGTCCCGTAGACAACGGACGAGCCGATCAACAGGGCGCTTGCCATCAGCGCTGCGAAGCGCGGCGGCTCGACCTCGCCCGAGGTCCAGCGATGCAGATGGCGCGCGGGCCGGCGCAGGAAGCGCGGCAGCACGAACGCGTCATGCGACCCCGTCGACCTTCCGGTCCGATCCCCTAACGCAGACACGATGCGTCCTCCACCATCCAACTCAGCAACTCCGCGAAGCTATGCCCCGCATGCACGGCCAATTCCGGCACAAGAGATGTCGGCGTCATACCCGGCTGGGTGTTCACCTCCAGCCAGATGATCTCGCCATTTTCGGAATGACGGTCGTCGTAGCGGAAGTCGGATCGGGAAACGCCCCGACAGCCGATTGCTTGATGAGCCTTGAGCGCGAGTGTCTGTATTTTTTGGTAAATATTTGGTGAAATTTTTGCCGGAAGCTCGTGTTTCGAGCCGCCCACGACGTATTTCGAATCGTAATCGTAGAAGGAATGGCCGACCGGGATGATTTCGGTCACGCCAAGCGCCACATCGCCCATCACGGCGCAGGTCAGTTCACGCCCATGGACGAATCGCTCGACCATCACAGTGTCGCCGTAGCGCCAGTCGGACGAGCCGATAATTTGCGGCGGATGCGTCTGGTCTTCCTTGACGATGACGACGCCGAAGCTCGACCCTTCATTGACCGGCTTGACCACATATGGCGGCCTCATCGGATGCACCTGACCGATCGAATGCCGGTTCATGACCTTCGCTTCGGCCACCGGAATGCCGGCCGCCTTCGCCACGCGCTTCGCCTGCTCCTTGTTCATCGCAAGGGCCGAGGCGAGGACGCCGGAATGCGTGTAAGGAATTTCGAGATATTCGAGAATGCCCTGGATGGTGCCGTCTTCGCCGAACGGACCATGCAACGCATTGAAGACCACGTCCGGCTTGAGCTCAGCAAGAACGGACGCGACATCGCGGGCGACGTCGATACGCGTCACGCGGTATCCCGCCCCCTCGAGCGCATCGGCGCAAGGCTCTCCGGAAGCCAGAGACACAGGCCGCTCGGAGGAAAAGCCTCCCATCAAAACGGCTACGTGTTTTTGCACCATGCCCGGAAATCCCCTCTTCCAACGGGCCAAAATTCACAGGTCACAAGACGTGACTCGACACCCGATCGACCGCAAAAGGCCAACCGTCCCCACACGCTCAAAGCGTGGCCGACTCAAATCAGATAACGCCGCATGCCCAAAGAATCAGATCGGAGATTCCGTGGCAAGGGCCTTGGATTCATGGAAGATTATTTTTTGCATTGAAGCGTGATCGCCAGCGCGACAAAGCTTCGGATCAAGCGCCGGTTTCGAGAAATTCGGAGACTTCATGACCGGGTTTGGCATGGCCAAGCCGCTTGATTTCCCATTCGAGCGCGATGCCCGAATTGGCCAATACATGTGCGCGCACGGTCTCGCCAAGAAGTTCCAGATCGTATGCGGACGCTGCGCCGGTATTGATCATGAAATTGCAGTGCAGCGGCGACATCTGCGCGCCGCCGATTACCAGTCCGCGTCCGCCCGCCTTGTCGATTTCCTTCCAGGCGGACGTGCCTTCCGGGTTCTTGAAGGTCGATCCGCCGGTCTTTTCCCTGATTGGCTGAACGGTCTCGCGGTGATGCTGGACTTCGTCCATCGCCGCGCGGATCGCGTCCTTGTCCTCGGCATATCCTTCCATGAGCGCGCCGGTGAAGATCAGCCCGGCGGGAGCCGCCGAATGGCGGTAGGCATAGCCCATGTCCGCATTCGAAAGCACGTGTCGCTTGCCGCTCCGGTCCAGCGCATAGACGTCCACGACCCGCTCGCGGGTTTCGACGCCGTTTGCGCCGGCATTCATTCGAAGTGCCCCGCCGATTGCGCCGGGAATGCCGTGATAGAAATGGAACCCGCCGACACCCGCATCGAGTGCGGCGGCGGCCACGCGCTTGTCTGGCGCAGCAGCGCCCGCGCGCAGGCGCGTTTCGTCAAGCACCTCGACCTGGCCGAAGCCCTTGGCCGAAAGCCGGATGACGACGCCGGGAATGCCGCCGTCGCGCACCAGAAGGTTCGAACCGATGCCGACGACGAGCACCGACACGTCGTCGGGCAAGAGCTTAAGGAAAGCAGCGAGATCATCCTCGTCGGCTGGCTGGAACAAAAGCTCCGCCGGGCCGCCGACGCGAAACCACGTAACCGTCTCCATCGGCGCATTGGGCGTCAGGCGTCCGCGAATGGCGGTCGTGTCGCCGAGGCGCGCCAGAAGCGCGTTGCCGTCGATCATGCGGCTGCCTCTAGCGAGCCGAGATCGGTCGCGAGCGCATAAGCCCACTGAGTGATGTTGCCGGCGCCCAGAAACACAACGAAGTCGCCCGGCTCGGCAAGGGCGCGGATCGCAGGCGCAATCGCGTCGGGACCGGCAATAATGCGTGCGTCGCGGTGCCCGCCCGCCTTCATCCGTTCGACCAGTGTTTGCGCGCTGATGCCGTCGATAGCGTCTTCGCCAGCCGCATAGACCGGCGCGATCATCACCGTATCGGCCTCATTGAAGCATGAGGCGAAATCGTCGAAGAGATCGCGAAGGCGCGTATAGCGATGCGGCTGTGCGATTGCGATCACGCGGCCGTCCGTCGCCTCGCGGGCCGCGCGCAAAACCGCCTTGATCTCGACCGGGTGGTGCCCGTAATCGTCGAAAATGCGCACGCCGTTCCAATCGCCGGCTGGCGTGAAACGCCGTTTGACGCCGCCAAACGCCGAAAGCCCCTTGCGAATGGCATCCGCGCCGAGGCCAAGCTCGTGCGCGACCGCGATCGCGGCCGTCGCGTTGGAGACATTGTGCCGACCTGGCATCGGCAGGCGCAGTCCCTCGATCGTCAGTGTCGCATCGCGCTTGCGGTTACGGATCATCACGTCGAACAGCGACGTCGCGCCGTCCATGCGGTGATTGTAGAAGCGCACATCCGCCTGCGGGTTCTCGCCATAGGTGATGACGCGCCGGTCTTCGATGCGTGAGACGAGCTGTTGAACCTCGGGATGGTCGATGCACATGACGCCGAAGCCGTAGAACGGCACGTTTTCGACGAACTGGCGGAACGCCTCGCGCACCTTGTCGAACGATCCGTAATGGTCGAGATGCTCCGGGTCGATATTCGTTACGACGGCGATTTCGGCGGGCAGCTTCAGGAAGGTGCCGTCGCTCTCGTCGGCCTCCACGACCATCCATTCGCCCTCGCCCATGCGCGCATTCGTGCCATAGGCGTTGATGATGCCGCCATTGATGACGGTCGGGTCCAGCCCGCCCGCATCGAGGAGGGTCGCGACCATGGAGGTGGTCGTCGTCTTGCCATGCGTGCCGCCGATGGCGACGGCCTGGCGAAAGCGCATCAGTTCGGCGAGCATTTCGGCCCGGCGAACGATGGGGAGCAGCTTTTCGCGCGCGGCCGCAAGTTCAGGGTTCGATTTCCTGATCGCAGTGGAAACCACGACGACTTCGGCCTGACCGAGATTTTCGGCACGATGGCCGACGAAGCATTCGATGCCCTTTTCGCGCAGGCGCTGCACGTTGGCGCTTTCCGACTGGTCGGAACCCTGAACCTTATAGCCCAGATTGTGCAGCACCTCGGCAATGCCGCTCATGCCGATGCCGCCGATGCCGATGAAATGCACGACGCCGATCGTCTGGGGCATTTTCATGGATTCGCTCCCTGCGTGAATTCGCTTGCTGTCTGGCCCGCCGCAATAGCCTCCGCGAGATCGGCAAGCAATGCCGCCGCGTTCGGCTTGCCGACGGATCGGGCCGCGTCGGCCATCTTGGATGCGCGATCGGCATCGGTCATGAAATCACCGATAAGCCCTGCGAGACGCTCCGCCGAAAGCTCCGATTGCGGCTCGACCATCGCGCCGCCCGCAGCTGCCAGCGCAGCCGCGTTCGCCGCCTGATCGTGATCGAGCGCATGCGGATAGGGAACGAGGATCGACGGTCGCCCGATCACCGCCAGTTCCGAAACGGTCGACGCGCCCGAGCGCGAGATGACGAGTTGCGCCGATGCGATGCGGTGCGCCATATCCTTGAAGAAGGGCGAGACCTCCGCCTCGATGCCGAGTTCCGCATAGGCCGCTTTGACCGCCAATTCGTCGTCGGGCCGTGCCTGCTGCGTTACCTTGAGGCGCGCTCGCAACTCGGCGGGCATAAGGCGGATCGCATCGGGAATGGCCTGCGAGAAGAATTGCGCGCCCTGGCTCCCGCCGAAGACGAGAAGGCGAAACGGATCGCTGCCGGCCGAAACGTCATATGGCGTCGACGACGCATGGATGACCGACGGGCGCACCGGATTGCCGGTAACGACGATGCGCTTGTCGCCTCCCGGTTCGAGAAAGCCGCCCGCGATCGCTTTCGCCTTTCCGGCCAGCGCCTTGTTGGCACGCCCCATCACCGCGTTCTGCTCATGCAGCATCGTCGGCACGCTGCGCCGCGTGGCTGCATAAAGCGGCGGCAATGTCGGATAGCCACCGAAGCCGATCACGACTTTCGGCCGGATCGTCTCGATGATCTTCGAGGCCTGCCGCACGCCTTTCCAAAGCGCGAAAAACGTCCGTGCCAACGCGATCGGGTTCTTCGACGCGATCGTCGCCGAATGGACCGGATGCACCCGTGCGGCAGGAAAATCGCCGGCAAAGCGACCCGCGCGGTCGTCCGTCGCCAGATGGACCTGCCAGCCGCGCGCGTTGAGTTCGTGCGCCAGCGCTTCGGCCGGGAAGAGATGTCCCCCCGTACCGCCCGCCGACAAAAGCATCAGACCCCGGCTCATGTCATTCCGCCGCCGGCAGGGGCTGCGCCCCGAACCCGCGCCCCGAAAGCACGCTGCGCTGCTCCGGCTTGCGCCGCGAGAGAGCAAGCACCATGCCCATGGAAATGGCGATCGCGACAAGCGACGAGCCACCATATGAGATGAACGGAAGCGTCATGCCCTTCGTCGGCAGAAGCTGGAGATTGACGCCCATATTGATGATCGACTGGAAGCCGAACAGCGCGACGAGCCCGCTGATCGCAAAGCGCGAGAAATCGTCGGGCTGGCGCGATGCTTTCGCGATGCCGCGCAGGACGACGAAGGCGAAAAGACCCGCGATGATCAGGCACAGGATAAGGCCGAATTCCTCGGCTGCGACGGCAAAGACGAAATCGGTGTGGCTATCGGGAAGGATGCGCTTGACCGATCCTTCGCCCGGCCCCTGCCCGAACCAGCCACCGCGCACCATTGCCTCATGTCCCATATCGACCTGATAGGTGTCGCCTTCGCCGGTCAGGAAGCGGTCGATACGCCCACGTACGTGGTCGAACGACGTATAGGCTCCAAGACCGAGCGTCATGGCAAGACCGCCCAAAATGGCGATCCAGATCCACGGCAGGCCCGCGAGAAAGAACATGACGCCCCACGTCGCCACGACGAGGATCGACTGGCCAAGATCGGGCTGGGCGACGAGGAGGGCCAGAACGACGCCGAGCAGCATCATGGCGAAAAGATTGCCCGGTATCGCGTTCGAGCGCGCCCGTTCCGCAAACAGCCAGGCGCAGATGACGACGAAGGCAGGCTTCATGTATTCGGAAGGCTGGAACGACATGGTGCCGATATGCAGCCAGCGCCGCGACCCCTTGATCTCCGCGCCGACGAACAGGACCATGACCATCGCCGCCAGCGAGGCGAGCAGCATGACGAGCGCCAGCCGCCGCACCATTCGCGGAGAGAGAAACGAAACGCCGATCATCACGCCCACTGCCGGGATCATGAAAATGATCTGGCGCGTGACGAAATGGAAGCTGGAAAGCCCGATGCGCTCGGCTACGGCCGGGCTGGCGGCAAATGACAGGACGACACCCAGAACCATGAGCGCCAAAAACGCCGCCAGGAACCAGCGGTCGATCGTCCACCACCATTGCGCGACGGGACTGCGGTCGACGCGGCTGATCATCTCGATATCCCCTCGTAAGAAACAAACCCGTCGAGCGCCTGAGCAGCGTTTCGAAAGGCATCGCCACGAATTTCAAAGTTTTTGAACTGGTCGAAACTGGCGCAAGCCGGCGAGAGCAGCACGACGGGTTCGGCCGCGTCGTCGCTGCCGGCATCGCGCGCCGCATGTTGAATAGCTGCGTCGAGCGCGCCAGAAATTTCGAACGGAACGGCGTCGCCCAGCGTTGCCGCGAAAACGGGCGCGGCCTCACCGATCAGGTAGGCGCGCGTCACGCGCGGGAAGAAGCCGCGCAAGGCCTCGATGCCACCTTCCTTGGGAAGGCCGCCGGCGATCCAGTAGATGTCGCCGAAGCTTGCCAGCGCAGGCGCAGCCGCTTCGGCGTTGGTCGCTTTGGAATCGTTGACGAACAGGACGCGTCCCTGATGACCGACGAGTTCCATACGATGCGCGAGGCCAGGAAAGCTCTTCAGCCCCTCGAAAATCTCTTCCTCGCCGAGACCGAGTTCGAGACATGCCGCGATCGCCGCCAGCGCGTTTTGCGCATTGTGCTGGCCGCGCAGCGTGCCGATGCCGTCGAGCGATCCGAACGCGCGCCGCACGCCACCGGAAGCGATGAAGAGCTCGCCATCCTTGGCGAACAGGCCAGTATCGAGCCCCGTGCGCTTGGAAATCCGCGCGACGTCGTAACCGGCGTTTTCGAGCCGCCGGGCGATGTCTTCGCTATGGATATCGTCGATGCCGATGACGGCGTGGTCGCTTCCCGCGACGAGCTTTTCCTTGATCGATGCATAGCGCTGCATCGTACCGTGGCGATCGAGGTGGTCCGGCGTCAAATTAAGAAGGATGCCGATGCTCGGGTCCAGCGATGGCGCAAGCTCAATCTGATAGGACGAACACTCGATGACGTAGTGCCTTTCGAGCGCGATCGGGTCGAGCGTCATCACCGCCTTGCCGATATTGCCGCCCATCTGCGCGTCTCGTCCGGCATGGCGCAGAAGATGCGCGATGAGCGCTGTGGTGGTCGACTTCCCGTTTGTGCCCGTGATCGCGATGAACGGCGCATTCGGAACGGTCGCACGGCGTTCGCGGGCAAAAATCTCGATATCGCCGATGATCTCGACGCCGGCGGCACGCGCCAGATCGACCGTCCAGTGCGGCTTCGGATGGGTCAGCGGCACGCCCGGTGCAAGGACAAGACTCGACACGCTCGACCAGTCGATCTTCCGCAGATCGCCAGTGGGAATGCCCGCAGCTTCCGCCTTCGCAACGCTGTCGGGATTGTCGTCGAACGCCGTGACGTCCGCCCCGCCCTCCACTAGCGCACGCGCGGTCGCCACGCCCGAGCCGCCAAGGCCGAAAAGCGCGACGCGTTTGTTTGCGAAGGAGCGGGCAGCGATCATGCCTCTACCTCAACTTCAGCGAGGAAAGGCCGACGAGCGCCAGGATCACGGCGATGATCCAGAACCGGATCACGACCTGGCTTTCCGTCCAGCCGAGCTTTTCGAAATGGTGATGGATCGGCGCCATCAGGAACACGCGCTTTCCGGTCAGCTTGAACCAGCCGACCTGAATGATGACCGACAGTGCCTCCATGACGAACAGACCGCCGATGATGGCAAGCACGATCTCGTGTTTGGTGGCGACCGCGATCGCGCCGATCAGGCCGCCGAGCGCCAGCGATCCGGTGTCGCCCATGAAGATGGCGGCGGGCGGCGCGTTGAACCAGAGGAAGCCAAGGCCGGCACCGATGACCGCGCCGAGAATGACGGCGAGTTCGCCTGTTCCCGTTACGAAATGGATCTGGAGGTAGTCGGCGAAGACAGCGTTACCCGACAGATATGCGATGACGCCGAAAGCGGCAGCCGCGACCATGACCGGCACGATGGCGAGACCGTCGAGACCGTCCGTCAGGTTCACCGCATTGCCAGCGCCGACGATCACGAAGGCGGCGAAGGGAATGAAGAACCAGCCGAGATTGAGAAGGAAATCCTTGAAGAACGGGAAGGTCAGCGACGAGGAAAACGGCGAGTCTCCAACATTCATGATGACAAAGGTCGCAATGCCCGCGATGAAGAATTCGGCAGCAAGCCGGGCCTTGCCCGAATAGCCCATATGCGACTGCTTCGTGACCTTGAGATAGTCGTCGTAAAAGCCGATCGCGCCGAAACCGAGCGTGACGAACAGAACGACCCAGACGTAAACCGAGCCCAGATTGGCCCACAGGAGCGATGCACCGACGATACCCGTCAGCATCATCAGCCCGCCCATGGTCGGCGTGCCGGCCTTCTTGAAATGCGTCTGCGGCCCGTCCGCGCGGATCGGCTGACCACGGCCCTGCCGGATGCGCAGCGCATCGATGATCATCGGCCCGAAGATGAAGACGATGAGCGCGGAGGTGATGAGCGCGCCGCCCGTCCGGAAGGTGATGTAGCGGAAGACGTTGAAGGCCGAGACCTGATCCGCCAGCGCTACGAGAAGCATCAACATGTTGGGTCCTGTCTCCTAGGCGTTTTCGCGCTGCGGATGTGTTTCGGCTGCCGGGAACATATCGCGCAAGGCTGTGACGAGCTTTGAGGCGCCAATGCTCTTCGACGACTTGATCATGACGACGTCGCCGGCACGCACCATGCCGGTCAGCACGTCCTGAAGTTCGGCAACGCTGTCGCGATGCTCGACGCGGATCGTATCGGGCAAGGCCGCCGCCAGCGTCTTCATTTCGGGTCCGACCAGAAGAACGATCCCGGTCGCCGCCGGATCGATGGTTTCGGCGAGTTCGGCATGAAGCGCGCGCGAGTGCTCGCCAAGTTCAAGCATATCGCCCAGAACGGCGATGCGGCGACCGTGGCCACCGACTTCCGTCGCCTGCAACACGTCCATCGCTGCGCGAATGGAAGCCGGGTTGGCGTTGTAGCTTTCGTCGATCAGGACGAAGGAACCCTTGCCCTGCTGGAGGCGATGGCGCGCGCCGCGCCCATCCTCCGGTCGCAAATCTGCAAGCGCGTGGGACGCGCGTGCCATATCCGCACCCGCAAGATAGGATGCAGCGAGCACCGCGACCGCGTTCTGCACCATGTGCCTTCCGGGCGCGCCGATCTTGGCGACCAGTTCCTCGCCCGCCATCTGGGCGGTGAAAGCCGATCCGTCCGCAAAAAGCTTCGTCTTCACGAGCTTGAACGTCGCGCGCGAGTGCTCGCCGAATCCCCAGACATTTTCGACGCCTGCGTCGCGCGCCGCCTTTTCAAGCTGCTTGAAATGCACGTCGTCGCGGTTGAGAAGCGCATGCCCTCCCGGCTCGACACCTTCGAAGATCTCGGCTTTCGCGGCGGCGATCTCCTCGATGTCCTTGAAGAAGCCGAGATGCGCGGCGGCGATCATCGTCACGATCGCGATGTGCGGGCGAACCATCTTCACCAGCGGACGAATTTCGCCGGGATGGTTCATGCCGATCTCGAACACCGCATAATCGATTTCGGCCGGCATGCGGGCGAGCGTCAGCGGCACACCCCAATGATTGTTGAAGGACTTGTCCGACGCGTGGACTGTGCCAACCGCCGACAATGCCGTGCGCAGGCCTTCCTTGGTGCTCGTCTTGCCCGCCGAACCGGTGACGGCAATGATCTTCGCCTTGGACCGTGCGCGGGCCGCTATACCTGTCGCAACGAGCGCGTCGAGCACGTCAGGCACGACGATCAGCGGGATATTGAGGCGGCCCAGAGCGGGCAGCTTGTTTTCCTGGACGACCAGAAGGCTCGCGCCGGCCTTGATCGCTGCGGTCGCAAAATCGTGCCCGTCGAACTGGTCGCCCTTGATGGCGAAAAACGCGTCACCCGGCTTTAGCGTGCGGCTGTCGATGGCAATGCCCGTCACGCTCGGCGGCATCGTGCCGACAGGCCGCCCCGCCATTGCGGAGGCAAGATCGGTTCCGGTCCAAAGCGGGCTCATGCTGCATTCTCCTTCAGCGCCGCCCGCACCTCGTCATGATCGGAAAAGGGCAGCGTCGTGTCGCCGATGGTCTGCCCTTCCTCGTGTCCTTTACCGGCGACGATCAGCGTGTCGCCCTTGCGCAGCATCGCGACAGCTTCACGGATCGCTTGTCGGCGGTCGCCGATTTCGGTTGCCTTCGGGGCCGCTTCCATGATCGCTGCGCGGATCGACGCCGGTTCCTCGGAGCGCGGATTGTCGTCCGTCACGATCACCAAATCGGCGAGGCGGGACGCGATCTCGCCCATGATCGGGCGCTTGCCCCTATCACGGTCGCCGCCGCAACCAAAGACCACGAGCACGCGCCCGGTGGTGAAGGGCCGCACGGCCGACAGCACGTTTTCCAGTGCCTCGGGCTTGTGCGCGTAGTCGACATAGACCGGCGACCCCTCGCCCGTCGTGCCGACGAGTTCGAGCCGCCCGGACGCTCCCTTCAGCTTGCGCAACGCGCCAAGCGCGACTGCTGCCGGCGTTCCCGTCGCGATGGCAAGGCCGGCCGCCACGAGCGCGTTCGAAATCTGGAAGTCGCCCGCCAAAGGTAGGTCGATTTCGTAAATCCGCCCCTCATGGCAAAGCTCGGTGCGCTGGCGGTGGCGCTCATGCTCGACGCGCTTCAGTTCGAGAAATGAACCGGCGCGTCCGACGGTCAGAACCTCCAGCCCGGCTCTTTTGCCCGCTTCGATCGCGCGTGCCGACCATGCATCGTCTGCAAAGACGATCGCCGGCCCGGATTTTTGCATCAACGTGTCGAAAATTCGCATTTTGGCGGCGAAATATTCGTCCATCGTCGGATGGTAATCCATGTGGTCGCGGCCAAGATTGGTGAAACCGGCCGCCGCCAGTTTCACCCCGTCGAGGCGGCGCTGCTCGAGCCCGTGGCTCGACGCTTCCATCGCCGCATGTGTCACGCCATCCTCGGCAAGCCGTTTCAGAAGCTGGTGCAGCGCCACCGGATCGGGCGTCGTCAGGGAGCCGTATTCGTTGAATTTCGGCGAGGTTACGCCTGTTGTGCCGATGCTGGCGGCCACTTCGCCCGCCTGCTCCCAGATCTGCCGCGTGAAGCTGGCGACCGACGTTTTCCCGGCGGTGCCGGTCACCGCAACCATCGTTTCCGGCTGCGCGCCGTAAAAAGCCGCGAGCGCCAGCGAGAGCGACCGGCGCGGGTCATCGGAACGGATGACGGGCACATCCGTCGTCACACTCGAACCGGGATCGGCAATGACCGCGCTCGCCCCGCGCGCGACTGCGTCGGCAACAAAATCAGCGCCGCTCGCCTTGGAGCCTTGCAACGCTGCAAATACGAAACCCGGCTCGACCTTGCGCGAATCGAGCGCGAAGCCCGTCACCTCGATCGCGCCCGCTTCGGACGGAACGACGGTTTGGGCGGTTGCGAGGTCGGCAAGTTTCATGCGTTTCCAATCGGATGGGTGCCGGCGGCCATTGGGCCGCAAGCCGGAATCACTGATAGGCGGCGAGCAAAGCCCCACTTTCATGGCTGAAATCTGGCCTGACGCCAAGAAGTGAGGCCGAGCGGCGCACAATGTTTCCCGCCATCGGCGCAGCGTTGAGGCCGGCGGTTGCGCCCTGCCCCGGCTTCTCGGGCTTCGGCTCGTCGATGATCGTCAAAACGACATATTCGGGATCGGTCAGCGGGAAGCCGGCGATGAACGCGTTGAAGCGCACGCCGCTCACATAGCGGCCATTGACGACCTTCTCGGCCGTACCGGTTTTTCCACCGACGAAATAGCCCGGCACCTCGGCTCGGCGGCCCGAACCGTTTTCCACATTGTAGCGGAAAAGATAGCGCATCTGATCACTGGTCGTAGGCTTGAGCACTTGAAGAGCCGAACCCATCGCCTGTTGCTGCGAACGCGGCAGGAAGGTCGGGTTGATCAATTGCCCACCGTTGAGGACGGCTGCCGCTGCAACTGCCGTCTGCAAGGGCGTCGTCGCAACGCCGTGACCGAAAGAGATCGTAATCGAGTTGATCTTCTTCCACGTCGCCGGTTCGGTCGGGCGCGCGACCTCGGGCAGCTCGGTCGTCATGCGATCGAGCAAGCCGAGTTGCTTGAGATAATTCCGATGGCCCTCGATCCCGAGGACATCGACCATGCGTGCCGTGCCGATATTGGATGAATAAAGAAAAATCTCCGGCACGGTCAGCACGCGGCCCTTGCCATGAAAGTCGCGGATTGTATGCCCGCCGATGCGGATCGGCGCGGTCGCGTCGAACCGGTCCGTCAGCTTGACCAGACCCGAATCGAGCGCCATCGCGGTCGTGAAGCCTTTGAAGGTGGACCCCATTTCGAACACGCCCGCCGACATGCGGTTGAGGCGGTCCTTTTCGAGCGCATTATACGGATTGTTGGGATCGTAGTCGGGCAGCGAGGCCATCGCGACGACTTCGCCCGTCTTGGCGTTGAGGACGACGGCGCCGGCTGCGATCGCGTCGTATTTCTCCATCGCCTGCACCAGTTCGTCATGAACGATGTGCTGGATGCGAAGATCGATGGAAAGCTGGACCGGGGAAAGATCGCCGGCGATCGCAAGCCCGCTCGCCTGAAGATCGGCGAGGCCCTGATCGTCGATATATTTCTCCATGCCCGCCGTGCCGCGATTGTCGACATTGACAAGGCCGAGGACGTGCGACGCGGTCGCACCGCCGGGATAAAAGCGTTTCTTTTCGGTGCGGAAACCAACGCCGGGAATGCCGAGCGCCATGATGTCGGCCTGCTGACGGGGCGACAATTGCCGACGCAGCCACACGAAACCGGCTTCCGTGGAAAGTCGCTGATAGGTGCGGTTGTAGTCGAGGTCGGGCAGAACCGTGCGCAGCTTCTCGATCGCCTCGTTCGGATCGACAATCCTGCGCGGCTCGGCATAGAGCGAAGCCGACTTGATGTCGGTCGCCAGTACCATTCCATTCCGATCGACGATGTCTGGCCGGTTGGCCGTCACGCGGGAGGGCGGTGGGCCGCCTGCGGGCAGGTCTTCGAGGCCGAGATAGACGAGACGGCCGCCGATCACCCCGTAAACGCCCATGAACAGCGCAAAGGTGATCGCCATACGCGCCCGCGTAGAGCCGCCGGAGCGCTTGCGCGCGCCGTCGAGGACGATGCTTTCGTCGTCCGCCTTGCGGGTGGATCGCTTGAGCATGGAGGAAATCCGGCTGACGATCCTCATTGCATGATGCTCCCCGTTGCGGTTTCGTCGATCAAGCCGTCGCCGGCGATCAGGTCTTCGATGGCCAGCGGTCGCCGCGTCAGTTCCGAAACGGTCGCGAACTGCCAGGGCTGCACCGGATAAAGCTTCAGTTCGTCGCGGAAATTGTCCGTCAGCTTCTGGAGCCGTGAAGGCTGCGTGAGCAGGCTCCAGTCCGCGTGCAGAACGTCGATGGAATCCCGCTCGAACGTGATCTGGCTTTGCAGCCGCCTTGCCTCGGCAAGATGGTTTTCGGCGTCGTGCTTGGTCTTGTAGGTAAAGGCCGCGGCCGAGACCATGACGACGATGAGAACGATGTCGGTGGTGCGAAACATGTCAGACCGCCTCCTCGGCGTCGCTGCCGACCGATGGCAGTTTTGGTAGACCGAACAGTGAAAAATCGGCGCGACGGGGCGGCACGGCATTACGAACCGCCGCGCGCAGCTTGGCCGAGCGCGCGCGCGGATTGACATCCGCCTCCGCATCGCTCGCCGCCACGACTTTGCCGGCCTGCGTGAATGTGGGCTCGATGTGGTGCGCCTCGGGCAGATGCCGGGAACCCGATGCCTTGCCGGCGCGGTCGGCGATGAAGCGCTTGACGATACGATCTTCCAGCGAATGGAACGTGACGACGACCAGCCGCCCGCCCGGCTTCAAGGCTCGCTCGGCCGCCAGAAGCGCACGCGCGAGTTCACCCAGTTCATCATTGACGTGGATGCGCAGCGCCTGAAAAACGCGCGTGGCCGGATGGATCTTGTCTTTCGGCCCGCGCCCGACCAGCGTCTGGATCGCGTCGGCCAGTTCAAGCGTGCGCGTGAATGGCCGGCGCGAGCGCTTGTCTTCGATCATGCGGGCGATGCGCCCGGCCTGCCGCTCCTCGCCGAGAAAGCCGAAGACACGCGCCAGATCGCCGATCTTGTAGGTGTTGACGATGTCGACCGCGCTCATCCCCCTGCCCGACATGCGCATGTCGAGCGGCCCATCGTTTCGGAAAGAAAAGCCGCGATCCGCCTCGTCGATCTGCATGGACGAGACGCCGATGTCGAGGACGACGCCGTCGACTTTCTCCTCGACATAGGCGTCGAGCTGCGAGAACGGCCCCTCGACGAGCCGCAAGCGGCCGTCGAACTCCGTTTCCATCGCCTTGCCCGCCACAATCGCGGTCGGATCGCGATCGATCGCGACGACATTTGCGCCACCTTCGAGAATTGCGCGCGTATATCCGCCAGCGCCGAATGTCCCGTCGATGATGGTCTCGCCGGAACGCACTTCGAGTGCGGCAAGCACTTCGGGCAGAAGAACCGGAATGTGGCGGGCCGGTCCGCCACCGGCGCCCATGTCGCCGTGACCCGCCATCATTCCGAAACTCCCTGAGCGCGCGCGGATTGCCTCAGTTTCAAAAGCCGCGCCCGCACCGCCTCTCCATGCGCCTTCAGGCGCGAAGGCTCCCACATCTGAAAGAAAGTCCCGCGCCCGACAAAAGCGACCTCGGTCTGGATACCGGTATGTTCGCGCAGGAAATCGGTCACCGTGATGCGCCCGTCCTGGTCGAGCTTCAGGAACGCGCCGTCCCCATGACAAAAGAAGGACATGTCGTCCGCCGTCTGCAGGAACGGGTCCTCCAGCGCGATGCGCTCCTCGTAGCGGTCCAGCAAATCCGGCCCGCCCACATCGAGCGCCGGAACGTCCAGCGCACGAAGCGCATAAAGGTCCGAATAGCCACGCTTTTGAACGACGGAGCGGAAATGCGCCGGAACGGAAACGCGGCCCTTCGCGTCGATCCTGTTCATGGCACTGGAAAGAAAGCGATCCATCATGCGGCCTGCCGCCTGATTGCGCTGAAATGGCGCGCCCGATCGCCCAAAAATTGCTCTCCCCTCTCGACGCATCCGCGCCGCCAGATTGCAGACAGCATCCGAACGCCAAGCCCGTGGCCCCGGTGTTGATGGACGCTGGAACGTGTACTGGAACGACGACTGAATGTGCTTCAAGGGTTATCATGGGCCACTATGGGCGTCAACGGGATTGAACGGGCTAAGCTTGTTCCAAAGCCCGTTTCAGGAGCCATCGAACCACTCTCGTTTATGATCGATTAAGACTAATGAAATCTTACCGCACGCGACCCGGAGCAACTTGTCGACAGGCACAAAAGCGTCGTTGCGGGAGTGCGGCGCCGGCTCTAGGTTGACGCCCGTTGGCAGCCAAGGAATTGAAGATGTTCGAAGACAGCGCACGACGCACCGCCGCCCTTTCCCACCTGCGTAGCGCAAAGCTGAAGAAGGGCGATCCGGTCGCGCTTCCGCTGACCATGGCGTCGATGTTTCATCTGCCCGGCGCGCCCGCCGGTTTCGCGCAATATGGCCGCTTTTCGAACGACACCTGGGAATCGGTCGAGGAAATGCTGTCGCATCTGGAAGACGCGCCGGCCCTCGGCTTCCCATCGGGAATGGCGGCGATCGCGGCCAGTTTCTTCGCCATCCTGAAAGCCGGCGACAAGATCCTGCTTCCCTCGGACGGCTATTACACGACGCGTGTCCTGACTGAACGCTTTTTGACCCGGCTCGGCGTCACCTTCGATCTGCGCCCCACGGCCACCTTCCTCGATGGCGGCTTCGACGGCTATCGTCTCGTCTTCATCGAGACGCCAGCAAATCCCGGACTGGACCTTTGCGACATCGCGGCGGTGGTCGAGGCCGCCCACGCAGCGGGTGCGATCGTCGTTGCCGATAACACCACGATGACGCCACTCGGCCAGCGCCCGCTCGATTTCGGCGTCGACATCGTCGTCGCGTCGGACACGAAAGCCCCGAACGGTCATTCCGACGCGCTTTTCGGACATGTCGCAAGCCGCGACAGCGAGATCATGACGGCGGTTTCCGACTGGCGAAAGCTTGCCGGCGGCATTCCCGGCCCCTTCGAGGCGTGGCAGCTCCATCGCGGACTGGAAACGCTCGACGTTCGCTTCCAGCGCATGTGCGATAGCGCTGAATTCATTGCCGAAAAGCTCGCCGCGCGTGACGATGTGGCCGCATTGCGCTATCCGGGCCTCAGCAGCGATCCTTCGCACAATCTGGCACGCGCGCAGATGCTGCGCTTCGGCTTTCTGATCGGACTGACGCTGGAAAACGAAACCAAGGCGGAAGCCTTCATCGACGGTTGCGAATATCTCCAGCCGGCGACGTCATTCGGCGGCGTTCACTCGTCCGCCGAGCGGCGCGCACGCTGGGGTGACGCGGTCGCGCCGGGCTTCGTGCGCCTTTCGGTTGGCTGCGAACCGGTAGCCGAACTTTGGCGCGCGATCGAAGCCTCGCTCGACGCCGCGCGGCGTTGAATCGAAACTTCGCGCTTTGCGTGCAAGCACTTGAAATAAAAGCGTCAGTCGGCCTGTAAGCCGGGTTCTGTATGGCCCTTGCGCCTTGCGGCGCAAGAACGTGGCGACCATTCCTCTGGGACGCATCTTGCGATGCGCCTCAAGCAACCAACCCGGACGGCCGGACCGGAAAAGCCCTGAAGGTTGCCCCTCACGCCGCCCCTATTCGGTTTTGCTCCCGGTGGGGTTTACCATGCCGCTCCCGTTACCGGCAGCGCGGTGGGCTCTTACCCCACCCTTTCACCCTTGCCTCGCTCCGAAGAACGAGGCGGTCTGCTCTCTGTTGCACTTTCCCTGGGGTCGCCCCCGCCGGCCGTTAGCCGGCACCGTTTTTCCGTGGAGCCCGGACTTTCCTCCCCGCGCGTTGCGCGAAGCGGCCGCCCAGCCGACTGACAGCGCGTATAAAGGCTGGCGGCGTCAAAAACGCAAGGCGTGAGGGTCAGGCACCGCCGATAATACGCTGAACCTTGGCGCAATAATTCGCCGAGATCGGGTTCATGCGCTTGGCCGCATGTCCTGCGTTGTATTTCAGGATGGTGCCGCAGGTGGTCCCGTCGCCGACGGACTGCGCCATGGCCAGATACTTCATTCCATAGCGAATGTTGACCTCGGGATCGTAAAGGCCCTTGGCGCTGCCGGAATAGCCCATCATCCGAGCCGTCGCGGGCTTGATCTGCATGAGGCCGACTTCACCGGCACGCCCCGTCACGTTCGGCCGGAAATTGCTTTCCACCTGAATGACCGCATGCGCAAGTGAAGCGGGAACCCCGTGTTCGGTCGCGTATTTCGATATGATCTGTGAAAACTGCCCGTTCGTGACCGCTGCCGCTTTCTTCTTCCCGGCAGTGTCGGTGGACGCAATAGCACCCGTCGTCGTCGGATCGACGCCCGGAAGGTCGGTCTTTGCGGGCGGGCCGGGAGGCATTGGTGCGTTGTCGCCGGACCGCGCCATGGAAATCGGCGCAAAGCAGGTCACTCCGGCGGCAAGAGCCACCGCCGCAACGGTCAGTTTGTTCATGAATTACCCGTTCGAATGATGCCGCACTGAACGCGCGGTCTGGTTGGTTTTTTTGACGCGAGCCGAAAACCCGCGCCGTCTGGACGGGCATCTGATGGAAGTCGAACGGGTCTCAAAAATGACCCGGCCAATCACAATGAATATCGCCCTGCAACGCGGCTTCAGCGCGTGGCGAGGCCCGATGGCAGCGTCGAAAGCAGGCGATGAAGCGTTTCGATCGTCGATCGGTCGGCAACGCCATCAACCCGCTTTTGACGAAAATGGCGCTGAAACGCCTCGACGACACGATGTGTCTGCGGGTCGAAAACGGAATTTATTTCAACGTCATAGCCATAAAGCGCCAGCATGGATTGCAGCGCCTCGACCGGCTCGCCCTGATCACCTGCCGCCAGAAATCGACCGCCTTGAACTGAACCCGGATCGACGTGATGTCCGATACCGGCAGCGGCGAGCCGGTCCCAGGGAAACCGCTCGCCGGGATCGATCTTGCGACCAGGTGCCACATCCGAATGTGCCAGCACGCGCTCCGAAACGATCGAGTGCCGGGAAAGAATGTCGCCGCAAAGCGCGATGACCGCGTCGATCTGAACGTCCGGGAAATCGGGCAACCCGCCATCATGTCCGGGATTGACGATCTCGATCCCGATCGAGCACGAATTCATGTCACGGCATCCGCGCCAGAATGACTGGCCCGCATGCCAAGCGCGATCCGCCTCGCGTACCATCTGCACGACGCGTCCGTCTTCATGAATGATGTAATGCGAGGACACGGCGCTTTCGGTGTCGCAAAGCCGGGCTTCCGCGCCCTCGCCGGTCGGCATGCCTGTGTAGTGGATGATCAGGCTGTCGATCTGGGCTGCGTCGGGGCGCGGGCCGAAATTCGGTGAAACACGAGGCTCGGCGGCACAATAGTCGCAGACGAAACCCGTCATGCGTGAACCTGCCGCTGTTCGATCATCTCGAATGCCGCATTGATGGTGGCCAGACGCGTGGTCGCGATTGCGACGAACTCTTCGGGAACGCCGCGCCCGATGAGCCTGTCGGGATGGTTCTCCGCGACGATCTTGCGGTAGGCGCGCTTGATTTCATCGAACGGCATGTCAGTCGGGACACCCAGCACCTGATAAGGGTCGCTTTCCGCACCGAATGTGTGGCGTGCCACGATGCGCTCGAAATGCATCTCGTCGATCTCGAAGATCGAGGCGATCTCGGCCAAAAACGTCAATTCACGCTCATGGATATAGCCGTCCGCTTTGGCGATGTGGAACAAGCCGTCGAGAATATCTTCGAGAAGGGCGCAGTTCGGCTTGCCCGAACCGCAAAGCGCGGCCATCTGGCGCGCATAGGCGTCGAAACCGGCGATGTCCTGCTTGGCAAGATTGTAAAGACGCGAAACGTTTCGAGCCTCATCCTCCGGAATTTCGAAAATTTCCTGAAACGCCCTCACCTCGCGCTCGGTGACGACGCCGTCCGCTTTCGCCATCTTCGCCGAAAGCGCGATCATGGCGACGGAAAACGCGACGCGTTGACGCAATTCAGGATTGGTGGCGAAGATCGAGCGGATGCTGTCCACCAGCGACGTGACCGCCGTGGTGGATACGCGGGAAACGAAATCTCCAAGGCGAAACCAGATCGACATTGCACCATCTGTAAGGAGAAAAATGCAGCTTGGCGACCCCCGGCAAAGCTGCAAACGAAAGGGGCCGGCAAAGCCGACCCCTTAAGGTACTCTAGTACTACCGACTTACTGAGCGGGGGCCGGAGCCATGCCGCCATCAGCCGGAGCCGGTTCAGACGGAGCCGCTGCCGGATCGTCCATCGTCGCCGGGGGCGGCGCCGTGTCGACACCCTGGTTGGCTTCATCCGCATCCGTGCAGGCCGCAAGGCCCATCAGAGCGATACCGGAAACCGAAGCAAGAATGATCTTCTTCATTTGAATTTCTCCTTCTCTCTCTTTCGTCGCCCGCCTTAGCGGACGTTCGAGATAGAAATGCCTCGTTCCCTCTATCGTTTCATAACGTTGAGTGACTCCATGTTACAGCGCTCGAATTACGGAACGTCTTGACCGAGCGTCTCGATGATCGATCCGATCATTTGAACGGGCGAGTAATTCAGTCGCGACGGTGTCAGTCCCAGGCGAAGCACGACGAGATCGTGTGAGGGAACGATGACCATGAACTGCCCGTCATGCCCGCGCAGCCAGTAGGCATCGGCAGGCAGCGCAACTTGTCCGCCACGCTCCGGCCCGGCGAGCCAGAGTTGGCCGCGTCCATACCGGCCGTTCGACGCAGGTGCCGGCTCACGCATCCATTCGACGAAACCCTGCGGCAGAATTTGCGCACCGTTCCATTGACCGTCCTGAAGCAGAAACTGGCCGAAGCGGACCCAGTCACGCGCCGTGGCGTACATATAGGACGATCCCGCGAAGGTGCCCCGTGCATCGGTTTCCAGAACCGCGCTTTCCATGCCGAGCGGCGCGAACAGCGCACGACGTGGCCAGCCCAGCGCCTGCTGCGGATCATCGAACCGGTCCTGCCACAATCGCGACAGCATGACGCTCGTTCCGCTCGAATAGCTGAACACTTCACCCGGGGTGCCAACGAGCGGCTTGTCGGATGCGAAATGCGCCATGTCCGGTTCCAGATAGAGCATGCGCGTGACATCGGTCACGTTCCCGTAATCCTCGTTGAATTCGAGCGCGCTCGACATGGCGAGGAGATCGGCGACCGTGATCTGAGCGCGATCGTCGGACCATTGCGGGAACAGTTCGGCCTCATCGACGTCGATGCGGTCGGTCAGCGTGCCATAGAGCGCGGCACTTACCGTCTTGGTCATCGACCACCCAAGAAGCGGCGTGCTTGCGTCGAATCCTTCACCATAGCGTTCGCCGACGATCCGGCCCTCATGCACGACAACCACCGCACGCATTCCGGAGCCAGTCATAGCGGGGTTATCGAGAATGGCGGTGATAGCAGGATCGTCAGCGTCGACAGCGTCGCCTTCCGGCCAAAGGGCAGACGCGTCTCGTTCTACGGGAGCGGTTCGCGCCGTCGCGCCCAGCGCGGGGATGCGTTCAGACGCCCCATCAGGTGCGCTCGCACAGCCAAGCCCCTCGCGATAGACGGCCTGATTCCTGCCGAACACTCCCAAAAGCCCCGCAGTCACGACGTTGCGCTCGCGGTCCACATCGACATCAATGAAGCGCAATAGCGGGTGGCCGGGCGCCTGCACATCGACCTCAAGTACCTCGTCCGGATCGCGCCCGGCGATAAACACGTTGGAGCAGACGATCTTCGCCGAATAGCCGGCGGCAATTCGGATCGGTTCCGGGGGCACGAGATAGAGCCAGCCGGCAAGCCCGGCAACGACGAGGACGAGCAGCAGCGCTGCCGCCTTCAAAAGCTTTTTCACGATTCGCATCAAATCCCCCTTGGTCGCACCTGCCGAATTCATCGCGTCGGCAGGAAGATTGCAAGTGTGACCGAGACGCCATCGCGCGGTGTGCCTTCGCCTGTTAACCTCGCCTCAACCATGATGACGCAAGCCTTCAGGCGGGACGATTCGGTTCGATGCGTGTGATTGCGTCAGCCGGCTTTTTCAGGAAATCCGATGCGCGCCATTGCAGCCTTGCTGACCTTCGCCATGCTCCTTTCGGGTTGCAACTCGACAGGGCTCGATCTTGCAGCCATCGCACCGGCTTCCGCCGTGCCGACACGAATGGCAGCGAATGTCGAAGCGCCGGTCAAGGTCACGAACCCGCGTTTCGGCGATCGCAAGCCGCATCCGTGGAGCGGTCGCACGCCATGGTCCTATGCCGTCCATGGCACTGACGTTTCGCGCTATCAAAGTGACATCGACTGGCCGACCGCGCGCGACGCGGGCATCTCCTTCGCCTTCATCAAGGCGACGGAAGGCGGCGACATGCTCGATCCGCGCTTCATGGAAAACTGGAACGCGACCCGCCGCCACGGTATTCCGCGCTCGGCCTACCATTTCTTCTATTTCTGCCGCACGGCGTCCGAACAGGCGCAATGGTTCATTCGCAACGTACCGCGCGAGGCAGGCACGCTGCCGCATGTGCTCGACATGGAATGGAACCATTTGTCGCCGACCTGCCGCGCGCGGCCGGACTGGCGCACCGTTCACAGCGAGATGAAAATCTTCCTCGACATGATCGAGCGCCACTACGGTCAGCGCCCGATCATCTATACCTCGGTGGATTTCTACGAGGACAACCGCCTTCACACCTTCAAGGGTTACGACTGGTGGCTCCGCTCCGTCGCCGATCATCCGAATGAACGTTACGACGGCGAGAACTTCCTGTTCTGGCAATATACCGGCACGGGCATCGTGCCGGGCAAGGTCGGCGATGCCGACATCAACGTCTTCAACGGTTCTGTCCGCGAATGGCGCAACTGGGTCGCGCGCAATACCTCGACGAGCTGAAGCTTCTAATCCGCCATCGTCTCGAGGCTGGCAAACCCTTCCGGCTTCGTACCTTCCTCGAACGGCGTCGTGACCTCGACGAACGTGTCGGGATAAAAGCCGTTGAAACGCGTCCTGAGCGACAGGGAATAGGCCCCGATATGGCCGATTTCGATCCAGTCGCCCGTATCGACCGTTTCAGGCAGCCAGAACGGACGCGAAAGAATATCGACCGAATCGCAGGTCGCTCCGCATACCTTGAACGGGACGATGTTTTCCGCATTGCCGTTTCGCGAGCGGATTGCGGGATCGGGAATGAACCGCGCCGGCAGCGTGATCTTGCCGGTCCATGAATCCGACAGCGACGCCCAGATGCCGTCATTGATGTAAAGCCGCTTTCCCTTGCGCAAAAGCACGCGCACGATCAGCGAAAAGGCACGCGCCACGATGACGCGTCCAGGCTCGGCCACCAGCGGCACGTCCGAAAAGCCCCATTCGTCGATGTCGTTTCGAAGCCGCGACATCAACTGCCCGAGCGAGGGCATTTCCGGCTTTTTGCGGTTGGGGTCGTGACCGTATTCGGCCGGGAAACCGCCGCCGACGTCGAGGCCGGCCAGCGGCACGCCGCAGCGGTTGCGCACCCAGTCGGCCGAAGCCAGCGCGCGCTCATAGGTATCCGGGTCCTCGATCTGGCTGCCGACATGGAAGCAGATGCCGACCTTATAGCCCTGCCGGTGAAGCCGCTGCATGAGTTCCACGGCCGCCGCCGGACCCGCGCCGAACTTCTTCGACAATTCGTATGCCGCATGTCCCTTGGTCTGGATGCGCACGAAAACGGTGATCTGGCCCGGATCGATGTCGAGCGCGCGCACGACGCGTGTCACCTTGGTGATCTCGTCCTCATGGTCGAGCGAGATGACCCGGATGCCGTATGTTTCGAGCGCAAGCCTTATGTCTGACTGCGCCTTGACCGGATGCATGTAGAGCATCTCGGCGTGAGGCGCGACGGAGCGAACCGCTTCGAATTCGGCCGGCGAAGCGACGTCGAAGGCGTCGACGCCGATCTCCGCAAGCGTCTTCAGAACCATCGGCTCACCATTGGTCTTGACCGCATAGGCCGTCTTGCCGGGAAACATGCCCATGAATTGCCGCGCGTCTTCCTTCAGGACCTCCGGGCGAAAGCAGTAGACCGGATCGTCGGGACGAAGGGCAAGAGCCGCTTCACGGGCATTTTCGAATTTCTGCATGGTCGCTCCATGGAAAACGTGGCGCAACCTAACGCACGAACATGACGGATAGAACCGAACGTATCTTCAAAGCGGTTGAAAACATGGTTCAGCATTTTCGGGTGGCGTGGCCTGCGCACCGGTCGTAGAGCAATGCGAAAGGATGCCTACATGACCGACACAACGCTGCCCCGCCTGACAACGCAGATGTCAACGCGCGAATGGAGCATGCTCCTGCTGCTGGGGCTGTTGTGGGGCGGATCGTTCTTCTTCGCCCGCGTCGCGGTTCTGGAAATCGCACCGCTGACGCTCGTTCTCTTGCGCGTCGCGCTCGCCGCAGCGGCCCTCCATATCTATCTTGCGCTACGCGGACCTTCCTTCTCGCTCGCCCTGCCGATGGCCGCGAGTTTCGTCCTGCTCGCGATCCTCAACAACATCATTCCCTTTTCGCTGATGTTCATCGGCCAGACGGAACTCGGCGCCGGGCTGGCGTCGGTGCTCAACGCGACGACGCCGTTCTGGACGGTGATTTTGGCGAACGCGTTCACCAGCGACGAAAAGTTCACAGGCCGGAAGCTCGCGGGCATCGCATTGGGCATCGCCGGCACGGCCGTAATGATCGGCCCCAGCCTGCTGGCTGATCTCGGCGGGCCTGTCTGGGCCAAGCTCGCGCTGATCGGAACCGCCTTTTCTTATGGCTGCGCGGCGATCTTCGCGAAACGTTTTCGCGCCCTGCCCCCGCCGATCGTGGCGACCGGGCAATTGACCGCGTCGACGATCATCATGCTGCCGGTCATTTTCGGTATCGGCGGCTTTGCCGAGCTTGGAAGCGTCAGCGGAGAAGCGTGGCTTTCGGTTCTGGCGCTTGCTCTCGCCTCGACCGCCTTCGCCTATATCCTGTTCTTCTCACTGATCGCTTCGGCAGGCGCAACGAACGCCTCGCTGGTCACACTTATCGTACCGGTTTTCGCGATTATTCTGGGCGCTCTGTTTCTTAGCGAGCGGCTTGAGGCATTCGAGCTCGCTGGCATGGCCCTTATCGCATCGGGCTTGATCGTCATCGACGGGCGGTTGCTGGGCCGCAAGTAACGTTACGATATGGCACAATTTCGTCACCCGCATGTCACATTTATGAACAGGTGGTTAAACGCAATTATAAATGTAAAAACAGGATGATAGGCCACGCATCGGGTCGTATTTTCTAAACCGGCGTCGCATTGCAGCAATATTTATCCTTGCCACGGCCGTGAACTTGCCTAGATTCCCGATCTGCGTAGTCTGTAGAGGAGGCACCGCTTATGGGACTTACACGGCCCGTCAACGCATTGATGATTTGTGCTGCGTTTGCATTCATCGGAGCCTTGGTTATGGGGATCGTCGTTTAATAACGGCTCCGCAAAGACCAATCAGACATGAAGGAAAGGCCGGGTTCGCCCGGCCTTTCTGCATTTTGGAGTTGGGTTAGGCTGCGATCCGCTCGCTTTGCGCGCCGGGCCTTATGCCGATGAGGTGGCAAATGGCGAAAACGAGATCGGCCTTGTTCATCGTGTAAAAATGAAAGTCGTCCACGCCGCGCTCGATCAGGTCGAAAACCTGTTCGGCTGAAACCGCCGCTGCGATCAGCGCATGCGTTTGTGGATCGTCGTCGAGACCGTCGAAGCGATCGGCCAGCCATTGCGGCACATGGGTTCCGCAACGCCCGGCAAAGCCCGCCATCTGCGTGAAATTCTGGATCGGCAGGACGCCCGGCACGATCGGGATATAGATGCCCGCCCTGCGAACCCGCTCCACATAGCGCTCGTAAACGTCGTTATCGAAAAAGAACTGGGTGATCGCGCGGGTTGCGCCCGCATCGACCTTGCGCTTCAGCACATCGATATCGGTGGCGAAGTCGGCGCTTTCGGGGTGCTTTTCCGGATAGGCGGAAACAGAAACATCGAAATCTCCGATCCGGCGCAGCGCGGACACGAGTTCCGCCGTGTTCTGATACCCGTCGGGATGCGGCCGGTACGTCGCGCCGACGCCCTCGGCCGGGTCACCGCGCAAGGCAACAAAACGGCGAACGCCGATGCGCACGAATTCCTGAATCACCTCGTCAACTTCCGCGCGGCTGGCATCGACGCAGGTCAGATGCGCGGCGGCAGCCAGGTCGCTTTCCGCGCATAGCCGCGCCAGCGACCGCGTCGTGCGCGCCTTGGTCGATCCGCCGGCACCGTAAGTCACGGACACGAAGCGGGGTGCAAGCGGTTCGAGCCGACGAACGGCTTCCCAGAGCCGGGCTTCCATCGCGTCCGTTTTCGGCGGGAAGAATTCGAAGGAAACGCCGATGCGGCTTCCAAGGTCGGAACGACGGGAAAACTGACTGTCCTTCATCACGCGAGAGCCTTCTGTGACGCGGTTTGCAGGGGAGACGCGATCAGAATGCGAGGATCGCGCGCGATCCATATCCTGACCGTCAATCGTTGGTCGCTTTGCGCATCGGGCGGCACGGTTTCGCTCGCCTCCAGGTCGAGACCGGCCTCTGCCAGCCAGTCGCCGATCTGCGCATCGGAAATTCCCAGCCGCACATGGGCATGCTTATCGCGCAGGAAATCGAGCGCATGCGGCGCGAAATCGATGATCGCCAGCCGCCCGGCGGGCCGCAACAGGCGCGCGGCCTCGCGAATGGCCAGCGCCGGTTCTTCCAGATAATGGAGCACCTGATGCATGGCGATCAGGTCGAAACCGTCACGTTCGACCGGCGGAGCGTATAGATCACCAAGGCGCACCTGCGCATTAGCAACGCCCGCCTTGTCGAGATTGGCGCGCGCGACGGCCAGCATCTCGCGTGACAGGTCGACGCCCGTTCCGCGCCTGTAAAGCGGCGCGAACAGTTCGAGCATCCGCCCCGTCCCGGTGCCGAGGTCCAGCATCGACTGGAACGGTGTCGTTCCTACCAGTTTCGTCAGCACAGCTTCGACTGCCTTGTCCGGCGCGTGCAGCGAACGCAGGCGATCCCATTCCGCCGCGTTGGCGCTGAAATAATCGCTCGCGCGGCTTTGGCGGCGCTGCTTGACGGCGTCCAGACGTTCCAGATCGCGTTCGATGGTCGGGTCCGAAGCGTCGAGCCGCGCAACCATAGTGGACAGGAAATCACGAACCCACTCACGATCCGACAGGCCGAAATACGCCCAGGAACCTTCCTGATAGCGATGGATGAGGTCGGCTTCGAGAAGCAGCTTCAAATGCCGCGAGACGCGCGGTTGCGACTGACCGAGAATTTCCGTCATGTCGGAGACCGTCAGGTCCCCACGCGACAGGAGAACGAGAATGCGAAGGCGGCTGGATTCGGCAGCGGCCTTCAAGCTATCAACGAGCGAGGTCAGGTTTATGGGATGGGAAGCGAGCATCGCCAACTCCGAAAAAGACATAAAGATATGTTTATGTATTCTGACAGATTTGGCAAGAGGCGGCCGGAGGTATTTTGCATGAGCGACATCCGTGACGGGGAAATGGCGCTGCCATTCGACCCGGCAGAACTGCCCGGTGACGCCCGGCTCGTTTTCATCGGGCACATAAGCTCGCCATGGACCGATCGCAGCGAGTGTCCGAAGAATATGGCGGCCGCGCGCGAAACGGGCCGCCCAGCGCGGGCACTGGTGGATGCGCCCTATCGGTCAGGTCTTGCCGGCCTCGACGAGGTTTCACACGTCATTTTGTTGACATGGCTGGATGCGGGCAGAAACCTCATCTTGCAAAAGCCGCGCCATCGTCCCGAACCGACGGGCACCTTCGCCCTGCGCTCTCCGGTCCGCCCCAATCCTGTCGGGTTGCATGTCGTGAAGCTTTTAGGCGTCGATCCGGAAGCGGGTGTCCTCGACCTCGAAGCCATAGACGTGCTCGACGGCACGCCGCTTCTGGACATAAAACCTTATTACGCCTCGACCGACGCCGTCCCCGGCGCAACGGTGACACGCCGATGAAACCATCGACCGGACGGCAAAAGGCGCTCGCCAAGGCGCTGACGGCGCTGATCCCGCTTGCGCCCTATTCGGACGCCGAAGCGATTCGCGAACTTGCCGGCCAGCGAAAGCTGCGCGCCCTGCCGCCGTCGATTGCGATGTGGATTTCGACGATCACCCATATCAGGCACGAGCACACGGACTACGACGCGCTGCTGGACGAAGGATATGACCGCGACTCCGCACGACACTTCGTCGTCGACGCGATCAACAAAGTGCTGACCACATGGCGCGCGACGCGCCTTCTCGACCCGGACGAGGACGAGGCGGACTAGGCGCGATAGACCCACTGCTCGGGCACGCGGACGGAAACGGCCTCGCCATCCTCGATCGTGCCTGGCTTTTCGACCCAGGCGACGAGGCCGCGCAGCCGGCGTCCGACTTTCGGAAAAAGAAGCGCACCCGCCTCGCGGTCGGGCATACCCGCATGGTCGGCAACCGAGCGCCCGGCCAGCCGGCACGGCGCGTTCTGCCCGTCGATCTTGAGCGTTACGCCGTTCTTGAAGAACAGCATCGTACCGGCAGGAAGAAACGAAAGCTGCGGTACGCCACCCAGCACCATATTTGCGCCGATCCATTCCGGCGCGATCCGCTCGATGCCCATGCCCTTTGCGATAGCGGCAAGCTCATCGGCAGCCACGATCGACACATGCCGCTCGTTGCGCATCTCCGTGCCGCGCGGATACCAAGGCTCCCGCCCGCCGGAACGCCGCGTATGCCCGCGATGGAAATCGCCGAGAACGCCCTCGAAATCGAGCGTCAGCCGGTCGACGCGCTGCGTGACGAAATCCCCGCCCGGCGCGTGGAACAGGCCGTCCACCGTGCCGGCAAGCTTTCGCGCCGTAACGATCTCGATCTCATGCGCATGTCGCTCGAAGAGTTGGTCCATCACTGCGCCTTTCGCTTCGCGTATCTTCATGACCGGCACGGAAGCCCACATCCAGTCAATTCGGCTGATGGACCCATGAATGCCGGTCAGTTCATCCGCAGAAGAACGCCGCCGATCGAGTAGCCTGCGCCGAATGCGCACAAAAGCCCGACATCGCCGGCTTTCATGTCGCGGCGGTTCTGGTCGAGCGCGATGATCGCACCGGCAGCGGCCGTGTTGCCGAGTTCGGCGAGTACCATCGGCGCGCGATCATTATCGACCTCGTGGCCGAAGGCCAGCTTGAGGATCATCGCATTCATGCGCGCATTGGCCTGATGCAGCCAGAAGCGCCTGATGTCGTGGACGGAATGACCGTGTTCCTTCAGGAACTCCACGATGAAGCGATGACCGGCGACCGTCACTTCCTTGAAGACCTTGTTGCCGACCTGCTTGATCATGTTGCCGGCCATCGGAACCGATGAAGGATCGTCCAGCCCGGCGCGGTTCAGGAAACCGAAATTGGTGCGGATGTTGTTGGAGAACTGAGTCCATCCGCGCGTATCGATCACTTCGAAGCACCCTTGCCGCTCCTCCGGCGCATCCGTCGCCTCCAGCAGAACCGCCGACGCCGCGTCACCGAAGATGAAATGCGTCTGGCGATCGCGAAAATTCAGATGGCCGGTGATGATCTCGGGCGTGACGACGAGCACGCGCCGTTGCGCCCCGGTGCGAAGCAGATTGAACGCGACGTGAAGGCCAGCCACTGCCGACGAGCAGCCGAGGCTCATGTCGAAGGCCGCACCGGATGTTCCGAGCTCTTTTTGAATCTCGATGGCCTGCGCAGGATAGGGCCGCTGCTGGTGCGAGGCCGCGCAGATCACCATGTCGATGTCAGCGGCGGCGAGCCCTGCGTCCGCGATGGCCTTTTTTGCAGCCCTGACGCCGAATTCGGCCATGACGGAAAGGTCGTCGTCATCGCGTTCGGGGATACGCGGGGTCATACGGTGCGGATCGAGAATCCCGTCTCGCGTATGGACATGGCGCGTTTTCACGCCCGATGCGTAGAGGATGAACTCGCTGTCGGATTTCGCCAAAGGCTCCTCGCCGCGCGCGATGCGCCCCGGATCCTCCAGATCGACCCACGCATTGAAGCTTTCGACGAGTTCCTCGTTCGAGATGACCTCGTCTGGAATCTCCGTTCCGATACCGCTGATGACGACGCGCTTCATGCCTACTCGCTCGTCGGGGCCTCCAAGATGAGACCCGCAAATATCCTGTCCGCCCCAAGAGCGGAGACGGCCGACACGTCATATCAAACGCGCGAACCGAATCATCGCATGAATAGGTTTAGTCAACGTTAGCCGCAAGACGAGCGAAAAAACGCCCGCAAAATCAGTTGCGTCCGGTCACTCTCGCCAGACTTTCCACTACATCGTCCATCGCATAGGGCTTTTGAAGGATCGTATGGCTATGCCAGGTGTCCGGCAGGCCCGCCTGCCCGTATCCGGTGGCGAAGATAACCGGAATACCTTTGCCGACCAATTTCTCGGCGACGGGAAAAACCGGTTCGCCGGCGACGTTGACATCGAGGATCGCAACGTCCGCATGGAAAGTGTCGTTCATCATTTCACTCGCCGCACCGAGACGCAGCGCTGGTCCAATAACCGTGCAGCCGAGTTCGCCAAGTATGTCCTCGAGATTGAGCGCAACGAGCGCTTCATCCTCCACGACGAAAATTTTGAGGCCCTGAAGCACGCCAGAACCATCAGACATCATTTTTCATTCCGTTATGAGAGCAAGCGACACGTCCGTAAGTTCGCGAGAACGCGCGCGCGGCTATCACGCACAAGAATATGTTCCTTGTAAAGCGCCGGCTGCCACGGGATCGTCACGGCAGCCGGAATTATGCTGTTTTATCGCGTCAGGCGTTTGTAGGTCACGCGCTTCGGGTTGACCGCTTCAGGGCCGAGACGGCGAATCTTGTCCTGCTCGTAATCCTCGAAATTGCCTTCGAACCATTCGACATGGCTGTCGCCTTCGAAGGCGAGGATGTGCGTCGCCAGACGGTCGAGGAACATGCGATCGTGGCTGATGATGACGGCGCAGCCGGCGAAATTCTCGAGCGCTTCTTCGAGCGCGGCCAGCGTTTCGGTGTCGAGATCGTTGGTCGGCTCATCGAGCAGCATGACGTTGCCGCCATCCTTCAGCATCTTGGCCAGATGCACGCGGTTACGCTGGCCGCCCGAAAGATTGCCGACCTTTTGCTGCTGGTCGCCGCCCTTGAAGTTGAACGCGCCGCAATAAGCACGACTGTTCATCTCGTGCTTGCCGAGCTTGATAATGTCGTTGCCGCCGGAAATTTCTTCCCAGACGGTCTTGTTCGCATCGAGATGATCGCGGCTCTGGTCGACATAGCCGAGATGCACGGTTTCGCCGACGCGGATAGCGCCGCCATCGGGCTTTTCCTGTCCGGTGATCATACGGAACAGCGTCGACTTGCCCGCGCCGTTCGCGCCGATCACGCCGACGATGCCGCCTGGCGGCAGCTTGAATTCCAACCCGTCGATCAGAAGACGGTCGCCGAAGCCCTTCTTCAGGTTCTCGGCTTCGATGACGACATTGCCGAGGCGTTCGCCGACCGGGATGATGATCTGCGCCTCGCCGGGCCGGCGATCGTTCGCGGCTTCGACCAACTCGTCATAGGCACGGATGCGGGCCTTGGATTTTGCCTGACGCGCCTTGGGGCTGGCCGCCATCCATTCGCGCTCGCGCGAAAGCGCCTTCTGGCGAGCGTCTTCCTCGCGGTTTTCCTGCGCCATGCGCTTGGCCTTGGCGTCGAGATAGGCCGTGTAATTGCCTTCATAGGGCACGCCCCGGCCGCGATCGAGTTCGAGAATCCAGCCCGTCACGTTGTCGAGGAAGTAGCGATCGTGGGTGATGAGCAGGACGGAGCCGGGATATTCGCGCAAATGCTTTTCCAGCCACGCGGTCGTCTCGGCGTCGAGATGGTTGGTCGGCTCGTCGAGGAGCAGCAGATCGGGCTGCGACAAAAGCAGCTTGCAAAGCGCGACGCGGCGCTTTTCACCGCCCGAAAGCTTGGTCACGTCCGCATCGGCCGGCGGGCAGCGCAGCGCCTCCATTGCCATCTCCACCTGGGATTCGAGGTCCCACAGGTTCTGGCTGTCGATGATGTCCTGAAGCTTCGAACCCTCGTCCGCCGTTTCGTCGGAATAGTTCATCATCAGTTCGTTGTAGCGGTCGAGAATCGCCTTCTTGTCGGCGACGCCTTCCATGACGTTGCCCATCACGTCCTTCGACGGATCGAGTTCAGGCTCCTGCGGCAGATAGCCGACGGTCGCGCCGTCCGCGAGCCAGGCCTCGCCCGTATATTCCTTGTCGAGGTTGGCCATGATCTTCAGGATCGTGGACTTACCCGCGCCGTTCGGCCCGAGGATGCCGATCTTGGCATCGGGGTAGAAGGACAGGTGAATGTTGTCGAGCACCTTCTTGGCGCCGTAGGCCTTCGAAAGGCCGGACATGTGATAGATGAACTGGCGTGCCATGGCGCGCGTCGAACTCCGTGTTGTCGTGGTTCGGAAATTGGGTTGCGCCGTATGTAGGCCAAAGCAGGTGCCGGAGCAATGAGGTCCCCTGCCGGCCTTTCCATATGGCCGGCGATACGCTAGAGGGACCGCCCTTCCAACTCCCCGCACCGGATCGCGCGTCCTGCGCCCGCGCGGTATATTCAAGAGCGCGTCATGTCCAAAACCGCCTTCGGCATCGATTTCGGAACCACCAATTCCACGGTCGGGCTCGCCGTTCGCGGACAGACGCCGAAGCTTCTCGCGGTCGAGGGCGCGCATGTGACGATCCCCTCGGCGCTGTTCTTCAGCCTCGAGGACGGGAACACCTATTTCGGGCGCGAGGCGGTATTCGAATATATGGACGGCGCGGAAGGCCGTTTCATGCGCGCGCTCAAATCCATTCTCGGCACATCGCTGATGAAGGAGACGACGCAGGTCGGACGCACGCGCATGTCCTTCGAAATGCTGATCGGGCGGTTCCTGCAGCGCCTGCGTGAGAGCATCGAGCGGGAGCATGGACAGATCCCGGACGCTGTGGTGCTGGGCCGTCCCGTTCGCTTCGTCGACGAAGACGACGCGGCCGACGCCACCGCACAGAACCAGTTGGAAGCCGCCGCCCGCGTCGAAGGGTTCGCGCATGTCGAGTTCCAGTTCGAACCGGTCGCGGCCGCGCTTCACTACGAACGGCAGATCGCAGCCGAGGAACTGGCGCTCGTGGTCGACATCGGCGGCGGCACGTCAGACTTTTCGGTGCTTCGACTTTCGCCCGAACGGGCAACGCGCCTCGACCGGTCGGACGACATCTTGAGCACGTCCGGCGTCCATGTCGGCGGAACGGATTTCGACCGCCTGTTCAACATCGCCAAGGTGATGCCGGAATTCGGCCTCGGCTCCGGCACGAAAGATGGTAAGCGTGCCCTGCCCGTCTGGTACTTCAACGACATGGCGACGTGGCACCGCATCAACACGCTCTATACGGCCAAGAACATGCGCGACATCCAGTCGCTCGCGCGCGAAGCGGCCGAGCCGGAAAAGCTGGAGCGTTACGCGCACCTTCTCGCCAACCGCTCGGGCCACCGGCTAGCAGCGGCGGTGGAAACCGCCAAGATCGCGCTGACAGATGCCGAAAGCACCGAGATCAGCCTGTCGGAACCGGGTCTGACGCTCGATATCCCCGCCACGCGCGCGGAGTTCGAGAATGCGACCGCCGAGCTCGTCACGCGCATCGACGCTTCCATCGACGACGCGATACTTACCGCCGGTGTCGATGCGGAAGATATCTCCACCGTCATCCTGACCGGCGGCGGCGCGCTTGTCCCTGCCGTCCGCATGGCTGCCGAGCGAAAGCTGAAAGGCGCACGCATCAGCCATGCCGACCAGTTCGGCGCGGTCGGGCTTGGCCTTGCTATCGACGCGGCGCGCCGTTTCGGCTGATCATCAAACTCTCGCCATGGTCGTCGCCCATGGCGGAAGGATGATGCGGGGATGCAAAGCGAAATCAGCACTCGCCAGGTTCGGCGCTCTTGCCGTGACCGGGCTTGCTCTGGCGGCTTGCCAGTCGGGTGACGGCGAAAATTCCATGGCAGCCGAGCAGGCGTCGTTTGTCGGCCCCATGCAATGCGCCATGCCGCTGCCTTCCGGCCCGCCTGAAAAGCCGGCGCGCGCGGCAACGTTCGGCACGGCGACGGCGTTGAATGTCGGTCGCAATGTGGGCCGCAGCGCCATCACCGGCGCAGGCACGTTCGTCGCCGGCCCGATGGGCGGAGCCGTCGCGGGCAATCTGGCCGCCCGCGCGCTTCCGTCCGAATTCGACATTCGCGGCAACTGGACCGTCACTGACGGCGCCGCCAATTGCGGCTGTTCGCTCGCATTCGCTGCGCCTGGAAGCTGGTCCGGCGCGAACCCGCCGCGTGGCACGGCGCGCACCTCCGGCTGCAACAATCCGCTGCTGGCATCGGCGGCCGACTGGCGTCTGGACGAGACGATGACGGGACTGGAAGCAGAAATGCTTGTCTATGCGCAAAACGGCAACCGTATCGCCGTCCTCAACCGTGACGGGCCGGACTATTATTCGGGCCAGCTTTCGACGGGACAGACGATCACGGTCTGGCGCGACTGACCCTGCTGGACGCGCCTTCTGCAAGCTTCTACACGAGGCGCAGCAAGGAGACATGCCGTGATCCCCTGGGTTGAACTGGATACGGCCGACGCACCGGGCGGCAGGGAACGCCTGCGCCTGAAGCAGCGCGGCACTGAATTTTCCATCATGCTCGGCACGAACGAGTTGATGAACAGCCGCCTCAGCGGGTCGGAAGAAGCGTTGGCGACATTGTCGGTCGAGCGGATCGGCCATGCGCAAAAACCATGCATCCTGATCGGCGGCCTCGGCATGGGGTTCACCTTGCGCGCAACGCTCGGTGTCCTGCCGGACGATGCCCATATCGACATCGTCGAACTCGTGCCGGCGGTCGTGCGCTGGGCGCGCGGGCCGATGTCCGGCATCTTCGCCGGCAGCCTCGATGACCGCCGCGTCACGGTCATCGAAGACGACGTAGCCCGCGTGATCGGTCAGGCGCGAGCGCGATACGATGCGATCCTTCTCGATGTCGACAACGGACCGGACGGTCTGACCGTCGACGCCAATGACGCGCTTTACGCCCATTCCGGTCTCGCAGCCGCCAGCACGGCACTGAAACCGGGTGGCGTGCTCGCCGTCTGGTCGGCGCATCCCGACCCGCGCTTTACCGCACGCCTGAAGAAATCAGGCTTCGAGGTCGAGGAAAAACGCGTGCGTGCCAGCCGCTCGAAACGTGGGGCGCGCCACGTCATTTGGCTGGCGACACGCCCCGCCTGACCGGGCGTTTATGCATAGACCGTTTGCAGCCAAGCCGATTGCGGCATTCCCCGGTCGGCCATAGCTTGCCGTGACGTGCGTCGGAGGAGCCGCACCTTTCATTCGGGAACAAGCTCCATGAACGACGCATCGGTCACGGCCGCCGCACCGGCCGACATTCCAGCCGCCGAACTCGCCGTCACGAATGTACCGCTGACCATCCTCGCGCTCGCGATGGGCGGCTTTGCCATCGGTACGACCGAATTCGCGGCCATGAGCCTTCTGCCCTATTTCGCCGAGGGACTGGGCGTCAATGAACCGATGGCCGCGCATGCGATCAGCGCCTACGCACTCGGCGTCGTCGTCGGTGCGCCGATCATCGCGGTCGCATCCGCGCGCATGTCGCGCAAATTTCTTCTGATCGTCCTGATGGCCGCCTTCGGCCTGGCAAATTGCCTGAGCGCGATTTCGCCCGGCTACGTGTCGCTGATCGGCTTTCGCTTTCTCAGCGGCTTGCCGCACGGCGCATATTTCGGCGTTGCGGCGCTAATGGCCGCCTCGCTTGTCGAGCGGCGCAAGCGTGCCCGCGCAGTTTCGTCGATCATGCTCGGCCTGACGGTCGCCATGATCTTTGGCGTCGCGCTCGCGACCTTTATCGGCCAGAATTTCGGCTGGCGATGGGGTTTCGCATTGCCCGGCCTGCTCGCACTTGCGACCATGGCGATGATCGCAACCTTCGCGCCGAAGGACGAGGCCGATCCGCAGGCAAGCCCGCTGCGTGAACTGTCCGCGCTGAAAAACCGGCAGGTCTGGCTGACGCTTGCCACCGGCGCGGTCGGTTTCGGCGGCTTCTTCGCGGTCTATTCGTTTACCGCATCCACTCTTCTGGAAGTCACCTCGGTCGATCCGTGGCTGGTGCCGCTCGTCATCGCCATCTTCGGCGTGGGCATGACGCTGGGAACCATCGTCGCGGGCATGGCTGCCGACCGCAATCTGATGGCGACGCCGGTCGTCTTCATGATCGCGAGCGCGGCTTCGCTGGCGGCGTTCCCTTTTGCCGCAGGCCAGTTGTGGTCGATCTGTATCGTCATATTGCTCATCGGCTTTTTCGGCAGCCTCGGCGCGGTTCTTCAAACGCGCCTGATGGATGTGGCGAGCGACGCGCAGACGCTGGCGGCAGCATTGAATCACAGCGCTTTCAACGCCGCGAACGCGCTCGGGCCGTGGCTGGCGGGGATCGCGATCACCATGGGATACGGTTTTCCGTCAGCCGGATTTGTTGGCTCGGCTCTGGCGCTGGCCGGGCTTTGCGTGTGGCTTTACGCCTGGCATGACGCGCGGCGCGCGGGGCAGCTTCCCGCTTAACGGCAGGTGAACGGGCGCTTCAGCCTGCGTTCGGTTCCGGTGGACGATTATCGAATTGTCCAAACGACGTCCCACCGGGACCGGAACCGAACAACAGGAGCGTTATCGCCATGACCGCCAAGCTCGTCTTCGCCGCTGCCCTCGCCGCCCTCATGGGCGTTTCCGCAGTCCCGGCTTCGGCCAACTCCATCTGGATCGATCAGTACGGCTCGCGCAACGAGGCGGGCGGTTCGCAGGATGGATACCGCAACGACACCGGCATCTATCAGGAAGGCCGCCGCAACAGCGCCGCCAGCCATCAGAATGGATGGCGCAATACGGTCGCCGTCGGCCAGAACGGCTGGCGCAACCGGGCCGTCGTCGAGCAGCGCGGCCGCATGAATTCAGGTGGCGTCGCCCAGTTCGGCACGGGTCACAATGCCGTCGTCATCCAGGATGGACGCGGTAACATCTCGGCCGGTGTCCAGGTGGGCCGCAATTGCGACGCCTCGACCCAGCAGACCGGTTCGGGCAACGTCGCAGCCTTCGTCCAGACCTGCCGCTGAGCCTTGACGGGGCGGCCAATGGCCGCCCTCGGCTCCCCCTGAAGAAAGGCGACCTCGATGACCATCAATGCACGACCTAGACATTCCCGCATGGCGGCAGGTTTCGCCATTTTGGGTTCCACGATCCTCATGGCCTGTACGGCCGGCGCCACCGACACGGCCCAGATGGGCGTGACCGCATCATCGCCGGCCTGCGAAATCATCACCCGAAACCTTGGCGGGATGACCGTCATCGAGGGCGTGGTAACGAGCGATAAAGCCGTTTCCGGCTCCTACACCCTGCGCGTCAGCGGAAGCGGCACCAACATCCGGCAGGGCGGCGAATTCGACGCAGCCGCCAACCAGAAGACCGTTCTCGGCAAGGTATCGTTGGGCGGCGGCGCGCGCGCCTACGATATCGACCTGAATGTCGAGGCGGGCGGGCGGACATTGCCTTGTAAGACCCGCGCCTGAATCTTTTTCTTTCAACAAGCGCCCCGGCTCATCCGGGGCGTTTTTCGTTGCGCTAGGCAATGGCATGAACGGCTTGTGAACGTCCCATTCGACGGCAGTTCAGCCGGTGCAGGGCATGATGGTTTCGAAGCATCGGGCCAGCCCCCCGCAACATTAAGGAAATGCCAGCATGAACCGTTTCGCCGCCGCGCTCGCCCTTGCGATCATCATTCCCGCGACAGCCGTCCCTGCCTCGGCGAACGGCCAGTTCTCCTTCCATGTCGCGCCGACCAACAGCCAGGAAGACCGCGCGATGCGCACGGGACTTGCGCTCTACCAGATGTACCGCGACGTTCGCGGCGGGGCGTCGATCATCCAGAACGGCCGGAACAATTCGGCCGGCGTCGCGCAGGACGGACGCGACAATCTCGGCATCGTCAGCCAGCGCGGCAACGGCCACAACGGCACCGTCTCGCAGACCGGCAATGGCAACAGCTACGGCCTCTTCCAGTTCGGGCGAGGCACCAGCGGACAAATCGTCCAGACCGGCAGCAACCGTACGGGCGCGACCTTCCAGTGGGGCTGGTAGGCGATCAGGCGTTGGCGAGCTGGCTGCGATGTGCCCAGCCGGTCATCCGTTTTTCCACCCACGCCATGAGCGCGTACATCACGATGCCCTCGACGGCGAGCATGATCAGCCCGGCGAAGACGAGCGGCACGTTGAACTGCGATTGCGCGGCGGCCATCATGTAGCCGAGGCCGGAATTGGCCGCGATCGTCTCCGAAATCACCGAGCCGACAAAGGCGAGCGTGATCGCGATCTTCAGCGAGCCGAAGAAATAAGGCATCGAGCGCGGGATACCGACCTTGAGCATGATGTCCATCTTCTTTGCGCCGAGGGCGCGAAGGACGTCCTCTGTTTCGGGCTCGATCGTGGCGAGGCCCGTCGCCACGTTCACCACGATCGGGAAGAACGCGATCAGGAATGCCGTCAGCACCGCCGGGATCGTGCCGATACCGAACCAGATGACGAGGATGGGCACGACCGCGACCTTCGGGATCGCGTTGAAGCCGACCATGATCGGATAAAGACCCGCGTAAATCATGCGCGACCAGCCAACGAGAAGGCCGAGTGCCAACCCGCCGACCACTGCGAGGCCGAAGCCGAGTGTCGTCGTGAATAGCGTTTGGAGCGAATGGCGCTGGATCGCGGGCCAGTATTGATAAAGCGCGCCGGCGATGGCGGAAGGCGCGGGCAGGATGGTCGGGCGGATGGCGAAGAACCAGACCGACGCCTCCCAGACGATGAAAAGCGCGGCCGTATAGAGAAACGGCGCAAGCTTGATCCAGTCGACCGTCCAGTTGCGACGGCGTTCTTCGAGGCGCGTCGCGCCGTGATCGGTTTCGCCCGCGCTCATGCCGCCTGCCTCGCACCGGCAATTTCGCCGCGCAGTTCGTGGACCTTCTCGGTGAAGGCCGGTTGGTACATCAGTTCCAGATCGCGCGGACGCGCAAACTCTATGCGGTGTTCGTTGAGAATGCGGCCGGGACGCGCGCTCATGACGAAGACACGGTCGGCAAGATAGACGGCTTCGCGCAGATCGTGCGTCACGAGCACGATCGTCACGCCCTGAGCTGCATGAAGATCGCGGATCACCTGCCACAATTCCTCGCGGGTGAAGGCGTCGAGTGCGCCGAACGGCTCGTCGAGCATCAAAAGGTCCGGCTCATGGATCAACGCGCGGCACAGATTGGCGCGCTGCTGCATGCCGCCGGAAAGCTGCCAGGGGAACTTGTCGCCGAAGCCTTTGAGGCCGACCATGTCGAGCAGCGCCTCGGCCTTGGCGACATATTCGGCCTTGTGCTTGCGCAGCCTCTTGCGGTGACGTTCGACGATTTCGAGCGGCAGCAAAATGTTGTCGAGCGTCGTGCGCCACGGCAGCATGGTTGGATTCTGGAACGCCATGCCGACGATCGAAACCGGTTTCGTCACGCGCTCACCGGCAACGGTCACCGCTCCCGTCTGCGGAATATGCAGGCCGGTAACGAGACGCATCAGGGTCGACTTCCCGCACCCAGAGGGACCAACGACGGCGGCGAATTCGCCCTTGCCGACATTCATGGTCAGGCCGGAGACGGCGAGAACGCCGCCTTGCCCGCCATAGCGCATATCCACATTTTCGATCGTGACGAGGTCGTTCATGGCTTTTCACATAATGAAGCGCCCGGCATCGGCCGGGCGCTGGCGTCCTGCGGACGGGATCAGTCGAACATCCGCTCTTCGGCCGGCGGCAGATATTGCAGGTCGACGACGTCTTCGGGCGACACGGCACCCGTCAGGTCCATCGAAACGGTCAGTTGCTCGAAGGCGCGGCCGAGACGATCCATGTCGATACCGCCGAAACCGTTTTCCTGAACATAGGCCGTGTTGATGTTCATCTCGTTGGCCATCGTCAAACGCTCGGTCTCGACATCGACGTCGAGAATGTCGTTGCGCGTCAGAACGGCTGCGGCACCGGCCGCCGGATCGTTGACCGCATCGCGGAAGCCTTTGACCAGCGCGCGCAAAAAGCCCTTCACCGCTTCCGGGTTCTGCTCGGCGAAGTCGGTGTTGACGAGGATCGCGTTGCCGTAAAGGTCGAGACCTTTCTCGGCCATCAGGATCGGCACGATATCGTCGTCCTCGATGCCCTGCGCCTTCAAATTGAGGATCACGGAAAAGGCAAAGCCGAAGACCGCGTCCACGTCGCCCTGCGCCAGCATCGGCTCGCGCACCGGGAAGCCGATGCTCTCGATAGTGACGGTTGAGGTGTCGATATCCGCGACGTCGACGAAGGCGGGCCACTGCGCGTAGGCGCCGTCCGGCGGCGGCGCTCCGAGTGTCTTGCCTTCCAGCGACTTCGGATCTTCCGTCACGCCCAGCGAACGGCGTCCGACCACGGAAAAGGTCGGCACGTCATAGACCATCATCACCGCCTTGACGTCGGTGCCCGGGTCCTGGTCGAGGAACTTGATCAGCGAATTGATGTCGCCGAAGCCCATCTGGTAGGTGCCGGTCGCAACGCGCGGGATCGCCTCGACGGAGCCAGCGCCCGTATCGATGGTGACGTTCAGACTCTCTTCTTCGAAATAGCCGTTGTCCTGCGCCAGGAAGAAGCCGGCCGCTGGTCCTTCGAAGCGCCAGTCGAGCGTGAAGGCGATGTTGGTGGTTTGCGCGAATGCGGGTGCGAAGCCGGCTGCCGATGCGGCAAGCGTGGTCGCCGCAGCAAGCGTGAACAAACGTCTTGATATCATTGTCGTTACCCCTCTGGCGCTCTGTGGCGCGATGACCCGCATCAAAGCGTCGGGGACATCGGTTTGCAAGCAGGTTTTGCCCAGAGCTTCATCAAAATTGTGCATTGCACATGTACTGCGCAGCTTGCCGGCACTTCGACGCTCTTCTCAATCGCCGGACGCGGCGGTACCGTCACGCCAAAAGGCCGAGGGGGCATATGTCTTTCCAATCTAGTTTTACCATCCGCTCATCGACCGACGCGCAACTGAACGTCTTTCATGAAGCGCCCGCGGCTGCGGCTCGTGGGGTCATCCAGATCAATCACGGCATGTCCGAACACGGCGCGCGCTATGCGCGCTTTGCCGAAGCGATGGCGCGCGAGGGTTTTCATGTCTATGCGCACGACCATCGCGGACACGGCCACACCAAGGCTCCCGATGCAGCGCTTGGCCATTTCGGGACGGAGCCGGCAGCCGCGAAGGTTCTGGCCGATGTCGATGCGGTGCACGATCACATCGAAAAAACACATCCCGGCCTGCCGGTGATCCTGTTCGGGCATTCGATGGGCGGCCTCATCGCGCTGAATTACCTCTTCGCGCATTCCGAGCGTGTCGCTGCCGCAGCCATCTGGAACGCCAATTTCTCTGCTGGCATTGCGGGCAAAGCGGCGCTGGCGGTTCTGGCATGGGAGCGCTTTCGGCTGGGATCGGACGTGCCGTCGCGCATTTTGCCGAAGCTCACCTTTCAGGCGTGGGCTAAACAGATGCCCGACCGGAAAACCGATTCCGACTGGCTCTCGCGCGATGATGCAGAGGTAGCGAAATACGTTGCCGATCCGCTTTGCGGCTTCGATGTCTCGATCGGCGCATGGCGTACCGTCTTCGGCTTCATCCTTGCCGGCGGCGGCGACGGAAACTTTTCCACCATCCGCCGCGACTTGCCGGTGCTGCTCGTCGGCGGCGAGAAAGACCCGGCGACGGACGGCGGCAAGGCCATCGAAAAGCTCGCTGCGCGAATGAAGCGGATGGGCTTTTCGAATCTGCGATCAACGGTTTACGCCGAAACCCGCCACGAATCCCTCAACGAGTTGAATCGGGACATCATCACCGCCGATTTCGTCAAATGGGCGAACGCGTCGCTGGCCTGACCGATACCGGGTTCCGTGGCCCGTTCCGGTCTGCTACCCACGACCGGAACGAAACGGAGCTCGTCGGAAAATCCATGTCCCAGCCGCCGCTTAAAGGTGTCCGCGTCATCGAACTCGCCCGTATTCTCGCCGGGCCGTGGGCCGGTCAGGTGTTGGCTGATCTGGGCGCAGACGTCATCAAGGTCGAAAATCCCGATGGCGGCGACGACACCCGCAAATGGGGACCGCCCTTCGTGATGAGCCATGACGGCGAGAACCTTTCTGCCGCCTATTACCATTCGACCAATCGCGGCAAGCGCTCCGTTGCGATCGATTTTTCGAAGCCCGAAGGAGCTGAGCAGATCCGCAAGCTCGTTGCCACTGCCGACGTTCTGATCGAGAATTTCAAACTCGGCGGGCTGAAGAAATACGGGCTCGACTATGAAAGCCTGAAAGCGATCAATCCGCGCCTCGTCTATTGCTCGATCACCGGCTTCGGGCAGAACGGCCCCTATGCACCGCGCGCAGGCTACGACTTCATCATCCAGGGCATGTCCGGCATGATGTCGATCACCGGCGAGGCCGGGCGCGAGCCGCAAAAGGCCGGCGTCGCCATTTCCGACATCTTCACCGGGCTTTATTCCGTTATCGCCATTCAGGCGGCGCTGCGTCATGCAGAAGCGACCGGCGAAGGCCAGCATATCGACATGGCCCTGCTCGACACGCAGATTTCCGTACTCGGCAACCAGAACTTGAACTACCTCGTGTCTGGCAACGCACCCGTTCAGATGGGGAACGCCCATTTGAACATCGCGCCTTATGAAGTCCTGCCGACAAAGGACGGCCATTTCATTCTCGCTGCCGGCAATGACGGCCAGTTCGCGCGCTTCTGCAAGGTCGTCGGCCTCGATGAATTGCCGCTCGATCCCGATTTCGCAACCAATCCCGCCCGCGTCGTCAATCGCGTCCGCCTGCGCGAAAAGCTCGTCGAGACGCTGGCGAACTGGACCCGCGCCGATCTTTTGCCGAAGCTCGACGCGGCAGCGGTCCCGGCGAGCCCCATCAACAACATCGCCGAAAGCTTCGCCGACCCGCAGACAATAGCGCGCGGCATGCGCATCGACCTAGACGACGGCCACGGCAACTCACTGCCGTCGGTGCGCGCGCCGATGGTGATGTCGGGAACGCCCCTGCAATACGACCGTCCCTCGCCCCGCCTTGGCGAGCATACGGACGAAATCCTTTCAGAAATCGCGGAGAAGAACGTATGAGAACCGGCGGCCAGTTGATCGTGGAAGCGCTTGAGGCAAACGGCATCGAGCGGATCTATTCGGTGCCGGGCGAAAGCTACCTTGCCGTTCTCGACGCCCTTCACGATTCGAGCATCGAAAACGTCATCTGCCGTCAGGAAGGCGGCGCGGCGATGATGGCGGATTGCGAAGGCCGCCTGACCGGCAAACCCGGCATCTGCTTCGTCACGCGCGGCCCCGGCGCGACGAACGCGTCGGCAGGCGTTCATATCGCCGCGCAGGATTCCAATCCGATGATCCTGTTCATCGGTCAGGTCGCGCGCGGCATCAAGGAGCGCGAGGCGTTTCAGGAAGTCGATTATAAGGCATTTTACGGATCGATCGCCAAATGGGTGGTCGAGATCGATGATGCGACACGCATTCCGGAACTCGTCACCCGCGCCTTTGCGGTCGCCACATCAGGGCGTCCCGGCCCAGTTGTTATTTCCCTGCCCGAGGACATGCTACGCGACGAGGTCGAAGCACCGAAGCCCCTGCCCTTCACGCCGGTCGAGACCCGCCCCGGCCAGCCGGAAATGGAGCGCCTCGTCGAACTTTTGAACGGCGCGGAACGTCCCTTCCTCGTCCTCGGCGGCACGCGCTGGAGCGAGGAAGCGGTCAAACAGGTTTGCGCCGGCATCTCGAAATGGAAGCTGCCGGTCGGCTGCTCTTTCCGCCGCCAGACTTTGTGCGATCAGTTGCACGAGTGCTACGCGGGCGACATCGGCATCGGCGCGAACCCGAAGCTGGCGCAATACATCAAGGACGCCGATCTCGTCGTTCTCGTCGGCTGCCGTTTCGGCGAGATGCCGTCAGCCGATTATACGCTTTTGAAGAGCCCCTACCCGGACCAGAAGCTCGTCCACATCTTCCCCGACCCCGAGGAATTAGGCCGCGTCTATCGTCCCGATCTGCCGATCAACGCCTCCAACACCGCGTTTGCCGCAGCTTTTGCCGAGACCGCGCCGAGCGGAACGCCAAGCTGGGCGAACCGCACCGAGGAGCTTCATCAAAGCTACCTTGAATGGTCGACCCCGCCGCAAGGCGGCGCAGGCGACGTCAAGATGGGCCGTGTGATGGAGTGGCTTGAGGCAAATCTGCCCGAAGACGTGATCGTCACCAATGGTGCGGGCAATTTCGCGACATGGATGCACCGCTTCCACCGCTATCGCCGCTTCAACGGCCAAGCCGCGCCGACGTCCGGCTCGATGGGCTATGGCGTTCCAGCCGGTGTCGCGGCCAAGGGCATATTCCCCGAGCGCGAAGTGGTGGTCTGGGCCGGCGACGGCGATTTCCTCATGCACGGGCAGGAATTCGCGACCGCCGTTCAATATGATCGGGCGGTGATCGTGGTGATCCTGAACAACGGCATCTATGGCACGATCCGCATGCATCAGGAGCGCGACTATCCCGGCCGCGTTTCCGGCACGACAATCAGGAACCCCGACTTCGCGGCCTATGCTCGTGCTTTCGGCGGTCACGGCGAGACTGTGGCGACGACGGACGAGTTCGCTCCCGCATTCGAACGCGCTCGCGCCAGCGGCAAGCCGTCGATCATCGAGATTAAGCTCGACCCGGAAGCCCTGACGCCGATGAAGACGCTGACGCAGATCAGAAACGGCGCATGAAATTGTAGGACTGCAACGAAACAGGATATTTTGAGCAACGCTCTAAGGATGACGACTTCTGCCGATGATCAGGACGTGAAGGTGAAAATATGAGCTGGGATCAATGTCGATTAATAGATTCAGCCATTCATCAAGCCAGTGAGATCGCATCAACTCCCTTTCAAGATGCCGAACCCAGTTGGTCTTCGGAGGCGGCGCTAGCACTTCTGTTAATTAACTTGAAGGACGCCCTAATCACACTGAAAGCGATGGGGCATCCTATAACATTTACAGATGATATTAGCGATGGCAAGAATATTACTGATCTGATTGCAACCATGAGAAATACGATCTGCCATATCGGATCGCCACAAAGATTGTTTGACGCGGCAAGAAATAACAGCCTTACGTTTGGCCGCGTTCATGGCGCAGGTATTCTTCTAAAAACTGAAACCCTTGAGATTGGCAGCCCGTATTCCGATGATGTTGCTTTTTTCTATGGCCCACACCGGATATTTCTCGTTAGGCATATTTATCGCGCTATTAGAGAGGCGGATAAAGCATTTGCCAGAGTTGCAGATTGCCATAATTACCAGCGCCGTCCAAGATATGACCGCTCGTAGCTCTCTCATACCGCGTCGAAATCGAGCACCAGTCTTTTCGAGGTCGGGCGCGTCTGGCACGCCAGCGTAAACCCGGCCTCGATTTCCCACGGCTGGAGCGAATAGTTCACGGCCATTTCCGACTGGCCTTCGACCACGCGGCAGCGGCAGGTGCAGCACATGCCGTTCGCGCAGGAATAGGGAAGTTCCAGCCCCTTGCGGTGCGCGGCGTCAAGCACATTGGCGTCTTGCTCGATCATGTCGAAGTTACGGCGTACGCCGTCGACCACCACCTCGATCTGAACCCCATCTTTCACCGCCTGTTCGGCCTCGACCGAACGCGCACGCGGCGGCGGCGCGTCGCCGGATGGGGTAAAGCGCTCGAACCGGATCTTGTCCTCGTCCACGCCCAGCGCCTTCAACGTGTCGGTGACGCTATCGATCATTTCGCCCGGCCCGCACAGGAAAACGCCGTCCGCACCCGCCGGATCGATCGCGCCACGGGCCGCAAGTTGGCGAATGCGCTCGCCGTCGATGCGGCCGTTGAGCAGGTCCACATCCTGCGCTTCGCGCGACAGCACATGGATCAGGCTGAAGCGCTGCATCTGCCGATCTTTCAAATCCTCAAGCTCTTCCAGAAACATGATCTGGTCGGATGCGCGGTTGCCGTAAACAAGGGTGATCGTGCTGTCCGGCTCATGGCGAAGAACCGTGCGTGCGATCGACAGCATGGGCGTGATGCCCGATCCGGCCGCGATCAGGATATAGTCGTGCCGCTCGCCGATAAGCGAAGTAAAACGCCCTTCCGGCGGCATGACACGGATGACGTCACCAACCGTCAGATGTTCATTGACGAAGCTTGAAAACCGCCCGTCCGCAACGCGCTTGACGCCGACGCGCAGATGCGGATCGCCCGGCGCCGAACAGATCGAGTAAGACCGCCGAGCTTCCTTCCCGTCGATGTCGGTCGCCAGCGTCAGGTACTGGCCAGGCGTGAACACGAAAGCATCGCGCAATTCAGCCGGCACCTCGAACGCGACAGCAACGGATTCAGCCGTCTGCCGCTCGATTCCGGCCACCTTCAATTCGTGAAAACGCGCTGCCATCTGAGCCTCAGATACATTTGAAATAGTCGAAGGGTTCGCGGCACGCCGTGCAGCGATAAAGCGCCTTACACGCCGTGGAGCCGAATTCGGAGACGCGTTCCGTCTCGCTCGAGCCGCATTGCGGACAGGCTACTTGCGTTTCACCGAACAGCGCACGCACGGAGTTGAAGGCGTTCACCGGCGGCGCGATACCATAAGCCCGCAGTTTTTCGCGGCCCTCCGCCGTGATCCAGTCCGTCGTCCATGGAGGCGATATCACACGCTCCACCCTTGTATCGAAACCGGCATCGAGAAGCGCGGCCTCCACGGCAAGTTCGATGGCCAGCACGGCCGGACAGCCCGAATAGGTCGGCGTGACTTTGGCCACCGCTATGCCCTCCACGATTTCGACCGAGCGCAAAATGCCAAGCTCGGCAACCGTCACGCACGGGACTTCGGGATCTGGCACGGCGGCAGCGGCGTTCCAGGCACGCCGGCTCTCGAAGGATGTGTCGAGCATCGCCAGCATCGCCGTTACCACACTGCTCCCGGATAGGTCCGCTGCATGTATTGAAGATCGGCGAGCAGGAACCCCATCGCCTCCCCGTGTCGTCCGTCGCGCCCGCCACGCTGCGCGAATGGCGCGGTCGGCATGTCGAGAAACGCCTCGGCAAAGATGGTCGCGACAGTCCGGTCGAATTCGGCGCGCAGGCTCGCCGGATCAGGCGCTATACCAGCTTTCACCATCGCCTGCGTTACATCATCTGCGTCGAAAAGCTCGTCGACATAGGGCGCAAGGTCGTCGACGGCCTGCGTCATGCGCGCCGCGCTTTCCTCCGTACCATCGCCGAGACGGATCACCCATTCGCCCGCATGGCGAATGTGATACGCGACTTCCTTCACCGCCTTTTGCGCGATCCCCGCCAGTTTCTCATCGCTCGACGTCGCCATCGCGCGCCACATCGGCTCCATGAAAGCGGCGAAGTAAAGCTGGCGCAGCATGGTGTGTGCGAAGTCGCCGTTCGGCCGCTCCACCATCAGGCAGTTCGTGTATTCGCGCTCGCGCCGCAGATAGGCGAAGTCGTCTTCCGTGCGTCCTTCGCCTTCGAGTTCGGCCGCATATTGATAAAGCGCCCGCGCCTGCCCGATCAGATCCAGCGCCATGTTGGGCATGGCAAGGTCTTCTTCCAGCATCGGCGCATGGCCGCACCATTCCGACAGCCGGTGGCCGAGGATGAGATGATCGTCGGCAAGCCGAAGGACGAATGCGAGAAGCGGATCGCGACCGGCCATCACATATGCCCTACTTCGTCGGGGATTTCGTAGAAGGTCGGGTGACGATAAATCTTGGACGCCGCCGGCTCGAAATTCTCAGCCTTCTGGTCCGGGTCCGACGCCACGATAGAAGCCGACGGCACGACCCAGATGGAAACGCCTTCGCCGCGCCGCGTATAGACATCGCGCGCCGCTTGCAGCGCCATTACCTCATCGGCTGCATGAACCGAGCCGCAATGCTTATGCGACAGGCCATTACGCGGCCGGATGAAGACTTCCCAGAGCGGAATTTCATTCTTTGCCATGTTGCTTACTCCGCCGCCATCTTTGCCGCCTCGCGGCGCGCCTTGCGCTTTTCGCCATGGGCAAGCGCGGCCTCGCGCACCCATTCGCCATCGGCCCACGCCTTGCGGCGCATTTCGATGCGCTCCTTGTTCATCGTCCCGCCGCCCTTCACGACACGCCAGAATTCGTCCCAGTCAATCGCGCCGAAATCGTAATGTCCGCGCTCTTCGTTCCATTTCAGGTCCGGGTCGGGCAGCGTCAGCCCGAGATACTCGGCTTGCGGAACGGTGGAATCGACGAATTGCTGGCGCAGTTCGTCATTGGTGAAGCGCTTGATCTTCCACGCCATCGACTGGTCGCCATGCTGGCTGTCGCCGTCATGTGGGCCGAACATCATCAGGGATGGCCACCACCAACGGTTCAGCGCATCCTGCGCCAATTCCTTCTGCTCCGGCGTCCCTTTCGCCAAGGTCATCATGATCTCGTAGCCCTGACGCTGGTGAAAGCTTTCCTCCTTGCACACGCGGATCATCGCGCGCGCATAAGGACCGTAGGAGCAGCGGCAAAGCGGGATTTGGTTCATGATCGCCGCGCCGTCGACCAGCCAGCCGATCGCGCCGATATCGGCCCATGTCTGCGTCGGGTAGTTGAAGATCGAGGAATATTTCGCCTTTCCGGACAAAAGCTCCTCGGTCATCTGCTCGCGGGAAACGCCTAGCGTCTCGGCAGCGGCATAAAGATAAAGCCCGTGGCCGCCCTCGTCCTGCACCTTGGCGAGCAGCGCGGCCTTGCGCTTCAGCGACGGCGCGCGCGTGATCCAGTTGCCCTCCGGCAGCATACCGACGATTTCGGAATGCGCGTGCTGGCCGATCTGGCGGACGAGCGTGCGTCGGTAACCCTCCGGCATCGGATCGTTCGGCTCGATCTTTTCCTCGGCATCGATCCGCGCCTGGAATGCGGCAAGAAAGCCTTCATCCTCTTTGGTGTCGGTCTTCGCGCCAATCAGGCCCTGACTGTACATCGCTTATCCTCCGCGTTCGGACTGTATCCGACGCCCAATATGTAACAATAAATTTGCGTAATTGCAAATTTTCGTAACATATTGGGAAATGCTCGTGAGGACGTGATCTTGCTTCGAATGTCAGGAAAATCGGCGTGTGGCCTGCGGCTTGGGCAATCCGGCGCGATCGAGCCAGTCCTCGCTGGTTGGCGCGAGGACGGCATAGACATTGCGAACAAGCGCGCGCGCCTTTTCCCCCGGCCAATCGCCCGGCTGAAGCGCCAATGGCAGGCCGGGATCGCGCAACACGATACGCCGCCAGCCATGGATGACGAGCACCCTCGCAGCCATCGCATCGATCGGGGAAAGTTTTGCTCCGCCACCAAGCGCGGCGGCCAAGGGTTCGAGTTCATCGATGAGAGCACGATAGGCGTCGGCGACTTCATGGGATGGCCAAAGCGCGTGGAACGCTTCGGGGTGTTCCGCGCTCGATCCATGAACGACGAGTGCGCCGGCCAATGCATCCGCGACGTCTGGTGCTCCTTCGGTCTCGGGCCGGATATGGACGCCGCCATTGACGCGCACGAAACCGAGGCCCGCAGCACCAGCCAGAACATCGTTCTCGCTGTCGGGTGGCGCGATTGCGACCGTCCACGTGCCGTCCCATTCGGGCGGGCCACCCGCGTAGATGCGGCGGGTGGCAAGGTCGAAAGCGTGGCGACCGTTTTCGGCGAGGCGGTAGAACGCGTTTCTCCCCTCACGCTCGCGGATCACCCACCCGTCGGAGGCCAGCCGCGACATGGCCGTGCGCAACGCGCCGGGCTCAACCCGCAGCCGTCCCATGACATCCTGCAATACGCCAAGTCCCACGCGTCCGCCGCGCGGCATGATCGCATCGCCGAACATGGTGACGACCAGCGACCAGACCCGCAGCCTGCCTCTTTGGTGGAGCCGGTCGATCAGGGCTTCAAGCGGCCGCTGCGCAGGGTTCAGGGGTTGGATCATCTTGTCGCCTTCGCACGGAGAGAAGCGCCTCGCAAGCTTCATGCCGAAGGCTGCGGCTCACTCTTCAACGTCGAAATGCCGTCCGCCGATGGTTCGCGATGCGCCGCGAAACTCCGCGATCACGTCGCCATCCTGATTGGTCACGCGCACATCGTAGAGACCCGACCGGCCCGAGCGCGTCAGTTCGCTTGCATTTGCAATCAGCCTGTCGCCCAATCGCCCCGGCCGGAGAAAACTGATCGTATTGTGCTGCGCCACGGCAATCTCGTTATAGGAGTTGCAGGCAAAGGCGAACGCGCTGTCGGCCAGCGTGAAGATGAAGCCGCCATGGCAGATGTCGTGCGCGTTCGTATGGTGAGGCTCGACAGTCATGGACATTGCCGCCGTTCCCGGCCCCACGCCGTCGAGCGAAAGACCGAGCCATTTGGAGGCGTCGTCGCGCGCCCACATGGCTTTTGCGCTCTTGTCTGCGATTTCGGCGTCCGTCGGCATCGTCTCATCCTTGGTCATGCGCCTGCGCTCACATGGCAGCACCGCGATTCAATAATAAACACGGAATTCGAAGGGAGGATTCACAATGCTGTCCTTGCAAAGCTTTGCAGCGGGCGAATGGGTCGCGCCGTCTGGCCGCATCGCCAGACTGAAAAGCGCTATTTCCGGCGAAGTCTTCGCTGAAATCGGTTCCGGCGATCTCGATTTCGCGGCGATGGCCGATCACGCACGGAATGTCGGCGGCCCTGCCCTGCGCACGCTCACATTTCATCAGCGCGCGCTTTTGTTGAAGTCGCTCGCGCAATATCTGAACGATCGCCGCGAAGCACTTTACGAATTGTCCTACGAGACTGGCGCGACAAAAGCCGATTCCATGATCGACATCGACGGCGGCATCGCAACACTCTTCGTCTACGCTTCGAAGGGACGGCGCGAACTGCCAGATGACACGATCTATATCGATGGCGGATTGGAACAGCTCTCGCGCTCCGGCAATTTCGTCGGCCAACACGTCGCGACATCACTGCAAGGCGTGGCGCTTCACATCAACGCGTTCAATTTTCCGGTCTGGGGCATGCTGGAAAAGCTGGCGCCCACACTGCTTGCCGGCGTTCCCGCCATCGTCAAGCCGGCGTCATCGACAGCCTGGCTCGCGGAGGCCGCGTTTCGCTTGATCATTGAAAGCGGCCTTCTGCCGGAGGGCGCGGTGCAGTTCATCGCCGGATCGACCGGCGATCTTATCGACAGGCTGACGGGACAGGATGTCGTCTCATTCACGGGCTCGGCAGCTACCGCGTCGATGCTGCGCGCCAATCCCAATGTGATCCGCCAATCGGTGCGTTTCGTCGCCGAGCAGGATTCGCTCAACGCTTCCATCCTCGGGCCGGATGCAGCGCCCGGCACGCCTGAATTCGACGCGTTCATCCGCGAGGTCCATCGTGAGATGACTGCCAAGGCCGGCCAGAAATGCACCGCCATTCGCCGCATCATCGTGCCGGATGCTCGTAAGGCTGCGATCATCGAAGCACTGTCCGATCGACTGTCGAAAACCATCATCGGCAATCCGCGTGACGACGCAACCGGCATGGGCGCGCTCGCCAGCCTCGCCCAGCGCGACGATGTGCGCAAAAAAGCCCGCCTGATCGGGCGCGAGGCGCGGCTGGCCTTCGGCAGAATCGACACGGTCGAGGTGGCGAATGCCGACGCCAATGCCGGCGCGTTCGTCTCACCGCTTCTCTTCGACTGCGCCGACCCGGACAGCGCGAAGAGCGTTCACGAGGTCGAAGCCTTTGGTCCTGTTTCGACCGTAATGGGCTATCGCGATCTCGGTCACGCACTGGCGCTGGCCAATCGCGGACAGGGCTCGCTCGTCGCATCTATCTTCACGCGTGACGGCGCGGTCGCGCGCAAAGTCATCGAGAATGCCGGCGCGTTTCACGGCCGTCTCTATTTCGCCAACCGCGACACCGGCAAGGATGCGACAGGCCACGGCTCACCGCTGCCCCACATGGTCCATGGCGGGCCGGGACGCGCCGGCGGCGGCGAGGAGATGGGCGGCATACGCGGGGTGATGCACTACATGCAGCGCACGGCGATCCAGGGCAGCCCCGATCTCCTGACGGCAATCACGAAAAGCTGGACGCCGGGTGCAACGACGCTGGAAAAGGACACGCACCCATTCCGCATGACTTTCGGCGATCTCGAAATCGGCCACACCTTCTGGACGCCGATACGGACGATATCGCTCGCAGACATCGAGCATTTCGCGAACTTCACCGGTGATATTTTCTACGCCCACATGGATGAGGAAGCGGCCAAGGCGAACCCGTTCTTTCCCGGCCGCGTAGCGCATGGCTATCTGATCCTCAGCTTCGCTGCCGGTCTTTTCGTCGAACCTTCCCCCGGTCCGGTGCTCGCGAATTACGGGCTCGACAATCTGCGCTTCATGAAGCCGGTTTCCCCCGGCGACACGATCAAGGTCCGGCTGACGGCGAAGCAGAAGACGCGCCGAAACGACGATTATGGCGAAGTGCGCTGGGATGTCGGCGTCTACAACCAGGACGACGAGCAGGTGGCCAGCTACGAGCTTTTGACCATGAACGTGATGTGATCAGTGGCGCGGCTGGAATTGCAGGCCGTCAAGCAGTTTCAAGGCAGTGTTCAGCGCCGTCCCGGTCGCGATCACCATCTGCGGCAGCAGCATCCATTCCAGCGTCCACGCCGCGCCCGACCGTTCGTTCTCGTGAACGAGCGAATGGTGCATCCCCGAAACGAGCGTCGCGTTGAAACGGGCGAGCGATACCAGCGTCTCCGCGCCGACCGGGTTCTGTTTGTGCGGCATGGCGGACGACCCGCCGCCGCCGGAAAGCTTCACCTCGCCCACCTCGTTCTGCGCCATCAGCGCGATGTCCTGCCCCATCTTGCCGAGGCTTCCGGTGACGAGCGACAACCACGATGCGAATGCGGCAACGCCGTCGCGCTCCGAGTGGCGCGGCGGCATCGCCTGCGACAGGCCGAAATGTTCGGCAAGCAACGCCGAAACCGTCTCGCCCTTGTCGCCGAGTTTTTCGAGCGTTCCAGCCGCCCCACCGAACGACAGCACGCGAACGCCTTCGACCGCATCCGCCAGCCTTTCGCGGTGACGGATGAGCGGATTGCGCCAGCTTGCGATCTTGCGGGACGCGGTTACGGGAATTGCCGCCTGCATGCGCGTATGCGCCATCGTCTCGACTTGCCCGTCGCGCGTGTCGATTTCGCCAAGCAGATCGATGATCTTGCGCAACCGTATGTCCAGAAGCGCCGATGCTGAGGTCAGGCGAAGCGCGAGGCTCGTGTCGATCGTGTCCTGACTGGTCGCACCGAAATGCACATAAGCGGCATTCGGCTCACCGACTGCGCGCCGCAATTGCCCGACAAGCGACGGGATCACCACGCCGTCGCGCGCTGTGCCTTCTCGCAGATCGTCCATATCGGGAACGAATGCCGCCAGTTTCGCCTCGATAACCGGCGCGGCATCGGCTGGGATCACACCGGCTTTCGCCTGCATTTCCGCCAGCGCCCGTTCGAAAAGAACGATGGTACCGATATCGGTTTCGGCGGCGAACAGCGATCCGATTTCCTCGTCACCGAGAAGGCCGGACAAGAACGGATGATCGAAAGGCGATATGCTCAACAAAGACCTCAAAGACGGCTTGAGAATTCGCTTCCGGCAAGGCCGCCGGTATGGTTTTCGAGAACCGGAACGCAATTGGCGGTCTGGTCAATGAGCACCGGAAGCGCAGCAATCGCGTCAGATGCCCGTCGGAGTAGAACTATCAACCCGCCTCTTAAATGTCGAAGAAGATCGTTTCCTTCTCGCCCTGCAAATGAATGTCGAAGCGATACGTATCGCCCTCGCGCGGCGCGATCAGCGTTGCGACGCGGGACCGATGTTCGACACGGGCCAGAACCGGGTCCTTGTCGTTCGCCTCGGCTTCGTCACCGAAATACATGCGCGTATTGAGGCCGAGATTGATCCCTCGCGCCACGATCCAGAACGATACGTGCGGTGCCATTTTCCGACCGTCCTTGAACGGCACCTGGCCCGGCCTGATCGTCTCGAAGCTAAATTCGCCGGTGTTCATATCCGTCGCGCAGCGGCCCCAGCCGGTGAAGTTCGGATCGGCCGAGCCGCGCATTTCGGACGGCGAGTTGTAGATCCCTTCGGCATCCGCCTGCCAGATCTCGACCAGCGCGTCCTTCAATGGTGCCCCGGTTCCGTCGAAAATGCGCCCGACGATGGTGATGCGCTCGCCCTTGGTCTTGTCGTTGACCATGGAGATGCCGAGGTCTTCGCCATAGACGCCGCCGATTTCGGCGAAGTTCGGCGTCAGCCCGATATGAACGTAGGGGCCGGCCGTCTGCGACGCGGATTCTTTCAGGCGGTTGAGCGTCTGAGCCATGTCAATTTCCTCCTAGCGGTAAACTTCCCGGCGATGGCCGATGTCGATGACGAGAACCACCACGCGGTGATCCTGAATTTCGCAGATCAGGCGATAATCCCCGACGCGGTAACTCCAGAGTTCGTTCAAAACGCCTTGCAGCGGCTTGCCGAGTTGACGCGGATCATCAAGTTCTTAAAGCTTATGATCGATGAATTTCCCGATCCGGCGCGCCGCCTCTCGGTCGAGCTTTCGCAGAGCTTTTTCCGCCGTTTTTGAAAACTCAATCGCCCAGGCCAAGGTCGCGCCTTACGTCCGCCCAAGGTCGGGTCGTTTCCTCTCCGCGCCTGATGCGTTCGGAAATTTCTTCTGCACGATAGTAATCTTCGAGATCGTCAATCCCGTCCTCGACCATCTGCCTGAGATAAAACGCTTTCGTCCGGCCTGTCTTCGCGGCGAGTGCGTCAAGGCGCGCTTCGATTTCGGGCTTCAACCTCACGGAAGTCGGCATCGTCGCCTCCTCATTGAATACATGTATTCAATGTATTCAATATTGCAAAAATCGCAATCAATTTCCTTCCATGCGGTTTTCGAACATGGTCGAACGGCGGCCTCGCAGCACCATATCGAATTTGTAGGCGCGTGAATCCATCGGGATGGTCGCTTCGCGATCGAGCGCGGCCGTCAGCCCCTCGATCGCCGCGCGGTCGTTGATCGTCTTGACGATCGGGCACTGCCAGATCATCGGGTCGCCGTCGAAATACATCTGCGTGATGAGCCGCTGCGCGAAACCATGCCCGAAAATCGAGAAATGGATGTGCGCGGGCCGCCAGTCATTGATCCCGTTCGGCCACGGATAAGGGCCGGGCTGGATCGTACGGAACGCGTAGTTCCCATCCTCGTCGGTGATGGTACGCCCGCAACCGCCGAAATTCGGGTCGAGCGGCGCGATATAACCTTCCTTGCGATGGCGATAGCGACCGCCGGCATTGGCCTGCCAGAATTCCAGAAGCGCACCCGATACCCCCTTGCCGCGCTCGTCGAGCACCCGGCCATAGACGACGATGCGCGGGCCGATCGCCATTTCGCCCGGTTTGGCGAAATTGGTGATGAGGTCGTCGTCAAGTTCGCCGAGGATGTTGTGGCCGAAGACCGGCCCGGTGATTTCCGAAAGCGTGTTATCGAGCGAAAGCAACGCCTTTTGCGGCGAACGCAAAACGGACGTCTTGTAACCGGGCGTGAACGCGGCCGGATGCCAGTCGCGGTCACGCTGGAAGAATGCGCCCGTCTCCGGCTTAAGATTGGAATTGCGAATGTCGCTCATGCCTTTTCCTTTTCCATCTCGGCCAGCACCTGCTTCACGATCTTGATCGCATGGTTGGCACGCGGAACGCCGGCATAGATCGCGACATGCAGCATCGCTTCCATGATGTCGTCGGCGCTGGTGCCGGTATTGGCCGTCGCGCGCGTATGCAGCGCGAGTTCCTCGTAATTGCCGAGCCCGGCAAGCAGCGCCAGCGTCATCATAGAACGCTCGCGCTTGGTGATCGTGTCGCGCGACCACACATGGGCCCATGCGGCTTCGGTGATCAGCGTCTGGAACGGCTCGTCATAGCCGCTCGCCTTCTTCGTCGCCGCATCCACATAGGACGCGCCGAGCACCGAGCGGCGTGTCGCCATTCCCTGATGAAAACGTTCCGATTTTTCGCTCATCTGTCCTCTCTCAGTATGGCAATCCGACATAGTTCTCCGCCAGCGACGTCGATGCCGCAGGCGAATGAACCAGATAATCGAGTTCAGCTTCCTGAATGCGCTGGCCGAAGGCACCCGTATCGGGAAAGCGGTGCATGGTCGAGGTCATCCACCATGAAAACCTTTCGGCCTTCCAGACGCGAGACAGCGCCTTGGCGGAATAATCGTCGAGGCCTGCACCCGATTTTTCGGCATAGTGCTCGCGCAATCCGTCGAAAAGATAGCGCACGTCGCTGGCAGCGAGATTCAGCCCCTTCGCGCCGGTCGGCGGGACGATATGGGCCGCGTCGCCGACGAGGAAAAGCCGCCCGAACCGCATCGGTTCGGCCACGAACGAACGCAGCGGCGCAATGGATTTTTCAATTGAGGGTCCGGTCGTCACGCGCTCGGCCGAATCCGGCGGCAGACGATGGCGCACCTCGTCCCAGAAGCGCTCATCCGACCAGTTTTCGACCTTGTCGTCGAGCGCGCACTGGACGTAATAGCGGCTGCGCGTCGTGGAGCGCATCGAGCAAAGCGCGAAGCCGCGCGGATGATTGGCATAGATCAGTTCGTGATGGACCGGCGGCACATCGGCGACGATCCCAAGCCACCCGAACGGATAGACCCGCTCGAACGTCTCCAGCCCCTTCCCTTCGACAGCCCTGCGCGACGCGCCGTGATAGCCGTCGCACCCGGCGATGAAGTCGCAGTCGAGCCGGTGGGTTACGCCGTCCTTTTCATAGGTCAGATAGGAACGGTTGCCATCGAAATCATGCGGCTCGACATTGCCGGCCTCATAGATCGTCGAGGCTCCGGTCTCGGCACGCTTGTCCATCAGGTCGCGCGTCACTTCCGTCTGGCCATAAACCATGACGCGCTTACCTGTCAGCGCATGGAGGTCGATGCGATGATGCCGGCCGCCGAAAGCGAGATCAAAACCGTCATGCGGCAGGCCTTCGCGATGCATGCGCGCGCCGACGCCCACCTCGTCGAGCATGCCGGCCGTTCCCTCTTCGAGTACGCCGGCTCGGATCCGTCCGAGCACATAGTCACCCGTCTGACGCTCGAGAATGACGTTGTCGATGCCCGCATTCGTCAGGAGTTGGCCAAGCAGCAGCCCGGACGGTCCAGCACCAATTATGGCGACCTGCGTGCGCATCGATTTCCTCCCGAATTCCTCGCTGCCACGAATGACGCAGGAAACGCACGCACTCAATGGACATAAGCGGCATCTGATTGCACTATCCGACCATCATGCGCCAAATACCGAAAATCCCCTCCTATCGCCTATATGCCGAAAAGCCCGACGATCCCGCCGATTTTTGGCTCCATTGCGAGCCGATGGCGGATCGCACACACCTGCACAATTGGGAAATTGCGCTTCATCGCCACGAGCAGTTCTTCCAGATATTTTTGCTGCCAACCGGCTCCGGCGAAGTCGTTACTCCAGACGGCACGCACAGTTTTCAGGCACCCGTGATCCTGTTCATCCCGCCCGACACGGCGCATGGCTTTCGCTTCGCGCGCGACATTGACGGGCGCGTGGTCACCGCCCTTGCCGACCGGTTGCGCGCACTGACCGCCGCCGACAGGGAAATCGCGGGTTTTGCCTCGCGCCTGCGCATCTTGCCGGTCGGGGCGCACGACGCAGAGGCGAAGAAGGCCGTCGACGCCATCGAGCGTATGGACGCCGAACTTGCGGGACGCGGTGCCGGGCGAGCGCTTCTGCTGGAGCCACTGATGATCGAGGCACTCGTCGCGTTGACCCGCAGCGCTGGCGCGAGCGCACCTGTTGCAACCATCGACCCGGAACACAGGTGCGTCGAGACGCTTTTGACCGTGATCGACACGCATTTTCGCGACCGGCCCCCGATCGCCTTTTTCGCCGAGCGTCTCGGAATCTCGCCCACCCATCTTGCGCGGATCGCGCGAAACGCCACGGGCTTGAGCGTTCAGATGCTTCTCGACCGCCGCACGCTGGAAGCGGCGCGGCGCGATCTCATCTTCACGCCATCGCCGATCCAGAAGATCGCGTTTTCGCTTGGCTTTTCCGACCCCGCCTATTTCAACCGTTTCTTTCGACGCCAGACCAGCATGACGCCAGGTGCTTTTCGCGAGCGCGAACGCAAGAGGCTATCGACATGAAAAAGGGGCGGTCGCCCGCCCCTTCCAATCGATCTGAATGCCGATCAGTCGAGCTGATCGGTCACGACCGTCGAGAATGCGCCTTCCGGCTCGGCGGTGATCGCCGGATTGTCGGGCGAAACGGCCGACAAAAGCGTCTGTACGGTCTGCTCGTAGGAGGCCGGATCGAGCGCTGCCGTATCGCCGACGAGGCCGGCCGCGACTTCCACCTGCCAGACCTGACCGTCCTCGGTCAAAGCGCCCGAAAGGTCGTTCTCCAGAACGATATTGGCGGCTTCCTCGACATTGTCTTTGGCATAGGCCCAGCCTCGCATCGAGGCGCGTGTGAAGCGGACCATTTGGTCGACGAATTCAGGGTCTTCCAGCCGATCTTCCATCACGTAGAGCCCGTCTTCCAGCATGCCGACGCCTTCATCCGCATAGTTGAAGACCTTCAGGCTGTCTTCCGGCACGCCCGCGTCGAGCAATTGCTTGAACTCGTTATACTGCATGGTCGAGATACAGTCGGCCTGGTTCTGGAGAAGCGGATCGACGTTGAACGCCTGACGCAGAACCTCGACGCCATCGTCGCCGCCTTCGGTCGACAGGCCCAGCTTCGCCATCCACGCATAGAACGGATATTCGTTTCCGAAGAACCAGACGCCGAGCGTCTTGCCGGGAAAGTCGTCGGTCGACTGGACGCCGCTTTCCTGCGAACAGACAAGCTGAAGCGCCTGACGCGCGAAGGGCTGCGCGATGTTGACCAACGGGACGCCACGTTCGCGCGCCGCGAGGCCCGCCGCCATCCATGTCGTGATGACGTCGGCGCCGCCGCCGGCGATTACCTGTTCAGGGGCGATGTCCGGCCCGCCCGGATTGATCGTGACGTCGAGGCCTTCTTCCTCGTAATAGCCGAGATTCTTGGCGACGAGGTAGCCGGCGAACTGGCCCTGATTGACCCATTTCAACTGGAAGGTGAGCGCGTCCAGATCCTGCGCCATCGCCGGCAGCGCTGCAAGCGCAACGGATGAGGCGAGCGCACCCATGATAAGCTTTTTCATGTCAGTTCCCCTTTTTATTATTCACGCCTTTCCACCACGGATCGACGGATGCCAGAAGGTCACGCCGCGCTCGATCAGCGCGATGAGACCGTAAAAGACCGAGCCGGCAAGAGCGGCTACCGCGATTTCAGCCCAGACCATGTCGACATTCAAGCGCCCGATGGCCGACGAGATGCGAAAGCCCATGCCGACGACCGGAGTGCCGAAGAATTCGGCCACGATCGCGCCGATCAGCGCCAGCGTCGAGTTGATCTTGAGCGCGTTGAAGATGAACGGCCAGGCGGCCGGCAGGCGCAATTTGAACAGCGTGTGCCAGGTGCTCGCCGCATAAGTGCGCATCAGATCCTGCTCCATGCGGCTTGCGGCGTTGAGGCCAGCAACGGCGTTCACCAGCATCGGGAAGAAGGTCATGACGACGACGACCGCCGCCTTCGACTGCCAGTCGAAGCCGAACCACATGACCATGATCGGCGCGATACCGACCAATGGGAGCGCGGAGACGAAATTACCGACTGGGAGTAGCCCACGCTTCAAAAACGGCGAGCGGTCAATGGCAATTGCCGCGACGAGACCCGCCGCGCATCCGATCGCATAGCCGGGCAAAACGGAGCGGATGAAGGTCTGGTAGAAATCGGCCCACAGCGTCGCCGTCGAAACAGTTATGCGCGCCCAGATCGCGCTCGGCGGAGGCAAAAGGACCGACGGCACGTTGAAGCCGCGTACCAGCCCTTCCCACAGAACGAGCAGCGCCATGCCGAAGAGCACCGGCACCAAAAAATTGACCGCGCGCGCAGCGATCCCACGTGCCTTGATCCGCACCAGCCACTCATTGACGGCCCATGCGGCAAGCCAGAAGACAACGGCTCCGGTGACGAGACCAGCATTCATGGCGTCGCCCCCATCCGCGCCAGAACGATGCGCTGCAGAATGGTGATCGCCAGAATAAGCAGCGCCGACAGGGCGGCCGCCATGAGTAGCGCCGACCAGATCTGCACCGTCTGCCCGTAATAGGAGCCGGCGAGAAGCCGCGAGCCGAGACCACCCGCCGCACCCGTCGGCAGTTCGCCGACAATGGCCCCGACGAGACTTGCCGCCACGCCCACCTTCATGGACGTGAACAGGAACGGCAGCGAGGCGGGAAAGCGCAGTTTCCAGAATGTCTGGCTCTTGCTTGAATGATAGGTGCGCATCAGGTCGAGCTGAATCTGGTCGGGACTGCGAAAGCCCTTCACCATGCCCACGACGACCGGAAAGAACGACAGATAGGTCGAGATCAGCGCCTTCGGCACCAGCCCAGTCATGCCGATGGAGGCAAGAACGACCACAACCATCGGCGCAATCGCAAGGATGGGGATCGTCTGGGAAGCGATGATCCACGGCAGGAGCGAGCGGTCCATGGCGCGGTTATGGACGATCAGGACGGCGAGCAGGATGCCGAGCGCGGTGCCCATCGCGAAGCCGAGCAGCGTCGCCGAAAGCGTGATCCAGGCATGGTAGACGAGGCTGCGCCGCGAGGTGACGTTCTGGCCGACGACCGTGTTCCACAGTTCCACCGCGACCTGATGCGGCGCGGGCAAAAGCGGGCGGTCCTGGGCGAACGTGCCGGCGACGAATTCGGCCCATGTCCAGTTGCCGTCGCCGCGCGAAAAAACCTGAAACTGCCATGTGGAGTTGAGCCACACCGACGCCGCGTACCAGATGACGATGATTGCCGCGACGACGATGAGAACCGGCACGGCCGTGCCTTGCGACAGGCGCTCCCACACGCCCGACCGTCCGATCGCGGCCTGCGGCGCGGCGATGACGCTACTCGTCATAGGAGTGCCCTGCCCGCAACCCCTCGCGCACGCGGGCGGCAATGGCGAGGAATTCCGGCGTCTCGCGAATGTCGAGCGGCCGCTCCTTCGGCAAAGTCGACTCGATCACGTCCGTCACCCGGCCGGGGCGCGGCGACATCACCACGATCTTGGTGGAAAGGTACACCGCCTCTGGGATGGAATGCGTGACGAAGCAGATCGTCTTGTTCGTACGGTCCCACAATTGCAAAAGCTGCTCGTTCAGGTGATCGCGCACGATTTCGTCCAGCGCGCCGAACGGCTCGTCCATCAGGAGCAAATCGGCGTCGAAGGCGAGCGCCCGCGCAATGGAGGCGCGCTGCTGCATGCCGCCCGATAGCTGCCAGGGATATTTCTTCTCGAAGCCCGAAAGGTTCACGAGGTCGAGCGTGCGCGCGATGCGCTCACGCCGCTCGGCCCGCGAATATCCCATGATCTCCAGCGGCAGCGCGACATTGCGCTCGATCGTGCGCCACGGATAAAGCGCCGCCGCCTGGAAGACGTAGCCATAGGCGCGGTGCCTGCGCGCCTCCTCCGGCGACATTCCGTTGACCGAAATCGTGCCGGACGTCGGCTGTTCGAGATCGGCGATGACGCGAAGAAACGTCGTCTTCCCGCAGCCGGACGGCCCGATGAAGGAAACGAACTCGCCCTTCTTGATATCGAGATCGACGCCGGTCAGCGCATGGACGGGGCCGTCATTGGTCTCGAAGGTGAGACCGAGACTATTCGCCTCGATCACCTTGGTCATCTGTTGCGGGGCTGGCTGGGTCAGGCTGGCAGGCGCATTCATATGAGATGCCGCCTCAAACGCCGCTGGCCGGAATGCCCGTCCGCTCGATCCTGCGCGGCGCGACGACTTCCTTCCACGCCGAAAGCGCCTTCGAAACGGGCGGGTTCGCATCGCGCGCCACGAACTTTCCGTGGCCGGGCTCGGCTTTCACCGTGCCATCCTCGACGGCAACCTTGCCACGCGTGAAGACCGTGCGCGGCAGGCCCTTCACCTCGATGCCCTCGAACACATTGTAGTCGATCACCGATTGCTGGCTGCCAGCCGAAATGGTCTTGGTCGCCTCCGGGTCCCAGATGACGAGGTCGGCATCCGCGCCTTCGACGATCGCGCCCTTTTTCGGATACATGCCGAAAATTTTCGCGACATTGGTCGAGGTGACCGCCACGAATTCGTTCGGCGTCAGACGGCCGGTCACGACGCCCTTGGTCCACAGAACCGGCATGCGGTCTTCAAGACCGCCGGTGCCGTTCGGGATTTTGGTGAAGTCCCCAACGCCCGTGCGCTTCTGTTCGGTGGTAAAGGCGCAGTGATCGGTCGCGACAACCTGTAGCGAGCCGGCCGAAAGCCCGGCCCACAGCGAATCCTGATGCAGCTTGGAGCGGAAGGGCGGGCTCATCACGCGCCGCGCAGCATGGTCCCAGTCCTTGTCGAAATATTCGGTCTCGTCGAGCACGAGATGCTGGATCAGCGGTTCGCCGAAGACGCGCATGCCTTTCTGGCGCGCGCGCCGGATCGCTTCGTGGCTTTGCTCGCAGGAGGTGTGAACGACGTAAAGCGGCACGCCCGCCATGTCGGCGATCATGATCGCGCGATTGGTCGCTTCGCCCTCCACTTCCGGCGGGCGCGAATAGCCATGCGCTTCCGGCCCGTTGTTTCCGGCTGCCAGCAATTTCTGCTGAAGCTGCGCAACGACGTCGCCGTTTTCGGCATGGACCATCGGCAGCGCGCCGAGTTCGGCGCAGCGCTGGAACGACGAATACATCTCGTCGTCATCCACCATCAGCGCGCCCTTGTAGGCCATGAAGTGCTTGAACGACGTGATGCCCTTGTCCACCACCTGCGGCATTTCGTTGAACACCTGTTCGCCCCACCAGGTGATCGCCATGTGGAAGGAATAGTCGGTGCAAGCGCGCGTCGACTTGTTGTCCCACATCTGGATCGCTTCGAGCAGCGACTGGTCGGGCGACGGCAGACAGAAGTCGATCACCATCGTCGTGCCGCCGGCAAGCGCCGCGCGCGTTCCGCTTTCGAAATCGTCGGCAGAATAGGTGCCCATAAATGGCATTTCGAGATGAGTGTGCGGATCGATCCCGCCCGGCATCACGTAGCAGCCCGTGGCGTCGAATTCCTCATCGCCGGACAGGTTCTGCCCGATGGCGGCGATCACCTCGCCGTCGATCAGGATGTCCGCCTTCCATGTCCGGTCGGCGGTGACGATGGTTCCGTTCTTGATGACTTTCGTCATTTAGCAGTTCCCCTTTTTCATCGGCCGCTTCTTGGCGAGCGGCTTCAAGGATTTCCTTCAAGCGATTCGGATTATTCGACAATCTCCGCCGTCTCGACGACCGCATGGAAAAGCACGTCCGCGCCAGCGCCGGCCCATTCCTTCGAGATTTCCTCGGCCTCATTGTGCGAAAGCCCGTCGACGCAGGGGCAGAAGATCATCGCCGTCGGCGCGAGCGTATTGATCCAGCACGCATCGTGTCCCGCGCCCGAAACGATATCGCGGTGCGAATAGCCAAGCCGCTCCGCAGCGTCGCGAACCGCCTTCACGCAACCCTCGTCGAACGTTACCGGCTCGAAATGGCCGACATTTTCAATGTCGAAGCCGATGTCGAGCGCCTCGCAGATCGTTTCGATGCCGGCCTCGATGCGCGTTCGCATCTCATCCAGAACCCGCACGTTTGGCGAACGGATATCGATGGTGAACACCACCTCGCCTGCGATGACATTACGGGAATTCGGATAGACTTCTATGTGCCCGATGGCACCGACCGCGTCGGGCTGATAGTCCATCGCAACTTCGTGAACCAGTTCGGTCACGCGGGCGAGACCGAGCCCCGCATTGCGGCGCTTGTGCATCGGCGTCGAGCCGGTATGCGCGTCATTGCCGGTGAGCGTGACTTGCAGCCACCAAAGGCCCTGCCCGTGCGTGACGACGCCGATATCGATGCCCTCGTCTTCGAGGATCGGACCCTGCTCGATATGAAGCTCGAAGAAAGCCTTCATCGGCCGGTTGCCGACTTCTTCCTCGCCCTTCCAGCCGATCCGCTCCAGTTCCTCGCCGAAGCTCTTCCCCTTGGCATCGGTGCGCTCATAGGCCCAATCGAGTTCGTGCTTGCCGGCGAAAACGCCCGAGGCGAGCATGGCGGGCGCAAAGCGCGTGCCTTCCTCATTCGTCCAGTTGGTTACGACGATGGGATGCTTCGTCTTGATGCCGAGATCGTTCAGGGAACGGATGACTTCGAGCCCGCCCAAAACACCGAGCACGCCGTCATACTTTCCGCCGGTCGGCTGGGTATCGAGGTGCGAGCCGACATAAACCGGTAGCGCGTCCGGATCGGTACCTTCGCGGCGCGCGAACATGGTGCCCATCTTGTCGACGCCCATCGTCAGGCCCGCATCTTCGCACCAGCGCTGGAAAAGGTGCCGGCCTTCGCCGTCCTCGTCGGTCAGCGTCTGACGGTTGTTACCACCGGCGACGCCCGGTCCGATCTTCGCCATGTCCATCAGCGAATCCCACAAACGGTCTGGATTGATTCGCAGATTTTCGCCGGGTGCGGCCATTTCTTGTCCTTTTATGCTTTCAGTTCGACTTCGACGAACGACATCGGAGCATCGCCAGCATTGACGACGTTGTGTTCCACACCCTCGTCGCGACGATAGGCAAGCCCGGCGGCGAACTCGACGGTGCGGCTTGTCCCGCCGGGTTCTTCCAGAAGCATGGAGCACGCCGTCACCGTCGTGATGACGTAGTCCATGCCGTGCCGGTGCCAGCCGGTTTCGGCCCCCGGCGCAAAGTCCCAGCGCGTGACGCGCACCTGTGCGTCATCCACCAGAACCTCGTGCGTCGCCTGGGGCCGGGCCATGTCAGGCGACCTCGGTCAGGACGGTACGGATGCAATCGACGATCTCGTCGATATGCTGCTTTTCCACGATCAGCGGCGGGGACAGCGCGATGATGTCGCCTGTCGTGCGGATCAGAACGCCCTTTTCGAAGGCCTTCACGAAGGCAGAGAAGGCCCGCTTGGTCGGTTCGCCGTCGATCGGCTTCAGTTCGATCGCGCCGACGAGGCCGATATTGCGGATGTCGATGACGTTTGGTGCATCCTTCAGCGAGTGCAGCGCATCTTCAAAGTAAGGCGCAAGTTCCGCGCCGCGCGTCAAAAGCCCTTCTTCCTTGTAGGTGTCGAGCGTGGCGAGCGCGGCAGCCGACGCGATCGGATTTCCCGAATAGGTATAACCGTGGAAGAACTCGATCATGTGTTCCGGGCCGGTCATGAAGGCGTCGTGGATTTCCTTCGTGACGAACACGCCGCCCATCGGTATGACGCCGTTGGTGATGCCCTTGGCGGTGGTGATGATGTCGGGCGTCACGCCGAAATAGTCCGCGCCGAACGGCGTGCCGAGACGGCCGAAGCCGGTGATGACCTCGTCGAAAATCAGCAAAATGCCGTGCTTGGTGCAGATGTCGCGCAAGCGCTTCAGGTAGCCCTGCGGCGGGATAAGAACGCCCGTCGAACCGGCGACCGGCTCCACGATCACCGCCGCGACCGTCGAGGCGTCGTGCAGCGTGACGATGCGCTCCAGTTCGTCGGCAAGGTCGCCGCCATGCTCCGGAACGCCGCGCGTGAACGCGTTCTTGGCCGGCAGATGCGTGTGCGGCATGTGGTCGACGCCGGTCAACAGCGTGCCGAACATCTTGCGGTTGGTGACGATGCCGCCGACCGAGATGCCGCCGAAATTGACGCCGTGATAGCCGCGCTCGCGGCCGATCAGACGCGTGCGCGAGCCCTGCCCCTTCACGCGCTGATAGGCGAGCGCGATCTTGAGCGCGGTTTCGACGGATTCCGAACCCGAATTGGTGAAGAACACATGGTCCATGCCTTCCGGCGCGATGTCGACCAGCCGGTTGGCGAGTTCGAACGCGATCGGGTGGCCCATCTGGAAGGCTGGCGCATAGTCGAGTTCGGCGGCCTGGCGCTGGATCGCCTCGGTGATCTTGGGGCGGCAATGGCCGGCATTGACGCACCAAAGGCCCGCCGTGCCGTCGAGCACCGTGCGCCCGTCGGTCGTCGTGTAGTGCATGTCCTTGGCAGCAGCCAGCATGCGCGGTGCCTGCTTGAACTGCCGGTTTGACGTGAACGGCATCCAGAATGCGGAAAGATCGTTCGGCGCGACGTTGAGCCGGTTCGACATGACCAAGCTTCCCCTTTTGTCAGTGTTCCCATTTCGGCCAACGCTTGGTTTGTCGGACGCAGTCGTGCTACGCATTTTTTGACCGATTGGACAAACGTTAGCACCGCCACCATGACGGTCAAGGACAGAATAGGGGAAAGTGCCGTGCTCCTTCGCGCGCCACACGCATTGAGCAACTGGTCCAGTCGATTGGTCCACGATATCGGGGCCGAAAATGGACGCTGAAGCCGCGCCGCGCCGGCGCACGCGCATCCAGACCGAAAAGCGCCAGATCATCCTAAATGCTGCGCTCGACGTCTTTTCACAGCACGGGTTTCGCGGCGCGACGATCGACCAGATCGCGGATTCAGCCGGCATGTCGAAGCCGAATCTTCTCTATTATTTCCGTTCCAAGGAAGAGATATTCACGACGCTGATCGAGCGGCTTCTGGAAACCTGGCTAGCACCACTTCGCGAACTAGACGATATCGGCGATCCGATCACCGAACTGCGCTCCTATATCCGTCGCAAGCTGGAAATGGCGCGTGACTATCCGCGCGAAAGCAGGCTCTTTGCCAACGAGATATTGCAGGGTGCGCCGCGCATCGCCGAGTTGCTCGAAGGCGAATTGAAGCCGCTGGTCGATGAAAAGGCGGCACTCATTCGCGGCTGGATGAAGGACGGCAAGATCGCGCGCACCGATCCGTGGCACCTGATCTTCTCGATCTGGGCGACGACACAGCATTATGCCGATTTCGACATTCAGGTCCGCACCGTCCTCGGCCCTGATCGCGGCGGCGACGGAAGGTTCGAAGACGCCGCCCGCTATCTGGAACAGCTCTTCCTCGACGGGCTGCGACCAAACCCGCCGAAATGAAACGGCCCCGCCGAAGCGGGGCCGTCGATAGACTATGCGGAGCGCTCGTTGCGCTTCCACTCCTCCCAGCCTGTATCGCCCTTCATGAAGGCTTCGATCTGCTCCTTGTTGGCTTCGAGCTTCGGATCGTGCTTCAGGTAAAGCCGCGTTTCACGAACGATAAGGCCGGACAGGATCAAAAGGCCGATCAGGTTCGGGATCGCCATCAGACCGTTCATCACGTCGGAGAAGTTCCACACGACGCCAAGCTGCACCGTGCAGCCGATGAAGACGATAAGCGAGAACAGGACGCGGAACGGCATCACGCCGCCGCGCCCGACGAGACGCTCAACGTTCCGCTCGCCGTAATAAGCCCAGCCAAGGATGGTCGAATAGGCGAAGAGCGCGAGCCCGATCGTGACGACCCAGTGCCCCCATTCACCCGGCAGGCCGTGGCTGAACGCTTCGCCCGTCATGATCGCAGCCGAAATCTGTTCGCCGGTCGCCGGGTCCGTCGCCGTCCACACGCCCGTCGTGATGATGACGAGGCCGGTGCAGGTGACGACGATAATCGTGTCGATGAAGGTCTGCGTCATCGACACCAGCCCCTGCCGCACGGGATGCGCGGTCTGTGCCGACGCCGCCGCGATGGCGGCTGAACCCATGCCGGATTCGTTGGAGAAGATGCCGCGCGCCACACCATATTGCACCGCGATCATGATCGTGGAGCCGATGAAGCCACCGGCCGCCGACGAGCCGGTGAAGGCGGACGAGAACACCAGCCCGATCGCGCCCGGCACGTCGCCGATATTGGCGAGCAATATGTAGAGCGCGCCAAGCACGTAGAAGATGATCATGCCCGGCACGAGCCGCGAGGTGACGCTGCCGATCGATTTGATGCCGCCGATGAGGACGAGCATCGTCATGCCGGCCAGAACGATTCCCGTCGCCCAGGTCGGGATCAGGAAGCTGCGTTCGAGGTTCGATGCGATGGAATTGCCCTGCGTCATGTTGCCGATGCCGAAGCAGGCGCACACGGCAAAGACCGCGAATGACAGAGCGAGGAACTTGCCGAACCCGCCCGGAATGCCGCGTTCGAGATAATATTGCGGCCCGCCCGACTTTTCGCCGGCCGCATCAGTGACGCGGAACCGCACGCCCAGAAACGCTTCGGAATATTTCGACGCCATGCCGACGAGTGCCGTGATCCACATCCAGAAAAGAGCGCCCGGTCCGCCGATGGCGATGGCGGTCGCAACGCCTACGATGTTGCCGGTGCCGACCGTTGCGGCCATGGCGGTCGTCAGCGCCTGAAACTGCGTGATGTCGCCGTCGGTCGTATCGTCACTGCGCTTCAGGAGGCCGAGGCGCAAAGCCGCGGCGAGCCGGATGAACTGGATGCCGCCGAGCCGCACCGTCAGATAAAGACCGGTGCCGAGCAGCAACGGAATCAGGAGATACGGCCCCCATACGATGCCGCCTATGTCTCCGAGAAAACTTTCCAGACCGTCGAGATTCATTGCCCTTCTCCGTATTCGCGTTGTCGGACCGTTTCCGGCATCCCCCGACATTGAACAAATAAACTATTCCTCATCCGGCCTTGCGTATCGTGCCTTGCGCGGTTGCACACATCTTTTCCGCGCCATCGCCGAGCACGAACACGTCACAATGGCAGACGGCCTGCGTCTTGCCACTGCCGGTCACGCGAGAGCGGGCAATCAGTCGGCGGCCGATGGCCGGACGCAGATAGTTGATCTTGTATTCAAGGGTGACGGAATCGCCGAGGACCGATCCACCTGCAAAGGTGAGCGCGTTGTCAGCCAGATAGCTGACGACGCCGCCATGGGCAAAGCCGTGCTGCTGGAGGTGGTCGGGTTTAAGGTCGAGTGCCAGTTCCGCCCTGCCCGGCTCGAATGCGAGAAGCTCGGTTCCAAGAAGTTGGCTGAACGGTTGCGCGGCTAGCACCGCACGGCCGAATTCGAGCATGTCGGTCACAGCGCCTCCTTAAGCGTCCGGCGCCACGGCGAGGACGAACAATGCAGCCATCGTGATCAGCGCGCCGACGGCGACCGCACCGCTCGCCCAGCCATGGCCCAGCAGCCCTTCATAGAGAATGATGAAGGCCGGGCTCAGATAGGTATAGGCCATGACCTTGGCGGCCGGCAGGCGCATCGTGCCGAACTGGACGAGGAATGTCGTTCCGGCCGTCGTAAAGACGGCGAGATAGGCGACCGCGATCCACACGATCGCCGGCAGTGCGGTCCAGTTCGTCGAGAAGATTTCCGGCAACGCGTAAAGGGTGATCCATGCTCCGGTGGCAAACAGCGTCCATAGCGTGAAGACCGGCAGTGCCTCGCCGCGATTGAGCCGGCGCACCAGCGGCGCGTAGGCGGCATGACAGGCGACGCCGATGAAAAAGATGAGTTCGCCCGCGCCCAGATCGAACGCCATCAGCGCGGCAAGATCGCCGCGGAAGATGACCCACACCGCCCCGCTGGCTGCGACGACGAGGCTGACAAGCACCAGTGCGCGCGGCATCTCGCCCAGAAACAGAAATCCGAAACCGGCTGCCATCAGCGGCATGAGCGTGAACACCGCACCCGTGGCGACGGGCGTCGTCAGCCGCAGGGCGATGAACATGGTGATGAAGAAAACGGCCATCAGAAAGCCGAGCACGCCGTATCGCCATACGGCCTTTGGCGCTGGAATGCGGCCCCGGTTCAAAAGCGCCACGGCGGTTGCCATGACGCAGATGCCGAAGACAAAGCGCACCGCGTTGATCGCACCCGGGCCGATATGTGGCGCGGCCATCGCTCCGATCGAATAGGAACCCGAGACGAGCGCGGCGAAACACAGCATCGCCAGATGCCCGACGAGCTTGTCGCGCCCTTTCGCGTGTGCGTGCTTGATGGTGATATCCGCCAATGCTTCCCTCCCGAAAGACGACGGGCGCAGTCTCCCGCGCCCGTCGCAATTCATCCCGTAACGAAAATCCGCGCAAGCCTATTCGGCCGCAACCTTTGCGGCAGGGTTGTTCGGATGTGTGGTCCAGTTCGCGTAATCCGGCGAGACCGTCCGGTCGGTTCGCTTGTCCATCGCACCGGCCGCCAGCGGCACCATGTCGATGCACCCTTCGACCGGGCAGACATTGACGCACAGATTGCAGCCGACGCATTCTTCGTCGATCACCTCGAAATGGCGCTTTCCGTCGACCATCGACGTGATCGCCTGATGCGAAGTGTCCTCGCAGGCGATGTGGCAACGCCCGCATTTGATGCACAGATCCTGGTCGATATGCGCCTTGGTGACATAATTGAGGTTGAGATATTGCCAGTCGGTGACGTTCGGAACCGCCCGTCCGACGATGTCGTCGAGGTCGCGATGGCCCTTTTCGTCCATCCAGTTCTTCAGTCCGTCGATCATCTCCTCGACGATCTTGAAGCCGTAGGTCATGGCAGCGGTGCAGACCTGCGCGGTTCCTGCGCCGAGCGCCATGAACTCCGCCGCGTCCCGCCATGTCGTGATGCCGCCGATCGCCGAGATCGGCAGGCCGCGCGTCTCCGCGTCTCGTGCGATTTCCGCCACCATGTTCATCGCGATCGGTTTGACCGCCGGGCCGCAATAGCCGCCATGCGTGCCCTTGCCGTCGATGGTCGGCTGGGGCGCGAAATCGTCGAGATCGACCGAGGTGATCGAGTTGATCGTGTTGATCAGCGAAACGGCGTCCGTGCCGCCGGCATGCGCCGCGCGCGCAGGCTTGCGGATGTCGGTGATGTTCGGCGTCAGCTTGGTGATGACCGGCATGCGCGTATATTGTTTGCACCAGCGCACGACCATTTCGATATATTCGGGCACCTGCCCGACGGCCGCGCCCATGCCGCGCTCGCTCATGCCGTGCGGACAGCCGAAATTGAGCTCGATCCCGTCCGCGCCGGTCTCCTCGACGCGCGGAAGGATCGCCTTCCAGGCATCTTCCGTACACGGCACCATGATCGAGACGACCATTGCCCGATCCGGCCAGTCACGTTTGACCTGCTTGATCTCGCGAAGGTTGGTCTCAAGGTCGCGGTCGGTAATGAGCTCGATATTGTTGAGGCCGAGCAACCGCCGGTCCGCGCCCCAGATCGCGCCGTAGCGCGGCCCGTTGACGTTGACGACGGGTGGACCTTCTTCGCCGAGCGTCTTCCACACGACACCGCCCCACCCCGCCTTGAAGGCGCGCACGACATTATAGGCTTTGTCGGTCGGCGGCGCGGAGGCCAGCCAGAACGGATTGGGCGACTTGATGCCGACGAAGTTCGAACGAATGTCTGCCATGCTCATGCCCTCCCGTTGGAGCCGAGTGCCCGGTTGATACTTTCGGCTGCGTCGCGCCCCTGCGCGACGGCAGAGACGGTCAGGTCGTTACCGCCGAAGATGCAATCGCCGCCGGCCCAGACCTTTTCGAGCGATGTGCGGCCTTCCGCATCGACCTTGATGCGTCCCGCTTCCATGGCGACCGCCGCGCCCGAACCGTTGAGCGGCACGGGATCGAAGGTCTGGCCGATAGCCTTGAATATCTGGTCGGCCTCGATGCGAACGGTCTCGCCCGTTCCGGCCAGTTTGCCGTCACGCATGGCGGTGTATTCCATCTCGATGCCGGTGGCCTTGCCGTCGTCAGAAAGGATGCGCGAAGGCTTCAGCCAGTGCCGGATCGTCACGCCCTTGGAGGCTGCGAGATCCTGCTCGAACTCGGATGCGTTCATGGCTTCCTTGCCGCGGCGGTAGCAGATCGTCACCTGTTCGGCCCCCAGCAGCTTCGACTGGACGGCGGCGTCGACAGCCGTCATGCCGCCGCCAATGACGACGACGCGCCGGCCGACGCTGAGCTTCGACATGTCGGACGCCTGGCGGATCGTCGCGATGAAATCGACGGCGTTCTCGACGCCTTCGACATCCTCTCCGTCTGCCTGAAGCGCGTTGACGCCCGAAAGCCCTGCGCCCAGAAACACCGCATCATGACGGCCGGTCAGGTCGGAAAGCGAGAAGTCGCGGCCCATGATCTGGTCGTTCCGCACCTCGATATTGCCGATCGACAAAACGTAATCGACTTCCTCCTGCGCGAAATGCTCGGGCGCCTTGTAGGCTGCGATCCCGTATTCGTTGAGGCCGCCGGCCTTCGGCCGTGCCTCATAGATTGTCACTTTGTGGCCGTGCATGGCGAGCCGATGCGCGCAGGCAAGCCCGGCAGGACCTGCGCCGACGACCGCGACATGACGCCCGGTATCGGCCGCGCGCTCATAGAACTGGATGCCGCGCTCCATCGCCGTGTCGGTCGCGTAGCGCTGCAGGCGGCCGATCTGCACCGGCTTACCTTCGGCTACCTCGCGCACGCACACTTCCTCGCACAGCGTCTCGGTCGGGCACACGCGGGCGCACATGCCGCCCAAAATGTTCTGATCGAAAATTGTCTTGGCCGATCCGACCGGATTGCCGGTCGAAATCTGGCGGATGAACATCGGAATGTCGATCGAGGTCGGGCATGCCTGCATGCACGGCGCGTCATAGCAGAAATAGCAGCGATCCGATTCGACCAGCGCTTCGTGCCTGTCGAGCAGCGGATGCAGATCGGCGAAGTTCGCCACATATTGCTCGGGCGCGAGCCGCTCGGCGGCAATGCCCTCCTTGTAAAGGCCGTCAGCCATCTGGTTCCCCATTCTTATTGACTGTGGGGAAAGGCTAGCACGGATTCTTTTTTTATCAATCGGTCAAAATTTGGATTTGCCGACGCAAACGCCTGAATAATATGACTATTATTATCCAGTTATTGCCGCTTGGCGCGCGCCGCTGCGCCTTGTAAGCAGACATCATGACCGATTTCGCATTTTCTCCGCCGCCGCAAGCCTCGCTTGCAATCGCCGACAGCGCCGAGCGCTTCCCCATTCGCCGCGTCTTTTGCGTCGGCCGCAACTACGCCGCCCACGCGCGCGAAATGGGCAATGACGAGCGCGACCCGCCCTTCTTTTTCACGAAACCGGCCGATGCCGTGTTCGATGCAGCAAACGACATTCCCTACCCGGCACTCACCCAAAATCTGCATCACGAGGTCGAACTGGTCGTCGCAATCGGAAAGGCCGGCATCGACATCGATCCCAATGAAGCACTCGGCCATGTCTGGGGCTACGGCGTCGGCATCGATCTGACGCGCCGCGACTTGCAGGACGAAGCCAAAAAGGCCGCGCGTCCATGGGATTGGGCCAAGGGATTCGACTTTTCCGCGCCCGTATCGCCGCTGGTGCCCGTTGAGCGGAGCGGCCATCCGGCGACCGGCCGTATCTGGCTTTCGATCGATGGCGAAACGCGCCAGAACGGCGATCTTACCGAGCAGATCTGGAACGTTCCGGAAATCATCGCGGCGGCCAGCCGGTCGGTGGCGCTGGCTCCCGGCGACCTCATCATGACGGGAACGCCTGCCGGCGTCGGCGCGCTTACACCCGGCGACCGCGTGGAAGCCGGCATCGACGGCATCGGCAAGATCGCGCTTTCGGTCGTTCCGCGCGGCGGATAGGCGTCAGTTGGGCGCGGTCGGTTTCGCGCCGATCATCCGGCGCGCTTCTTCTGGCGACTCGGCGTAATCTACGGGACGTGACGCCACGGGCGTGGCCTGTCCACCCGCCGCGTCCTCTTCCGGCGTTTTCGCCAGTCCAGGCATCACTTCGGCGCTCGCCGCCTCGCGGCCCTCGCCCACTTCCGTCAGCGTCTTTTCGGGCGCGGATTCGCCGGGAAGAGCGGACATCTCCTTCGACGCGGTCTCGACCGGGTCGCGCCCTTCGACCGGGTGCTGGCCTGCATCCTCCACGCCTCGGCGCGGCGCATCCTCGGCCGGTACGGCAGCCGCTGCGTCGGCAGTCTTGTCGCCGTCGAAGCTGATCACCGGCTCCATCGAGCGCAGTTCCTCGTCAGGCAGCCAGCAAAGGCTCATATGCCCGCCGCCGAGATCGCGCAAAGGCGGCAGTTCCGTTTCGCACTTGTTTCCCGGAACACGTTCCTTCCAGCGGCAGCGCGTCTGGAACGGGCAGCCCGATGGCGGGTTCATGGCCGAGGGAATATCGCCTTCGAGCACGATGTGCTTCTTGACGACCGACGTATCGGCGATCGGAATCGCCGAAAGCAGCGCCTCCGTATAAGGATGATAGGGCGGCGCGAAAATCTGGTCGGTCGTGCCCTGCTCGACGATATGGCCGAGATACATGACCACCACGCGGTCCGCGAGATAGCGCACGACCGACAGATCGTGGCTGATGAACAGCATCGTCGTCTTGTTCTTGCGCTGGATGTCCATCAAGAGTTCGGTGACAGCCGCCTGCACGGACACGTCGAGCGCGGAAACCGGCTCGTCTGCCACCACCACCTTGGCGTTGCCGGCAAAGGCACGCGCGACGCCGATGCGCTGCTTCTGCCCACCCGAAAGCTGGCGTGGCATGCGCGTTGCGAACGCACGAGGCAGTTTCACCAGATCAAGCAGTTCGAACATGCGCTGGCGTCGCTCGGCGGTCGAATTGCCGACCTTGAACTTCTCCAGCGTGCGGATGATCTGCGAGCCGACCGAATGGCTTGGGTTGAGCGTGTCGAACGGGTTTTGGAACACCATCTGGATCGAAGAGATCGTATCCGTGTCGCGATTCTCGATGCCTGTGTCGCCGATCGGCTTGTTGCCGAGCGTCACGCTGCCTTCGGTCGCCGTCTCCAGCCCAAGCAGGACCTTGGCCAGCGTCGATTTTCCGCAGCCCGATTCGCCGACGATCGCCACCGTCTCGCTTTCGCGCGCCTCGAAGCTGATCTGCTCGTTGGCCTTGACGGTGCGCGTGTCGCCACCGCCGAAAATGGCGTTCGCGGCGACGTGATAATATTTTTTCAGCTTGTCGATCTTCAGCGCCGGCGCACCGGGCGTGACCGCTTCCTTTTCGGTCTTCGCGCCTTCCGGCAGAGCCGACCAGTCAATCTGGTCGAAGCGCACGCAGCGGCTGAAATGCTCCTGATGCTCGCCGACCTTGACCATCGGAATTTCGGCGGCGTTGCAAACGCCCTCTACGAAATGATGGCAACGAGGACCGAAATTGCAGCCCTTCGGCCGTTCATGCGGCAACGGCAGTTGCCCCGGAATAGCGATCAGCGGGCGCGAATTCTTGTCCGCGCCCGGCAGCGGGATCGAGCGGAACAGACCTTGCGTATAGGGATGGCGCATATGGTCGAACACGTCGCGGATCGTCCCGGTCTCCACCGCCTCGCCCGAATACATCACCGTGATCTTGTCGCAGGTTTCCAGGATCAGGCCGAGATTGTGCGACACGAAGATCATCGACGTGCCGAAGCGCTTTCCGAGATCCTTCACGAGTTGGACGATACCCGCTTCCACGGTCACGTCGAGCGCGGTCGTCGGTTCGTCCAGAAGCAACAGCGCGGGCTTAGAAAGCAGCGCCATCGCAATGACGATGCGTTGCTGCTGGCCGCCGGAAAGCTGGTGCGGATAGGAGTCCATCATACGCGCCGGGTCCGGCAGGCGCACGGCGGTTAGCATTTCCAGCGCGCGGTCGTAGGCTTCCTTTTTGTCGACCTTGTCGTGGATGATCGGCACTTCCATCAACTGCCGGCCAACCTTCATGGCCGGGTTCAGGCTCGCCATCGGCTCCTGATAGATCATCGCGATCTTGTTGCCGCGAACGGCACGGAGTTCGGCTTCCGACATATCGCCCATGTCGCGGCCCTGGAACTTGATCCGCCCGCCGACGATCTTACCCACATTGGAAAGGTCGCGCATGATGCCGAGCGAGACAGTCGACTTGCCGCATCCGCTCTCGCCGACGATGCCCATCGCCTCGCCGGGCATCACCGTGCAGGAAAAATCCATAACGGCCGGGATTTCGCCGCGCTTGGTGAAGAAGGAAATCGACAGGTTCTCGATCTCGAGAATCGGCTCGGCGTTCTCGACGCTTTTGGGGGCGACGGTCTCGTTCATGGCCTCAATCCTTCAGCGATTGTTCGCGCAGGGCGTCAGCGAGCAGGTTAAGCCCGAGCACGAAGCTCATCAGCGCGATGACGGGCGGCAAGGCGGGGTGGATGAAGGCACGCAACAGCCGGCTCGCATCCTTGATCGCGGTTCCCCAATCGGGGCTTTCAGGCGACAGGCCGAGGCCGAAATAGCCGAGCGTTCCGAGCAGGATGGTGGTGTAGCCGATGCGAAGGCACGCATCCACGATCAGCGGCCCGCGCGCATTGGGCAGCACTTCCCAAAGCATGATGTACCATGGCGTTTCACCACGCGTCTGCGCGGCGGCGACATAGTCGCGCGTCTTGATGTCCATCACGAGGCCGCGCACGATGCGGAAGACGCCCGGTGAGGACGCGAACACGACCGCGACGAAGATGTTCAGCTCGTTCGGCGCGATGCTGACGATGCCGAGCGGATCGGCGTTGAAAACGAGGCCCGCATAGATCCACCCGCCGATGAGCAGGGTCAGTCCGAGCTGGATCGCCAGCAGCCCCGGTCGGTGCTTGTTGCGCGTATAAAAGAGCGTGGCGAAGAAGATGATCGGGAACAGGAAGAACACGCCCGCCATTGCGTAGGGAATGGGTGTTTCCATGATGCCCGGCGTCACCAGCAGGTAGAAGAGCAGGATCACCGGGAAGGCGAGCACCAGATTGGCAAGGAACGACAGAACACCGTCGATCCGCCCGCCGTAATAGCCGGCCGGCAGTCCAAGCGTAGTGCCGACCATCAGCGCGAAACCGGTCGCGGCCGGCGCGATCAGGAGCACGATCTGGCTGCCATAGACCGTGCGCGAGAAGATGTCGCGCGCCAGCCTGTCACCGCCCAGAAGGAACGCCTTGCCGGATTCGGGATCGATCGCGCCGGGCAGCGAATCCTTCATGATCAGCACCTGCGCCAGCGGATTGAAAGGCGCGATGAGGGAAGCGAATATCGCCGTGAACAGCCAGAAATAGCACAGGCTGACACCGGCGACGCCGACGCCGGAGCCGAAGAGTTCGCCGTAGAGGCCGAGGCGCTTGCGAAAGGCGAATGACAGCGAGAGCACCACGGCAAGCGCCGCCCAGACGGGCCAAAGCTGCCACAATATGCCGGTGATGATCTGCGGAACGGTCAGGTATTCATACATGGCCTACTGCACCCTGATCCGTGGATTGAGATAGGCGTAACCGATGTCGGAAATGAGCTGCGTCGACAGGACGACGAAGACCGACACCAGCGACGCTGCCAAAAGCATATCGATGTCGTTGTTGCCGGCAGCCTCCACTAGCATGAAGCCGAAGCCCTGATAGCGGAACATCACCTCGACGATGACAACGCCCGTAAGCAGCCAAGGGAACTGCAGCATGATGACGGTGAATGGCGCGATCAGCGCGTTGCGCAGCGCGTGCTTGACCACGACGGAGCGGAAGCTGAGCCCCTTGAGCCGCGCGGTGCGGATATATTGCTGGGTCATCACCTCGACCATCGAGGCGCGGGTCATGCGGGCGATATAGCCGATGCCGTAGATCGCCATCGTCATCACAGGCAGCGTGAAATTGGAAAAAGTGATGCCTTGCGCGGTGGCGCTGGCGGCCGAGCCGTTCAGCCAGCCGAGCCATGAGGCGAAGATAACGGTGAAAATGACGCCCGAGACATATTCGGGCGTCGCCGTCGTGGTGATCGCGGCGACGGAAAGCGTCCGGTCAGTTCGCGTTCCCTCCCGCATACCGGCGAATATGCCCATGATGAGCGCGACCGGCACCATCGTCACCATGACCCAGAACATCAGCTTGCCGGTAGCTGCCAGTCCGGGGAAAAGCCGATTCTCGACATTCGTGCGAAAAGTGGTCGAACAGCCCCACTGGCCCTGCAGGATGCCGGAATAGGATGGCTCCGTCGGCTCCGAACAGAAGGCGAAGCGGCTCACCGCCTGCCCGTTTTCATCGACGGCCGGTTCCTTTTGCACCACGCCGAGCCATTGCCCGTAGCGGATCAGGAACGGTTCGCGATAGCCGTTGCGTTCGAGCCAGCTTTCGATCTGCGCGTCTGGCGTGCGCATGTCGAGCTGGCTGATCGCGAGCCGCCGCAGGTTCGGGTCGAGATTGACGAGAAAAAAGACGACGAGCGTCAGGCAGACCATGGTTATGGCCATGACGCCCAACCGCTTCACGATGAAACCCAGCATGTGCCCCCTGCCGTTCTGGTTGGGGTTTTATAGTTATGTTCCCCGGTACAGTCGGCGAGGGCCGTTGCCGCCCCTCGCCTTCATGTCGCGTATCCGCGCTGTGACGAGATGGCGCGTCAGGCGCTTTCGTCAAGCCAGACCTTGCCGAGATCGATCTCGAAGGTCGGGTGCATGCCGTGGTTCTTCACCGCCTCTACGGAGTGGTTGTAGAGCGTGCGCCAGTAGGGCTGGATGATGATGCCCGAATCCTGGATGATCGTCTCGATCCGCTCCATGACCGACTGACGCTCTTCCGAATCGGCGATCGAAAGGGCTTCGGCGATCAGGCCGTCGAGTTCCTCATTGGAGAACGCAGTCTCGTTCCAACTGCCGCCGGTGCGGTAACCGAGCGCGATGACCTGGATGCCGAGCGGGCGCATGTTCCAGTTGGTCGCCGAGAAAGGATACTTGGTCCAGTCGTTCCAGAAGGTCGAACCGGGAAGCACGGTCCGCTTGACGCGGAACCCGGCCTCGCGAAGCTGTGCGGCCACCGCGTCGCACGAGTTGCGGTGCCAGGTCTCGTCGACCGAGATGATCTCGTGCTCGAAATCCATCTGGCCGGCTTCTTCCATCAACTGCTTGGCACGGTCGACGTCGCGCTCATGCGTGGCGATCTGGACGTGGTCGGGCTGGATCGGCGCGACATGGTAGTTGTCGGCCTTTTCGCCCGCACCGTCGATGCCAAGCGCCAGGATAGCGTTGTTGTCGACGCCGAGCTGAACGGCCTTGCGCACGTTCTGGTCGTCGTAAGGTGCGTTGTCGACGTTCATGCGAATGGTCAGCGTGGTCGAGGTCAAAACCTCCGAACGCACGAGACCGAGGCTGTCCATGATGTCGAGATAGTCGGCGGTCGTCTCGTAGTTCGTATGGATTTCGAGCGCTTCGAACGCGTTGACCATCGCCGACGGATCGGTGCCGTAATCGATGAATTCGACGCCGTCGAGATAGGCTTCGCCATCCCACCACGCGCCGTTTTCGCGCCGCTTGAACTCGATACGATCACCGACCGAATAGGAAACGAGTTCGAACGGACCGGTGCCGATCGGATTGGCGACCCAGTCCGCGCCCGTCTCGTCGAAGGTGGGGTGAACGACCAGCGCAGGATAATCCGAGAAGCCCGGAATGATCGAAACGTCCGGCTCCGACAGGATCAGCTTGACCGTGTAATCGTCGACGCGTTCGATCGCGCCTTCGCGCAGCTTGTTGGTGTCGGGGTCGATCATCGAGGCGACGCGGGTCGCCATCGAGTTGCCTTCAGCAGTGCCGTCGGCCCAGCGCGTCAGATTGTAGATGACGTCGTCTGCGTTGAATTCATCGCCGTTTGTCCACGTCACGCCCTGCCGCACGTTGAGAACGTACTCGGTGGCGTCGTCGTTGGCTTCCCAGCTTTCGAGAAGCTTGCCTTCGAAGGTGAACTCGCGCGTGTACTTGACGAGCGGCTCGAGCGACTGGCGCATGCCGTTGGAGATTTCGGACCAGTCGGCCGTGCGCGGGTCCTTGTTTGCCTTGACGAACATGGCCACGCGCAGGACGCCGCCTGTCACCGGCTCGCCAAGCGCTTCATCCTGCGCCAGCGCCTTCGAAGGTGCGGCGAGGCCGATCATCGAATAGGCAAGCGCGGTCGAGGCCCCGAAGACGGACGCGATGGCGAGGAATTCGCGTCGGTCGACGCGTCCGGCCTTCACATCCTCTGCCATCTTCTCGACGTGTTCGGGAACGCGGTTCCCGCTACTTCTGAAGAAACTCATGCCACCGATCTCCCGTTTGTTCCTGATGTTCCCTACCATCCCGTATCGGTGGGCGAATGTCAAAAACCCCGCCAGATCAGGATGTTCGACTATAATTTGATACCAGGCCGGCCGTTCCGTTGGCGTAAAAGCGACATCGAACACCCCGTTTTGGCATCTTTTGCGACCAAATATGACGCAGTGTAATCCCGAACGGCCGTTGCTGCCAGGCAACATCGCGTGACGTCCGGTCGGCCCCGCCAATGACGTGATTGACCGTCACTCCCAGTGCTTGCTACGTAATTTTCAGCTTGAGGTGCCGGTGCGAGCAACGCCGGCTAAGAGGGAATGCGGAAGGACGATTTGTCCGAGCCGCGGCTGCCCCCGCAACTGTAAGCGCAGAGGACATTCGAAAACCACTGGGCGGTGCCCGGGAAGGTGAATGATCCGCTGAAGCGCGAGCCAGGAAACCTGCCTTGAGCGTCACCTTTGCCGGATGCGGGGAGCGTCCGGGGCTGTGGTTTCGCAGTGGTGACATATGTCATCGCTGGCGAAGCCGGATCGGGGCGGTCCGCAGGTTTCTCCAGCATCTTTGAAAAGATGGGTTCCGGCCGCAGGCCGGATATCGGGGGACCGAATGTACGCTTTCAAACTGGGCGCGGCCTGCGCTGCATCTGCAATCGCCATATTGGCAAGCCTGCCCGCGCATGCGCAGTTCACCGAACTGCCGCAGATCGTCATTACGCCGAACCGCGCGCCGACAGAGGCCGAACGCTCCGGCTCGCGGGTCGAGACGGTCACGCGTATGGAGATGGAAGAGCAGGACCTGCCGCTCGCCGTCGACTATCTGGAGCGCCTGCCAGGCATCTCCGTATCATCACCCGGCGGCCCGGGCGCGGAGGGATCGCTGTCCGTGCGCGGCGCGCCGCGCCGCTACGTCAAGACGCTCTATAACGGTATCGATATCGGCGATCCAACGAGCACGCAGGTTCAGACCTCCTATCAGTATCTCCTCTCTGGTGGCCTCGAGTCCATCGAGGTGCTGAAAGGCTCCCAGTCGACGCTTTATGGTTCGGATGCAATCGCGGGCGTGATCTCGTTTTCGACCCTCGGCGATATCGAGCCCGGCATCTCGCACATCCTCCATGGCGAAGCCGGCTCGCGCGGAACCGTTCGTGGGGGCTACGGCCTGCGTGCAGCCAACGATGCCGGACGTGCCGCAATCAACATCACCGGCTTCCGCACCGACGGCATTTCTGCAGCAGCGGGCGGCAGCGAGCGGGACGGCTATGAGAATGTGACGTTCGACGCGACGGGCGAATATCGCCTGAACGAGGTCGTATCGGTGTTCGGTTCCCTGCTCTACATCGACGCCGACGCTGACTACGATGTAGACCGCTATGTAGATAGCGTCACCGGGGAGATTATTGAGCCACAGGATACCGACGTAAATGTTAACGATAACGAGCAGATCGGAATGCGCGTCGGCTTCAATGCCAATTTCCTCGATGGCCGCTTGAAGAATACGCTTTCGGTCCAGCACTTTGAGGTCGATCGCACAATTGACTCGAATCACCCTGCATTCGGCCCGTTCGATGCTGATTATGTCGGCGAGCGCCGGAAGATAGATTATCAAGGCTCACTCGACGTTAATGAGTGGCTGCTGCTTCAATATGGCGCCGATTACGAGCGGCAAAGAGCGCAAACGGTCGATAGCTACGGCTCCGATACAGACGATTCATTTTCTCTCGCTGGCGTTTGGACACAAGCGGTTCTGGAGCCAACTGAATTATTGAACCTATCAGGCGGTGTGCGATATGATGATCACTCCGAATTTGGTGATAATCTCACATATCGGGCGACAGGATCTTATCGCTTTGGCGAAAGCGGATATCGCCTTCATAGTTCGTTCGGCACCGGCTTTCGCGCACCGAGCCTATACGAATTATTCGGTCCCTTCGTTGGCAACACCGATCTGGAGCCGGAAGAAAGCGTCTCATTCGACGTTGGCTTGGAGTATCGGTTCAATAATAGCCTTGCTGCCGACTTGACCTATTTCATGCTCGACATTGACAACTTGATTCAGTTTGCTGGTGGCAGCTATGCACAGGTTCCCGGCACTTCGCGTCAGCGAGGCGTGGAAGCGTCGCTAGTCTATGAAGCCAATGATTGGCTCTCGCTAGGCGCAGCATACACCTACACACATACGCAGGACGCCAACGGCAACCGCAACTTGCGCGTTCCACGCCACGAAATTGCGCTCACGACGACATACAAGCCCGCCGAGAAATGGGCTATTTCCGGCACAGCCAAAATTGCCGTTGACAGTGAAGACGAAATCATCGTGAGCAGCGTCGCCGGACCATTTGGCTTTTCTGGAGTCAACGGCCGCGTCAAACTCGACGACTACGTCCTCCTAAACGCCAAGGTCTCTTACCAGGCGACCGAATCCACGGAGCTTTACGTGCGCGGCGAAAACCTGCTCGATCAGGACTACCAGACGGTGCGTGGCTTCAATACGCCCGGCATCGGCGTCTTCGCCGGCTTCCGGTCGACCTTCTGATGAAAAGGGCGGCGCGCGGACAATTCATTCTGCGCGCCGCCGCCTTTACCCTCGCGTTGACTGCGCCTGCATTCGCCGCCGACCCGCCGCGCGTCATGTCGATGAATGTGTGCACGGACCAGCTCGTGCTGCTTCTGGCCGATCCCGGTCAGATCGTCTCTTTGTCCGATCTTTCGACGGACCCGACGCTTTCCTTTCTCGATGAAGAGGCAGCGAACTACCCCAAGAATGGCGGACGGGCCGAAGAGGTGTTCCTGTCGAAGCCAGACATCGTCGTCACCGGCACGTTCAGCCTTCACAACACGACGAGCCTGCTTCAGCGCCTCGATTTCCATGTCGAGGAATTCGCCTACGACAACACGGTCGACACAGTTCCCGCTGAACTCCGGCGCATGGGCGCGATCGTCGGACAGAGCGAACGCGCCGAAACGATCGCCCGCGACTACGAGCGCGAACTTGAAACTCTGCGCGCGCGCCAGTGCCCTACCCGCCCCACCGCCATCGCCTATGAGCAAAACGGCGTAGTGCTGGGCGCGGGCACGCTTGCCGACAGCGCTATGGAAGCCGCTGGCCTGACGAACCTTGCCGCCGAGCTCGGCTATTCGGCCATGACGCCCCTGCCCCTCGAACAACTCGTCTCGCACCGGCCCGACATCGTCATCCTGTCTGAACCCGTCGAGGGAGCGCCCGCGCTCGCCGACCAGTTCGTCAGCCATCCGGCCTTGAAGGCGCTGGATGGCGCAAGGGTCGGCGCATTCGTGCCGCAAGGCGCCTGGGCCTGTGGCGCACCCTTCGTCATCGAGGCCGTTCGCGCCTTGACCGAGTTGCGCGAGGAGATCGCGCCCTGCGACGAAACGCAGTAAAGAGCGCCATGCTGAACGCCATCCTCGCCCTTGCCTGCGTCATCCTCACGGTCGCCTCCCTGCTGATCGGACCGGCCGATCTCGATCTTGCATCGAGCGTGACGGGCCTGTTTGCGGGCGGCGACGAGGCAGCCATGATCATTATGCAGGATATCCGGCTGCCGCGCGCGCTTCTGGCGCTGACGGTCGGGATCGGTCTCGGCCTGTCAGGTGCCGTGCTGCAAGGGCTCCTGCGCAATCCGCTCGCCGAACCCGGCATCATAGGCATCACGGCGTCGGCCTCGTTCGGCGCGGTCGCGATCTTCTACACCGGCCTTGCCGGCGCATCGCTTTATGCACTGCCCGCAGGCGCGCTTGCCGGTGCGGCGCTTTCCGTCGTGCTTCTGCTCGGCATCGCAGCACGCGCCGGCGCAACCCTGACGCTGATCCTCGCGGGCGTTGCGCTGACCAGCCTTGCCGGGGCGCTGACCTCCCTTGTCCTCAACCTGTCGCCGAACCCCTTCGCCAGCTACGAGATCATCTTCTGGCTGCTCGGCTCGCTTCGCGACCGTTCGATGAGCCATGTCTGGCTTGCCCTGCCTTTGATGGCGGCGGGCTGGATCATGCTGGCAATGACGGCGCGGGCGCTCGACGCGCTGTCGCTTGGCGAGGAAGCGGCAGCAAGCCTTGGCGTGCGCCTATCCGTGGTTCGCACGCTGGTCGTCGGCGGCACGGCGCTTTGTGTCGGCGCGGGAACGGCCGTCGCGGGCGCGATCGGCTTCGTCGGTCTCGTCGTTCCGCATCTTGTGCGCCCCTTCACCGATCGCCTGCCGTCGAGCCTTCTTTTGCCGAGTGCACTCGGCGGCGGCGCGCTTTTGCTGGCTGCCGATATCGCCGCGCGGGTCGTGGTGCCGACGCGCGAATTGAATGTCGGCGTCCTGACCGCACTCATCGGCGCGCCGTTTTTCCTGTGGCTGGTGGTGCGCAGCAGGCGGGAGTTGTTCTGATGCTGTTAGCGCGAAACCTGTCCGTCAGCCTTTCGGATCGACCGATCCTGAACGGCATCGACCTCGACCTTCAGCGCGGCGAAGTCGTCGGACTTCTCGGGCCGAACGGTGCGGGAAAATCGACGCTCATGCGCGCGCTTTGCGGTCTTTTGCCCTTTGCCGGCTCGGTCGAGATAGATGGCCGCGCGCTTGGCGGGATCAGTGAACGCGAGCGCGCGAGGCTCGTCGCTTTTCTGCCGCAGGCCCGAACGATCGCCTGGCCGCTATCGGTGGAAAACGTCGTCAAGCTGGCGCGTTCTCCATGGCGCGGAATGGGCGGCTTTTCAGCACACGACGAAGCCGCGATCGCCGATGCTATGGAGGCGATGGACGTCGCCGATCTGGCAAAGCGCCCCGTGACGGAGCTCTCCGGCGGCGAGCAGGCCCGCGTTCTGGCAGCCCGCGCGCTTGCGCAGGAAACGCCGCTTCTCATCGCCGACGAGCCGGTCGCGGGCCTCGATCCGGCCCATCAGATGACGATGATGGCCGCTCTGCGCGCGCATGCGGCACGCGGCAAATCGATTTTCGTATCGCTTCACGACTTGACCTTGGCCGCGCGCTGGTGTGATAGGGTAATCCTGACTAATTCAGGAAGGATTTACGCCGCTGGTCGGCCGACAGATACTTTGACGGCAATCACCCTTGCGGATGTGTTCGGGATCGAAGCCATGATTTCCGCCGATAGCTGCGGAATGGTGCTTGCCCCGACCGGTCTTTCCTCCCTTGGCGAACGGACGGAAACGGATTGACATGACACTGAGACTTGGAATTTCGCGTGCGGCCCTCACCGCTGTGGCGCTTTTCGGTGCCGCGCTGCCTGCGCTTGCCCAGGAGCCGGGGCTGGAAGGCACGCTCGCGCCGATGGCGCATGATCTGTCAGCGGTGGGTATGTTCATGGCCGCCGATTGGGTGGTCAAGGGCGTCATGATCGGTCTGGCCCTGGCCTCCGTCGTCACCTGGGCCGTCTTCCTGATGAAGACGCTGGAAATCGGACGCGCCAAGCGCCAGGTCGCCGGTGCGCTGCGCATCGTTTCCAAGGCACCGACGCTCGGCGAAGCCGAAAAGGCACTGGGAAGCCGCGCCGGTGCCGGTGCCGCCATGGTCAAGGCGGCGGTCGATGAGGCACGTCAATCCAGCCCCGCGATTTCAAGCGCGGGCGGCGAAGGCCTGAAGGAGCGCGTGTCGTCGCGTCTTGGCCGCATCGAGGCCAATGCCGGACGCAACCTGTCGAAAGGCACCGGCATCCTCGCATCCGTCGGTTCCGTCGCACCGTTCGTCGGCCTGTTCGGCACGGTCTGGGGTATCATGAATTCGTTCATCGGCATCGCCGAGGCGCAGACCTCGAACCTCGCCATCGTCGCGCCGGGCATTGCCGAAGCGCTGCTCGCGACGGCGCTGGGTCTGGTCGCGGCCATTCCGGCGGTCGTCTTCTACAACATCTTTGCCCGCTCCATCGTCGGCTATCGCGCGTCGCTCGCCGATGTGGCGTCCGGGGTCGAGCGCCTCGTTTCCCGCGATCTCGACTACCGCCGGTTCACCGGTACGCGCGAAGCAGCGGAGTAACATCATGGCAGGCGGTATCAAACGCGGCACCGAAAGCGGCGATATGGAGGAAAGCCACGAGATCAACGTGGTGCCCTTCATCGACATCATGCTCGTGCTGCTCATCATCTTCATGGTGGCCGCACCTCTGGCGACTGTCGACGTCAATGTCGACCTGCCTTCATCGAATGCGGCCCCCGGACAGCGTGTCGACGATCCGGTCTATCTCACCGTGCGCAACGACCTGACGCTGGCGCTCGGCGATGACGATGTCGAGGAAGGTGCTCTGCGCGCGGCACTCGACGAACGCACCGGCGGCGACCGTGAGGCGCGCATCTATCTGCGCGCCGACCGTGCCGTCGCCTATGGCGATTTGATGGAAGTGATGAACGACATGCGAGCCGCCGGCTATTTGTCGATCGCGCTCGTCGGTCTCGAAGCGCCCGCCAGAAGCGAATAGATTACGCGCTCAAGGTTCGCCGGACGGCATCGCGCCAGCCGGCGAGCTTTTCTTCGCGCAAATCGTCGTCCATTTGCGGCTCGAAACGGCGCTCGAGCTTCCACGCTTTCGCAAAATCTTCCATGCCGGGCCACACGCCCGCGCGGGATCCGGCAAGCCATGCTGCGCCGAGCGCGGTCGTCTCGAGGATCGTTGGCCGATCCACAGGCGCGTCGAGAAGGTCGGAAAGACGCTGCATCGTCCAGTTCGACGCGACCATGCCGCCATCGACCCGCAGCACGGTCTCGCCACCTTCCGTCCAGTCTTTTTTCATCGCATCGAGAAGGTCGCGCGTCTGGAAGGCGACGGATTCGAGCGCGGCTCGCGCGAACTCGGCCGGCCCCGTCGAACGCGTCAGTCCGAAGATCGCGCCGCGCGCCTCCGCATCCCAGTGCGGCGCGCCGAGCCCGACAAAGGCCGGCACGAGGTAGACTTCCTGGCTCTCGTCGGCCTGCGTTGCCAGTTCGCCGCTTTCCTCCGCCTTGCCGATGACGCCGATGCCGTCACGCAGCCATTGCACCGCCGCGCCCGCCACGAAGATCGAGCCTTCCAGCGCATATGTGGTTTCACCGTCGAGACGATAGGCAATCGTCGTCAAAAGCCGGTTGTTCGAGCGAACAAGCGTTCCGCCCGTGTTGAGCACCGCAAAGCAGCCTGTGCCGTAGGTCGATTTCATCATGCCGGGCGAAAAACACGCCTGTCCGATTGTCGCTGCCTGCTGATCGCCCGCGACACCGAGGATCGGGATTGCCGCGCCGAAAAGCGCTTCGTCGGTCACACCGAAATCGTCGGAACTGTCGAGAACCTCCGGCAGCATTTGGAGCGGCACATTGAGGTGCTCGGCGAGTTCCCCGTCCCACGCATTTGTCTCGATGTTGAAAAGAAGCGTGCGAGATGCGTTGGTCGCGTCCGTCACATGCGCCGCACCGCCCGTCAGCTTCCAGATAAGGAAGGCGTCGATCGTGCCGGCAAGAAGTTCGCCGCTCTCCGCGCGCTCACGCGCGCCGGAAACATTGTCGAGCAGCCAGGCAAGCTTGGTGCCGGAAAAATACGGGTCGAGCAGAAGCCCGGTCTTTTGCGAAAAGACCTCTTCAAGCCCCTTTTCCTTCATGTCGTGGCAAAGCTGCGCCGTGCGCCGGTCCTGCCACACGATCGCGTTGTGGATCGGCTCGCCCGTCGCCTTGTCCCAGACGACGACCGTCTCGCGCTGGTTGGTGATGCCGATGGCAGCGACGTCGCCTGCCGAGATCCCGGCATCGTCCAGTGCGGCCTTTATCACCGCAACGACGCTGTCCCAGATTTCGTTCGCATCGTGTTCGACCCAGCCCGACTTCGGAAAATGCTGAGCGAATTCCTGCTGGCCGACGCCAACGATTTCCATCCTGTCGTCGAAGACGATGGCGCGGCTCGAAGTCGTGCCCTGATCGATCGCGAGAACGAACCCACCCATAAAAATCCTCCCCCATTGTCCTCTAGGCGGCCTTGGCGGTGTCCCGCATGAAATGGTCGAGCGCGCCCGCCTCGTCTTTCGACAGGACGAGGCCCCGCTTCGTACGCCGCCATAACACATCCTCGGCGCTCATCGCCCACTCATGGGCCACGAGATAGCGAACTTCCGCCTCGTAAAGGTCCTTCCCGAAATGTCGGCCAAGATCGACCGAAGATTTCGCCGAGCCAAGAATCGTCCGCGCGCGCGTCCCGTAAAGCCGTATGAGCCGGCGCGCCATACGCGCGTCGATGAATGCGTAGTCGGCGCGAAGCCGCCGCACTTCCTCATCGAACGTGCCGACCGCGAAGTCGCCACCCGGCAACGAGCCGTCAGCCGTCCACGCCTTCCCCTTTTTGCCGATCAGCCCTTCGATTTTTTCGAGCATCGATTCGGCAAGCCGGCGATAGGTCGTGATTTTGCCGCCGAAGATGTTGACGAGCGGCGCGCCGTCCGTATCCGCCTTCAGCACGTAGTCGCGCGTTGCTTCCTGCGCCTTCGACGCACCATCGTCGTAAAGCGGCCTGACGCCGGAGAAAGTCCATACGATGTCATCGCGCTTCACCGGCTGGGCGAAATACTCACTGGCGCAGGCGATGAGATAGTCGATTTCCTCGTCGCTGATCGCCACGTCCTTCGGATCGCCCTCATAGTCGCGGTCCGTCGTCCCGATCATGGTGAAATCGTCATGGTAGGGGATCGCGAAAATGATGCGCCCATCCGGGTTCTGGAAGAAATAGGCGCGCGGATCGTCGAACTTTTTCCTGATGACGATATGGCTGCCCTGAACGAGACGGACATTGTGGACGTCGTGCCCGACCGTCTGCGTCAGCACCTTGTCGACCCATGGGCCGCCGGCATTGACGAGCAGCCTGGCTCGCACCGTCTCGCGTGCGCCGGAAACCCGATCCTCGATGTCGATGGCCCAGCCGTCCGCCTCGCGCCGCGCCGCGACGACCTTGGTGCGCGTGCGGATAACCGCGCCCCTGTCGGCCGCGTCGCGCGCGTTGAGAACCACGAGACGCGCATCGTCGACGCCGCAATCCGAATATTCGAACGCCTTCGAGAAGATCGGCTTCAGCGGCCTTGCCGCCGGATCGGTCGTCATGTCGAGCACTTCGGTCTTCGGCAGGAGTTTGCGCCCGCCGATATGGTCGTAGAGGAAGAGGCCGAGCCGCAGCAGCCATGCCGGGCGAAGTCCCTTGTGATAGGGCAGCACGAACCGCATCGGCCAGATGATGTGCGGCGCGCTCTTCCAGAGCACCTCGCGCTCCTTCAAAGCCTCGCGCACGAGCCGGAATTCATAGTGCTCCAGATAGCGCAAACCGCCATGGATCAGCTTGGTCGACCACGACGAGGTGCCACTCGCCAGATCGTTCATCTCGGCCAGAAACACCGAATAGCCGCGCCCTGCCGCATCGCGCGCGATGCCACAGCCATTGATGCCGCCACCGATGATGAAGATGTCGTAGGTCGTTTCGCTGGTCACGCCTGAAATCCGTTATTCGAAATCAAACGAAATCTAAGTGAAACTCACCTGAAATCCAAGGGCGGATTGCTCTCAGCTATTCGTTTCCACCAGTTGCACGCCCGCTTCCCTGCAGATCGACCGGATCGCATCGCTTGGGCATCGGTCGGTGACGAAACTCGACACCTGCGAAAGATGCGCGATCCGCACCGGCGCGGAGCGTTCGAACTTGGTCGAGTCGGCGACGAGGATCACATGCCGGGCATTGGCGATAATGGCTTGCGCGACTTTCACTTCGCGGAAATCGAAATCCAGAAGCGCGCCATCCTCGTCGATCGCCGATGCGCCGATCACCGCGTAATCAGCCTTGAACTGCCTGAAAAAGTCGACCGCCGCCTCGCCGACGACGCCGCCATCCGATCCGCGCACGACACCACCTGCGATCACGACCTCGATGGATGGGCGCACGCGCATGCGGTTGGCGACGTTGATGTTGTTGGTGATGACCATCAATCCCTTGTGGTCGACCAGTGCTTCGGAGACGGCTTCCGTCGTCGTTCCGATATTGATGAAAAGCGATGCGTTGTCGGGTACGAGCGCGGCGGCGGCAAACCCGATCGCCTGTTTTTCGTCCGCCGCGATACGCCGGCGCGCCTCGTATTCCATGTTCTCGATGCCCGACGGCATCACCGCGCCGCCATGGATGCGCGCCAGAAGACGCTTGTCGCAAAGCTCGTTCAGATCCTTGCGGATCGTCTGAGGGGACACCTCGAACCGTTCGGCAAGCTCCTCGACGAGGACACGCCCCTGATCCTTGGCAAGTTGGACGATTTCGGCGTGGCGTGGCAGAAGAAACATGAATGGCCCGCTTTCGTTTTCCGTCCTTCTAGTGCAATTCGAAACCGAACGCAGCCGAAATTCGACTATCCCCGCGCAATCGCCTCGATCTCCTCGATCAGCGCGCGCTCGGTGGTGATGCCCTCGCGAGTCAGCTTATCACGCAGCGCGATCCGGCGGTGGCCTGGCACGCGCGCGCCTTCCGTTCCCGCGATCGCGTCCGCCATTTCGGCGAATCTGGCGGTCGCCTGCCCGCCGAATATTGCCGGATCAATCGCGATGATCGCCTGACCGCATCCGGGCGGATCGCCCTGATCGTCGAAAAGCGAGGTCTGCTCATAGGCGTAATTCGCGCCAGTCAGCCCGGCGCACATGAGTTCAACCATCAACGCCAGCGCCGTACCCTTCGCGTCGCCGAGCGGGATCATGGTTCCCGCCATGCCGGCGGCGGCATCGGTCGTCGGATTGCCTTCGGGGTCGAGCGCCCAGCCCTCGGGGATCGGCTCGTTCTTCTGCCGTGCCGCCATGATCTTGCCGCGCGCCACCTTGGAGAGCGATACGTCGACGACGATGGGAGGGCCGCCCTCGGTCGGGCACGCAAACGCAATCGGATCGGTTCCGAACAGCGGACGACGCCCGCCCCACGGAGCCATCGAGGCCGGTGCGTTGGCGAACATCAGCGCGGCAAGCCCACGCTCGGCCAGCGCCTCGACGGTGAGGCCCGCAACGCCCGCATGGTGCGAGCGGCGGATGCCGGCGATGGCGATGCCCTGTAGCGGTGCCATTTTTGAAAGCTCCGTTACAGCAAGATCGAGCGCCGGATAGGCGAATCCGAAATGACCGTCGACGGCGACCGCACCCGGCCGCACCCGCTCGACGGTCGCCTGTGCATGTCCCTTGACCTTGCCGGCCTTCGCCTGGGCGGAATAGGCTGGCACGCGGCGCAATCCATGACCGCCCTGCCCTGCAAGCTCGGCTCCGACAAGTGCCTTCGCAACGGCCCGTGCGTTGTCCAGCGCGGTATCGCAAGCCGTAAGCGCATCGACGATGAGACGGCTCGCCTCTTCCAGTGACAGGGTCAGATCGCTCATTCGATGTCGGCCTTTCGGTACGGTTCCCAAGCCGCATATCCGATTCGCTTGTGGCCGGCACATGGTGCCTTCGCATGTAAAAATGCCTTCGCGGGGTTGACCCCCACAATTGCCCCGCCATCCTTACGGCCACATTCATCCTTTCGGACCGGACACAAATCCAGACCATGCGACCGATCATCAGCGCCCTCTTCGCCTTCTTTCTGCTTTTCGCTCCAGCGGCCATCGCGCAGGAAGCGCCGCCCGAGACACCGGCGGCGGAACAGGGTGCCGGCGTCGACGAATTGATCCGGCTTCTGGAAAACGAGACGACCCGCAACGAACTGATCGAGCGCCTGCGCGCGGCCGAGCCTCAGGAGAGCCCCGAGGCCGAGGCGGAAACCGCCGAAGGCACGAGTGATCCGACGATCGCGCGCCAAATCGCCGAATATACGCGCGACATCGCCGAAGGCGCATCGGCGACGGTGAGCACCGTGGCAGGGCTCGCGACCGATATCGGCGACGCGTTCTCGGGCACGAACAATCGCGATTACGGCGAACTTGGACGTATCGTGACGAATGTCGCGATCCTCGCGGTGATTCTTTTCGCCAGCTATTTCCTTCTGCGGGCGATCTCGAACCGCGTTCAGGTCTTAATTTCCAATCGCGTTTCCGGACGTGGCTGGCTTGCACGCGCCGCGGGCATCATCGGTGCCGCCCTGATCGACATCGCGGCCGTCGCGGCGTCGTGGGCCGTCGGCTACATCGTCGCGCTCTATTTCCTGGCCGGCCCGGACGGGCGCATGGGCATCAACCAGACGTTGCTGCTCAACGCCTTCCTCGTCGTGGAGATGACCAAGGTGCTCCTGCGCGCTGTGTTCGAGCCGCATGGCCCGGCCCTGCGGCCGCTTCCCATGAATGATACGACGGCGGCCTACTGGTATTTCTGGTTCTCTCGCGCGATCGGCCTCGTCGGCTACACCTTCATGTTCTTCGCACCCGTGCTCGCCGAGCACGTCAGTGCTGGCGCGGCCGAGGGACTTCGCATCCTCGCCATGCTGACGGCCGTCGTCATCGGCATCCTGATCGTGCTGCAAAACAAGCATCCCGTCAGGGCAGCACTGTCGCATCGCGCCAGCAATGGACGGCAGGATGCCTTGTCGAAGTCTCTCGCTTTCCTGGGTGCGTACTGGCACCTGATCGCGATCGCCTATCTCATCGCGATCTTCGTCCTGTGGCTGGCGAACCCGCAAGAGGCGCTGCCGTTCATGCTGCGTGCGACGGTGCAGTCGATTGTCTCGATCATCGTCGGCGTGGTCGTGATCTCGTTCATCTCGCGCTTCGTCCATATCGGCATGCGCCTCCCGCCCGACATCAAGGAGCGCCTGCCGTTGCTTGAAACGCGGCTTCACGCCTTCGTTCCGCGCGTCATGCAGGTGGTGCGCACGGTCACGCTGATCGGTGTCGCGATCGCTATCGCACAAGCCTGGGGCTTGGTGGACTTCTTCGGCTGGGCCGCAAGCGAGACGGGCCAGCGCGTGACCGGATCGGTCCTGTCGGCCCTGATCATCGTGCTTGTTGGCTTCGCCCTTTATCTGGCGATGTCCTCATGGGTCGAATACAAACTCAACCCGAATTACGGCACCGTACCCACCCCGCGCGAAAAGACCCTTCTGTCGCTTTTCCGAAACGCGGTGACGGTCGCGCTGGCGATCTTCATCACCATGCTGGCGCTGGCTCAGATCGGCATCAACATCGCACCGCTTCTGGCTGGTGCCGGCGTGCTCGGCCTTGCCATCGGCTTCGGCGCACAAAAGTTCGTGCAGGACATCATCACCGGCATCTTCATCCAGCTTGAAAACATCATGAACGAGGGCGATGTCGTCGAAGCCGGTGGACGCTCGGGCGTGGTCGAGCGGCTGACGATCCGCTCCGTCTCGATCCGTTCGCTGGACGGCACGCTTCACCTCATTCCCTTCTCGTCGGTGGACATGGTGTCCAATTCGATGAAGGGCTTCGGCTTCCATGTGGCGGAGATCGGCGTCGCCTACGACAGCGACATCGGCGAGGTCAAAGCGGCGATGCAGGACGCATTCGAGAAGCTGATGGAAACCGACGCCAAGACCTCGATCATGGGGCCGCTCGAAATCCACGGCGTTACGCTCTTTGGCGATTCGGCAATCAATGTACGCGCGCGCATCAAGACGTTGCCGGGTTCGCAATGGGGCATCGGCCGCCAGTATAACGAATTCATCAAAGACGCCTTTGCCAAGCGCGGCATCGAAATCCCGTTCCCGCAGGTCACCTACCACGTCGGTGTCGACGGACAGGCGGACGCGCTCACAGCACGAAAGGCGCGCAAGAAGAGCAAGCGCGGTGGCCAGCAGAAGATCGAGCCGCCGACCGTTCAGAACCCGGAAGGAAATCTCGACGACGAGCCGGACGGTGCAGGAAGGGCGTAGACTGGCTTAGCAGCGCCTTGCTGGCTATAGGTCGCCAGTCATGTCGGCTTTTCAGGCAAACACTTGTTGCCGGCTGTCTGCAAACCCCAAATTTCGGTAGCATTTTCTAATGCGATCCTGCATTGCTCGAAACCTGTTCGGGCAAACGGGGTGCCATGCCGACTGCGAATCAAAGTTTCCTGAGGGCGACGGCTGCGCTCTTGCTGGTCGGCCTTGCAGCGCTGACGGTGATCGTCAGCATGTCGATCTGGCTGGTCGAACGCAACGAGACGGAATTCGAAAGTGTTCTCGCCGTACGTCTCGTTCGTGCGTCCACGATTGATCTTCGCACAGCATTGCAGGACGTCGAGACCAGTCAGCGCGGTTTTCTGCTGACCGGCGAAACGAATTATCTCGATCCCTATAATAATTCTCGCGACAACGTCGGACCGCTTTATTCCCGGTTGCAGGAACGCGCGCTGGAAATGCCTCAACTTGCGCCGCAGGTCGAACGGCTCGGCGAGATCGTTTCCGCCAAGATGGAGGAAATGGACAGCACGATCCAACTGGCGTTGCAAGGCGAGCAGGACGCGGCGATCGAGATCGTGCGCACCGATCGCGGCAAGGAATTGATGGACGAAGCGCGCGTGCTTTTCGCCGAACTGGTGGCAACCGCCGACGAGGCCTATGTCGTCGCGGCCGGCAGCCAGCGCTCCAGCGTCGACTGGCTCCGCTGGACGACAATTTTCGGAGCCTTCGTCATCTTCGCGGTCGTCGGCGGCGCAGTTTGGGTAGCCATCCGCTATACACGCGAGCTTTTGAAAGCACGGATCGAGGTGCAGGAACTTAACGCCGGCCTCGAAGCACGCATTGACGAGCGCACGCAGGACCTCGTGCGGGCTAATGAGGAAGTCCAGCGTTTCGCCTATATCGTGACGCACGATCTGCGCGCCCCGCTCGTCAACATCATGGGTTTCACAAGCGAACTCGATACCACAATGGAAACGATCCAGGCCTACGTGCTGGCAGATGGCGAGCCGCTCAGTGAACAGGAAATCAAAGACGCGCGTCTGGCCGCGTCCGAAGACCTGCCCGAAGCGATCGGCTTCATCCGTTCGTCCACCCGCAAGATGGACGCGCTGATAAACGCGATCCTCAAGATTTCGCGCGATGGCCGCCGTCCCTTGAAGCCGGAGCGCATCGACCTTGGCGAACTCATCGAGGCGAACGCCAACACCGTCCAGCATCAGGTGGCGGAAACGGACGGAAATATCAGCCTCGACGTGAAGACACCGCCGATCGTGTCCGATCGCCTCTCGCTGGAACAGATCGTCGGCAACCTTCTCGACAACGCGGTCAAGTACAGTGCAAAGGACCGGCCGATCGAGATCGCCGTCAAGGCGCAGCGCAGCGCCGGCCGCCAGATCGTGATCGACGTGAAGGACAACGGTCGCGGTATCGCGCCGCAGGATCACCAGCGGGTGTTCGACCTGTTTCGCCGTTCGGGCACACAGGACAAGGCCGGCGAAGGCATCGGCCTTGCCCATGTACGCACGCTGGTGCGTAATCTGGGCGGGGATATTACGCTGGAATCCGAATTTGGACAGGGAACGACCTTCCGGGTCACCTTGCCCGAGCGACTTCCGAATGTGGACAGGAGTACGGAAAATTGAGCAACGGGCATCCCGTAACCATCATCATGGTCGAGGACGATGAGGGCCATGCGCGCCTCATCGAAAAGAACATCCGCCGCGCCGGCGTCAACAACCAGATCGTCCCGTTCACGGACGGCACGTCTGCGCTGAACTATCTCTTCGGTGCCGATGGCTCCGGTTCCGACAGCGCAGGCCGTCAGTTCCTGATCCTGCTCGATCTGAACCTGCCCGACATGACCGGCGTGGATATCCTCGAAAAGGTCAAGAGCAATATCCACACCAAGCGCTCGCCGGTGGTCGTCCTGACAACGACGGACGACCAGACGGAAATCCAGCGCTGCTACGATCTGGGTGCCAATGTCTACATCACCAAGCCGGTCGACTATGACGGTTTCGCAAATGCGATCCGCCAGCTCGGCCTGTTCTTCTCGGTGATCCAGGTCCCGGAAACCGCCTGATAAGATGAGCGACCCCGTCCACGTCCTTTATATCGACGACGATCCGGCGCTCGCGCGTCTGGTCCAGAGGCGGCTTGGCCGCCGGGGCTTCGTCGTCGAGCATGCCGGCGACATCGCGCAAGGCCTCGCGCGCGTGGACGAAGCCCGTATCGACGTCGTCATCCTCGATCATTATCTGGCGTCCGGAACGGGGCTCGACGTTCTGATGGCCCTTAAGAAGCGCCCCGTCGCTCCGCCGGTCGTCTATGTGACCGGCTCGTCGGAAGCCACCGTGGCCGTCGATGCGCTGAAGGCCGGCGCGGCGGACTACGTGCTCAAGAGCATCGGCGACGAATTTTTCGCGCTTTTGTCGAGCGCCGTCGACCAGTCGCTCGAAAAAGCGCGCCTGCAACGTGAAAAACAGCGCGCCGAACAGGAAGTCCGTGACGCGCGCGATCGCGCTGAGCTTCTTCTGGCCGAGGTGAACCACCGTGTCGCCAACTCGCTCGCGCTGGTCGCGGCGCTGGTGCGCATGCAGATTTCGGCGATAGCCGAGCCGATGGCCAAGGACGCGCTTGCCGAAACACAAGCGCGAATCTCCGCGATCGCCGGCCTTCACCGCCGTCTCTATACATCCGACGACATCACCGCCGTCGATCTCAACGAATATATTTCGAGCCTCATCAGCGAACTCGATACATCGATGAAGGCGGCGGGCCACGCCTCGCGCATCCGCACCGAGCTTGAGCCGCTTTCGGTCCCTACCGACAAGGCGATCTCGATCGGCATGATCGTCACCGAACTCGTCACCAACGCCTATAAATATGCTTATCCCGGCAATGCCGATGGTGAGGTCCGCATCTACATTCGCCGGCAGGCGGACGGATCGGCAACGTTGTGCGTCGAGGACGACGGTGTCGGCTGGAATGGCGAAGGCAAGCCGAAGGGCACGGGGCTCGGCACGCGCATCGTTAAGGCGATGGCCTCCAGTCTCAACACCTCGATCGTTTACGGAAGCGGCGTCGGCGGAACGCGCCTGACGATGGGATTGCCGGTCGGCGATGCATTGGCCAACTAAGCCGTCAGGCCGGCAACTCATGCGATAGCCAGCGCAGGACCAGCATTTCCTCCTCGTCCAGCCCGTCGAGCGGTTTGCGAAATCGCTTGCGCGCTTCGGCCAGTTCCTCGACCAGCTTTCCCGCCGACCAGGAATCGACGACGCGCGGGTGAATGTAGCAACTGCGGCAGACCGCGCGCGTGTTGCCGAGCCGCGCCGCGACCTTGTCGATGAGTGAATTCAGAACCTTCGCGATCTCTCGCTTCGTTTGCGGCAATTCGACCGTGGCGAACAGCGCCGTTGCGCTCGTCGTGCCGCCCCATGTTCGAAAATGCTTCGATGAAAACTCTTCGCCGGTCGCATCGCGGATATAGGCGTTGACGTCCTGCGAATGCACCATGCGCCGCTCCCCGTCCTCGTCGCGATACTGGAAGAGGTGCTGGCCGGGCAGGTCGAGAATATCCTTCAGGATACGCGCCATACGCCGGTCTACCAGCTTCAGGTTCCACTCCTTGCCGGATTTACCCTTGAAGGCGAAACGCAGTTTGGCACCCTCGACCTCGACATGACGCGAGCGAAGCGTCGTCAACCCGAAGCTTTTGTTGTCGCGCGCATAGGCCGGATTGCCGACGCGGATCATGGTGTTGTCGAGAAGCCAGACGATCGATGCCAGAACCTTTTCGCGCGGCAGGCCGCGTCGGCGCAGATCGCTTTCCATCTGCGTGCGCAAGCGCGGAAGCGCGGATGCGAAATTGACGAGGCTTTGATATTTGGCCTCGTCGCGAAATTCGCTCCAGCGCGCATGATAGCGATATTGTTTGCGCCCTTTCTGGTCGCGGCCGGTCGCCTGGATGTGACCCAGAGGATCGGGCGAAATCCACACATCCGTCCATGCCGGCGGAATGACGAGCGCCTTGATGCGTGCGATTTCGTCCTTGGCCTTAAGCTTCGAACCGTCGGGCAGCGTGAAGCTGTATCCCTTTCCGGCCCGCTTGCGGCGGATACCCGGTTCGCCGTCGCTGACATAGGTGAGATCGTCGGGCCGTCGCTGTGCGAGCGGCTCGTCGTCGAGGGGGCTGGATGATGGTGTGGAAGTCTTGTCGAGCACGCAAACGCTCCTGGTACTGCCCGGCAAAATGCGCGCCGCTGTCAAAAGTTCCTCATGGTAATGACTTATAAGGGAACGGACCCTGATCGACGACGTTACGAGTTGGCCCGTCCAAAGGGCTTTGCAATCTTTCAGAACATGCAGGCTAGAATCATGGATCACCGAGACCGGCTCATCCTCGCTTTGTCCGCACTCGTGCGCGCAGAACGCGAGGTCAAAAGCGCTTGGGAAGATGCAATCGCGGCGAATGAAATTTCGCCGGCAATCATCGAGGCGGTCGGCAACGACCCACGCCGCCTCATCGATCAGGACGATATCGAACTGGCGGAAGCTTTCGTTGCGCCTTCGCGGATGGAAGCGCCGCGTCCCCGCGCCGCCTGATATATCCTGTCCCATTCGAAACCGAGTTCTGGCCCGGCGATACCGCCGGGCTTTTTGCATCCCGGCCTTGGTCCATCGCCTCCCGATCGGCTATCACGAAAGGAACAGAGGAGACCGGCCAAGATGACATCCGAACTGATCCGCAAATCCGCCTGCGAAATCGTGGATGGACTTCAAGCCAAAAAGCTGACGCCTCATCAGTTGCTCGACGCGCTCGAAGAGCGAATCGGCGTGGTCGAACCTGCGGTGAACGCCCTGCCGACGCTCGCCTTCGATCGCGCGAGAAAAAACGCCGATGCGTTGATGAAACGCTCGCCGAGCGAGCGCGGCATCCTCGCCGGGCTTCCGGTCGCCATCAAGGATTTGACCGAAGTCGAGGGCGTGCGCACGACTCATGGCTCACGCATCTTCGAAAATCATGTCCCGGACCGCTCGGACATCATGGTCTCGCATATCGAGGCCGAAGGCGGCATCGTCTATGCCAAGACCGCAACCCCTGAATTCGGAGCCGGTGCCAACACGTTCAACGACGTCTTCGGCGCAACGCTCAATCCGTGGAACACCGCGCGTTCGGCCGCCGGCTCGTCGGGCGGTTCGGCTGTGGCGCTCGCCACCGGCATGGCGTGGCTGGCGCAGGGTTCGGACCTCGGCGGCTCGCTGCGCAATCCGGCCAGCTTTTGCGGCATCGTCGGCCTGCGCCCCTCGCCCGGCCGCGTCGCTGCCGATCCGGGCAATCTCGTCGACGACATCCTGTCGGTCGAAGGACCGATGGCCCGCACCGTCGAGGATGTCGCGCTGTTCCTCGATGCGATGAGCGGCGAGCACCCGGCCAATCCCGTATCGCTTCCGCGAGACGGAACGACCTATCGCGCAGCCGCGCAAAGCCGTGCCCTGCCCGCTCGCGTCGCTTTCAGCGCCGATCTCGGCATCACGCCCGTAGACCCGGAGGTCGCGGATATCTGCCGCGCCGCCGCCTATCGTTTCACCGAACTCGGTGTCAAGGTGACGGATGCCCACCCCGACCTTTCGGGTGCGCATGAAACGTTCCAGACGCTGCGCGCGGTCAGCTTCGCCACCGGACATGCAAGCAAGCTGGACACCCATCGCGATCTTTTAAAGCCGGAAGTGATCTGGAACATCGAGAAGGGACTGGCTCTCACCGTCGGCGACGTTGCCAAGGCCGAAACGCACCGCGCCCGTATCATCACCCGCGCGCTTGCCTTCTTCGACGATTACGATCTGCTTTTGACGCCGGCCACCATCGTCTCGCCCTTCCCGGTCGAAAACCGCTACGTCACCGAATGCGCCGGCAAGACGTTCGAGACCTATATCGACTGGCTCGCGATCGCCTATGCGATCACGCTCACCACGGCTCCGGCCCTGTCGCTGCCATGCGGGTTCACCCGCGAAGGGCTGCCGGTCGGCCTTCAGATCGTCGCGCGACCTCGCGGCGAGGCCAAGCTGCTTGCCGCCGCTGCCGCGCTGGAACGCCAACTTGATCTTGGCACGGTTAATCCGATCGACCCGCGTGCGGGAAGCTGATCAGCTTTCCGCTTTCATCGTAGCTGCGATCTTCATCAGCTTTTCACGATCCGTACCATGCTCATCGACCAGTTCGGCGGCTTGGTTCGGGGATAGATCGGTTTGTTCGACGAGATGCCGGATAGCGGCCTCACGCGCATCATCGGGGCTCATCCACCCATGTGAGTCGGTTTCACTCATCGCTTCATCCTCGCTTCATTCGATTATGAAGCGCGCGACGACGATGCTTGTTCCACTGCGACCGAGCGTTTATCCACGCGCAGGACCGAGCGTAATCATCGCCACCGCGACGATTGCCAGCAGCAGCCCTGCAGCCTGAACGCCTGAAACGCGCTCACCGAAAAAGGCGAGTGCGACGAGGTTCACAGCGACGAGTTGCACGACCGCCGACAGGCTGAGCGCGACACCCATGCCGACATCGCGGATCAGACGCAGCATGATCAAATTGCCGACCGTGTAGAGCACCAGCGTCAGAGCCAGCCAGGCGAAATTGTTGGTGGAAATGGTCCAGGCTTTCGCCGCGCTCGCCGCACTGACGAATATCAGGGTCGAGGCGGCAAGCAACGCGGTGCTCAGCGGCGACATGGTATGGATAGGTCCTGCAAAAGAGAAGGGACCGGCCTCGCCGATCCCTCCATAATCTCCGCCAAACCGCAGATTTTGTCACGAGAATTCTTTGCCGTCTCAACAGGCTTGAACGCCTGTCAGCCGAGCACCTCGCGCACGGCGTCAGCCGTCTTCGAGACAACCTCGTCGGCTTCGGCTTTCGTCAGGCAAAGCGGCGGCGCAAAACCGAGAATGTCGCCTTGCGGCATGGCGCGGCCGATCACCCCGCGCTTCAACAGTGCGGCGGCGACTGCCGGTCCGATCTTTTTCGCCGGATCGAAGAAGGAGCGCGTGTCGCGATCTTCCACGAATTCGATGGCGCACAACATCCCCTCGCCGCGCACATCGCCGACATGCGCATGATCGCCGAGCGCGGCTTTCATCTCTTCGTTGAGATAGCTGCCCGTCTCGCCCGCATTTGCGACGAGCCCCAGTTCGTCGATGAGCTTCAAATTGGCGACGCCCGCCGCCGCGCCGATCGGGTGGGCCGAATAGGTCCAGCCATGGCCGATCGGTCCATTTTCGTCGGTGCCTTGTTCGAGCACTTTCCAGACCTTGTCCGATACGATCGAGCCGGAAAGCGGCGCGTAGGCAGATGTCAGCCCCTTGGCGATGGTGATGAGGTCGGCCTCGATCCCGTAATGATCCGAGCCGAACATGGTGCCGAGCCGCCCGAATCCGGTGACGACCTCGTCCGCGATCAGGAGAATGTCGTGCTTCTTCAGCACGTTCTGGATCGCCTGCCAGTAGCCGGCCGGCGGCGGTACGATGCCGCCCGTGCCGAGCGCCGGCTCTCCGATGAAGGCCGCGATCGTGTCCGCGCCTTCACGCGCGATCAGGCTTTCGAGATCGTCGACGCAATGGGCCACGAAATCCGCCTCGCTCATGGAAAGGTCCGGCCGGCGGAAATAGACCGGCGCTTCCGTGTGCAGCACGCGATCCAGCGGCAGGTCGAACTTGTCGTGGAAAAGCTTCAGCCCTGTCAGCGAGCCGGTGACGAGACCCGAACCGTGATAACCGCGCCAGCGCGAGATGATCTTCTTCTTTTCCGGCCGTCCGAGGATGTTGTTGTAGTACCAGACGAGCTTGACGTTGGTTTCGTTCGCATCCGAGCCGCCAAGGCCGAAATAAACCTTCGACATGTTCTTCGGCGCGCGCTCCAGCACCATTTTCGCCAGCGTGATCGAGGCTTCGGTGCCGTGGCCGACATAGGCGTGATAATAGGCGAGTTCCTTCGCCTGTTCCGCTATGGCCTCAGCGATTTCCGCACGCCCGTAGCCGACATTGACGCAATAAAGCCCCGCGAACGCGTCGAGCAGTCGGTTGCCGTCGCGATCCTCGATATGCACGCCCTTGCCGCCGGTGACGATGCGGTTCGGCGATTCGCCGCGCGCGTGCTGCGCCAGATGCGTCGAGGGGTGGAAGAAATGCGCGCGGTCCCACTGGTCGAGCGTATCGTTCTTGAGCATCGGCTTTCTCCTTGCATTCGCTTTGCCCGGTTATGGACCACCGGCAGGGGCCAGGAAAACCCTTGTGCCAACGATCCGTCACGACAGGTCGCAACTGTCGCTTTTCATCGCGGCTTATGTTCGGCTAGCCTCGCATCGTCATTTCCTCATTGCGAGTCTTGCGATGCCTGCGATCGACCTGCCCTTCTCCCGCCCCGAATATGAGCGCCGCCTCGCCAAGGTCCGCAGGGCGATGACCGAGAAAGATATCGATGTCCTCTTCGTCGAGGACCCCTCGAATATGGGCTGGATCACCGGCTATGACGGCTGGTCCTTCTACGTTCATCAGGGCGTGATCGTCTTTCACGACCGCGACCCCGTGTGGTGGGGCCGCAATCAGGACGGCAACGGCGCGCTGCGCACGGTGTGGATGGATGCGCAAAACGTCCAGCCCTATGAGGAGCGGCATGTGCAGTCGACCGTCAGCCACCCGATGGAAGATCTCGCCGCCCTCGTCTCCCGCGAAGGCTATGCCGGCAAACGCATCGGCGTCGAACTCGAGAACTATTATTTCTCCGCCAAGGCCTATCTGACGCTGACGAAGGAGCTGCCGAACGCCACCTTCGTCGATGCGACGGCGCTGGTGAATTGGCAGCGCACGGTCAAATCCGACGAGGAAATCACCTTCATGCGCCGCGCGGCGCGCATCGCGGAAAAGGTGGTGGACGGCATTGCCGAGCGTATGGCCCCTGGCATGAAAAAGAACGCTCTGGTCGCCGAAATCTACCGCGACGCCATTCGCGGGGCGGACGGCCATTGGGGCGACTACGCCGCCATTGTCCCGCTCCTGCCCTCCGGCACCGACGCGGCAGCGCCGCATCTTTCATGGGACGGACGCGAGTTCAGTCAGGGCGAAGCGACCTTCTTCGAGATCGCCGGGTGCTACCGGCGCTACCACACGCCGTTTTGCCGAACGGTCTTTCTCGGCAAACCGCCGCAATATCTTCTCGACGCCGAAAAGGCGCTGGTCGACGGGCTGGAAGCCGGCCTCGAAGCGGCGCGTCCCGGGAATCGCGCCTGCGACGTCGCCAACGCGCTCCACGACTCGCTGCGCAAGGCCGGCATCGAGCGTTCGGCACGCTGCGGTTATCCGATCGGCATTTCCTATCCGCCGGACTGGGGCGAGCGCACCATCTCCTTCCGAAAGGAAGACGAAACCGTGCTGGAAGCCGGCATGACCTTCCATTTCATGCCGGGCTTGTGGATGGATGATTGGGGCCTCGAAATCACCGAAAGCATCCTGATCCGCGAAACCGGCGCGGCCGAATGCTTCTGCGACCGCCCGCGCAAGCTGATCGTCAAGGACTGACGCGGGTGGGAGAGCTTGCCCGCACGCGCGAGATTCTGGCTGATCTTGTCTCGTTCCCGACCGTCTCGACGGACAGCAATCTGCAACTGATCGCCTATGCGGGCGATCTTCTGTCCTCGGCCGGCGCGCGATTGTCCGTTTCGCTCGACCCGTCGGGTAGCAAGGCCAATCTCTTCGCCACGATCGGCCCCGAAGGCGATGGCGGCATCGTGCTTTCGGGCCATACCGATGTCGTGCCGGTCGAAGGTCAGGACTGGACGACCGATCCCTTCATGCTCACCGAGCGCGGGGAAAAGCTTTACGGACGCGGCACCTGCGACATGAAGGGCTTCATCGCCGCAAGCCTTGCCATGGCTCCGTTCTTTGCCGAAACGGACCTGAAACGTCCCCTCCATTTCGCCTTCACCTATGACGAGGAAATCGGCTGCATGGGCGCGCGTGCGCTCGTGGACGAGTTGAGGAAAGCGGGCGTCAAACCAGCCGTCGCCATCGTCGGCGAACCGACCATGATGGGCGTCATCGAAGGGCATAAGGGCTGCTTCGAATATACGACAGAATTCACCGGCCTCGAAGGCCACGGCTCTCAGCCGGACAAGGGCGTCAACGCCATCGAATATGCCGTGCGCTATATCGCACGGTTGATGGAGCTCGGCGAAGAGTTGAAGACCCGAGCGCCGGAAGATAGCCGCTTCACGCCGCCATGGACGACCGTTCAGGTGGGCAGGATGTGGGGCGGAAACGCGCGCAACACCATCCCCGGCCAGTGCTCGGTCGAGTGGGAGATGCGCCCCGTGCATCTCGATGATTCCGATCATGTGAAGCGCGAATTGTCCGCCTATATCGATGGTGTTCTCAGGCCCGCGATGCGCAAAATTTCTGCGCAGGCTGACATCGTCACGACAACGATCGGCGAGGTCGAGGGCCTGCTTCCCGTTTCCGAATCAGAAGCCCGCGATATCGTCTTTGAACTGACGGGCGAAAGGCGGGCCGAACTCGTCGCTTTCGGCACCGAGGCGGGGTTGTTTCAGTCGATGGGCATGTCGGCCGTCATCTGCGGACCCGGCTCGATCGCGCAGGCGCACAAGCCCGACGAGTTCGTTACCCTCGATCAACTTGGCGATTGCCTCGCGATGCTCGAAAAACTTCGGATAAAGATGGCAGCTTGAGCACGGAAATTAACGCTTGTTTATTGATGGCGATCATAGATAACCATCGGCGATCCTAGGCAAAGTGCATTCCTTCGACATGACCGGCGAATTCGCGTTCAAACTGCTGAACCCCGCGATCTTTCTGGTCCTGGCCATCACATTCCTTGCGATCTGGCGCAGACATCGTACTCACCATCATCTGCTGCTTCTTACTTGCGCTTTCGCCCTCAGCGGTATCGGGTTTGCCGCCAACGATTTTCTTCACGAATATGAAGGCCCTGCCCTTCGTGTCTTCGTAAACGGCATTTTCCTCGTCGCCGTAGTTTGCGCCTTAATCAGCGCTCTCATCCGCGCGCGCATCCCCATTCCCGTGGCGATGTTAGCCGCGTTGGCCACGGCCGGAACCACCGCATTTTCATGGTTCCTTTTCGTGGAGCCGTCGACCGAGGCGCGCATCTATGTGGTCAACGCAACCTTCGCCGCGCTCTCGCTCCTGACCGGCGTTGCCCTGATGCGCGCAAAGCCGCAATCGAAGATCGACTGGCTGTTCATCGGCCTTGCCGGGTTCATCTTTGCCCTTTCGCTCGCGCGGCCGATCGCGACCTGGATGGACCGTCTCGATATCAACGACGGCGGTTCGATCGGCGCCTCGGTCTACTGGGCGACGTTTCAGGCGCTGACGCCCTTGCTTGCCCTGACGATCGCGTTGTCTTTTCTGGCTGCCTTCGTCGTCCAGATAGTCACCGAACTGCGCAATCAGGCCGAGCGCGACTACCTGACCGGCCTTCTCAATCGTCGCGGGTTCGAGCATCGGGCGACCGAATCGATCGATGCGATCGATGCGATCGAAGGGACCATGTGGCAACCGGCGGTGATGATCGTCGACATCGACAACTTCAAGCGGATCAACGATACGTTCGGCCATGGCGTCGGCGACCGGGTCGTCGCATCGGTTGGCCGGGCACTGTCCGCACAGGCCGGTGCAGACGTCGTCGGGCGCATCGGCGGCGAGGAATTCGCGCTGTTCTACAACCGGGCACGCCGCGCCGAACTTAACACCTGCGCTGAAGCCGTTCGCCGCGAAATCGGCCGGCTGCGGATCACCGATCTACCCGCCTCCTATCCGTTGACCGTCAGCATCGGCATCCATCCGCGTCACCAGTTGCAAACCCTGCGCGAAATGATGGCGCAGGCCGACAAGGCGCTCTATGCCGCCAAGGCTGCGGGCAAGGATCAGGCAATGATGAGCCCGCTGTCTCTTCAGACCGTATCGGATGAGCGCAATTCGGCAGCGAGTTGAAACGGTGCAACTGCGCTTGCAAACCCTCAGATCGCCTTGACATCGATCCTGTTCCGTTTAGCTTCGCCGTCAGCTTCTGAAACAGACCGTTGATGCGCCGTGTGCGCTCATGCCGAACGGCATTTGACGGTTGAATTCATGGATCGCGGCGGGGGAATGCCCTGCCACGCTTCCGTCCGGGTTCAGGCGCGGCCCCGCTTCATCATCCTGGAGGATACGACATGCATCGCCTGATCGGCGGCGCGGTCGCGGCAGTCGGCGTTTTGCTCGGCTCCGTCGCGGCATCCAGCGCCCAGAATACCCCGACGCTCTATTTTTCCGCCATTCCCGACGACGACGAAACGCGCCTCATGGAGCGGTTCGGCAATGTCGCCGCCTATCTGTCCGAGGAACTCGGCGTCCCGGTGCAGTATGTGCCGGTGAAGAACTATGCGGCGTCCGTAACGGCGTTTCGCAACGACCAGATCCAGCTTGGTTGGTTCGGTGGGTTGTCGGGCGTCCAGGCGCGGCTTGCCGTGCCCGGCTCGCAGGTTCTCGCCCAAGGCGACGAGGACATGAGCTTCATTTCCTACTTCATCGCCCATGAAAGCACGGGCCTTGAGCGGTCCGACGATTTCCCGGTTGGGGCCGAGGGCATGAGCTTCACCTTCGGCGCGCAGACCTCGACGTCCGGCCGTCTGTTTCCCGAGTTTTATATCCGCGAGGAAACGGGCGAAGCGCCGGAGGATTTCTTCTCGCAGGTCGGCTTTTCGGGCGATCATGGCCAGACTCTTCGCCTCGTCTCGACCGGCGCATTCCAGATCGGCGCGCTAAACTACACCGTCTACGACACGGCGGTCGCCGAGGGCGCACCCGAAGCCGAGACGGCGCATGTAATCTGGCAGACGCCGCCCTACCCGGATTACAACTGGACGATCAGGGGCGATGCCGATGAGCGCTTTGGCGAAGGCTTCACCGAGCGCGTAAAGGCCGCATTGATCGGCATGGACGATCCCGACCTGCTCGCCTCGTTCCCGCGCGCGGCCTTCGTCGAGGCATCGAACGAAGATTACGCGCCGATCGAGGAAACCGGACGCGCACTCGGCATTCTCGACTGACGGGACGCGCAAATGCTGAAATTCGACGGCGAGGCGCTGGCCTACGGCACGACGACCGTTCTTTCGGATGTGGATTTCGCGCTGCATCCGGGGGAACGCGTCGTGCTGCTCGGCCGCAGCGGCGCGGGCAAGAGCACGTTGCTCAACGCGGCCTACAAGCGCCTTGCCGCAAGCTTGCCGGAAATCGCGCTGGTGCCGCAGGAACATGGCCTCGTTCCGCAATTGTCGGTCTTTCACAACGTCTATATGGGAAGGCTCGACGCGCACGGCGCTATCTACAACCTTGCCAATCTCGCTTGGCCGTTTCCCTCCCAAAGGCGCAGCGTTGCGGCTGCGCTGGAGACCGTCGGTCTGACCGGCTTCGACCGCAAGCCGGTCGAGAGCCTGTCGGGCGGGCAAAAGCAGCGCACCGCGCTCGCCCGCGCCATTCATCGCGGCGGTAGCATTCTCGTCGGCGACGAACCCGTCTCTGCCGTCGACGAGCGACAGGCGGTGCGCCTCATCGACGAACTCGGTCGACGGTTCGAGACCATCCTTCTTGCGCTGCACGACGTCGACCTCGCGCGCCGCGTTGCGACGCGCCTCGTCGGCATTCGCGGCGGGCGCATCCATTTCGATCGGCCGACAGCCGATATTTCCGACGGCGACATTCATGACCTCTATCGCGCCTGAGCGCAGGCGGGTGCCGCGCCTCGGCCGCATCGGAACGGCAGCCGCCTTCGTCGCTCTTGCCGTCGCTCTTTTGCCTGTCGCCGATTTCCGCACGGCCGGTCACGACCCATGGGCGGAGCTTGGCCGCATGGGCGCGGGGCTGCTCGCGCCGGATTTTTCCTCGCTCGGCACGCTGTCCTACGCTGCGGCCCTCACGGTCGCTTTCGCGATCTGCGGCGTTACGGCGGGTGCGGCGGCCGGTTTTCTGCTGGCACCGCTCTATCGCTTCCCGCCCGTCCGTCTGTTCTGCATCGCCATACGCTCGATCCATGAACTCTTCTGGGCGATCCTTCTTCTTCAGGTGACCGGCCTGTCAGCGACGACGGGCATATTGGCGATTTCGATTCCCTATGCCGGCATCTTCGCCAAGGTCTTCTCCGAATATCTTGACGAAGCCGATCCGCGCCCGGCCGCCGCCATGCCGCCGCGTGCCGATTTCGTCTCGGTCCACTTCTTCGCGCGGCTGCCGCTCGCCGCACGCGAGTTTCAGGTCTACCTGCTCTACCGGCTGGAATGCGGCCTGCGCTCCAGCGCCGTGCTCGGCTTCGTCGGCCTGCCCACGCTCGGCTTCGAACTCGACACCTTCTTCAAGCAAGGCATGTATGGCGCGGTCGCAGCCGTGCTCATCATCTATTACGTGCTGATCGCGACGATGCGCCTTTGGATGCGATGGCCGCTCGCACCGATCTATCTCGTCGCCTCGATCGGGTTCATGGCCACGCTGGCGACGCCGCCGATGGCACAGGGTGCGTTGATCCGCTTCTTGACGAGCGACATCGTGCCTGCGCCCCTGCGAAACGGCGATCTTGTGGAAGCCGAGACGTGGTCGCGTTTTTACGACTGGCTCCACACGCTCCTCATCGATCAGGCGCTACCGGGCCTCACCGCCACGATGATCGTGGCGCAACTGGCGCTGGTGGTCGCGGGCCTCGTCGCGCTCATCGGCTTTCCGCTGCTGGTGCGCCCGGTGGTCGGCCGGTTCGGTTCGGCGCTCGGCCATGTTGGGTTGGTGATCGGCCGCTCGACGCCAGAATACATGCTCGCCTATATCGCGCTTCAGATATTCGGCCCGTCCATGCTGCCGGCAGTGATCGCGCTTGGACTGCACAACGGCGCCATCATCGCCCATCTGCTCGGACGCCAGTCCTCGCATGTCCACGAGAATCTGCGCCCCGACGCGCCGAGGGGGGCGGTACTCTACGGGTTCGAGCTTCTGCCCCGCATCTACGGATCGTTCCTGGCGCTGTGCCTTTATCGCTGGGAGATCATCGTCCGCGAATCCGCGATCGTCGGCCTTCTCGGCATCGCGACGCTCGGCTTTTACGTCGATCGTGCAATTCAGGAAATCCGCATCGATCGGGCGGTCGTTCTCTTGCTGGTCACCATGCTTGCGACCGTCGCCATCGACTACATTTCAAGAAAGCTGCGCGAGGCGATCGGGATCGAATCGCTTATCGCGAGAAAGGATCAGGTTCCGACACTCGCAAGCCGTCCCTTAAGCGACTGATTTTAAGAAGAGGTGCGGGTGTTAAACGCAAAAAAGGCCCGCCACCTTTCGGCGACGGGCCTTGAGTACCGTACAATCAAAAAAGATTATTCGGCGAGACCGGCTGCCTGACAGTCGGCAAGCGTGATCGCTTCGACATTGACGTCGCCGTCGGAAACGGTGCCGGTCGGTGCATCTTCAGCGGCCGGGTTGTCGGTCGCGACGTCGCCGTCATCCATGGGCTGTTCGGCCATTGCACCTGCGCCATCGGCTGCCAGCATCTCGCAATGTGCGGTCACGGCAGCCATGTCGGCTTCGGTGACTTCCTGATCACCGACCATCGTCTGGGCGAATGCGGCAGTGCCGAGCGAAAGCGAGGCGACCATAGCGAGAGCGGAAATTGACTTGATAGACATAAAATCCTCCGTTTGCGATAAAGGGGAACGTCCCTTCCTGAAAACCAAACGGACGCGCAATAATTTGGTTTCGGGTTAAATTTTTTATGATCGACGGAACTTAATGGCGGCTGGCTTTAGCCGGAAAGACCAATGCGAAAAATCGGACGCATTCTTCTTTATGTGACCATCGCCATCATTGCCCTACCGTTCATTTACGTCGTCGGCATCTACGCCATAGTGCTGGGCGGCTATGCGCTTGTCGCCTTGGGAGCGCTGATCGTCATGCCGTTCACCGATTTTCATATGTCGCCCGACGATATCGGCGCATATGCGGTATTGGCGGCTATGACGCTTGGAACACTCGCCGTTTGCGCTGGCGGTCTGTACCTGATCTGGTACGGCCTACGGCACTTCTTCGCGTCATTTCGCAACCGGTAAAAGGCAAGTATGAGACGTTCAACCCGCATCTTTTTGCTCACCGTCTTCCTGATAGTAATGCTGGCGGGTGGCGCTGGCTATTTGCTGACGTTGGGCAATTCCGACGAGTTCAACAGACGCGTTCTGACAGTGTTCGGCGGTGCGATCGGCGCAGTCGGCGGCGCATTCCTGTTCCTTGCAGTGTTTCTGCGATTGAAGGGACGGTAGCAATGCCGCCAAACCCAACACGCTGGGAAACGTTCAAGGGCGAGATGCTATGGTTGCTTCGTTGGTATCGGGTGCATCTCGTCGTCGCCGGACTTGCTCTGGTCACGACTGTGCTTTTCTCTTTGTGGAGCGCATATGACAGTACAACCGGTGCGGGTGGCTGACGACGACGACGAAAAATGAGACGATGGTGGGCCCGGAGGCAACGGGATAGTGTTGAAATAGTTGAGGAATTTCCTATTTTTCTAACCCGACGCCAACATAAACGCCAACGTGATTTCCTCCTTCCTTTCGCGCCATCCATACACTCACCATGTTGATTTGAACCGATCTATGTCAACGTCGGTAAAAGATTCTCATGTGGATTATGACTTTGACCCCACTAGTCAAAATCCGCGCTGTTCTGGGTAAAGAAATTCCTGGCGACGGCACGGTCTACAACTCGCAGTCACCTGACTCCCCTACGATTGGGGAATGCATCTACTGTGGCGGTCGAAAGGGATTGAGCGATGAGCATACGATCCCATACGCGCTGTTTGGCATAGCGAAGCTGAAAAAGGCGTCATGCGCTGAATGTTCGGCAAAGACGCAGAAGGTCGAACAACGACTGCTGCGTAACACGTTTGGCCAGGTCAGAGAGTATCTGCAATTTCCATCGCGTAAGGCTCGACGGAGCAATCGGTGGTCAGGAACTCGGCCGGTTACCGACAAGCGATCTGGATCGGTGGAACGACAGCCGCTCGCAGAGGGGGTTGTCGCCCTGTATCTTCTGTTTCCCGACTATTGGCCGAGGGCCTTATCTGCCGAGCCGGCTGATGAGCGACATGGAAAGAGGTCTGCTGCATTCATCCATTTAAATGATTCAGGGAAGCCTCTGCCCGATCACTATGAGGAAGGCTGGATCAAATTTAACTCGTCCGACATCGAGCGCTGCATTGCAAAGATAGCCCTGTGCGAAGCTATCAGGGTTGTCGACCAAAGCATAAGGGACCCGGTGCTCTCGCGGTTCATCCTGGATGGAGATGGCGATAGTTCAGATTTTTTGGGAGCGCTGGCGAAGCACGACATCACTGACAAGATGCACCACGTCTTCTTTCAGAAACTGACAAAAGGAGGGAGCGATGCTGTCGGGCTGCTGACCACCGTCGAACTGTTTGGCTTCCTCCCTTCACCATCATACAAGGTCGTGATCCGCCCCAGTGAACAGGTCAGTCATTCACATTCTCACTTCCACCCGAAATTAGCACGGTGAGTGGAATCAGGACATACGGGCTTGTCGGTGACCAGCGCTTAATATCTGTATTCATTATATAAACTTGGATATCTTAGTCGTGCAGCCCGGATATGATAATCGCTTGGCTCGATCGCGGTGCGAGAACTGACACAAGCATAGCGTCATCTTCAAGTGATAGACTGGACGCTCCCTTTGCTACCATAAGCTGCGCAACTCGCGAAATAACGGCACGATCGAAGCCAAAACGATGGAGTAACTGCATCGCGCGAACGGTCAACGCCCTCGCCTCAGTGTAGCGGAAAACCCGTCCTTTTACCTCGCTAGGCGGTAGCGGGTGACGCTGTACAAAGGTTGCGAACTTCCTTATCGAAGGGTGCTCGACGTGCGTCCTCAACGCAATCCATCTCAGCGAACCGCTTGATCAATCAGTCAGAGTGTAAGTTACCATTTGTATTCTCCAAAATTGAAAAGACAAATCTAACTGACAGAAAGAATCCATTCAACCTAAAGTTGAATTGAGTTGGAGAAAATTGGCTGAGTTTTGACAAGGACACGAACCCGCAACCGTGGACGAGGTGCCGATGGTGTATACTCTACGTGCCGAAAGAACAGATTATCATCTTAAGTCATTGAAGTATAATGACTTATTTCGCCGAGCATATGTTAATAAACGCGGTTCCGTAGGTGCCCGGTTAGCGCTTTCCCGCAATTAGCGTTGGCACACAGGCTCGGCAAACGCCAACAAACGAGTAAAATACTCGATTTTTTGCGACCTAAGTCATTGATTTTATTGACAAAAATATAGACTGGTGGGCCCGGAGGGACTCGAACCCCCAACCAAGCGGTTATGAGCCGCCGGCTCTAACCATTGAGCTACAGGCCCCACGCGGCCCCGATTAGAGGTTTTCGATCGGCCATACAAGCGCAACCGCGCCCCAATGCGCCCATAATCCATCCTTACCGCTTTTTTCTCTATCAGCTATTTCGGAGATACCGCCTCATGCGCAATCTGATCCTCTCGACAGCCGTTCTTGCCCTCGCTCTGCCTGCCGCTGCAAAGGCGCAGGACAACAACCGCCCGTTTCCGCAGATCGTCGTCACCGGCAAGGGCGAAGCGGCCGTCGCGCCTGACATGGCGATCGTCAACCTCGCGGTCATGCGCGAGGCCGAGACCGCACGCGAGGCGCTCGACCAGAACAACCAGGCGATGAGCGACGTGATCGCCGCCATGCGGGAAGCCGGCATCGAGAATCGCGATCTCCAGACGGCGGGTCTGTCGATCAACCCGCGTTACGTCTACCCCAACGACAATAATGACGAGAGCGCGCCACGCATCGTCGCCTATGAGGTCACGAACAATCTGACCGTGCGCGTGCGCGACATCGACCGGGTGGGTGAGGTTCTTGACCAGTCCGTGACGCTCGGCGTCAATCAGGGCGGTTCGGTCGCCTTCGTCAATGACGATCCATCCGAGGCGACGACCGAAGCGCGCAGGAACGCGGTGGAAGACGCCATGGGCCGCGCCCGCACGCTGGCCGAGACGGCCGGTGTCGAACTTGGCGACGTGATCCAGATTTCAGAGCGCAGCGCGCCGCCGCCCATGCCGTACCCGCAGCCGCAGATGATGCGTATGGCGGCCGAAGCATCTGCCGATGCGGTGCCGGTCGAGGCAGGCGAAAACAACTACGTCATCCATGTCGACGTGACCTTTGCCATCGGCGGCGCTGCCAACGGAAACGGCACGCCGGAATAACGAAAAAGGCGCCGGACCAAAAAGTCCGGCGCCTTTTTAAACGCTCCGGGTCCAGCTTAGCGGATGACGGGGCAGTGCGGAGCGCGGGCGAAGACGATTGCCGTCCGGCCGTCACGCCAGGAACGGCCGGCAACGCGGATCACGTTGCGATTGGCATTGACGACGCGGGCGTTGCGCAGACCCATGCGCTGGGCTTTGTTGACTGCCTGACCGGGCGTGCAGACGACGGGGCCGCGCCGATCCCAACGATCGCCGCGTTGTCCACCGCCCCACTGGACGGTGACGGTCGCGTTCGCGTTTTGAAGCAAAGTGGAACTGGCCTGCGCCTGCGCTGGAATTGCGGCGATCGTGCCAAGGCCGATCAGAGCGGACAGGACGGCGGTTTTGGCGAATTTCAACATGGGATCTTTCCTCGTAGCGGGTGCTTGTGAGGAGAAAATGCGGCCGGCTGGCTGAACGGGTTTGGAACCGGCCGTTCAGGCGCGGTTCATCACGCGGACGACAACGCTTTCATCCAATATTCCATCGGCTTGTCCGTCTCGGTTGTCTCGCCGACATCGCGCCAGGAAAAATGCGTGACGAGACCGTCGATCCGCTCATAGCCGCGATTTTTCCAGAAGGCGTCGAGCGGCGCATAATCGACCGGGCGCATGGGATGATCCGCCGGGCGCACAACGGCGGAAAAGACGCATTTGCCGAAACCGGCTTCGCGCGCGGCGCGTTCGCGCTCCGCGAAGAAGCGCACGCCGATCCCCTGCCCGCGATAATTCGCCTGCAGGATCGATTCCCCGAAATAGAAGAAATCGTCCACATCGAGACCCCGCTCGGCAAAGGGTGCGGCGAATTCCTCACGATGCTGGGCGAGCGGCGTCGCGGTGGCCGCTCCTACGAGAAATTCGCCGTCGAACGCACCGATGACGACCGCGCCCGCAGCGGTGACATAAGTCGCCAGATAGTTCCGCTCATAGGCTACGTCCCCTTCATAAAGGTAGGGAAACGAGCGGAACACCTCGATGCGCAATGCCGCTAGGTCGTCGAAGCGCGCTTCGATTTCCTCACGGCGCATCCGGCGAACGTCGATCACCGGCTCAGCCCTTCGAAACGGCCGCGATCCAGTTTTTCAGATTGTAGTAGGTTGTCACGCGCGAGATGCGCCCGCCATCGATTTCGAACAGGATCGAACCGGGAACCGAATAACGCTGGCCGTTGGCTTCCGGCAGGCCTTCGGCGGTCGCCAGATATTCGCCATGCACGGTGAATTCTGCGGCCGCGCGGCTGCCGGTTTCGTTGGTCATGATGACGACGTCGCCAAGCTGTTCCTTGTAGTGCTTGTCCATCATGCCGAGGAACCACTTGAACTTTTCCTTGCCGATCTCGCGCCCGCCCTCGTTGATGTCGTGGGCGACGTCCTCGTCGAGGCAATCCAGCATTCCCTGGCTGTCGCCATTGTTGAAGGCGTCGATATAGCGCTCGATCAGAACTTTGGTTTCGGTCTGGCTCATTTCGGATGGTCCTCGTGAATGGGTCGGACGGATGGTTAGGATGTCGTGGCGAAGAGTGGCAAGGGGCAAACCGCCTATGGTTCTTCGTCCAGCATGTGATCGAAATAGTCGTCGACGCTTTTCATGTCGGTTTCGAGCGCCGTCACACGCCCGCGCATGGAGATGCCGGCTTCATGCACGGTTTCGTGCGATCCCGAAACGAGGTGATGCCACCATTTCAAATCCTCGCCTTCGGCCACCAGCCGATAGGCGCAGGTCGAAGGCAGCCATGGCAGCGTGCGCACCTTTTCCGGAGTAAGCTTCACGCAGTCGGGAACCTTGGCGAGACGGCCCTCATAGTCGGAACATCGGCAGGTGCCGGCGTCGAACAGGCGGCAGCCGATACTGGTCCAGTAGATGTCGCCCGTGTCTTCCTCTTCCAGCTTCGACAGGCAGCATTTGCCGCAGCCGTCGCAAAGGGATTCCCACTCCTGGCGGGTCATCTTCTCGAGCGGCGTCGTTTTCCAGAAGGGTTGATGCATGGGGCGCATGTGGCCTTGCGGTTTGACGCGGTCAAGCGCGAAAACGGTGTTTTGCCTTCAGATCGCCTCGAAAATACCCGTGATCCCGCCTGTTTCCGGTCAAAACCGGAACAAAAAGCTGGCATTTTCATTGTCGCCGGGTTGGGACCCAACTTTCAGGAGCATACTCTGATGAAGAGACAGTCGCGGATATTTGCCGGGACCGCCCTCGGGCTGGTTATGGCTACCGCCCAGTTGAGCGCCGCGCCGGCAACCGGTGCGCGCCTTGCAGATTTGGAAGCCTTGCAGCGTGGCGATCAGGCGAATGCGCCGGTCGTTCTTGCGCAGGCGACGGAGGAAACCGAGGAAGAACTCCAGCGCCGCCTTCAGGAAGAAGGAGCGCCAGAAGAGGCCCCTGCCGAAGAGGCTCCCGCACCCGAAGCTCCTGTCGAGGAACCAGCGCCCGAGCCTGAAGTCGTCGCGCCAGAACCGGAACCGGCTCCCGAGCCCCAGCTTGCACCGGCCGAACAGGCCCCTGTGCCTGAAGAAGCTCCGGTAGAGGAACCTGCGCCCGCGCCTGAACCGGCTCCGGAGGCTGCACCGGAGCCAGAGCCGGCACCTGAGCCCGAGCCGGCACCTGCTGAAGAGGCACCTGCGCCCGCACTCGAAGCGCCTGCGGAAGAAGCCCCCGCCGAGGAGGCGCCTGCGGAAGAGCCGGCGATGGAGCAGGCACCGGCCGAAGCGGCACCCGCGGAGGAAACGCCCCCAGCCGAAGAAGCTCCGGCTGAACAGCCTGCGCCCGAAGCACCGGAGGGATTGGCTCCTCCTGTGGATGAGGCGCCCGCTGAACCAGTTCCGCCGGTAGAGGAAGCTCCTGCTGAGCAGCCCGCACCCGAAGCACCGGGCGGACTGGCACCTCCTGCCGAGGAAGCGCCCGCACCGCAAGCGCCTGCCCCTGCCGGGGAAGCACCTGTGGCGCCCGTCGAGGAAGTCGTCCCGCCGGATCAGGCATTCGAGGAAACGCAGGATCTTGCGCCCATCCTCGACAGTGCGAAGGACCCGGCCGAGGCGGAAGCTGCGTTCGAAGCGGATGCGCAGGCCGATGGCGCGACGCCCGAACAGGTCGAGGCCGAGCGTGCCGCTCGCGCTCGTCCGGTCGGCCCCGCTCCCACCTCGATCCAGGATTCGCAGGTGCTCGACGCGCCTTTCGAAGTGCAGTCACTTCGTGCGGTCGAAGGCCGCCGGATCGACCGTGCCGCCGAGCCGTTCCTCGAACGGCGCGAAGGCTCGAACGTGCTGCGCGAAATCGGCGACCGCTTCATCATCCAGTTCAACAACCAGACGATCGTTCAGTCGGACGACCGCGATCGACTGGGACGGAACGCCGATGAGGTCTATTACGAAGAACTGCCGCGCGGCATGTATCGCGAGACGATCGTTCGCCCGAACGGCGTCGAGATCGTCACGGTACGCGACCGCTATGGCGACGTGGTCCAGCGCTCGCGCTTCGACGCGGACGGTCGCGAATACGTTCTCGTTTATGCCGACGAGCGCCGCTACGAGGACGATCGTCCCCGCCGCTGGCGCGATCCGGGCCGCAACCTCCCGCCGATGCAACTGACCATCCCGGTCAGCCAGTATATTCTCGAGGCGAACCGCGTCGAGGACCCGGACGTCTATTACGAGTTCTTCGAGCAGCCGCCGGTCGAGCAGGTTCGTGAGATCTATACGATCGATGACGTCAAATATTCGTCCCGCGTCCGCGATATCGCGCGCCGCGTCGATCTCGACACGCTGACCTTCGATTTCGGTTCGGCCAATATCGGACAGAGCGAAGTCGGCAGGCTTCAGGGCGTTGCAGACGCCATGCAGCGCATGCTCGACGACAATCCCGGCGAGACCTTCCTGATCGAAGGCCATACGGATGCCGTCGGCTCGGACGAAGCGAATCTTGCGCTTTCGGACCGCCGTGCCGAAGCGGTCGCGGTCGCCCTGACGGACTATTTCGACATTCCGCCGGAAAACCTCGTCACCCAGGGCTACGGCGAACGCTATTTGAAGGTCGCGACGGAGGCTGAAGAACGCCGCAACCGACGCGTTGCGATCCGCCGCATCACCCAGCTTGTCGCCCCGGTGGCGCAGGCACAGTAGCGTACCTATATCGAGCGTTCCCTGCCCCGTCCCTCCGGTTTGTGTCCGGCGGGACAAGGCACCGAAGCCCGGTCGTCCTCCAGCGACCGGGCTTCATTCTTTTGTGAGGCATGCCGAAAGTAGCGGGCTTCGAAAGCCGGAGCGGAATGTTCGTTCAGGCGCTTGAGCAGCGGGAACGCAAAGGACCGCCGCCTGCAGGCGGCTCACGCGAAAATCACGACGCCTTCAGTCGCGTCTCGCGTAGCAATCCATGCTCTTCCAGCACCGGATAAGCGATCGAAGCCAAAAGCGAATTGATCTGCTTCAGGTCGCGGATCGTGTCGAGATGGATGGAACTGGTGTCCAGGCTCTTTGCCGCACCGTCGCGCAGGCGCACGAAGTGGCTCTGGTTGGATGCCTCCTCCATCTGCCGCAGGCGATCCTTTTCCAGAACGATCTGACGGGCCGCTTCAGCGTCTCGTGAAATCAGGACGTTGAACGCCAGTCGTGCATTGGCAAGGACCGCCGAATGAAAGGCCGCCAGTTCGCGCCAGCCCTGATCGGTGAAATCCAGCCCGCGCTCCATCTTCTTGCGGACATGAACCAACAGATTGCGCACCACGATGTCGCCGACCTGTTCGAGTTTCAGCGATGCGCCCAGCAGTTCCTTGCAGCGGGCGGCTTCCTCGTCGGTCAGGGCGCGCAGCGTCAACCGCGTCAGATAAAGCTTGATTGCGGCATGACGGGCGTCCACCCGGTCGTCAAGCGCTGCCAGCGCCTTGATGCGATCCGGCTCCGCCTTCTCGTAAAGCTCGATGACGTTCTTGAGCATGATCTCGATAGTCTCGCAGAGGCGCACGACTTCGCGCGTCGCGTTAGCGAGTGCCTGCGGCGGCGTGTCGAGCGCGCTTTCCTCGAGCGCACTGAGTTCTGCGGGGTAGAGATTTTGCGGCGAGACGGCAGGCGTGCCGAGCGCGACGATGCGTTCGGATGCCTTGTAGATCAGGCCGGCAAGCGGAATGCCGGCGATCAGGATGACGCAATTGAAGACGATGTGCGCGTTGATGATCCGGTCCGCTGCATTCGCCCCAAGGAAGTCGAGCGGCGGACGCAGCCATAAAAACAGGCTGAGCATGACAAGCGAGCCCATGCCGCGCATCAAAAGATTGCCGATCGGCACGACCCGAACGCCGGGAGCAGACGCGCGCGTGAGAATGGGTGCGATCACGGAACTGCCGAGATTGACGCCGAGCACCATGACGATGCCCAGTTCGGCCGGAATGAGGCCGCGCGTCGACAGCGTCACGAGCAGAAGCACCGCCGCGATGGAGGAATGGAAAAGCCATGTGATCAACGCGGCGAGCAGGAACGCGGTGATCGGGTCGCTTGAAAAGTAATCGACGATTACGGGCAGGAGCCGGCTGTCACGCAAAGGTTCGGCGGCATGGCCAATCATTTCCAGCGACATGATCAGCAACCCGATGCCGATCAGGATGCGTCCGATCTGCCGCCAATCGCGTCGTTCGGTCGCCATGAACATCGAGGTGCCTGCAACGAGGCAGATCGGCACAATCAGCGCGAGGTCGAAGGTCAGGATTTTCACGACCAGCGCCGAGCCGATTTCCGCGCCGCGCACGGCAAGCTGCCCTGCTATGCCAGTGACGATGCCGGCACCTGCGAAGGAGCCGACAAGCAAGGTGACAGCGGTCGAGCTTTGAAGAACGATGGCGAGTGCGGTACCGGCGATCACGGCCAGCAACGGATTGCGCATGGTCGAGCGCAGTTTGTGACGCAAGACGTCGCCATAAGCGCGCTCGACGCCTGTGCGCACCATTCGCGTTGCCCAAAGCAAAAGCGCGACCGCGCCGGCAAGATTGAGAAGAACGACAGACCCCGTCATCGCACGGCCCACTCACAGGCGACGATAAACGGCACCGGCAGCAGCGAAAAAGGAGATATCGGGCAAGCGTTCATCGGAATTGAACTCTATCCTGGCGCGGTTTTGCCCGCGACTTTTTCTTAGTCGATTAATCAGAATCGCACGCATTCGCCTTTCGCGCAAGCGCGTTTACTTTCGTTTAGGCGCGATTTTAGACCTGTGAATGTCGGGAATGATGGCGCAATCTCGTCGCGCGGACCGGCAATAATCTCTATATGGAAGTGAAAGCGAGCCGTTCCAGATGCGATTTTCCCCTTCCTTTCTCGACGAGATCCGAGACCGGGTGCCGATTTCTTCGGTCATCGGGACGCGTGTGACATGGGATCGGCGCAAGACGAATGCGCCGCGCGGCGACTTTTGGGCCTGCTGCCCCTTCCATGGCGAAAAGAGTCCAAGCTTTCACTGCGAGGACAAGAAGGGCCGCTATTATTGCTTCGGTTGCGGCGTTTCGGGCGACCATTTTCGCTTTCTAACCGAGCATGACGGCCTCGCCTTCCCCGAGGCGGTGGAAAAGATCGCCGACATGGCCGGCGTACCGATGCCCGCGCGCGACGTGCAGGAAGAGCGGCGCGAACGCGAGCGCGCTTCGCTCTCCGATGTCATGGAAATGGCGACGCAATTCTTCGAAACGCGGCTGCAAGGTGCGGACGGCGCGAAAGCACGCGCCTATCTGCGCGAGCGCGGACTGACCGGCCCCACCCAGCAGAAATTCCGCCTCGGCTACGCGCCCGAAAGCCGCAACGCGCTGAAGGAGCATCTGGCGGCCAAGGGCGTCGACAAGAGCCAGATCGAAGCCTGCGGACTGGTCGTCTACGGGCCGGACATTCCCGTCTCCTACGACCGTTTCCGCGACCGCGTCATGTTCCCGATCGAGGATGCGCGCGGCCGTGTTATCGCATTCGGCGGGCGCGCCATGTCGCCGGATGCACCCGCAAAGTACCTGAACTCCAACGACACCGAGCTCTTTCACAAGGGCAACGTGCTCTACAATCTGGCCCGCGCGCGTGCCACGGTCGCGCGCGGTGGCACCGTCATCGCCGTCGAAGGCTATATGGACGTCATCGCGCTCGCGCAGGCCGGCGTCGAGAACGCCGTCGCGCCGCTCGGCACCGCACTCACCGAAAATCAGCTCGAACTTTTGTGGCGCATGTCCGGCGAGCCGGTCCTGTGCTTCGACGGTGACGCAGCCGGCCTCAAGGCCGCATTCCGCGCCGCCGACCTCGCTTTGCCTGTGGTGCAAGCAGGCCGCAGCCTTCGCTTTGCACTCCTGCCCGATGGCCAGGACCCGGACGATCTGGTGAAAAACGAAGGCGTCGACGCCCTGCGCACGGTCATAAACGAAGCCCGCCCGCTGGCCGACATGCTGTGGCAGCGCGAAACCGCCGGCTCCACCTTCGAGACGCCCGAGCGCCGCGCCGACCTCGAAAAGCGCCTGCGTGAAGCGACCTACCGCATCAAGGACGAGGACGTGCGCCGGCACTACGCGCAGGAGATGCGCGACCGCGTTATCCGCTTCTTCGGGTCGACCCGCCCGCAAAACCCACGCTTCGAGAAAAAGGGCCAGCAACAGCGTCCAGGTGGTCCCGGCTCGATCAACAGCCAGCGTTTTGCGGTTTCCGAAAGCCTGACGCGCTCCTCGCTGGTGCGTCGCGCCGCAAGCGCCATGCCGCTGCGCGAAACGACCATCCTTGTCACGCTCGTCCACCACCCCGATCTGGTCGATGAATTTTTCGACGAGATCGATCATCTGACCATCACCAGCGCCGAACTGCGCCAGTTGAAGGCTTGCATCGTGGATGCCGCGGCTCACGGCCTGACCGGCAGGGACACGACGCTGATCGGCCATGTCGACGCCTGCGGGCTGAACGAAATCTGGCAACGGGCGCTTCTTCAGGTCAAGGGCGCCGGATTGTGGACCGCCCTGCCCGATGCGGCCCTTGACGACGCCAGAGACCATTTCACGCAGGCGCTCTACTTGCAGCAGGCCGCCCAGTCTCTACATAAGGAGCTCAAAGCGGCCGAGACTGCGCTTGCGACGGACCCGACGGACGAAAACTACCGTCACCTGATCGATATTCAGTCACAGTTGCGGGACGTGCAGGCCACCGAGGCGCTTATCGAAGGCTTCGGGGTGCAATCCGGTCGAGCTGGCCGCGGCTGAATTTGGCTTTGCCAAATCGGGTCTTGAGCATTTGATTCGCTTTTTTATCACGAATCATGCCACAGCCGCTTGACCTTCCGCTTGAATGACGGAATCAGGACGGCCACGAACTTTATCGAGCGGCTTGCCCGGATTGAAGACGGATTAAAGGACGGCACACTGGTTTTGAGCGGGCGTATACCCTCACGATCCTTGCCGAGGTTAGCCGACCGACTAGATAACGGCGTTCGGGCGCTAATCTGCGCGCGGTTTGCGCGATCTTAATCCATGTCCTTGATGACGATGGCCCATTAGGGCTTCCAATGGCCGGAAGGCCGCCTGGAGAACTGCATATGGCGACTAAAGAGAAGGAAGAGGTCGAAAACGAACGCGAGGGCGGCACTGACGGCCCCTTGCTCGACCTTTCCGACGACGCTGTCAAGAAGATGATCAAGCTCGCGAAGAAGCGCGGTTTCGTCACGATGGACGAGCTGAACGCGGTTCTTCCGTCCGAGGAAGTCACGTCCGAGCAGATCGAAGATACGATGGCGATGCTGTCGGATATGGGCATTAACGTCGTCGAGGACGACGAGAATGCCGAGGACGGCGATCGCGAGAAGGAAAGCGAAAACAGCGAGGAAGACGCGAACGAGCTGGCCGAACAGACCGGCACGGCCGTTGCGGCGACCACGACCAAGAAAGAGCCGACGGACCGCACCGACGATCCCGTACGCATGTATCTGCGCGAGATGGGCTCGGTCGAACTTCTGTCGCGCGAGGGCGAAATCGCCATCGCCAAGCGGATCGAGGCTGGTCGCGAGACGATGATCGCCGGGCTTTGCGAAAGCCCGCTGACCTTCCAAGCGATCATCATCTGGCGCGAGGAACTGAACGAGGCGAAGGTTCTCCTGCGCGAGATCATCGACCTCGAGGCGACTTATGCCGGCCCCGAGGCCGAGCAGGCGCCGGTCGTCGAGCGCACCGAGGAAGACAACAAGCCGAAGACCGATGAGAAGTCGCGCCGCCGCGACGACGACGACATCACCAATGTCGGCGGCGATACGCGCGGCGAGGAAGAGGACGACGAGGAAGACGAGGCCAATCTGTCGCTTGCCGCGATGGAGGCCGAGCTTCGTCCGCAGGTCATGGACACGCTCGACGTCATCGCCTCGACCTACAAGAAGCTGCGCAAGCTGCAGGACCAGCAGGTCGAGGCACGCCTTGCCCAGACCGGCGCGCTGTCGTCCAGTCAGGAGCGTTCCTACAAGAAGCTCAAGGACGAGCTGATCACGGCGGTAAAATCGCTGTCGCTCAACAATGCGCGCATCGAATCGCTCGTCGAGCAGCTTTACGACATCAACAAGCGCCTCGTGCAGAACGAGGGCCGCCTGTTGCGTCTGGCCGAAAGCTACGGCGTGCGCCGCGAGGATTTCCTCCAGCAATATCAGGGTTCGGAACTCGATCCGAACTGGATGAAGTCGATCGCCAACCTGTCGGCGCGCGGCTGGAAGGAATTCGCCAAGAACGAGAAGGAGACGATCCGCGACATTCGTGGCGAGATCCAGAACCTTGCTACCGAGACGGCGATTTCGATCCTCGAATTCCGCAAGATCGTGAATCAGGTCCAGAAGGGCGAGCGCGAAGCTGCCATCGCCAAGAAGGAAATGGTCGAGGCCAATCTGCGTCTCGTGATCTCTATCGCGAAGAAATACACGAACCGCGGCCTGCAGTTCCTTGATTTGATTCAGGAAGGCAATATCGGCCTGATGAAGGCGGTCGACAAGTTCGAGTATCGTCGCGGCTACAAGTTCTCGACCTATGCGACCTGGTGGATCAGGCAGGCGATCACGCGTTCGATCGCTGATCAGGCCCGTACGATCCGTATCCCGGTCCACATGATCGAGACGATCAACAAGATCGTGCGCACCTCGCGCCAGATGCTTCACGAGATCGGCCGCGAGCCGACTCCGGAAGAGCTGGCCGAAAAGCTTGCCATGCCGCTCGAAAAGGTCCGCAAGGTCCTGAAGATCGCCAAGGAGCCGATTTCGCTCGAAACGCCGGTCGGCGACGAGGAAGATTCGCACCTCGGCGACTTCATCGAGGACAAGATGGCGATCCTGCCGATCGACGCGGCGATCCAGGCCAATCTGCGCGAGACGACCACGCGTGTTCTGGCTTCGCTGACGCCGCGCGAGGAACGCGTCCTGCGCATGCGCTTCGGCATCGGCATGAACACCGACCACACGCTGGAAGAAGTCGGCCAGCAGTTCTCGGTCACGCGCGAGCGTATCCGCCAGATCGAGGCCAAGGCGCTGCGCAAGCTCAAGCACCCGTCGCGGTCGCGCAAGCTGCGCTCGTTCCTCGACAGCTAGGATATTTCAAGTCCCCGGCATGCTCCGGGGACTTTTGCATTTCTGCCCGGAGCCGACTTTGGCGAAAAAAAGAGACCTGCCAAAATATGACGAGTATGTTTTTCCTGTATTGCAGGTCATCCGAAAGCGCGGCGGGTCGGCCACGATCGAAGAGATAGAGGAAGGCACCGCCGATTTGATGGCGATGACCGAACATCAGCTCTCTATTCCACATGGCGAGACCGGACGCACCGAATTCCAGTATCGACTGGCCTGGGTGCGAACATATCTCAAAAAGTATGGCGCTTTGGAAAATAGCGAGCGTGGCGTGTGGTCGCTCACAGAAGCTGGCGAAAAAGTTTCGGAAACAGAAGCAAAAGGCGTTTTTCGAAAAGTCCATGCAGCTCGCAAAAATGCCGCAACCGCATCAGAATTGGATCAAGAAGAACTCGATACCGAAATACACGAGATTTCTTGGACCGAAAAATTGCTTGGACTTCTTGGCTCCATGCATCCTGCGGCCTTTGAACGTCTCTGCCAGCGACTATTGCGCGAGTCAGGGTTCATTCGCGTCGAAGTAACCGGGCGCCCTGCCGATGGTGGGATTGATGGTATTGGGGTTCTGCGGATGAACCTCGTATCATTTCAAGTTCTTTTCCAATGCAAGCGATGGAAGGGATCCGTTTCTGCAAGTGTAGTCCGTGACTTCCGTGGTGCAATGGTAGGCAGAGCCGATAAGGGGTTAATAATTACGACTGGCACCTTTACGTCAGAAGCTCGGAAAGAATCCACACGTGATGGTGCACCCGCAATTGATCTGATTGATGGAGAACACCTTTGCGCTTTATTGAAAGAGCGAAAACTCGGTGTGCAGGTTCATCTAGTTGAAGAAATATCACTCGATGAAAAATTCTTCGAAGGGATTTAGGGAACTTATCTGCGCAACCCCTCGATGATCGCCCCGATCGCCTTGCGCTGATCATCGGCATCCGCCCCATTTGCCACCGCCAGCGCAGCGCGATCGAACACGGCCGATAGCTGCACGGTCAGCGCATCCAGCGGCAAACGGCGTATCGCCCCCTCGCGCATGGCGATCGCCAGCCCCTCGCGCAATGTCCGCCCGCTGTTGCGCAGGTCGATCTCATCCATCGCCGCACGTCCCAGAACGGCAGGCCCGTCGAGAAGCAGAAGCCGCACGCGTCCGGCCTCCTTCATCGCCGCCAAAAACGCATCGCTGCCCGCATTGAGCGCCTCGATCGCATCCATCGTATCGGGCGCGGCATCGGTGATCGCATCGGCGACGGCCGCCGATTCAACTTCGACCACGGCGCGAAACAACGCCTGCTTGTCTGCGAAATGATGGTAGAGCGCGCCGCGCGTGACGCCCGCCGCCGCGACCAGCTCCGGCGTCCCGGTGTCCGCATATCCCTTGTCGACGAACAGCGCCCTGCCCGCCCGTATCAGTTCGCCTCGCGTCGCCTCGGCGCGCGCGGCATTGCTTCTGCGTCCACCACTAACTTGCATACATACAGCCTGTATGTTATTTCAAACTCACATGCAGATTGTATGTGTTTCCAGCGAAAGGGAAAGTCATGAAGGTGACCAGCTACTATCCCGTGATTATGACCGGCGATGTCGCTGGTACGACCGCGTTCTATGTACGCCATTTTCGCTTCAAGCCCGTCTTCGAAAGCGATTGGTACGTGCACCTGAAATCGCTCGAAGACCGACGGGTCAACCTTGCCATTCTCGATGGCGAGCACGAGACGATCCCCGCCGTCGGCCGTGGCAAGGTGTCGGGCCTGATCCTTAATTTCGAGGTGAAGGATGTCGACGCTGAATATGAAAAAGCCGAGACGGCGGGACTTCCGATCCTTCTGTCCCTGCGCGACGAGGCATTCGGGCAGCGCCATTTCATCACATCCGATCCGAACGGTGTCCTCATCGACATCATCACGCCGATCGCGCCCAGCGAGGAATTCGCCGCCGCTTACAGTTCGGAGTGAGTGTGGGCACGTCCCGATAACGCCATGTTAAATTCGGTCACAATATTGACCCGATCAAGGCTCTTGCCTTTCGGCGAGGGTCCGGCCCGCTGTTGGTGTCTGGGTGTCCTCGACCAACGGAAGGTATGAAACGATGCATTCCCTAAGAACGGCCGCACTGGCCGGCACCACGCTTGCTCTGATTTTTTCCGCTTCGGCTGCATTCAGCGAATCCGCTGGGTGGAGCTATTCCGGCGCAGAGGGTCCGGATCATTGGAGCGATCTGGCGTCGGAAAATTCGGCATGCGGCGGCTATCAGCAATCGCCCATCGATATCAAGGATACGATCAAGGCCGAATTGCCCGTGCTCGATATCGACTGGCACTCGGCAAAGGGAACGAGCGTCGTCAATACTGGCCATACGGTGCAGGTCGACATGCCGGCCGGCAGTTTCCTGGAGCGCGATGGCCATCGTTACGAACTCTTGCAGATGCACTTTCATGCACAGAGCGAACACCGCGTCGACGGCAAGTCATACCCGCTCGAAATCCACTTCGTGCACAAAAGCGTCGATACGGACGCACTCGGTGTATTGGGCGTGTTCGTCGAGCCGGGCGGCACGAACGAGGCTTTCGCGCAGCTTGCGGACGAGTTTCCGGCCGACAATGGCGAGCGCATCAGTGACGACCGTATCGACCCCAATGCCTTTCTTCCGGAACATCTGGACTATTTCGCATATGAAGGCTCGCTGACCACGCCGCCATGCAGCGAAATCGTAGACTGGATGGTCGCCAAGGAGCCGATCAAGGTCGCGGCTGCCGATATCGACAAGTTCGTCGCGCTCTATGACCATAACAACCGCCCGCCTGTGGCGCCCAACCGGCGTTTCGTTCTTTCCTCTTTCTGATCGTGAAAGGCAGGCTCTGGCCTTCTCTGCTGGAGCCTGCGATCATCGCTGCCTGTTGCGTAGAAATGAGAAAGCGAGGCGGCTATGACGGACGAGAACTGGACGGCGGGTGGTTGCCATTGCGGAACGGTGCGCTTCAAGGCGCGCCTTGCCGACGGGCTGAAAACCGCGCGGCGATGCGACTGCACCTTTTGCGCCATGCGCGGTGCGGTCGCGATTTCGGCCGCCGTCGATGACTTCGAGATCGAGAGCGGCAAGGATGCACTGACGCTCTATCAGTTCAACACCAACGTCGCCGAACACTGGTTTTGCTCGCGCTGCGGCATCTACACCCATCACCGCCGGCGCTCCGATCCGAGCCAATATGGCATCAACGCCGCCTGCCTCGACGGCGTCAGCCCGTTCGACTTCGAATGCGTCGCCGTCAATGACGGGCAGTTGCATCCGTCAGATCGAAAAGACCACAAGGGAAAGATTGTCGGATATCTGCGTTTCGAACCGGCCTCAGCGGACGATTGATGGCGCACCAGACGACGATCACACTGCCCACACGCGGTGCGGGTCTTTATGAATTCACCGAAGCCGCCGCCGAATTCGTTCGTGCAACGCACTCATCCGGCGCTGCGCTTTTGACGATCTTCGTGCGTCACACGTCCTGCTCGCTTCTCATTCAGGAAAATGCCGATCCGGATGTGCGCCGCGATCTCGACGCCTTCTTTGCCCGCCTCGTCCCGCCCGCCGACGATCCGGCGATGGATTATCTCGTCCACCGCCTCGAAGGACCGGACGACATGCCGGCGCACATCAAGTCGGCGCTGACATCCGTCTCGCTCTCGATTCCCGTTGCAAACGGCCGGTTGCTGCTTGGCACATGGCAGGGCGTCTATCTCTTCGAACACCGGACGCAGCCGCATCGGCGCGAGGTCGTGCTTCATCTCGCCTGATTTTTGGCCTATGACGCGGCCACGTTCATCAATGCCTCCAAATCGGGAGTTCGCCATGTCGTTCTGGAAGAAGCTGTTTGGGGGAAGCGCCGGCGAGCTCGCCGCCGCATCGGCCGAGCCGATCGAATACAAGGGCTTCACGATCCGCCCGCAGCCTTTTTCCGAAGCCGGGCAATACCAGACCTGCGCGATCGTGACGAAGGAGGTCGCCGGCGAGTTGAAGGAACATCGCCTGATCCGCGCCGACCGTTTTCCCTCGCTCGACGACGCGACGGATACCTCCGTGCGCAAGGCCAAGCAGGTGATCGACGAACAGGGGGAGAAGCTCTTTGGCTAGGATGATTGCGATCGCCGCATGCCTCGCGGTGCTGTCGGGCTGCGCCGTCGGCGGCGTCGCTGGCACGGCCACCATCACAGATGACCGGATCGACGCGCGCGGAACCGCCGCTGGCGTTGGCGTCGACCGAACCGGCCCCTATGGCGGCGTGCGCTCGGGACGGGTTTTCGTGAACTAGGGTCAAGTGGGCCTCGCGCACGAGGCCCCTTGTCGCTACGCCAGCAGCGCTTTGATCGTCGCGCTTGCCTTTGCGAAATCCATCTTGCCCGGATAGCGCTCCTTCAGGACGGCCATCGCCTTGCCCATATCGCGCAGCCCTTCCGCGCCGACTTCTGCGATCGCATCCTGAGCCGCCTTGCGGATTTCGTCCTCGCTCATCTGAACGGGCAGGAACTCGCGCACGATCTCGATTTCCTCGCGCTCCTGCGCAGCAAGTTCAAGCCGGGCGCCCTCTTCGAAGGCCTTGGCCGATTCCTCGCGCTGCTTGACCATCTTCGACAGGATCTGGAGGATTTCCTCGTCGTTCACCGGCTCCTTGCCGACGCCGCGATTGGCGATGTCGCGGTCGGTGATGGCCGCCTGGATCAGGCGCAGCGTCGAGACGCGTCTTTTTTCGTGGCTCTTGAGAGCTTGCTTCAACGCTTCGGCGATTTTGTCGCGCATCGTGTTTCTTTCATGTTCGACCGTAAGGCCGCTGTATAAGGGTTCGGAGTGATTGACCCGGCTTTGGCCCTGCCCTATGGTCCGCCACCTGCTTGGACCGGCTTGGCTATCGCTCGGGGTGTCTCCATATGGAGAGCACGACCCGCGCGTTTCGCTGCGCATATGGCCCGAAACGCACCTGTGATTCAAGGGCGCGCACCGCCCCCTAAACCGATCTGGAGATGGCTATGGACGCTGGAACCGCCCCCTGGAGCACGCAAAAGCCGACCGCCCTTCTGGTGCTTGCCGACGGCACCGTCATCGAGGGCAAGGGCGCTGGCTCAACCGGAGAGCGCGTAGCCGAAGTGGTCTTCAACACGGCGCTGACCGGCTATCAGGAAATCCTGACCGACCCGTCCTACCTCGGCCAGATCGTCACCTTCACCTTCCCGCATATCGGCAATATCGGTGCCAATGACGAGGACATCGAGGATTTGACGCCTGCGGCCCGCCACGGCGCGGTCGGCGCGATCTTCAAGGCGGATATCACGCCGCCCTCGAACTACCGCTCCGCCGGAGACCTCGACGCCTGGCTGAAGGCGCGCGGCATCGTTGCGATCTGCAATCTGGACACGCGCGCGCTGACCGCACTGATCCGCGAACGCGGTGCGCAGAACGCCGTCATCGCGCATGACCCGGCCGGAAATTTCGATGTCGCGGCGCTGAAGGCCAAGGCGGCCGCATGGTCGGGCCTTATCGGCCTCGATCTTGCGAAAGAGGCTTCTTCCGGCCAGTCATCCACATGGACCGAGACGCCGTGGGTGTGGAACGAGGGCACCGGCGCGCAAGGCGAACCGACCATGCATGTCGTCGCCATCGACTACGGGGTGAAGCGCAACATCCTGCGCCTTATCGCGGGTCTCGGCGCGAAGATCACCATCGTTCCGGCAACCACCGACGCGGCGACGATCCTCGCGATGAAGCCGGACGGCGTCTTCCTGTCGAACGGCCCGGGTGATCCGGCTGCGACCGGCGACTATGCCGTGCCGGTCATCAACGATCTGGTCGCCTCCGGCCTGCCTGTCTTCGGCATATGCCTTGGCCATCAGTTGCTCGCCCTCGCGCTCGGCGCAAAGACAGTCAAGATGCATCAGGGCCACCATGGCGCGAACCACCCGGTTAAGGATCACACCACCGGCAAGGTCGAGATCGTGTCGATGAACCACGGCTTCGCGGTGGATTCGAAGTCCCTGCCGCAAGGCGTTGAAGAGACTCACGTTTCGCTGTTCGACAGCTCGAATTGCGGCATCGCGCTTTCCGGCAAGCCGGTGTTCTCGGTCCAGCACCATCCCGAGGCCTCGCCCGGCCCGCAGGATTCACACTATCTCTTCCGCCGCTTCGTGAACCTCATCCGCGAGCGTCAGGGCGAGCCGGCGCTGGCGGAGTAATCCCCGGACACGACGATCCCGGAACCCGCTTAAATCTGCCCCGACAGCGTATCGCACTGGTCGAGCCGGCCGCTTTCATAGCCGCGCGTGAACCATGTCTGCCGCTGCTCGGATGATCCGTGCGTGAAGCTGTCGGGAACCACCTGCCCCTGCGTGCGGCGCTGGAGCGTGTCGTCGCCGATCTGATGCGCCGCGTTCAGCGCCTCGTCGATGTCGCCGGCCTCGAGTAGTCCGCGCTGCTCGGTGAAATGCGCCCAAACGCCCGCATAGCAGTCCGCCTGCAACTCCACCCGCACCGACATCTCGTTGGCCTGCGTCTCGCTCATGCTCTGTCGTTGACGGTTGAAATCCGGCAATACGCCCGTCAGGTTCTGGACGTGATGGCCGACCTCATGCGCGATCACATAGGCCTGCGCGAAATCGCCGGACGCGCCGAAGCGGCTGGCAAGCTCGTCGAAGAAGGAAAGGTCGATATAGACCTGCCGGTCGCCGGGGCAGTAGAACGGACCGACCGCCGAAGACGCCGTGCCGCATGCCGATTGCACCGCGCCGGAGAACATGACGAGCGTCGGCTCCTCATAGGTCTCGCCTTCGGCCTCGAAAATGCCGTTCCAGACATCCTCTGTCTCGGCCAGAACGACGCCGACGAACTGCGCGGCCTCGTCATTGGCGGGCGGTGCCTGCCGTTGATCCGTCGTCTGCGTCGTACCGCCCCCGCCGTTCAGGAGATCGCCGGGATTGATGCCGATGGCGGGCAGGATGATAAACAGGGCGACGATAAGCACGAGGCCGCCTATGCCGCCGCCGCGTCCGATGGGGATCGGGATGCGCGGTCCGCCGCCGCCCAATCCGCCCGGGATGCGCGCTGGCCCCTGCCCGCGCCTGTCGTCGATATTGGAACTTTCGCGGCGACCTCTCCAGCGCATCGGCTGCCCTCGCTTTTTCCGGCCTTGTGGCCGCACCGTCATATTAGCGCATCGCGATGCGATAGCTACGCTAAACGAGCGAAAGCGGCGAAAGGTTCAAGCGGCTCGCTTCTTGCCGAAACCCATCTCGCGGATGGCCAGCATCCCTGCCGCAATGAAGGCAAACGCAAGCGCCGCTACCAGCACGATGCTCCCCGAACCTGAGGCCAGCGAGATCAGGCTCGTGCTCATGATGCGCCCAGGCAGGAACGTGAACGCGCCCGCAATAACGATGCCACCCAGATACATCCCCGCCACCATGCGTCGATGCGCGGTGATGTTGTGCCGTCGGGCGGCACGCACGGCCGTGAAGCAACTGACGATCACATAGATCGAGATGAGATGTATCGGGCTGAAATCCCCGACCAGCCGAATTTCATGGATGAAAAAGGTGGACAGGGAGGTCACCAGCATCAGTCCCATCCATATTTTCCCGAGCGTTCTGTGGCTGCGCGTTCCCTTCGGCCGCGCCAGCAACCACGCACCCAAAATCGCGGCGGGCACGACGGTCGCGACGTGAAACTGGACGGCAAGCGGCGCATCGAGAAGCGTAACGGCGGACATGGCACATTCCTTGTCGGGCAAAGGTTGAATTCCTGCCCTTGTTCGTCCAACCATCCTTCGGCATCAAACGTGAAGGCGCAGATGACGGAGTGCAGTTCGTGAACGGCCAATTCGTGCAATCCGCGCTTCGTGAATTGCACGTCCTTCTGCGCTCGCCGCGCCTATGGGCAACGTTTCTCGCGGTCGTTCTCATCTTCTGGGTCACCGGGCCGTACGGCACGGCAGAACGCCTCGCTGCAGCTCCCCGCTTCGGCTTCTGGCTGGTCCTTCACACCGGCGCCTGGGCCTGCGCGCTCGTCTGCGTCGTCATCGCCGATGCGCTTTTGGAACGGCGCATGGAAAATCGCCTCGCCCGCATGATGGTCGGAGCCGTCGCCGCCGCCCCACTCATAGCGCTCGTCACGCAGGGCCTTGGCGCGGCGACTTTCGGCAACCCGATCACCGGAGCGAGCTACACTGCGGCGGTCTTCACCGGCCTCGTCCTATCGGTGCTGTTCTGTGCTCTCACCTGGCTGTCCATGGGCAAGGAACTGTCGCCCGCCGACGCGTCGCCGGCAGGTGCGCCGGAAACGCCCTTCCTGCGCCGCCTGAACCCTTCGATCCGCGCCGCGCCGCTGCATCTGGCCGTCCAGGATCATTACGTCGAGGTCACGACCTCGCGCGGCCGCGAACTGGTGCTGATCCGCTTTTCGGATGCGCTCGACGAACTTGGAACAATCCCCGGCATGCAGGTCCACCGCTCGCACTGGGTTTCCGATGCCGCCGTAAAAACCGTCGAGCGCGACGATGGCCGCCTGACGATCATCCTGTCGACCGGCGCGCGCGTTCCCGTCAGCCGGCCCTATGTGGCGGCGGTGCGCGCCCGCTGGCTTTGACCTTGGCTTCGTCTTCTATATGGTCCCGCGTCCGGCCATCGCCGTAAGAATTCAGGAGGAGATACCGATGACCATTCGCGCTGCCGCCGCGCTCACTGCTTGCCTTGTCGCCCTTTCCGCATCATTGGCTCACGCGCAAGGCACCTATCCAGAGCGGCCGGTCACGCTGGTCGTCCCCTTCCCGCCCGGCGGCACGCTCGATGTGGCGGCACGGCTGCTCGCCGCCGGCATGGAGCCGTCCTTCGGCCAGCGCGTCATCGTCGAGAACCGGCCGGGCGCAGGCGGCAATATCGGCGCGGATCATGTGGCAAAGAGCGAGGCCGACGGCTACACGCTCGTCCTCGGCGCCCTGTCCACGCATGGCGTGAATGTCAGCCTCTATCGCGACATGCCGTTCGACCCCGTCGCCGATTTCGAGCCCGTTTCACTCGTCGCGCGCACGCCCAACGTACTTGTCGTCAATGCCGACATGGATGCCGAGACGGTTGCCGATTTCATCGAAAGCGCGAAGGCCGATGAGGACGGCTTCATGTTCTCGTCCGGCTCGATCGGCAGTGCCGGACATCTGGCAGGCGAGCTACTGAACGTCGCAGCCGGCATCGACGCGACCCACATTCCCTATCAGGGCTCTGCCGCCGCCATGCAGGCGGTTCTGGCCGGCGAGGTCGATTTCATCTTCGACAATCTGGCCTCCGCGTCGAGCCATATCGATGCAGGTTCGGTCCGCCCGCTGGCCGTTACGACCGCAGAGCGCACGCCGTTTGCACCGGATTTGCCGACGATGGTGGAATCCGGCTTTGCCGATTTCGACATCACGACGTGGTTCGGGGTACTCGCGCCTGCCGGCACACCTCAGCCGGCCATCGAACGCCTCAATGCCGAAATCCGCACGGTCCTCGAATCGGACCGTTTCCGCGAAGCGCTCGCCGCGCAAGGAGCGGAGGCAAGCCCATCCTCACCTGCCGAATTTGCCGACTTCATCGATGCCGAGATCGCAAAATATGCGGCGATCATCGACGAGGCCGGCATCGAGATGCAATGACGATTACCCAGCGAAGGTAACATCCATTTCGGCAAACGGCAGGCCGGACAGGCGCGTCGACCAGCGCTCGCCCGGTCCAACCGGAAAGGCGCGCGTCACCGTTCCGGTCGTCACCAGATCGCCGGGCTCGACACCGCGCGACAACGGTGTTGCAGCCATGCCGTCGATCATGTGCCGAAGCGCCGAAAGCGGCCCGCCGAGAACATCGCGTGCCTCGCCCTCGTCGATTTCCTCGCCATCGCGCAAAAGCGTCACCCGGAAATCGCCAAGTCGTCGAAGCCATTCGCCGGCATCGTCCACCGCCACCAGCGGTCCGTGAACGTAGCGCCCGTGCAGCGCGAAGGCAGCGACAGTATCGGCCGCGCGAAACCGCCACTGCGGATAGATCGACTGAACGATTTCGAAGCCATGCCCAACGGCATCGACGCACGCCATCAGCGCCTTTTCGTCCATGCCCGGCTCCGGGCGTCGTGCGAGCCGCAGCACGATCTCCGGCTCGATGCGCGGCTCGATCAGGCCGGAAAGAACGCATTCGGTCGGTCCATGCACCTCGCGCACGGTCGTATCGTACATCGCGCCCCAGATCGGTGCGTGAACGCCATACTCGTCCCAGATGTTGCGGTTGGTGAAGCCGATCTTCCAGCCGACGACGTTCTCGCCGCGCGCGATGCGCGTCCTCAAAACCGCGTCCGCCACCCCATAGGCGTCGTTGAGCGCGAATGCGCCATCCTCGTCCGTGATCGGTGCCATCTGCCCGCCGCCATCGGCCGCATCCAGTATCGTCTTCGCTGCCGTCGCCTTGTCGATCATCGCGTCCCTCCTTCGCTCCCATCGATCAATCGACGCACGGACATGGATCGTCAAGTCTCGTCGGTCTTGGCTGCCGCAAGGGCAGGCCAGGAGCACACCGCGATCGACCGGATCAAAGCTTGATTTCGCCGTCGTCCTCATCGTCCCAGTAGTGGACCCGATCGGCGCTGACCTTGATCATCACCACGCCGTCAGTTTCGATGCCGTCCTCGAACCATTCGTCGAGGTCGCTGTTCCAGTGTGCTTCGAACTGCGCCTTGTCGCGGATGACCAAAGCCTTGCCCTGAATGGTGACCATGAACATGTCTTCGCCCTGAAAGGCGAGCGACACCGCGGGATCGGCTTCTATATCCGTCACCATTCGCGCGTCGTCCCAGGTGAAGTAAGGTGAAGTAATAGGAATCGCCGTCGTAATCGACTTCGCCGTTGTTGCTCATCGGACGCCCGGCGATCGAGCCGTCATTCGTACGCGTCATCAACATGGTGATGTCGATCTCGCGCATTTTCTGTGAAAGATCGGAAAGGGTCTTGTCGCTCATCGTAGGCTCCAGATGTTGGCCGTTCCCGCTTGCCAGCTTCAACCCTCCGCAACGACATTTGTTCACCGTTCCCGGATCACTTTCCAGCGCGCTTCTCCGCGATCAGGTCGACAATATCGGCGAAGATCGAATCCCAACTGTCGTCATTGATCGCCGCGATGCCCAGCCCGCGCAGCATGAATGCGCCCTCGCAGGCAAGAAAAGCCAGCCGCATGCGCCGGCCTTCGGCATCGTCGCCGAAGGCGTCCAGCCGCCCTTCATAGTCCTCGCGCAGAATTCCCGCTTCGTCCTTCGTCTCCACCAGCGCGGCCATCAGGCTTGCGGCCCGCGCCGCCATCGCCGTGCTCTCACCATGCGTCGCTTCAATCCGGGCGCGAAGCTGCGCGCGCAGATCGCCATCGCCGCGCGGCAGCCGCTCAGCCACCTCCGCCTCGAAGCGCTTCAGGTCGCGCTCGGTCATCGCCGCGATCAGCGCCGGCTTGCTCGGAAAACAATAAAGGACGCCGCCTTTCGAAACGCCTGCGCGCGCCGCCACGGCATCGAAGGTCAGTTGGCCTGCCCCCGATTCGCTGATCACTTCCTCGGCCGCGTTCAGGATTGCGTCCCGGTCGATTGTGCGCTTTCGTCCCACACTATCCTTTTTTCAAACCGTCTGGTCGGATATATATAATAACGCATCCGCCGCAAATCATGCGGCTTTTTATTTGAGGTATTCGATCATGGCATGGATCTTTCTCGGCATCGCGGGTTTGTTCGAGGTCGTTTGGGCGACGTCGATGAAATACTCCGAAGGCTTCACGAAGTTCGGACCGACCGCGCTCACGATCGTCGCGATGATCATCAGCTTCGCGTTTCTGTCCATGTCGCTGAAGGCGCTGCCGCTCGGCACGGCCTATGCGATCTGGACCGGCATCGGCGCGGCGGGCGCGTTTGTCGTCGGCGTCATGTTCATGGGCGAAGCGGCGACTCTCGGCCGGATCGTCTCGATCCTGCTCCTCGTGTCCGGCATCGTCGGGTTGAAGCTTTCCGCAGGCGCGTGACAAAAGCCTGCGGGAAGTTGAATTTTGGGGTTACGTATGGCCACATCTGCCCGTATAAGGCGCTCCTAGCCTGACAGAAGAAACTGAACCGCACCGGTCGCGAAAGCTGCCGGATCGCGGTCATACGCGCAGAGACGAGCCATGCCGAAACGCACCGATATCAAGTCCATCCTGATCATCGGGGCCGGCCCCATCGTCATCGGCCAGGCATGCGAATTCGACTATTCGGGCACGCAGGCCTGCAAGGCGCTGAAGGCCGAGGGCTACCGCATCATCCTGGTCAACTCCAACCCGGCGACGATCATGACCGATCCGGAGCTGGCCGACGCGACCTATATCGAGCCGATCACCCCTGAAGTCGTCGCCAAGATCATCGCCAAGGAGCGCCCGGACGCGCTGCTCCCGACCATGGGCGGCCAGACCGCGCTGAACACGGCCCTGTCGCTGCGCCGCATGGGTGTCCTGGAGCGCTACAATGTCGAGATGATCGGCGCAAACGCCGAGGCGATCGACAAGGCCGAGGACCGTTCGCTCTTTCGCGAGGCGATGGCCAAGATCGGCCTCGAAACGCCCAAATCCATGCTCGCCAACGCGTCTGAGGCAAAGGACGCCGACAAGCGCGCGCATGAAGCCCGCCGCACGGAGTTGAAAGCGTCCAACCCCGCCGACCTCGATACGGCACTCGACGCGCTCGAAACCGAATGGAATCTCGGCGAAGGCGACCGCAAGCAGCGTTACATCTCCCACGCCATGGGCATCGCCGCGCAGGCGCTCGACCATGTCGGCCTGCCCGCGATCATCCGCCCTTCCTTCACCATGGGCGGCACCGGCGGCGGCATCGCCTACAACCGCGCCGAATTTTTCGAGATCATCAATTCCGGCCTCGATGCCTCCCCGACGACCGAAGTCCTGATCGAGGAAAGCGTCCTCGGCTGGAAGGAATACGAGATGGAAGTCGTCCGCGACCGTGCGGACAATTGCATCATCATCTGCTCGATCGAAAATCTCGATCCGATGGGCGTCCATACGGGCGACTCGATCACCGTCGCGCCGGCTTTGACGCTGACGGACAAGGAATACCAGATGATGCGCAACGCTTCGCTCGCGGTGCTGCGCGAGATCGGCGTCGAAACCGGCGGCTCGAACGTCCAGTTCGCCGTGAACCCGGAAAACGGCCGCCTCGTCGTCATCGAGATGAACCCGCGCGTCTCGCGCTCCTCCGCCCTCGCCTCCAAGGCCACCGGCTTCCCGATCGCCAAGGTCGCCGCGCGTCTGGCTGTCGGCTACACGCTCGACGAACTCGACAATGACATCACCGGCGGCGCGACGCCCGCCTCGTTCGAACCGTCGATCGACTACGTCGTCACCAAAATCCCGCGCTTCGCCTTCGAAAAATTCCCCGGCGCGGACACGACGCTCACCACCGCGATGAAGTCGGTCGGCGAGGTCATGGCCATCGGCCGTACCTTTGCGGAATCGCTGCAAAAAGCTCTTCGCGGCCTTGAAACCGGGCTTACCGGCCTCGACGAGATCGAAATTCCCGGCATCGGACAAGGCGACGACAAGAACGCCATTCGCGCCGCGCTCGGCACGCCGACGCCCGACCGTCTGCGCATGGTCGCGCAGGCGATCCGCATGGGCACCTCGCTCGAAGACGTCCACCAGATGTGCAAGATCGATCCGTGGTTCCTTGACCAGATCGGCGCGATCATCGCCATGGAGGCGCGCATCCGCGAGCACGGCCTGCCGGGTGACGCGCAGAATTTGCGCATGCTGAAGGCCATGGGCTTTTCCGACGCCCGCCTCGCGTCGCTCACCCGCAAGGATGCCGAGGACGTCGCCAGGCTGCGCGAAACCCTTGATGTGCATCCGGTCTACAAGCGCATCGACACCTGCGCGGCCGAATTCGCTTCGCCGACGGCCTATATGTATTCGACCTATGAGGTGCCCTTTGCGGGCGCGCTCGCCGACGAGGCCAAGGTTTCGGATAAGAAGAAGGTCGTCATCCTCGGCGGCGGACCGAACCGCATCGGCCAGGGCATCGAGTTCGACTATTGCTGCTGCCACGCCTGCTTCGCGCTGGCCGACGCGGGCTACGAGTCGATCATGATCAACTGCAACCCCGAAACCGTCTCGACCGATTACGACACGTCCGACCGTCTCTATTTCGAATCGCTGACGGCCGAGGACGTGCTTGAAATCCTGCGTGCCGAACAAAAGGCCGGCACACTGCACGGCGTCATCGTCCAGTTCGGCGGGCAGACCCCGCTCAAGCTCGCCGACGCGCTCGAGAAGGCCGGTATCCCTATCCTCGGCACCTCGCCCGACATGATCGACCTTGCCGAAGACCGCGACCGTTTCCAGAAACTGCTCGTGAAGCTTGGCCTCAAGCAGCCGAAAAACGGCATCGCCTGGTCGGTCGAGCAGGCGCGCACCGTCGCCTCCGAGCTCGGCTTCCCGCTGGTCGTGCGCCCGTCCTACGTGCTCGGCGGCCGCGCCATGCAGATCATCCATCATGAATCGATGCTGCAGACCTACCTGCTCGACACCGTTCCCGGCCTCGTGCCGGAAGACATCAAGCAGAAATACCCGAACGACAAGACCGGCCAGATCAACACGCTGCTCGGCAAGAACCCGCTTTTGTTCGACACCTATCTGTCGGAAGCCATCGAGGTCGATGTCGACTGCCTGTGCGACGGCGACAACGTCTACGTTTCGGGCATCATGGAGCATATCGAGGAGGCCGGCATCCATTCGGGCGATAGCGCCTGCTCGCTGCCGGTTCATTCGCTCTCGAAGGAGACCGTCGCCGAGCTCGAACGCCAGACGGCGGCGCTTGCAAAGGCGCTCCATGTCGGCGGCCTGATGAACGTGCAATACGCGATCAAGAACGACGAGATCTTCGTTCTGGAGGTCAACCCCCGCGCCTCACGCACCGTGCCCTTCGTCGCCAAGACTATCGGCCGCCCAATCGCCAAGATCGCCGCGCGCATCATGGCCGGCGAAACGCTCGACGCGGCCTACGCGCCCTATGGCGACAAGCCGAACGCGGCCGATCTCGGCCACATCGCCGTCAAGGAAGCCGTCTTCCCCTTCGCGCGCTTTGCCGGCGTCGACACGCTGCTCGGGCCGGAAATGAAGTCGACCGGCGAGGTCATGGGCCTCGACCGCGACTACGCGCTTGCCTTTGCAAAGGCGCAGCTTGGCGCGGGCGTCGACCTGCCGCGCTCGGGCACGCTGTTCGTCTCGGTCCGCGACGAAGATAAGGCCCGCATCCTCAAGCCCGTCAAGCGCCTCGCCGAACTCGGCTTCCGCGTGCTTGCAACGGGCGGCACCGCGCGGTTCCTGAAAGAAAACGGGGTTGAGGCGGAAAAGATCAACAAGATGCTCGAAGGCCGTCCGCATATCGAGGACGCCATCCGCAACCGTCAGGTCCAGCTCGTCTTCAACACGACCGATGGCCAGAAGGCGGTCTCGGATTCAAAGTCCCTGCGCCGCGCCACGCTGATGCAAAAGGTGCCGTATTACACGACAATGGCCGGCGCGGAGGCCGTCGCCGAAGCCATCGCGGCACTCAAAGCAGGAAGCCTGGAAGTGCGACCGCTGCAGGCGTATTTCTAAGGGCGGTGCGCCCCTTCCTTCTCCCCTTGTGGGAGAAGGTGGCCGAGCGAAGCGAGGTCGGATGAGGGGTGTTACAGGCCTATATATCCGCTCGCTTCAGAGCATTGGCTTGTAGTCTTAATAACACCCGCATCCGCTCACGACCCCGAAACAGACATCTGACCACCGGGATGGAATATCCAAAACCTGCCGTCCGGGTCGGCGCTTACTCCCGAAGACGACTGTCGATATAAAGTCGGCGGTAGACCTCCGAATTTCTCAGCACGTCGCGTCCAGAACGTTCGATCAGCAGCCTTATAGCGAAGGCATAGTCGCCGAGATCCCCGTAATAGGCCTTGGCAGGAGCAGCCTCACTCAAATCGGTCGCGGTCCGGAGACGCCTGTTTGCCGACTGGAGAATTCTATCCGCCTGATCGTCGGTTATATCGTCATAAAACCCTCGTTCCGCCAAGCGCTGGATGTAAGGCGTGGCAATCTTGCTGCTGTAGATTGCAAGGTCCATCAGCCAAGGATTTCCCTTACTGTTCCGCGACCAAGGGTCGGCGCCGGCGTCGAGCAGCATCTCGAAACCCTTCAGGTTACCGCCGAGCGTCTCGCCCAATGGCGGATCTGCGTTTTCCGGCGGAAAGTGATTCGGATCGCCACCATGCTTCAGATAGAGCGCCAGCCCATCGTTGGCGAAGGTGCTGTCGTACCGATCCTCGGCCTCTATCCATGGTCCGCGATCAGTCAGCAGCAGATAAAAGAAGGTCCAGTGAACTGCCTGCGAAGACGAATTATTCGGATCGATGAGGGCATGCGGATCGGCATCCGCTTCAAGCAATGCGTCGATGGCCGTCAGATTCCGGTATCGAAGTGCTGCAGTCAGGAGAGTCTCGCCGGTGCGAGGCCGATTGGGATAGGATCGGTCGATCTCTGAGCCGAGTGCTCGCAAAGCGTCCACCTCCGGTGCGTCGCCGGCCGCAATGCGCAGTGCCATTTCCCGAAGCGGTGCCGGCGCGAGAGCAAAATCGAGCATCACCATCTCGCGCCGGGCTTGCTCTTCGGTCGGTTGCGAATTCGAATTCGGCTGGATCGATACAAAAAGCAAGATGGCGACAAGCACGATCGTCGCGACACGAAAGACGAGCGGGTAGCGTCGATAGAGGCTAATGAGGAACTCAGGTATCATCGTCCTTATCGTATCTGCTCTCCGAGCGCACGCCAAACAGTGACATTCGAAATGGCAGCTATTCACAGCTGTAGTCCCGAAGCTGCCGGTCTGCTTCCCACCCCATTGCGGCCCGACAACGGCTTTAACTTTGTTATATAATAGGCAAATGTCGGCCTATGAAATTTCTTCGCAAACTTCTCCGCGGTCTGCTTCGCTGGATAGGCGGATCTGTTATCTGGATCATCGCCGGTCTCGGAGCATTGCTTACCCTCGTCGGCGCCAGTGACCTCTATTTCGGAGAGTTTCAAACCAGCAGCTTGTATTTTCTGATAGGCGGGCTGGTAACGGTGATCGGCAGTGCCATTGTTCACAACAAGCTGACAGGCATCTAGCCAAACACGGTCGATGTGATGACTGACCGTAAAATAAAACTTATCCACCCTCCCCAAGCCGTCCCCCATACTACTCCCGCTTCGTCCACGGGAACGCCGATCATGACGGTGGTTGCGCGGGGCGGGTCGGCACCTCCGCCCTGCCTTCGTAAGGCAGGTCCGGGGCGGCCGCATCGAGGCTCACCTCCTGGCATTACGGCCGGGATGTGCTTGTGAAGCACGCAAGCCTGATCTGACGGTCAGGTGCAGAGGAGCGGATGCGGACAGGAAAAATGCCGGACGGGCGGTGGAAACGCCGCATATCAATAAAAAAGATGAGCGACGCTTCCGCCGCCCGTCTTCCCGGTTCTTTGACATGCCCCGGCCTCGGCGCGGGACCGTATCTGCACGCGCAGACGATGCGCGCAATAGGCGAATGTGCCGCCGCGCATGACGCGCGACGGCACATTTCGTTTTCTAGCGAGCCGCGAGGAAGTCGGCGACTTCGAGCAGGATGAACTCGTTGTCGGCGGCTGTGCCAATCTGGCGTCCGCCCGAGAAGGGCAGATTGTTGTCGTTGGCGACGATGATGTGCGTGTCGTCGACGGCGATCACGTCCTCGATGGTGAAGAACGGGAAGGTGAACTTGCCCGACAGGTCACGGTCGGCCTGCGTCTCGACGATGGCCTTGTTGTCCGGGTCCTGAACATCCATCAGGTCGATCGAGCCGATGCGCCGGATATAGCCTTCCTCGTCCACGCTGGCCGTGTCGACCAGAACGATGTTCTTCACCTTGGCAGGCAGCGGATAGCAGGCCGACATGTCGTCGCCCGCACATTCGAGGCTCGGATCACCCTCGCCATTGTCGCGCTCGACGACAAGCGCGCGTGTGTCGTCGATGAAGTTGAAGTCGCCGATCGCGGTCGCGCCCTCGGCCAGCCTGAAGCGATAGCTGTCGCCGGTCCAGTCGGCCGCTTGCGTGTCGAACGTCATCACGCGCAGGAAATCGCCTTCCGGCTGGCCGTCTTCTCCGAGGAGTGGCTTTTCCAGCATGCCCCACAAAAGATCGGCTCCCGGCTGAAGCGCCATGCCTTCATAGCCACCCGAGCGCTGCACACGAAAATCCTTGCCGGCGACGGCGGGAACGACGACGCCCGGCGTGTCGGGGCCGCGCAGCGCCTCGCCGTCGAGCATGGTTTGATGAACGCTGATGATGCGCCCATCCAGCGTCGCACGGATGATATAGGGGCCGAATTCCTCGCCGATCCAGACTTCGCCGTTCAGCACCTGGATGCTTTCGGGATCGAAGTCCGCGCCGGTCAGATAGCGGCTTTCGGTGGCTTCATAGGCGATGCGGAACGGAACCTTGCGGTCGGGATCGCGCAGGAAGACGCTTTCGACCCGCTCGACTTCGCCCGTGTCGAAATTCGGGTTCATGCGGTGGAAAAACAGGAGCGCGTCCGGGCTGTTGATCTTCGAGCCGAACCCGTTGTCGGTCAGAACATAGATGCTGCCGTCTTCGGCGCGGTTCATGGCAAAGCCCGACATGCCCTGCACGGGCTGGCCGAGGAACGGCAGCGAAATCCCGGTCGGATGGCTGCCATAGGCCGCGCCGACATCGCCCATGACCGACATGGGTTCGTCATTGCGAGCCTTGCCGGTGAATTTTCCGGAGGTCCACGCGTCGCGCGGCGCGTCTGCCGGCGGAGCGATCAGCGTGTGGGCGGGCAGCAGCGCGTGACCTGCCAGCGTAGCTGGAAAGACCTCTTCAGCCTGCGCGGAAGCGGCAAGGCCACAAAGTGCGGCGGACGCGAGAAGGGTTCTGATCATCGAGGTGGTTCTTTCGGTTGGTGAGAACCCGCTCGCGTTACCCGCGCTGTGTTACAGGCCGCCGACAAAGGGATGAACGTTTGACGACGATCCCCCCTCTTTGAACATGACAGTTTCACGACAGCCGGCTCAACCCGTTCTTAAACGGTCTTCTTTATCGTCATCTCAAGATGGCGAAGGCCACGGGGCGGCGGACAATGAAATTGCATGCGATTCAAAAGCACAACGAACAAGTCTATCTCATCATTCAGTTTTTCCTGATCGCCGCCTTCGCCTCCGCGGTCTATGTCCTGATGGTGTCGGAGCGCGGCGAGGTGGCCGGATGGCTGGCGCTTGTAGGTGTGGTCGCCACTCTGGGCGGCGCGATCACCATGAGCTATCTGCGCCGTTCTCTGGCCCTTCGCCTCCAGATGGCGCTGGTCGCGGAGGAAGACCAGCATCGCCTTATGTCCGTCGATGTGGGAACGAATGCATTCAGCCGTCGCCATTTCCTTGATGCGCTCAAGGACGCGCTTGGCAAGCCGCTCGAACCGCGCCCCGCGACACTGCTTTTGATCGACCTCGACCATTTCAAGCATCTGAACGACAGTTTCGGCCACCATTGCGGCGACTGGGCGCTGCGCCATCTCGTGGCGACAATCGAGGCCGAAATACCCCACGCAATCATCGGGCGGCTGGGCGGCGACGAGTTCGGCGTGCTCGTTCCCGGCAATGATGTGCAGGAGGCACAGGCGGCCGCCGAACGGCTCATCACCGGGCTCCGCGGCGGTATGTCCTATGAGGGAAAGTCGATCGCGCTTTCCGCGTCCGTGGGCATCGCCGCCTGCCCCGATCACGCATCGGATGCCGGGGAGCTCATGGCCGTCGCTGATCTGGCACTCTATGAAAGCAAGCGTGCAGGACGCAGTCGCGTCACGCTGTTCGACACTGACATGGTCGCCGACCGCCGGCGAAACCGGTCGCTGGAGCGCGAATTGCGCGCCGCGATCTATCTCAACGAATTGCGTCTCGAGTATCAACCCGTCGTCAATGCCGACCGCTCGATCTTCGCCGTCGAGGCTCTGGTGCGTTGGCAACATCCCGTGCGCGGCATGATCCCACCATCCGAATTTATTCCGCTCGCCGAACAATCCTCTTTGATCGACATGGTCGGCACATGGGTCTTTCAGCGCGCCTGCATGGATATCGCGCATATGCCCGACCTGCGCATCAGCATCAACGTCTCGGGCGAGCAGCTGAAGCGCGACGACATCGTCGCCAATTTCGAGAACATCCTGAAGACGACCGGACGCAGGGCAGACCAGTTTGTTCTGGAGATCACCGAGACGGTGGCGATGTCCACGCGCTCGGACATCGTGCAGCGGATATCGAAGCTGCAGTCGATGGGCTTCCGGGTCGCACTGGACGACTTCGGAACCGGTCATTGCGGCTTTCGCTATCTGCAAAAGCTGCCGATCAATTCCATCAAGATCGACCGCAGCTACATCGCCACGCTGGAAAGCGATCCGGTCGCGCAGATATTCGTTTCGGCCCTGACCCAGATAGCCCGAATCCAGTCCATCACAGTGGTCGCTGAAGGCATAGAGACGGAAGAGCAGTTCGCGCTCGCCCGCGCATCGGGCTGCAACCGCTTTCAGGGCTATTTCTTCGGCCGCCCGGCACCGTATGAGCGGCTTTTCGGAACGCCGGTGTCATCGACTGTCACCGAGCCGGAACTGAGCGCGGCGTGACAATCACGCCAGCCTGTTAGAAACGATAGGTCATCCCCACGACCGGCCCCTGCAAGGTCGTGTCGAACAAGTATCCGTCCCTGTCGTATTTCACGTCGGTGATCTTGTACCCGGCAGATACGGAAAGATGGTCGGAAAACGCGTAATTGGCCGTCGCGAGCGCCTGCCATGTGCGTTCGGAACCGGCTCCGAACCCGCCGACATCGACGGAACCCTGCACGGAGAATTTCGGACTGATGCGATAAAAGCCACGCAGTCCGATGACAGGATCGAACCAGTCGAACGTCTCGCCGTAGCTGACCGCGAACGGCCCGAAACTGACGGTAACGTCGTTGGATACGCGCCAGTAGCGAACGCCCGTCAGGAGGTCCAGCGTCAGCTCGCCGCCGTCGAAAACGCGGTATCCAGCCTTCGCCGTCGCATTGAATTGCTTGCTGTCAAGCTCCGCACTCAAGCCCGGTGTCGGCCCGATGATCGGCAACGCTCCGATCACCCTTGAATCGCTGGTGCGCACATACATGACGTCGCCGGAGAACACGAAGCGGTCATAGCGCGCCCATATGTCGACGAATCCGCCGAAATCGAGATGGTCGAGAACGTCAGAAAAGGACTGATCGACCGACAGAACCGGCGCGCGGCGAAAGGGCGAGACATCGCCTTCAAGCCCGGCTGCCCACAGATAGGGCGTTATCTGCAACGCCCAAAGCGACCTGCCCGCGTCGACGGCCTGCGTTTCCGGCTCGGTATAGACAGGCGGCAGGTCCGCTGCCCCGGCCTGCGTTGCGATAAGCGCCACGAGCGCCCCGTATCCAAACCGCCACGACATCGTCGTTCCCCCAAAACCGCGATCGCGCGCCGCTTTCTTCAAAGTCCTAAAAATGGAAACGGCTCCGCGTCCTCGAAATCGCCGGTCGCATCGCCTGAAAATGTGTGAACCTGATTGGTCCCCAGATCGAGACGCTTCACCGTTCCAGTTTCCTCGCTGAAATCGATCTGCTTCAGATCGACCCAGAAGGTGTTCGGCGTCATCGCGGATTCGAAGAAATAAAGCTGGCGCTTGTGATCGTAGACGGTGCGCCAGCGGGTCGACGAAATTTCCGGCTGATCAGGCGCCGAGATTCCGAGCGGCACCGACACGTTGCGGATGACACCGAACACGCTCGCAAGCGCGCTGTTGGGCTCCGCCGCCTGCGGTATGGCGTTGACATAGAAGGCAGCGCGCGTAAAGCGGTCCGCCGCGCGGTTCGTGCCTGGCAGGAATACCGTACCGCCGATGCCCTCCCAGTACTCATGCAAGGCAAGCTGCTTGTCATAAGTCGGCGAGTTGGTCATCACCTGATACTCACGAGCGTGGTGGATGACCTGCTGCCCTTCGATATATTCGATGATGGCGCTGTCGCCCGACGCGTCCGACATCGACAGATGAAGGGTCGTCATCTTGCCCTCCTGACCGGGAACGCTGTCGGTCACGATCGTGAACGGCTCACTTTCCAGTGCCTCGACCGCCTCGGCCACCGTCGCGAAATTGTCGAGAACATATTGCGCCCAGGCCGCGATCGTCAGGCCGGGCTTGCCGGTATCGGTGTGGGCCGGATATTCCGACTCCGTCAGCCACAGAACGTTGGCGACCAGCCCCATCTCGTTCGCACCGTCGGTCGTCGAAACGTCATAGCCGGTGGTGACGACCGATCCATATTTGGCTGTCCATTCCAGAGAGTTCGGCCCAGCCTCTCCGCTGCGCTGCATTCCGCGAGGCAGAACGTAGATGTTGCTTTCCATTTCAAAGCGCCAGTCCATCGATCTGGCGGTTATGATCTGGTCGTCCTGCCCAAGATAGACGAATCTCGTGCAGGCCGACGCGTATTCAATGGTCGATAAAGACACCCCGACCGCAAGAACGCCTGCGAGACACTTTACAACTCTACCAATCTGCAAAATCCCCTCCAACAACATCGATGTCGCCAAGATAATCGATCTGCTTGCGAGGAATGATGCCTTAGCCTTTTGCTATTGGCAAGAAGATCGCCCGATGCTGGCAAGCATTCGCACGCCGCTCACTTGCCGTTCGCGACATGGTAGGACGCAGGAACGATACGGGACAGAAAACTGGACAAAAAAAAGCCGGATCAAAAGACCCGGCTTGAAGTATGGAAGTGCCTTTTCAGGCGAAACCTCCAGAGGGGAACACTCGCGGGCACCAATGGGAGGAGGAACGTGCCCGGGAGATGATTGTGATATGGGCAAATGCCGCCCAAAGATCAAGCATTTCATGATGCATTGCACCCATGCAGTTTTGCATGGTTAGAGACGGATGGATCAAATCCTTGATTATAATTGTTTATCAGGCATCTGGATCAACCAGAATGCGCGCTCTGTCTTGCACGAGAAAATTTGGCCTGCCGCAGTTTTGTGCACCGCAGCAGAAAACATCAATCGTTTGAATTCGAATCAGTAGGCCCAGCTACGCGCTTTGGCGATAAGAAAATCACGGAAAACATGCAGCTTCACCTGATTGCGCATGGCGTCGGGATACGCGAAATATGTGTCGAAGGACGGCACCTCTGTTTCCGGCATCAATTGCACCAGAGGCGAGCCCTGCTCGATCGTATAATCGGGTAGGATGCCGATCCCGGCCCCACGCTCGATCGCAGCCTTGATCGACAGAATATTGTTGATCTGGAGCGCAGCGACGCGCTTGGACCCTTCCGGCCGTCCTGCCGTCTCCAGCCAATTCATATCGGACAGATGGCTTGGCACCGGCTCGCCGAAGGTAACGATACGATGCTTGTCGAGATCGGCGATCGAATTCGGCTTTCCGTGTCTCTCGATATAGGACGGCGCGGCGAAGAGATGGAAATGAACCGTAAAAAGTCGGCGCTGGATGAGGTCGGGCTGTTGCGGCTGGCGCAGGCGGATTGCGCAATCGGCCTGGCGAAGCGTCAAATCCAGTTCCTCGTTGGCAAGGACGAGCTGAAGCTGGATGTCCGGATACAGGTCGAGGAACTCCTGCACGCGCTCCGTCAGCCAGCCGGAACCAAGTCCCACCGTCGTCGTCACGCGCAGCGGGCCGGACGGGCGGTCCGTCGTCTCTGTGAGCTGTGCTTTGACCTTTTCGAGCTTGACCAGCACGTCATGCGCGGTGCGGTAGAGCATTTCACCCTGCTCGGTCAAAACCAGCCCGCGCGCATGCCGGTGAAAGAGCGGTACGCCGACATCCTGCTCCAAAGCGCTGACCTGCCGCGAGATCGCCGATTGCGACAGGCGCAGCGTCTCGGCCGCATGAGTAAACGAACCAGCTTCGGCTGCCGCATGAAAAACGCGCAGTTTGTCCCAGTCGAACGCCATTACTGCCCTCGTCGATTTGGCGTTGAAACCGCTTGTCGCTCCCGCTATTCGGCCGCTTCGCGGTGAACCTCGAGTTCGGCGATGTAGCGCTCCGCCTCAAGCGCCGCCATGCACCCCATTCCGGCCGCTGTCACCGCCTGCCGGTAGATGTCGTCGGTCACATCCCCGGCCGCGAAAACGCCGGGAATGTTGGTCGCGGTGGAATCGGCCGCGGTCCAAAGATAGCCGTTCGGCTTCTGCTTCAGCTTGCCCGCGAAAAGCTCGACGGCCGGCGCGTGGCCGATCGCCACGAAGATGCCGTCGACGGGCATGTCGCTGACCGCATTCGTCTTGATGTTTCGCAGCTTCAGCCCGGTGACGGATGGCGGCATCGGCGCCTTCTTCTCGCCGACTATCTCGTCGACGACATGATCCCACAGCACCGTCACATTGTCCTTCGCCATCAGGCGATCCTGAAGGATGCGCTCGGCGCGGAACTCGTTGCGTCGATGGATGACGGTCACCGATTTTGCGAGATTTGCAAGGTAAAGCGCTTCCTCGACCGCCGTATTTCCACCGCCGACGACCACGACATCCTTGCCGCGATAAAAGAATCCGTCGCAGGTCGCACAGGCGGAAACGCCAAAGCCCATATAGGTCTGTTCAGAGGCCAGCCCGAGCCACTTGGCCTGTGCGCCGGTGGCCACGATCAGCGCGTCTGCGGTCCACTCAGCGCCCGAATCCGTGCGTACGCGGAACGGACGTACGTCGAGATTCACTTCGGCGACGATGTCGCTGATGATTTCGGTTCCCACATGCTCGGCCTGGGCGCGCATCTGCTCCATCAGCCACGGTCCCTGAATGGGATCGGCAAAACCGGGATAATTCTCGACATCGGTTGTGATGGTAAGCTGGCCGCCCTGCTGCAGACCGGCGATCAGGACGGGTTCGAGCATCGCACGCGCAGCATAGATCGCAGCCGTATAGCCTGCCGGTCCGGAACCGATGATAAGCACAGGCACGTGACGGCCACCCATGGCGATACCCCTTTTAAAAACGAAGCAAGCGCATCGTTGCGCGTTTTGCAAAACCAACCCCGATCTAAGTATGATGCTGGGTGCGGTGCAAGGTATGATTGTCATTTCACACAGATGCGTCGGTCATGCGACGCCATTGCGAGAGCGCGGCGGGCCGTTGCCAAACGACGCGTTTTGAGTAATTTCCTTTCACGCAATTGAAAGATTCGTGCGCAACGTGAAAGACATGCCAATGAAGGTCGATCTCGACGCCATCGACTGGAAGATCCTGGCGGAGCTTCAGTCCGATGGCCGGATGACGAATGTCGAACTGTCGAGGCGGGTCGGCATCTCGGCTCCGCCCTGCCTGCGCCGCGTCAAGCGTCTTGAGGAAGCCGGCGTCATACGCGGCTATCGCGCGCTATTGAACACGCCAGATCTCGGTCTTCACGTCGTCGCCTTTTGCCTGGTCGGACTGCACCATCAATCCGATGCCGAACTCAAGGCTTTCGCGGAGCGCACCCGTGGCTGGTCCATCGTACGCCGGGCGTGGATGGTCTCGGGCGAAAGCGATTTCATGCTCCACTGTGTCGCCAAGGACCTTGCCGCCTTTCAGGCGTTCGTCATCGAGGAACTGACCTCCGCCCCCAATGTCGACACGGTGCGCACGGCGCTCACCATCCGGCAGATCAAGGACGAAGGGCTCGCGGCGATCGGCGAATAAAACCGTCGCTGCGTTTCAGCGAAACGGAATGCGCCCCCAGTGCGATGTTCCAAGAAGATTTTGAACGCTCCCCCTCACCGCGATCAGGCTCTTTCTGAAACCGGATACGATTTCGCGCCTGACCTTTCTCAGCGGGCCAAGCTTCGCGCGCGTCGTCAGCCGCTCTTCGTAGAGCTGGCTGGCACATTCGGAAGCTCTGCTGCCGAGTTTCAGTCCCTGAATGCATAAGGCCGGCACCATTTGATGTATGCGTGCCCGCGCGAACATGGGCCCTTTCGGACCGAAAAGGAAATCGTCGACCTGCCGGTCGATAACGGCGCTCGCATCGACCAGCATTTGCGCTGTGGCCCGGTCGAGCGCGTATGCGCCTGCGCCCAGATGCTTGCCGGTCAGCTTGTGCAAGGCGCGATCGCCAAACCGCATTGCCGGCTTGGTCGCAATGGTCGACGGGCTCATATATGTTTCGAGTTTGACGATGCCGGCCTCTTCGGGAAACCAGTCCGCCGAACGGAAGAAACGTTCGGCCCCCTCTCCCAGGAACATGTCGTCTTCAAGTACGACAGCGTGGCTGTGCTCGCTGTCAAGTAGCGACTGCCAACATCGCCTATGGCTCACGAAGCAGGCGATTTCGCCTTTGCTCATACGCCGGCCCTCGAGAGCATTCATGCTGTCGGCTGCGTCCAGTTCGCGGCCATCGGTTGCAGCCAACCGCGTGAACTCACAGCCGATGCGCCCGAATTCACTTCGCATATGGGCAAGCCGTTCTGGCGCTCGATCGAGATTGATGACGAGGATGAGCATGGTGATGGCTGAATTGAGTGACGGGATACGCAGATAGGTAATCGTACCCGCCGATAACAAGGTTGTTACTGCCGGCCAAGGCATTCGCTTCGAATACAAATTCGTTCGGCCGGAGAAAATTTGTGACAGGCCAAAGGTGTCGGTGAAGGGCCACCCGGAAGGTTCACTGACCTTCATTCCTGCAAGATGCCTCGAGATTGGAGCAACTGAAGCGCTTCCGTAAGCGAACGAAACGCTCTAGATGATGCCCGTTGAATGTATAGGAGACATGCCGGTGAAAGTTGCAGTGCCAGATAACGTCACGACCGTGCTGACGAGTTGCGGCCGCTGGGACCTTCTTATCGTTTCGCTCGACACGTTTCTCGAATATCACGAGCCAGGACGGTTCATCCTCGTCGAGGACTCGGCAGATCACGACTTCGCTCAAAGGCTCCGCGAGCGCTATCCGCAGATCGAAATCGTGCTGAACGACCCGCGTCTTGGTCAGCACAAGGCCATCGACCGCGTCTACGAGATGATCGACACACCCTACATCCTCCACCTCGAAGACGACTGGCATTTCCTGGGAGGCATGAATATCGAGGAGGGTCTCCAGCTTCTCGATTCCAACGATGCCATAACATCCGTATGCTTCGCGCGCTTCGATGGACTGAAGAAGCGGCAGCGCATTTTCAGGACGCGGATGAAATTCAACGGTCACGACTATGCCCGCATGAACAATGCGCATCGCGACTGGCACGGCTTTTCATTCTATCCCGGCGTGCTGCGGCGCGAGCTTTGGCTCACCCACGGTCCCTACGCGAAATTCCAGAACGAACGCACGATCTCGCGCTACATGAAGGATCAGGGCAAGGAGGTCGTCTTCCAGCTTCCCGGCGTCGGCGTCCATGTGGGATCGGGAAAGAGCGTTTACGATCCGGCGCGCGCCAATGAAAAACGCCGCGTGACAGGCTCGTTCTGGTCCCGGCTTCTTGGCCGCCCGCTTTACTTTTTCAACGGCAAATAGGACCGCCATTCCGGGCTGGTGGCGTCGAGCGCGTCTTCGACGTTGGCTTGAGGAAACGCAGCGTCGAAAGCAGCCGCGCGCTGGTAAAGCAGCCTGCCTTTATCGCCCGTCCAGCCCTTGAGCCATCCCTTGACGCCCGGCCGCACCAACTGGCGCGCGGCGGGCAGATCGACAATCGCTGATTTCCCGATACGCTCCAGTCGCCTTATGTAGCGGCTGCCCGGATTCTTATCGAGTTCGTAATTGGCAAAGCCCGCACCGGGCTTGAGATATTTCAGGTGCCAGTAGGCGAACCCATAAAAGCGGCGCTTGAGGCCGTGATGCCTCAGCTTTTCAAAGCGCCTGTCGCGCTCGAACCATGTGTCTTCACTGACCCGAAAGAACCAGTGGTCGCCATTGCCGCACAGAAGATCGCTGGCAGGCACCCCGAGGTCTCCGCTTTCCGTGCGCGCAAGATTGACGCCGGAAAAGCACGCCATGGAATTTGTCAGGACCGGAATATCCGCGCGAACGCGATTGGCGAGCGCAAGCATACGCGCGTCCATCGCCAGGTGATCGTCGTCGAGCTTGGTAACGATCGCCCGCGTCGTGCGAGCGAGTGCGAAATTATAATAATTCACCAAACTGTTTGGCGAGTCCGCCGGTTCGCGCGCGTGCTCGGGACTGCCGGGCGGATAGACCCGGTCGGTATAGTGGTACACCTTGATTTTCGGGCCGTACTCACTGGCCAGTCGCTGGAGAATGTCGACCGTACCGTCCGTCGACTGATTGTGGACTGCCACGATCTCGTCGAAACAATCGATGTGGCTGCGGATGGCGGCTTCGAGAAAGTCTTCGCCGTTTCGAATGCGCATGAAGGCGCTGATGCCCGGCTTTCGCTCCTGCGGCTTCAGATGACCGGGATGGAAGACATAGCCAGTGACGGTTTCCATCGTCATGTCGTCAGGTTTGTCAGTCTCAAGCGCCACCCTTGCTCAAGTTCGTCTTGCTACGCGCAAACCGCATGCGACGAACGTATTCACTCGCCCGGAACATCAGCGTTCCGATGCGACGATAAAAAGGATATTTGCCGCTATAGCTGTCGGAAATCGTGCTCGATTGCTCGGGTTGCAACGCGATCGCCGGCCGGTCAGTCATGAAAAACCTGACGCCGCCGCGCCAGCCGCGTTCGAGCGCCACGTCATAAGGCACGATCATCGGCTTCAATGCGTCGAGAAAACGCGCCGCCCCGTCCCGCGAAATCGCATAGGCGGCAGAACTGCCGACCGGACCGGCAAGGCATCGCCCGATCGCAAAGCCTTGCGCCGTCTCACCGTGCCGGACGAACCCGCGTGCACGAAAGCTGTAGAGCTTCACGACGTCCCAGCCCCGATACATCGCCAGATCGCGCATGAACGACATCGTGTCACTGGTGAAATCGACGTCGTCCTCGCAGATGAGTGCCGTTTCGGCTCCGCTATCGAGAAAGATGCAGATAGCCTTCATATGGCTGAGATAGCACCCCGCCTCGCCCTTCAGCATCGGCCGCCCGTTGACGCGCGAAAACGTTCCCGTTTCGACACCGGGCAGTGAAGTCAGATCGAGCGTTGCGCCGTCGACGCCGGGAACACGCTCGATCTCGATGCCGTTTCGCGCCGCGCTTTCGGCAACGCGGGCGTAACGATCGGGCGAACGGTCGAGATTGATGACGAAGACGGGTGTAGAAGAACTCGACTCACCGCGCCCGGTATCGTCACCGGCACCCTGATCGTGGGCTGCGGTCATCGACACCTCACCTATGCCCAGCGCAGTTCCACGATCTCATAGCCGCGCGCGCCACCCGGCGCATTGACCTCGATTTCATCGCCGACCGCCTTGCCGATCAGCGCGCGAGCGATGGGCGAAGAGATCGAGATGCGCCCCGCCTTCACGTCGGCCTCCTGATCGCCGACGATCTGGTAGGTCTTCTTTTCTTCAGTGTCCTCATCGACGAGAACGACCGTCGCGCCGAACTTGATGGTGTCGCCGGAAAGCTTGGTGACGTCGATCACCTCGGCGCGCGCGCAAAGATCCTCCAACTCGTTGACGCGGCCTTCATTGAGGCTCTGCGCTTCCTTGGCGGAGTGATATTCGGCGTTTTCCGACAGGTCGCCATGGGCACGCGCTTCCGAGATCGCTTCAATGATGCGCGGCCGCTCTTCCTGCTGGCGCCAGCGCAATTCCTCTTTGAGCGTTTCGAAACCTGTGGCGGTCATCGGGACCTTGTTCATCGCACTCGACCTTTCGTCGTCTTGTTCTTTGCTCTGGGAACAACGCAAAAGGACGGTCCGGCAGCCTTGGCTAACGAACCGTCCCAGTTCCTGATCCGGATAATATAGCGATCACGTGCAATTTTTCACGAAAATTCTTGGGCCAGTCAGCCATATCGCGCGAACCATGGCCTGCGGGGAGGACCATTTGATGGGAGCTTGGCCGTTTCCAGTCATTTGCTATAGTGCGCCCTGTGTTCAGGGAGGTGAACGTGCAGAATTCCGTAAGCCCCGAATTCGACCTGACGATCGATCCTGAAACGGTTCGCCTCTTCGTGCTCAAGGCGCGCGCGATTTCGGCGGCGCTGAGCGACGATTACGATGCCGGACACGAACATGAGGTCGAGCTTGACGATCAGTCCCGCGACAGTCACTCGCATGACGGATTGGCCGAGGAGGAAGAGGAAAATCTCACCGAATCCGAATTGCGCGCCTTGATCGAAGATCTGAACGTGGACGAGGCGGCGGATCTTCTCGCCATCACATTCATCGGCCGTGGCGATTTCGAACCAGATGAATGGGAGCAGGCCGTCTCCGAAGCACGTCCGCGCATCAACAAACGTCTGGCCGCCTATTTCCTTTCGATGCCGATGCTCGGCGAATGGCTGGAAGAGGGACTGGAGAAGATCGGCGCATGACGACGAATCGAAACGCAAAGTGACAACCCGTACGGGCGCCAGTCCTTGTTTCGCGCGTTATCCAACCATGCGCAGCCTGTCCCCCATCGCACTTTCCTGCATCCTGTTTCTGACCTTGCCAGCATTTGGGCAGGACGAACCGCCAATTTCGCTGCCCGATGAAGGACCGATCCCGCAGGATTCGCCGGCGCAACCCGCTGACCAGCCGGACATAGCGGAGGACGACGACGAGCAACCGGACGACCCGAAGTCGGTGCAGACAATGCCGGCAGAGGAAAAAGCCTGCCGCAGCCGCCTGCGCGAACTTGGCGTCACCTTTACCGAATATCCGCCGCAGTCAGAACCTGACGGCTGCGAGATGGCGCATCCGGTGACCGTCTCATCGCTCGGCGACGACGTTGCGCTTGAACCGGAAGCGGTCATGAACTGCGCGGCTGCGGAAGCGAATGCACAGTTTTTGAAGGACCATGCCCAGCAGGAGGCAACACGCCATATGTCCTCGCGCATCGACACGGTCAATCAGGTCTCCGCCTATGTCTGCCGCCCACGCGCGGGCACACGCAAATTATCCGAACACGCCTTCGGCAACGCGCTAGATTGGGGCGCGATCCTCTTCGAAAACGGCGAGCGGCTCGAAGTCCGGCAGCACCGCCGCGGTTCTCCCGAAGCACTCTTTTTGGCGGCCTTGCGCCGGCACGGATGCGGAATTTTCAAGACCGTGCTCGGTCCGGGAAGCGACGCGGACCACGCCGATCACCTGCATTTCGATCTGGCGGAGCGCCGCAACGGCTCGACCTACTGCCGATGAAAACGGCGCATTAACAACGCCGTCGAGGTTTTATTTACATTTTATGGTTACCGTTTGCCTGACGGGACAGGAAGCGGGTTCGAGTATCATGCGTAAAGCGTTCGGCGCGTTTTTGCCGGGCAGGGTCCGTGCTGCCGCAGGTCTTTTTGCGGTGACGACGATTGCCTTTGCCTTTTCTTCCTGTTCCGTCATCGACGTGATGTCGCCGGAGCCGCGTGTTGCGGTCGGCGAAACGACGTCCTCCATCGTGCCTTCATCGCCCGTGCCCTCGACCGGCATGCAGCGGCTCGTGCCGTCGAACCCGATGATGGTCGGCTATCCGCGCATGAACCAGCCGGTCGCGCCGCAAGGTTTCGCGATGCCGGCCGAGGAAGCGCAGTGCCGCCAGGAACTTCGCCGGATGGGCGTCACCTTCACAGACCTCGCTCCGATCAACGATGGCGGCTCGTGCCAGATCGACCATCCGATCCGCGTGAGCGGCCTTGCCGGCAATGTCGAGATGAAGCCCGCCGCCACGCTCAACTGCCAGATGGCGCTCGCCTTCGCCTCGTGGACGCGGCGCGAACTCGCGCCCTCGGCCCGCTGGCGCTATCTGTCCGGCGTCAAGACGATCCATCAGGGATCGAGCTATTCATGCCGCCGCATTGCGGGCACGAGTGTCGCTTCGGAGCACTCCAAGGGCAACGCGCTCGATGTGATGCGCATCGAACTTCGCAACGGCCGCGACATCGACGTGCGCAAGCCCGGCTGGTTCGCTTTCCGCGAGCGCGCCCTTTTGAACAATGTGCGTTCGGGCGGCTGCTCCTATTTCACGACCGTTCTCGGACCCGGATACAACGCCGCGCACGCCGATCACTTCCACTTCGACCTCAAGGGTCGCCGCAACGGCTACGTCGCCTGTCGCTGATTTTCCCGCTCGCGCAGAAGCGGCCGGTTTGGTAATGAGCATTCATGCTCACAATCGAAATCGCGATCGTCGTCGTTCTCATCTGCGTCAACGGCGTGCTTGCCATGTCCGAACTCGCCGTCGTTTCGTCGAGACCGGCCCGCTTGACGGCAATGATGGATGATGGCGTATCCGGTGCAGCCAGCGCCCTGAAACTTGCGGGGAACCCCGGCCGGTTTCTTTCCACCGTACAGATCGGCATCACCATGGTCGGCATTCTGTCCGGCGCGTTTTCCGGTGCCACGCTCGGCCTTCGCCTGTCCGAATGGCTGTTGACGCTTGGCGTGCCGGCGAGTGCGGCCAACCCGCTCGGCGTGGGTGTCGTCGTCGCAATCATCACCTATGGTTCGCTGATCATCGGTGAACTGGTCCCCAAGCAGATCGCGCTGAAAAACCCCGAGCGTGTCGCGGTTAAAATCGCGCCGACGATGAAGATGCTGTCGCGCATCGCCGCGCCTTTAGTCTGGCTCCTCGACATATCGGGCAAGACGGTCCTGCGGCTGCTCGGTCAGGACCGGGACGACGGGCAGAAAGTCACCGACGAGGAGATCAGCGCCCTGATCGCGGAAGCCGAAAGTTCCGGCGTGATCGAGACCGACGAGCGCCGTATGATTGCCGGCGTCATGCGGCTGGCAGACCGTTCGGTACGTGCGATCATGACACAACGCCTCGACGTCGACTGGCTCGATATCGACGCCGCGCCCGAAATCACACGCCGCAAGCTTGCGGCCGCGCAACATTCGCACATGCCTGCCGCCGAAGGCGGGATGGACGGAATGATCGGCATCGTGCGTACGCGCGACGTGCTCAGCCGCGTTCTCACAGGCGAGGACCTCGACCTGCGCGCGCTCGTTCGCACCGTTCCCATCGTCCACGACTACACGGACGCGCTCGATGTTCTGGCGACGCTTCGCCAAGCCGACATTCCCATGGCGCTGGTCCACGACGAATACGGAAATTTCGAAGGATTGGTTACGCCGACCGATATTCTCGGGGCGATTGCCGGCGTGTTCCGCTTCGATGACGAGGAAGAAGAGCCGGACGCGGTCGCGCGCGGCGACGGCTCATGGCTTCTTGCCGGTTCGATGGCGGCCGACGACATGGCGGACAGGCTCGCCATCAAACTGCCTGCGCGTCGGACTTACGAGACGGTGGCCGGCTTCGTCCTCTCGCAACTGAACCACCTGCCCGAAACCGGCGAGACCGTCGAAGCGCTCGGATGGCGCTTCGAGGTCGTCGATCTGGACGGGCGGCGGATCGACAAGGTTCTTGCCGTTCCGCTTATTACCGATCAGGCCGCCTTGGCCTGAGCCTCGTCCTTGTCGCGTGCAATCTTGAGCGCATGTGTCCACCAGGAAAGCTGGTCGAGCATCGCCTTGGCGCCGTCCTGCAGGAAATCGATGTCGACAAGCTTCTTGCCGCCATTGACCTCGACCATGACGGGCCATTGAATGTGAACCGCGGTCTTGATCGGCGCCATACCCGCCTCGACCGAGATGAGACGCAGATGCTCGACTGCGCGAGCGCCACCGACGCCGCCATAGCCGACGAAGGCGGCCGGCTTGTTCGCCCATTCCTTGACCGCGTAATCGAATGCGTTCTTCAACACGCCGGTTGGCGCGTGGTTATATTCGGCTGCGGTGAAGACGAAGCCGTCGAACTCATCCAGCTTGGCCTGCCAACGCTGCGCGACCTCGCTCTTGGACGGTCCCCACGCAGGCGACACTTCTTCGTCGAAGAACGGCAGCGGATAATCCTTCAGATCGACGATCTCGAAGTCGAGATCGGACCGGGCATCGCCCAGTTCCTTGATCCATTCGGCAGGGTGACCGGCAAATCGGTTCGGACGCACCGAGCCGATGACGATTGCGATTTTCGGTTTGGACATGAAGTGCTCCTGCAGTCTCGTCTTGGGAGTGGTAACTTTTCGATACCGACACTACATAGGAGACTTGGATAGAGCCTGCCAAGGAGGCACTTTATTGACACTCAGTAACCTGCACGACACCGAAACCTGTCGCGCGACCGGTGAAATCCTCGCCCGGATCGGCGACAAATGGACCATTCTCGTGGTCGAGATGCTGGGCGACGGCCCGCATCGCTTCAACGAATTGCGGCGGATGATCGGTTCGATTTCGCAAAAAATGCTGACGACCACGCTGCGCGGACTGGAGCGGGACGGTTTCGTCACGCGCACGGTCTACCCGTCGATCCCGCCACGCGTCGAATATGAACTCACGGATCTCGGCCGCGAGTTGCTGGTGCCCGTGCGGGCACTTGGCATGTGGGCGCGCGAGAACGGCGAACGCATCACGAAGGCACGCCGTGAGTTCGACGCGCTTTGCGAGGAAAAACAATAACTTGCCGGACTGGTGGGATTCGATCCGGCAGGAACTTGATTCGAATGATCAATCGGCCGGAATCGGCGTTGGCCTGCCGCCGCCGTCTAGCGCGACCATGACGAAATCGGCATGCGTCACCCGCTCCATCAGGTCCGACAGATAGCGCTGCGCCCATGCCTCCACGCGTAAGGTCATGGACGTGCGGCCAACCTTTGTGATGTCGATATAGATGCACAGCGTATCGCCGATCTTCATCGGCTTGGCGAACGCCATTTCCTTTACCGCCGCAGTTACCACCCTGCCCCTCGCCCGCTCCGCAGCGCGGATGCCGCAGGCAAGATCCATCTGCGCCATCACCCAGCCGCCGAATATGTCGCCAGCTGCGTTTGCATCGGCCGGCATGGCCAGGGTGCGCAGCGTCAGTTCGCCGATTGGATTGACCTCGTTGCGGTTCATGTCGTCCCTCTCCTGCAATGCCGTTTTTCAGTTAGCCGCCAGTCGCAAATTCCACAAGCCACGGCGTTCGCCGTCTCGCGAAGCGTTGCATGAACGCTAAGATCGCGAAGCAACGACTTGACGGGTGCAACCATCACAGACCAGACCTATGATTTCGTGATCGTCGGCGCAGGTTCCGCCGGCTGCGTCCTGGCCGAACGCCTCTCGGCGTCGGGCCGTTACCGTGTCCTCGTTCTGGAGGCCGGCGGTTCCGACAGGCGCTTTTTCGTCCAGATGCCGCTTGGCTACGGCAAGACCTTCTTCGACCCGCGCGTGAACTGGAACTACCGTGCCGAACCCGATCCCGGCCTTGCCGGCAATCAGGACCACTGGCCGCGCGGCAAGGTTCTGGGCGGATCGAGCTCGATCAACGCGATGGTCTGGGTGCGCGGAAATCCGGCCGATTTCGACGAATGGCGCGACGCCGGCAATCCGGGCTGGGGCTATGAGGACGTGTTGCCCGTCTTCAAAAAGATCGAGGACAACGAGGCGGGAAGCGACGAATGGCGCGGTCGCGAAGGGCCGGTCCACGTCACCGATCTGACCCGCATCGTCCACCCTCTCACCCACGCCTATCTTGCCGCCGGGCAGGAACTCGGACTGCCGCTGAATGCCGATTTCAACGGGCCGTCGCAGGAAGGGGTCGGCATCTATCAGATCACGACGAAAGATGGACGGCGCATGTCGGCCGCACGTGCCTTCCTTCGCCCGGCGATGGCGCGGCAAAACGTCAGGGTCGAAACGAACGCTTTCGCAACTCGCATTCTTTTTGAAAACCAACGCGCCATCGGCGTCGAATACATGAAAAACGGCGGCCGATATGAAGCCCGGGCCGGCCGCGAAGTGATCGTATCGGGCGGAGCGGTGAACTCGCCGCAGCTTTTGCAGCTCTCCGGTATTGGCCCCGGCGGTCATCTGCTCTCGCTCGGCATCGACGTGCGTCATGACAACGCTCATGTCGGCCGCAACCTTCAGGATCATCAGGGCATCAACTATAGCTGGAAGGCGCGTCAGAAGACCCTCAACCAGTTCCTGAGGCCGTGGTGGGGCAAGCTCATCGCCGGTTCGCGATATCTTGCGATGCGCGACGGGCCGCTCTCCATGAGCATGAATCAAGGCGGCGGCTTTTTTCGAACCGATCAGGCGCTGCCGCGTCCCAATATGCAGCTTTATTTTCAGGCGTTTTCAACGGTCCTTCCGCGTCCCGGCGAACGTCCGATCCTTTCACCCGATCCATGGCCGGGCTTTTCCATCGGGCTTTCGAACTGCCGCACCACCAGCCGCGGCGAGATCATGATCCGCTCCAGCGATCCGACCCAGCATCCAAAGATTGTCGCCAACGCCTTTTCGACCGAACATGATGTTTCGGAGATGCTCGCGGCGGTGAAATTCCTGCGCCGCTTTGCGAAAACGCGCGCGCTGCGCGACCTGATCGTCGAAGAGATGCTGCCCGGTTCGGCGGTCGAGAGCGACGAGGCGATCATCGAGGACTTCCGCCGCCGTTCCGGCACCGTCTATCATCCCGTCTCGACCTGCCGCATGGGGCCGGATGCAAACACATCCGTCGTCTCACCGCGCCTGAAGGTTCACGGCTTCGATGGGCTGCGCGTCGTCGACGCTTCGGTCTTTCCCTGCGTCGTCGCGGGGAACACAAACGCCGCCGCGATCATGACCGGCTGGAAAGGCGCTGAAATCATTCTGGAGGACCAGTCATGAAAATCACAGATGTGAAAACCTGGGTCGTCGGCAATCCGCCTCCGCAGATCGGCGGGCGCTATTTCATCTTCGTACGCCTGACGAGCGATGACGGCATCGTCGGCTACGGCGAGGCGTATAACGCGACTTTCGGTCCGCACCTCACCGCCCGCATGATCGAGGATGTCGCGGAACGCTATCTCGTCGGCAACGACCCGCACGACATCGAGACCTTCTTTCGCCGCGCCTATTCGTCGGGTTTTTCGCAGCGCCCCGACATTTCGATGATGGGCTGTGTCTCGGCGCTCGAAATGGCGTGCTGGGACATTATCGGCAAGGCGGCGGACAAGCCCGTCTACAAGCTTTTGGGCGGTCAGGTACATGAGCGCCTGCGCTCCTACACCTATCTGTATCCGCAGACCGGCAGCGTCTATCCGGGCGAAGCGGAAAACACAGAGCGGAACGTCTACAACGATCCCGATCTCGCCGCCGAATGCGCGCTCGCCTATGTCGAACAGGGCTTCAACGCAGTAAAACTCGACCCGGCCGGTCCTTACACCGCCTTCGACGGTCATCAGCCGCGCCTCGTCGACATCGACCTTTCGGCCCGCATGGTAAAGGCGATCCGCGAGGCGGTCGGGACCCGCTGCGATATCCTTTTCGGCACGCATGGCCAGTTCACGGCATCGGGCGCACGCAGAATGGCGAAGGCCATCGAGCCTTATGATCCGCTCTGGTTCGAGGAACCCGTGCCGCCGGATATGCCGGAAATCATGGCGGAAGTGGCTCGTTCGACCTCGATCCCCATCGCCACCGGCGAGCGGCTGACGACCAAATGGGAGTTCGCGCGCGTGATTGAGAACCGCGCAGCCTCGATCCTTCAGCCCGATCTCGGACGCTCGGGCGGCATTCTCGAAACCAAAAAGATCGCGGCCATGGCGGAGGCCTATCACATCCAGATCGCGCCACATTGCTATTGCGGACCTATCGTCGCCGCCGCGAACATTCAGCTTGCCGCCACCTTGCCGAATTTCCTGATCCTGGAATCCATCAGGGATTGGGGCGGTTTCCACGAGACCCTTTTGAAACGAAAAATCGAGTGGCAGGAGGGCTGGGTCATTCCGTCAACGGAACCGGGCCTCGGCGTCGAACTCGATGAGGCGGTCGCCGACGCGCACCCGTGGACAGGCAGCGATCTTCATCTGCACATGGAGCCACACCCACTCTTTCCCTGATGATCCGATCGCGTTTTTATTTCAGCAGCGCGAAAATTGTGATTTTTCACGCCATCGGCGTTCCCGAATCAGTGGATTACCATGCGGAAACGATCGGTTAGGCCCGATCCAACAAAGATTGGCATGCGTGGCGGCGTGCCGGTCAGAACGGGAGGCCACGATGAATACGCTTTCGATGCGCGCCCCGGATGCGCGAAAATTCAGCGATGAAGACTGCACGCGGTTGCGAAATGCGATCGACGCGGTGTTCGACGAACTCGGGCTCGATGCGGCGGCCCCGCGCCGCGCTATAGTGGAGGCTCGGATGCGGGACGCTTTCCGGCACGGTCCACGAAACAATCTGAACCTCGTCGACGCAGGCCTGCGCGCCGTCTGAACTCAGCAATTGCCGAGTTGTCCGGCGTATCGATTCGACATGGTCGTCGCACGTTGCGCGGCACGCTGAACGCCCGCGTTGTTACGCCATGCGCCGCGGGAATAGCCTGCGTGGCCTGAATAATAGGCCAGATAGAGATTGTAGGCATCGGTCTTGGAGATGCCGTTCACCCGGTTCGACGTCGAGTGATACCAGCCTACGAAATGGATCGCGTCACCGAAATTGGTGCGGCGCGCGCCATGTCTTCCGGTCTCGCGCTGATACCGCGACCACGTCCCGTCGAGCGCCTGCGAATAGCCATAGGCCGTGGACTGGCGTTTCCATGGAATGACGCCGAACAGTTTCGTGCGCGGCGGACGGGCGCGCTGCTCGAAATTGGACTCGGTGTAGATGGTCGCCATCAGGATCGGCACCGGCACGCCAAACTCGCGCTCGACGCGGGTAGCGTCCCGCCGCCAGTTTTCGAAAAAGCCCGACCGCTGCTCGAATATGGAGCAGGAATTCATGGTGTTCTTGGGAGCCGAGGCGCAGGCCGACAATGACAGCGCCACGAGAACGGCGACAAACACGATACGCATCGCAAATCCTCTCGTCTTAAGAGAATTGCTAAAGCGTAAACGTTAACAGTCCGTTTTGATTCGACTTTTCCCTTTCACGCTCACGCCTCCGAAGGGTGCGGCTGCGCAAGGCGACGCTCGCGAAACAGGATGTAGAGCCCCGCCGCCATGGTGATGGCGATGCCGAGCGCGGCAAGCCCGTTCGGCAGGTCGGAAAAGATCATCCAGCCGAACAGCGTGGCGAATGGAATTTCCAGATATTGCACAGGCGCGACGGTGGCGGACGGCGCGAACCGCAGCGACCACGTCATCAAAAGATGCCCGCACGTGCCGAGAATACCGATGGCGAGCAGCAGCCAAGTCTCCGTCGCGTTCGGCGTCACGATGCCGAAGATGGAATCGTCGCGTTCCCATGTGAAGGCAAGGAGCAGCACGATCAACGGTGTCGCCATGAATCCACTGACGGTCTGAAGCGCGAGCGGATCGCACTCCTTGGCGATGTGGCGCGAGACGAGCATGTAGAAGGAAAAGACGAAGGCAACGACGATCGGCAGCAAGGCCGGCCAGCCGACTTCCACGAAACTCGGCTGGACGACGAGCAGCGTGCCGATGAACCCGACCGTGCAGGCTGCGATGCGGCGCGGACCGACTTCTTCACCGAGGAATGTCGCGCCAAGCGCCAGCATGATGAACGGCATGACGAAAGCGATCGCCACCGCGTCGGCGAGCGGCAGATAGCGTAGCGACGAGAACATCGCGGCAATGCCGATGATATGCAGGACCGTGCGCAAAAAGGTGATGCGCAGCAGGCGCGGGCTCATGCGCAGCGAAACGCCGATCGCGAAGATGACCGGCAACAGGATGACCGCCTGGATCGCGAAGCGCACGAGAAGAAGCTGAACGAGCGGAATCGTGTCACCGAGGATCTTTGCGGTCGCGTCGCCGAGCGGGGCGACGGCGCAAAAGCCGATCATGAGGAGAATACCGATGAGCGGCTGGTCCTTGGTCATCTTCTGCGCTTAGCCGACCGCTTTGCGCGCGGCAATGGCGCAGGCAGAGCGCCCGCACCGGACCAGCGCGCGACCTCGAAGCGCAGCGTCGTCGCCTCGTCGCACCGGTTTTTCCAGGCGAGGAGGATTCCGAGGGTCATCTGCTCGAAATCGCGATGAAGCGCCGCGCTCCAGTGCGGGGCGCAGGCCGCGCCTTTGTCGATGTCGGTCGCCATGCAGCGGCGCGCGCGCCGGCATGCTGACTTCGGACACGCCTTCGGGCAACCGGCAATCCCCGCCTTGGCGCGATAGGCGGTGAGGATTTCTCCATCCGGCCAGGCTGGCTCGGCGAAAAGCGCGATCATCTCCGCCTCGATCGCGGCGATCTGTCGGGCAACGCGAATTTCGCGCGGCTCGTAAGGAGCATTTGGGGATGGGGTCTCGTCATGCATGGGCATCTCCTGAAATGCGCGCGCACGACTGCATCGCCGCGCCGAAAAGGCCGGATTTGAGAAAAAGGGAAACGGGCGATCGTCCGGTTCGCCTGTTTTTGTTTTTGTTCGCGACCCTGACGACCGCCCGTCGGTGGCTGTCACGCGCTCGGCCGGTCACAAATGCCAAAGGCATCCGCGGCTTTTCCGCATGGCGTATGGCTTGCAAGCAAGCGGCCCGCCACGCCGGCCTGTTCCGTGCCTTCACATGCCCTTGGCGAACCACGCTTCGGGGGGAAGTCACCGCCGCCCTCCCAAACCCCGGTTCCGGATCCGGTTCCCGCGAGAGCGATGGGACCGATGATACGGGAGGTGCTGAGGGTGGGGATAAGTTTTGTCGGAGATGGGGAAGCGGACTGGCAGCTTTTAGCTGGACAATCCGCTTGGCTGCCTGCGTAGGAAATCGGGTGGCTATCCACGCCATCAGTGTGCTGATGTTCGCGCAAAGGAGATTCTGATGCCAGCAGCGATCAAGTGCCAACCTATTTCTACTGACGTCGCTCAATCGCTTCGTTCCGGTGGCAAGGATGCCTACGGGCTACCACCGGAGAGGGCACGATCAGTTGGCCGCGATAACCCTTGTCGACATTGTTTGGACCTTATCCCAGAAGGGGCACGTATGCTTGTGCTCGCACATCGCCCGTTTCCCAAGCCGCAACCCTATGCTGAGACTGGGCCGATCTTTCTCTGTGAGGCAGCTTGTGAACGTTGGGTAGGCGACGGTTTGCCCCCCATTCTCAGTTCGAGCCCAGACTACCTACTGAAGGGATACAATCGCGATCACTGGATCCAGTATGGGACTGGCCGAATTGTTCCCACAGACATGATTTCAGACTACGCTACCGAGTTGCTGTGCCGCGAGGAAATCAGTTTTGTTGATGTTCGATCCGCTCGAAATAACTGCTTCCACGTCCGGATCACACGAGCAGAGCAAGGACCGTCTGTCGCCAATACTAAGGGCTAACGCGGGCTGCCAGCACATGAATGGTAGGAGGTAAGCGGATTGTAATGCCCGCTTTGAGCTTCCCTGCCTTCTGCAAAGAACGGCAGATATGGGGTCAGAAGCAGACACGATATCAGGGTGCGAACGGTCCCCACTTCCCTGCTGCTGCTGGCGCTATGCTGACGATCCTTCGGTCGCTCCGAGGACCTGAAATCGAGGCGCGAATTGGCTCTAGGCGAAACATCCGCTTTATGCGCTACCCATTTTTGGATGGGTCATACTCCATCAAGCATGCAAACCATGCACAAAATGACCCCTTTGAGAGCCCGTTAGAATCCGAAATACCGACGATTAGTGCCATTCTCGGGAAATTGCGAGTTCATGCTTCATCGGCAGCAGATGCCCGACGCTCAGGCTATGCGACGTGATCAGTTCTGCGTCAACCGCACTCCAAGGTTCTGGAAGAACCGGAGCAAGTAGCCGTCAGGGTCTGCAACAACAAACTGCCTGTTCCCTTCTTCTTGAGCACCGGTGCGATACCACTTGTCTTCAACTGGAAGATAAAGTGGATGCCCGTTTAGCGTGAGAGCTTCGACAAGAGGCTTTACCGAGGGAACTCGAATCTGGACATTCAACCCTTTTCCAAAGGGATAGATGTCAGGGAGATGCCCGTCATCGAAGGTGCGACCCTTTCCAATCTGATCGATCATCAGTTCCGCAGCACCCAGGCGAAGATAGCAAAATCCTTCCTCGGGACGCTCATAAGCGCACTCGAAGCCGAGTACCTGGCAGTAGAAGGACTTCGATTTCTGCCAGTCGGAAACAGCAAACTCCGGTACCAGTGCGTTGCTCATTTTTTCGTTCTCGCGAATCTGACGTTCCATTTTGGATGCATGAGACTTGCCTACAATAGGCTCTGGAGGGGGATCATGATTGACAGCATTTGCGTACAGCGGCGTCAGGTGGTTGAAAGGCGACGGTCCCCCCCCCACGGCGACCTAAAACTAGCGCTCTATGGCTCCTTTGAGAGCCTTGATTAAATCTGGATCGGCTATTTGGTGCCATTTCAGGAAATTGCGGGAGACCTGCATCGGCAGCAGGTGCCCTGAAAAACAAGAAACCGGAGGTGTGTTGCCTCCGGTGCTTTGCTTTTTCGGCGGTCATCGCGTCCCCGCTGTACCGCCTCACTACGGTGCCTTTCGGCGGCGCCAGCGGCAACTCTAATCCTTACTTTTTGTTCGTATCCTGGGGAGTCGAGCGCAGCGCGGCGGGGCAAAGCCTTGTAAGCTTCGTCTTGATAGGAGTGGAAAAGAGACAGTGAGCTTTGGGCTCTGGAGCTCAAGAAGCGGTCACTCCACAGGATGCCAAGACATATCAAGTCATTAGCCCGTCGCCGAAATTTTACCATTCGTCCTTCATGATGGGGCGTGAGAGACCTCGTTGCAAAGACCATTCGCCGGCCATGCACTCGAAGGTTTGATCCCTAAGATAAAAGAGGAAATGTCGACCATCCCATCCCCTAGTGACCGTTCTCAGCCAATCGAATGGTGCTGACCTGAGTGGATCATCCCCAACGATCTCGTAGAACTCTCCCCATTTTGGAGCGATGCTGGTGTATCGGCATTGCCCGCGATACCAGCCTTCATCGTTTGTAGGGCCAAGCCGCCATTGACGCGCACCAACAAAGGTCAACTGCGCCACTTCCTCTTTGCCGGCCTCGAACAGGAAGGGGTTGAGAAAGAAACTGAGGCGAACAGTGCTTCCCTCGACCTCTACGACAGGTCCTGGAGAGTTGGGCTCGGCATTCCAGCCATGGTTCAATTGTTTGAAGGACGGGCTGGACATGGTTCCGGTGAGGCTCTGTATTAAAGATCTCAACATGGGCACACTCTACGGCAGGTTTGAGGAGCCCGCGCGCAAATACTGGCAGGGCCGACATGGGTCCGAAAGCAGAAGGCCGTCCCCCGCCCTCACCCCATCCGGCTTGCCATCACCAGCACCGGCACGGTCGGCAGGTTGAACACCACATGCACCACCACGCCCGGCCAGATCGAGCCGCTGCGGCGGAAGATTTCGGCCATCGCGAGGCCGCCGACGAATGCGGCGGGCAGGACGATGTTGATGCCGTGCATGAGCGCAAAGATGATCGTCGAGCCGACCACGCCGATGAACGGGCTGTAGCGCAAAAGCGCGTTGGTGAGGACGCCGCGAAAGAGAAACTCCTCGCCGATCGGCGTCAGGACGCCGATGAAGAACGTCGCCAAAACGAGCGTCCACCAGCCGCCGCTTCCGCCGAGCGCATAAATGTCCTGCGGATTGCTCGTCTGCCCCGTGAGTGCCGAATAGCCCAGGATGGCGAAGCCCTTGACGATGAAGGCAATGACGCCGACACCGACGCCGATGAGAAGCCAGCGGCGCGTGGTACGCCTGATGCCGAACGCTTCCCATGAGCGAAGGCGGATCGCGGCGGCAGCGGCGAAGCCCGCCATGCCGGCGATGGCCGAAAGGGCGGTGAAGATCAGTCCGACGGCGATCGGCGAAATCGGCAGACCGGCAACGAAGATGCCGCCGCCATAGCCGACGAGTGCGAAGACGACGAGGCCGACGACGATCTCGGGCCAGCCCGGTCGCTCGCTTTTTCGGACGGGCGCGGCGCTTTGCGTATCGAGAATGAGGGACATGGCAAGCCGTTCCTTTGCGTATGAGATCGTCGCGGACAGAGCGCCTCAATCGTCGCGCAGCGTTTCCTTTTGCGTGATCAGGCGGGCCGAGTTCTGGCCGGACATGAAATTCCACAACCAGTTGAGCGTCACCAGCAGACGCGAGCGGGCGGAGACGAGGAAATAGATATGGGCGACGCCCCATATCCACCAGGCGGGCCGGCCCTTGAGCCTGAAGCGGCCGAACTCGATCACCGCCGCATTCGGCCCAATGGTCGCCAGATTGCCCATATGCCTATAGCGGAACGGGCCGGGCGCGGGCTTTTGCGCCAGTCGCGCGCGGATGGCTTTGGCCGCATGACTGCCCTGCTGCTTGGCCGCGGGCGCGATGCCGGGAACGGGCTTGCCATGCGCGTCGACCGTCGCGGCCGTGTCGCCGAGGACGAAGATGCTCTCGTCGTCGGGCAGCGTCAGGAAGGGCGAGACCTTCACCCGGCCAGCCTTGTCGGTCTCCGTCTCCAGCCACTGGCCGGCGGGCGAGGCTTCGACGCCGGCCGCCCAGATGACGGTGCGCGTCGGTATCTGCCGGTCGCCGAGGGCAATGTTTTCGGACGAGACATGCGTCACCGCGTCGCCCGTCAGAACCTCGACGCCGAGGCGTTCGAGCGCGCGTTTGGCATAGGTAGACAGATCTTCGCTGAAGGCGGGCAGGATGCGCGGACCGGCCTCGACCAGAAGAACGCGCGCGGTTTTCGTGTCGATGCGCCGGAATTCGCCCGGGAGGACACGGTGGGCAAGGTCCGCGATAATGCCGGCAAGCTCGACGCCGGTCGGCCCTGCCCCCACCACGGCGAAGGTGAGTTCGGCGGCGCGGGTCGCCTCGTCCGATTCAAGCTCCGCGCGCTCGAAAGCGAGCAGCACGCGGCGGCGGATCGTCGTCGCGTCCTCCAATGTCTTCAGGCCCGGCGCGTCCGCCTCCCACTCGTCGTTTCCGAAATAAGCATGCGCGGCGCCCGTCGCGACGACCAGCGTGTCGTAGGGAACGCGCTCACCATGTCGGAGGATGGCCTCGCGTGCGGTGCGGTCGATGCCGGTGACGGTCGCCAGAAGCGTGGTCACGTCCTTGCGGTCGTCGAGGATGCGCCGGATCGGCCAGGCGATGTCAGCCGTCGGCAGGATCGCGGTCGCGACCTGATAGAGCAGCGGCTGGAAAAGATGGTGGTTGCGCCGGTCGATCAGCGTGATCGCGCAGCCCGCGCTCTTCAGATCCTTGACCAGTTGCAGGCCGGCGAAGCCCGCGCCGATGACGACGACCCTGTGTTTCATGTCCAGTCCCTGTTCAGTTCGAACATAGGTTGCAGTGCAAAAAATTCCACCGGCTTTACGCCGGCCGCGCGCAATGCTATCGGGCGCGCCTTGGCATTTCCCATGCCTCCGGTCGCAGCCTACCCGGTCAAAACAAGGACGCCTGACAGTCTTTGCACGTCGCACGCGCGGCAGGTTGCGCATGGAGGCCTTTTGACAAAGGCGTTCCCATGTCGAACGACATCTATTCCGGGCTGACGCAGCTCGGCGCCGCGGCGGCGATCCCGACGCATCCGGACGAAGCGGTGCTGGAGCGAGTGCCGAACCCGCAAGCCGGCCAGCGTTGCGCGGTGCGCTTCACCGCGCCCGAATTCACTTCGCTTTGTCCGATGACCGGCCAGCCGGACTTCGCCCATCTCGTCATCGATTACGTGCCGGGCGACTGGCTGGTCGAGAGCAAATCCTTGAAGCTGTTCCTGTTCGCCTTTCGCAACCATGGCGCGTTCCACGAGGATTGCACGGTGACGATCGGCCGGCGCATCGCGGATCTTCTGGAGCCGCAATGGCTGAGGATCGGCGGCTACTGGTATCCGCGCGGCGGCATTCCGATCGACGTGTTCTGGCAGACGGGCGCGACGCCCGCCGATCTGTGGCTGCCCGACCAGGGCGTGCCGACCTACCGCGGAAGGGGCTGAACGATGGACACGCAAACGAGACAGCGCCTCGAGGGCTTTTTGTTCCTCGCCGCCTTTTGCGCGACCATCCCGCTCGCCAACTGGCTGATCGGCAATGTCGGCACCGAATGCGTGCCGGACGGACCCTGCATCATCCCGGTCTGGCCGGGCATCGTCGCGCCGAGCGGCGTTCTGGCGGTCGGCGCGGCGCTGGTGCTGCGCGACCTCGTCCAGCGCCGGCTCGGCATCAAATGGGCGTTCGTTGCGCTCGGTGTCGGCGCGATCCTCTCCGGTTTCGTCGCGCCGGCTGCGTGGGTGATCGCCTCCGTCGCCGCCTTCATCGTGTCCGAAACCGCCGACATGGCCGTGTTCACGCCGCTGCAAAAGCGCGGATTGGTTCTGGCGGTGTTCGCCAGCGGCATCGTCGGGCTCGCCATCGACAGCATGATCTTCCTGTCTCTGGCCTTCGGTGGGCTGGATTTCCTGCCTGGCCAGATGATCGGCAAAAGCTGGGCGATCCTGATGGCGTTGCCACTGGTGCACATGCTGCGGCTGCGCGACAGGCGGATCGGCTTCGTGCCGGCCTAGATCGAGCGCACACCGTAGGTCTTGTGTGTACGGGCGATGTGCTCGTCTTCCGTGCGCTCGGGAAAGAGGATGTAGCTCGGCGCGCGGATGCGCGATATCCGCGCGATCGTCACTTCGATGACGTTGCGGATCGGAAAATCGGGACCTGCCATCTGAACGAGGTCCGCAGACAGCAGCGCGAAATCAGGTGCGTCGGCGGCGACGATCCGCGCGGTTCCGGTGATCTTGAAACCGCGCTGGCGAAAGACGTCCACGAAGGAAACGCAAACCTTCGGATACGCCGCGATATTGCGAACGGACCCAGCCGACATGATATCGGCGATGACGAGCCGGTCGTCGCCGAAAGCGGCGAACATCTCCTTGGGCGTGACGTTCGGCATGCCATCGACATCAACAGTGGCGAGCCAGCACAGGACAGAATTGGCGATGTCGGTGCGAACGGCGTCGTTGAGCTTCATGTCACTGTCGCCTTGTCCACATCGTAGCACACGAAAGCAATTTTGTTGCCGTCGAGATCACGCGCGTAGGCGCCGTAGAAGCCGTCGCCATAACGCGGACGCTTGCCCGGCGCGCCTTCGTCTCTGCCGCCGTTTGCAAGCGACAAAGCGTGAAGACGATCGATCGTTTGGGGTCCGTCGACGAGAAATGCGGTCATCGTGCCGTTGCCGACTGAGGCCGGCTCTCCGTCGAAGGGAAGGCAGGCGATGAAGCGGGCGGTTTTCTCGTCCGCATAGCCCCATGCCATCGCTTCGTCATCGGTAAACTGGCGCGCGATGCCCATCGTTTCGAACAGGGGATCGTAGAACGCAGCAGCGCGTGACAGGTCGCTGACGCCGATCATGGTGTAGCCGATCATTTGTTCTCCCTTACTGCCCCGGCCTTCCGGTCTTGCCCGGACGGCGCTTTTGCTTGCGCTGGTCGGCCGGGTCCTCGTAAGAGCCGATGCCGGCGCGCTCGCGCTTGACGGGTTTATCCGGCAGATCGCCCTCGACCGGCTTTTCGGTGCGCCGCACCGTCATCTCGTCAAGATCGTTCTTGCGGAAGAGCGACCGGCCGGCGGGCACGGCATAATCGCCGGCCCTGCCCATATCGTCCAGATGCGGCTTGGCGAAGAGCGATTTGCCATCCTCCTCCACTGTGCGATGGCGCGCTTTGCCCTTGTTGTGCTGGCCCTTGCGGCGACCCGAATCCGGACTTTCCAGCTCGACTTCGCGGGCAAGCGGGTCGTCGGAAATCGCAAGCTCGGTTTCGCGTAACCGCTTGACCTCGTCGCGCAGGCGCGCGGCGCGCTCGAAATCGAGATCGGCTGCCGCGTCGCGCATCTCCTTTTCCAGATGTTCGAGATGCGCCTTGAGATTGGCGCCGACCATCTGGCCGTCCTTCGTGACGCCGGAAATGTCGGGACGCACATGGTCGCGCTCGTAAACCGAAGACAGGATATCGCCGATGTTCTTCTTCACGCTTTCGGGCGTGATGCCGTGCTCTTCATTGTAGGCGAGTTGCTTCTCGCGGCGGCGATCCGTCTCCGCCATCGCCCGATCCATCGAGCCGGTGATATTGTCGGCATAGAGCACGACCTTGCCGTCGACGTTACGCGCGGCGCGGCCGATGGTCTGGATCAGCGAAGTTTCGGAGCGCAGGAAGCCCTCCTTGTCGGCGTCGAGAATGGCAACAAAGCCGCACTCGGGGATGTCGAGACCCTCGCGCAGAAGGTTGATACCGACGAGTACATCGAACGCGCCGAGACGCAGATCGCGCAGGATTTCGATACGCTCCAGAGTGTCGATATCCGAGTGCATGTAGCGCACGCGAATGCCCTGCTCGTGCAAATACTCGGTCAGATCCTCAGCCATACGCTTGGTCAGAACGGTGCACAGCGTACGGTAGCCCTTGGCGGTCGTCTCGCGGATTTCGCCGAGAACATCGTCGACCTGGCTCTTGGCCGGGCGCACCTCGACGGGCGGATCGATCAGCCCGGTCGGGCGGATGACCTGCTCGGCAAAGACGCCGCCGGACTGGTCCATCTCCCAACCGCCGGGCGTTGCCGACACCGCGACGGTAAGCGGACGCATTGCGTCCCATTCCTCGAAGCGCAGCGGCCGGTTGTCCATGCAGGACGGCAGGCGGAAGCCGTATTCGGCCAAGGTCGCCTTGCGACGAAAGTCGCCCCGGTACATCGCGCCGATTTGCGGCACGGTGACATGGCTCTCATCGATGAACACGAGCGCGTTGTCGGGAATATATTCGAACAAGGTCGGCGGCGGTTCTCCGGGGGCTCGCCCGGTCAAATATCTGGAATAGTTCTCGATACCCGCGCAAGAGCCTGTCGCTTCCAGCATTTCGAGGTCAAACCGCGTGCGCTGCTCAAGCCGTTGGGCTTCCAGCAAGCGACCGGCCTTTTCGAGTTCGGCGAGGCGCAACTGAAGCTCCGCCTTGATCGATTTCGATGCCTGATTGAGCGTCGGGCGCGGCGTGACATAGTGCGAATTGGCGTAGATCTTGACCGATTTCAGATCGCCGGTCTTCTGGCCGGTAAGCGGATCGAACTCGACGATGGTCTCGATCTCGTCGCCGAACATCGAGATGCGCCATGCACGATCCTCAAGATGGGCCGGAAAGATTTCGATCGTGTCACCGCGCACGCGGAACGAGCCGCGCACGAAATTGATGTCCTGACGCTTGTATTGCTGGGCAACGAGGTCGGCGAGAAGCTGGCGCTGGTCGAGCCGGTCGCCGACGCTCATCTGGAACGTCATCGCAGTGTAGGTTTCGACCGAACCGATACCGTAGATGCACGAGACCGACGCGACAATGATGACGTCGTCGCGCTCCAGAAGCGAGCGGGTCGCGGAGTGGCGCATCCGGTCGATCTGCTCGTTGATCGACGATTCCTTCTCGATGAAGGTGTCGGTGCGCGGAACGTAAGCCTCCGGCTGATAGTAGTCGTAATATGAAACGAAATACTCGACCGCGTTGTTCGGGAAGAACGACTTGAACTCGCCGTAGAGCTGTGCGGCGAGCGTCTTGTTCGGCGCAAGGATGAGCGCCGGGCGCTGCGTTTCCGCGATCACCTTGGCCATGGTGTAGGTCTTGCCCGAGCCGGTGACGCCGAGCAGAACCTGTGTGCGGTCGTGTTCGGATACGCCCGAGACGAGATCGCGGATGGCGGTCGGCTGGTCGCCGGACGGCTTGAACTCCGTTTCCATCCGGATCGAGATGCCGCCTTCGGACTTTTCCGGCCGGGCGGGCCGGTGCGGCACCCAGGCCTTACCGTTCTTGTGCAGCGGATTGCCGCTTTCGATCAGCGCCGAAAGCGCGGCCACGGTGGCGGTGACGCCCGATGATGAGAGAGAGGCTGCATCCTCAAGGCTGACATCCAGACCCGCGACGGGATTGAGGCCTGCGGCAGCGCGCTCCTTCGGCGAAGCCGCACCGCCCATCGACGTGCCACGGCCCGAGCGCGTGGGAGCGGAAGAGCGCTCCGGGATTTTCTTGTTTTTCTTTGCACTCGCGCTGTCGCCGCTTTGCGGCTCGCTCCGTGAGGGCGCGCCATCCGGCGCGACGGCCGGTCGGCCTTGCCGGGCGTTGCCCGGTGTTTGCGGTTTTGCCGCTTCGTCGGAAATCTGCTTAGCCCAATCGGAGACTCCGCCGGTCAGCGGCGCGCCCTCGAATTCGGATTGCGGTGCTTCGCCGAAGCCGCCCGGCTCCAGCGGTTCCGACGCATCCATGAAATCGGTCAGCGGGCTGCGCCGCTGCTGTTTGGGGGAGGTTTTGGCCATTGCCGGAATATGGAGAGAGTCCGGCCGGAAGAAAAGGGTATGCCTATACTGGACGTGCCATCCTGACAGAAGGGTGTCAGGATGGCAGGAACTTGCGCGCCGCTCCCCGCATTGCATCCTGTTTGAAAGGGTGCGCGGCATGAGCAAATACCGCAAGGGGGGCGAAAGTGAGCTGGAACTGGGCCAGCGGCACCGCAACCGGCAAGGTGGTCGAAAGCTTCACCGACGGTGTGGAGCGAACGATCAAGGGCGCGAAGATCAAACGCAAGGCGTCAAAGGACGAGCCGGCCTATCTCGTCGAACAGAAGGACGGCGACAAGGTGCTCAAGAGCCATTCGGAACTGACGAAGGCGTCGTGATCAGACGACGGCCATACGCACTTCGCGGAAAGAACAGAGGCGACGGCTCTGCTCGTCCCAAAGAACGAGCTTTACGCAGCGAAGGCTTTCCAGAAAGGTAATGCGACCGATGCCGCGCAATTCGGGATGATCGTCCAGAACCTGCGGCAGGCGATAGAACGGCACCTTGCTCGACAGATGATGGACGTGGTGGATGCCGATATTGCCGGTAAACCAGCGGAAAACCGCCGGAAGGTCGTAATGCGATGAGCCGTGCAGCGCCGCCTGTTGAAAATTCCAGTCCTGCTGCTCGCTCCAGTGCGTTTCCTCGAACTGGTGCTGAACGTAGAATAGCCAAACTCCGACCGTGGCCGCCATGAGCGTAATCGGCAGTTGCACCATCAGGAACGGTCCGAGACCCATCAACCAGATCAAGATCGCTGCCGGCACGGCTATGCCCAGATTGGTCGCCAGCGTCGAGGTCCATGGCGTGATGCCGGCCCGCATCAGGCCGATCGGCAGGCGGTACTGGCAGATGAAAAGCCAGGCTGGCCCAATTCCGAACATGACGAGCGGGTGACGATAGAGCCAGTATTTCGTGCGCCCCCAACGCGAAAGCGCCCGGTATTCCGCCACCGTCAGCGTATCGATGTCGCCGATGCCACGCTGGTCGAGATTGCCGGTCGTCGCATGATGAACGGCATGCGTGCGCCGCCAGTAATCGTAGGGCGTAAAGGTGAGGACGCCGATGATGCGGCCGGTCCAGTCGTTCGCTCCGCGACGCGCAAACAGCGAACCGTGGCCGCAATCGTGCTGAAGCATGAACATGCGCACCAGAAAGCCAGCGGCGGGGATCGTCAGCACCAAGGCCCAGTAATGGCCATAGACGACGCCGAGCGCGGCTGCGGTCCACAAAAGAACGAAAGGCACCACCGTGACGGCGATTTCGAAGACGCTGCGCTTCGTGCTCGGCTCGCGATAGCGGGAAAGAACCTTGGTCCAGGCGCGCGCGCTCTGCACGGCATCAGCGGTCGTGGTGTCAGGTGTCATCGAAGGTCCATGCAAGAAGAAGGAACGCCAACTGCCGAAACATCCGACGCGTAAAATTCAGGTGAAGGAACGTTCTGGACGTCAATTGCGTCGAAAGACGGTGCAATCGAATCTGTCATCCCCCTGCCGCTGCGTAGTCACATTGGCGAAGCGGCGCAAGACGCAAGTGCGTCGGTCACTTTCGATGAGGTGGTATCAATCCGCTTGAAGATCCGCCGTATCCCCCGTACGCGCGACGTCGATGATGCGACCAAGCAGCGCATGAAGGTCCGTACGATGACCGGTGCGGGCAGAACCATTGTTCTCGTCCGAAGTCATCACGACGGTGAGGTTTAGTGCTGGCACGATGTAGAGCATCTGGCCGCCATAGCCCCAGCCATATTTCACGTCCTCGCCGTTGATCCGGCGCAGGAACCAGCCATAGCCGTAGCCATCGCCGTTGAAGCGCGAATTGGTGCGCCGCTGCCAGGACTGCTCGATCCAGTCGGCCGAAACGATGCGGGTGCTGTCGGGCGTCTCGCCGCCATTGCGATAGACCTCGCCGAAAGCGAGCAGCGCGCGCGGGCTCATCGCCATCTGGTTGCCGCCGAGATAGATGCCTTGCGGATCGCGCTCCCAGCCGCCGATGCGAAAGTCAGGGATCGGGCCGAGCCATTCGCGAGCAAGATCCAGCGTCGAGCGGCCGGACTGCCGGGTCAGGATGGCGGACAAAAGGTGCGTGGAGCCTGTCGAATAAAGCATCCGCCCGCCGGGCTCGTCGTCGAACGGCATGGAGAGCGCGGCGCGCACCCAGTTGCGGCTCGCCACCCAGCGCCCGTAATTGCCGCCCGACGTGCGGCCGAGACCCGCCTGCATCGACAACAGATGGCCGATCGTGATGTCCTCGATGCGCGGGTCGGGATCGGCAGGCATGTCGGCGCCAAGAAGCGGCGCGATCCTCTGTTCCGCGCTTTCCAGCACGCCCTTGTCGATGGCGATGCCGACAAGCGCCGAGACGACCGATTTGGAGGCCGACTTGATGTTTGTCGGCGTATCGACGGAATTGCCGCGATAGCCACGCTCGGCCACCGTATCACCGTTGAGCGAGACGACGACCGTTTCGAGCGGCGCGAGCGCTGCCGCGTCGTCAAGGATGGCCTCGAATGTGACGGGCGCGTCCTCATCCTGCGCGAAGGCGGGAACGACGAGCGTGGCGGCGATGGTGCTGAGAAGCAGGGTGCGACGGTTCATGATCGCGAGATAGGCCGAAGCTGCGGCGAAGTCACGACCGTCACGTCAAAGTGAGATCAGGAGCGCAGGCCCGTTTCGCGCAGCAATCCCTTGCGCTTGGCGTCGTAGTAGTAGCCGCGCGCGTAAAGCCGCACCGCGCGGTCATGGTCGCCATCGGCCGTCAGGAACGCGCCGCGCAGATATTTGACGGCGTAGCGCAGATTCGTCTCGGCATCGAGAAGCCCCTCGGCCGAGCCGCGATAGCCCATGGTGCGGGCGGTATCGTGCCGGATCTGCATGAGGCCCCAATAAGGACCGTTGCGCGCGCCGGGATTGAACGTGCTTTCGCGATCGACGACGCGGCGAACAAGTTCGACCGGCACCTGATAATGCCCGGCATATTTGACGATCAGGATATCGAGTTCGGGGCTGCGCGCGGCAACCTTGCCGATGCCTGATGGAACGATGGCTGCCTGTAACGCGCTCGAATGGACGATCGCGCCGGTAGCCCCGCCCGATGGCGTGGCACCCGCATAGGCGGCCGCAACGACGACAGGCTCTTCGGTCTGCACCGCAGCAACCTGAGTGGTGGCAGGAGCGGCTTCGGCGTCTTCTGAGGCGGCGACAGGTTGGGGAGCATCGGCAGGCGCGGCCGTGGCAGTCGCCACATTCGGCGAAGGACGCACATCGACCTGATCGGGAAGCGCGACCTCCTCCTCGGCGGCAGCCTGAAGCTGCGTGGCAAGGTCGCCATTGGTAGAAGTGCAGCCCGAAATCAGGCCGATCGCAACAAAGGAAACGGCGGCGTATCGCGCCGGAAACGTCTTTTGGGAAGCCAAGGTCGCCTCTCGCAGATTGTCTCGAATATCGCTCCGCCCCGACGCTTCTTTACGCGAGTGCGACGGTCAGGGCAATCGGGTGTGTTAACCACGTATCGGCTGCAACGGAAAGTGCGGCGTACGCAATAACAATCGACATCTTGCGCCAGGCTTTCCACGCTATCCACTTCTTCTTGTGCCTGCGGCTAAGCACGCCATACTTGGGACAATCGATTCGCATCATGAAGGCGTCGGAAGAACGTCGCGTTTCAGGGGCAACGACATGACCAAGCCAGTGGAAGATTGCGCGAAGCGTCGCCTGATCGAACGCCGCGAGCTTGAATTCGCAATCCGTTTCATGTGCCAACGCGGTGTCGAACTGGGCGACGTTCCGGTGCAATTGACACGTTATTATTATGTCGACATCGACGAGGTGAACGACATCCTCGCCGAGATGGAAGCCACCGAACAGACCCCGGCCGAAACCGTGACGCCCGCAGCGGCGCAGACCTTCAGCAAGGTCGCCTGACATGCGCGCGCTGCGGACCGCTGCACTGACGCTCGCTCTGGCAGTATCTGCGCTCGCGATCTTCCCGCCCTCGTCAGCCCCGGCCGCGCAAGCCGACTATGTGAAGATCGGAACCTATTCCGACATGATGATGCGCGCAGCCACGCTTTTCTCGGAAGGCGAACACGACCGCGCGACATTCTGGTTCTATGCCGGCCAGTTGCGTTTCCGAAGCTATCTCGTGGCCAATCCCGACATCGACCCGTCGGGCGGACCGGCTCTTTTCGCGTCCCTCATGGAAACGGTCGGGCGGCCGATTAACGAATATGCCTATGGCGACATTCCGCGCCTCGTTGCAATCCTCGACGAGGTCTTGGAATGGGACGAGGCCGATCCCGATCCGGCCTTACCGGCCGAAACGCACCGCAACATTCGCGAGGGCCTCGAAGGGCTGCGCGACCAGACACAACGCGACGCCGCACAAATCCGCACGCAGCGTGAAGCGAACGGCCTGCCGAACCGCTAGATACTCAAATCCGCTTGCCGGTGGCCGCGTCGAACAGATGCGTCATGCCTGGAGCGATAGCGAGGGGAAGCGTGTCGCCGACCTCGACCTTCGTGCCGCCCGGCAGGCGCGCGATGATCTCGCCGCCGGCCTGCGCCGCGTCGACCGGCTGTCCATGGGCCAGAACGTCCGCGCCGAGAATTTCGACCGCCATCACCTTGAGCGTAAGATCGGCCGTGTTGCGGCTGTCCGTCATTTTCATGTGCTCGGGACGAATGCCCAGAACCACTTCACGGCCCGCTTCGGGAAGAACGGTGTCGCGCGGCTTCACGGTGCCGCCACCGCCCGCCAGCGTCAATCCGCCATCGGCCACGGTTGCGGTCAAAAGGTTCATCGCAGGCGAGCCGATGAAGCCCGCCACGAATGTCGAGGCCGGCTTTTCATAGATCGCCATCGGCGTGTCGATCTGTTCGGCAAGACCGCCATTCATGACGACGAGCGTGTCGGCGAGCGTCATCGCCTCGACCTGATCGTGGGTGACGTAGACAGAGGTGACGCCGAGACGACGCTGCAACGACTTGATCTCGACGCGCATCTGGCCGCGCAGCTTGGCGTCGAGATTGGACAAGGGTTCGTCGAATAGGAACGCCTTGGGGCTGCGCACGATGGCGCGGCCCATGGCCACGCGCTGGCGCTGGCCGCCCGACAATTCGCGCGGACGGCGCTGGAGGAATTCGGCCAGGCCGAGCGTGGCGGCAGCTTCCCGGACGCGCTTTTCGATCTCGTCCTTTGCCATGCCCCGGTTCTTCAGGCCGTAGGCCATGTTGTCGTAGACCGACATATGCGGGTAGAGCGCGTAGTTCTGGAACACCATGGCGATGTCGCGCTCGACCGGGCCCTTGTCGTTGACCACCCCGTCGCCGATCGAGATTGTGCCGTCGGTGATGGATTCAAGACCGGCGATCATGCGCAAGAGCGTGGACTTGCCGCAGCCCGACGGGCCGACGAGGACGCACATCTGGCCGTCGGGAATGGAGATGGAGACGCCTTTGACGGCCTCGACCTTGCCGCCATAGACCTTGCGGACGTTGTTCAGTTCGACGGTTGCCATATTCTCACTTCTCGGTTTCGACGAGGCCCTTGACGAACCAGCGCTGCATGAAGACGACGACGGCGACGGGCGGCAGCATGGCCAGGATCGCCGTGACCATGACGATGTGCCACTGCGTTTCGGCGTCGGCGAACGAGATCATCCGGCGCAGCGCGATGACGATCGTGTTCATGTCGTTCGACGTGGTGATCAGTAGCGGCCACAGATATTGCGTCCAGCCATAGATGAACATGATGACGAAGAGCGCGGCGAGGTTGGTCTTCGACAAGGGAAGCAGGATGTCCTTGAAGAAGCGCCACGGCCCTGCCCCGTCGACGCGCGCCGCCTCCACCAGTTCGCCCGGAATGGTCAGGAAGAAGGTGCGGAAGAGAAGCGTCGCCGTCGCGGACGCGATCAGCGGAATGATGAGGCCGGCATAGGTGTTGATAAGGCCGAGATCGACCATGACCTTGTAGGTCGGCAAAATGCGTACCTCGACCGGCAGCATCAGCGTGATGAAGATCAGCCAGAAGAAGATCATCCGCCCCGGAAAGCGAAAGAAGACGATCGCATAGGCCGACAGGAGCGAGATCGCGATCTTGCCGACCGCGATGCCGAGCGCCATCACCATCGTGTTGAAAAGCAGGAGGTCAGCGCCGACGCCGCCCGTCTGACGCACGCCGCCGAAGATCGCCTGATAGTAGTTCGCGAAGAACTGATCGCCGGGCAAAAGCGGCAGCGGCGGACGCAGGATCGTCTGCAACGAATGGGTCGAGGCAACGAAGGTGTAGTAGATCGGGAAGGCGACGATGATTACGCCGATAATCAGGATCGCATGGGCGATGTAGCGCGACGTCTTCGAGACGCCAAGCATCGCACCCTCTTCCTTGCGGCCGAGCTTGGCGGCGGTGGATTTTCCGGTCACGGCGACAGCTTCAGCCATAGTGCACCTTCTTTTCCACGTAGCGGAACTGGATCGCCGTCAGCGCGATGACGATGACCATGAGGATGACCGATTGCGCAGCGGAATCGCCGAGAATGAGGTTCACGAAGCCGTCGTGATAGACCTTGTAGACGAGCGTTTCGGTAGCCCGGCCCGGTCCACCGCCGGTGACGGCGTGGATGATGCCGAACGTATCAAAGAAGGCATAGGTCGTGTTGATGACGAGCAGGAAGAACGTCGTCGGCGCGAGCAGCGGGAAGACGATCGTCCAGAAACGCTTGGTCTCGCCCGCGCCGTCGATGGCGGCGGCTTCGATGAGCGTCTTCGGGATCGCTTGCAGGCCGGCGACGAAGAACAGGAAATTGTAGGAGATCTGCTTCCACGCGGCCGCCGCGATGACGAGCCACATGGCCTGATCGCCCTTCAACAGCGGGTCCCACGCATAGCCCGACGAGCGCAGCATATAGGCGAAAGTGCCCATCGCCGGATTGAACATGAACAGCCACACCATGCCGGCGATCGCCGGCGCAATGGCGTAGGGCCAGATCAGCATGGTCCGGTAGAAGCCCTTCCCCTTGATGATCTTGTCGGCCATGACCGCCAGAAGCAGCGCGATACCCATGGCGAGGAAGGCGACGGCGACGGAGAACACGGCCGTGTTCTGGACCGCGTTGATATAGTTGGGGTCGGAGAGGACGCGCTGGAAATTGCGCATGCCCACGAAGGTCGTCCGAAGGCCGAACGGGTCTTCTCTCAGCACGGACTGATAAAGCGCCTGGCTCGCAGGCCAGTAGAAGAAGATGGCCACGATGATGAGCTGCGGGGCAAGCAGCACATAGGGCAGCACCTTGTTGGGAAAGACGACGCGCGGGGACAAGGATTTTCCTCTCGGGCCAGATCGCGGGGGTCGTTCCCCGTTTTATCAAGAAACCGCCCGCGTGTCGTCCACGCGGGCGGAAAGAGCGTATCGCGTCGGTCTTAGTTGCCGATCGCTTCCTGGATGGCGGCGTTGCCGCGACGAACGGCGTTGTCGAGCGCCGTCTGGGCATCCTGATCGCCGGCGAGCATGCGCTCGAACTCTTCATTCTGGATGTCGCGGACCTGCGGCAGGTTGACGAGGCGAACGCCACGCGAATTCTCGGTCGGTGCCTTGCCCATCATCTGCGTGATCGGGATTTCGCGGCCCGGGTTCTCGTCATAGAAGCCCGATTCCTTGGTCGCCTCATAGGCGGCCATCGTCACCGGCAGATAGCCCGAAACCTGATGCAGGCGCGCCTGGATTTCGGTCTGCGACAGGAACTCGAAGAACGCCGCGACGCCCTGATATTCCTCGTCCGACTTGCCCTCGAACACCCAAAGGCTCGCGCCGCCGGGGATCGTGTTCTGTGGAGCGCCTTCGGCTTCCGGATAGTAGGGAAGCTGGCCGAGGCCGTAATTCATGCCCGAATTGATGACGTCGCCGAGGCCGCCTGACGATTCCGTCAGGATCGCGCATTCGCCGGAGGTGAACAGGTTTTTGGCTTCGGACGTGCGGCCGCCATAGCGGAACGTGTCGTCGGCGGCCAGATCGGCGATGTTCTGGAAGTGCGTGACGAACATGCCCTCGTTGATCTTCAGCTCGACATCGGTGCCGGCAAGGCCGTTCTCGTTGGTGCCGTACTGGAGGTTGTTCCAGGCTGCGAAGTTCTCAAGACCGATCCAGGTCAGCCAGGTCGAGGTGAAACCGCAGGCGGCAGCGCCCGATTCCTTGATGGTGCGGGCAGCCTCGAAGACTTCCGGCCAGGTGGTCGGCGGGTTCTCCGGATCGAGGCCGGCTTCCTCGAACAAATCCTTGTTGTAGTAGAGGATCGGAGAGGACGAATTGTAAGGGAACGACAGCATTGTGCCGTCCGGACGCGAATAATAGGCGACGATGCCCGGCAGGTAGTTCGCCGGATCGAATTCCTCGCCCGTCAGCGAGATGATCTCGGCGACCGGCTTCGTCGCGCCTTCGGCAGCCATCATGACGCCGGTGCCGACGTCGAAGACCTGAATGATGTGCGGAGCCTGATTGGCGCGGAAAGCGGCGATGCCGGCGTTCAGCGTCTCGGGATAGGTGCCGCGATAAGCCGGCACGACGCGATAGTCGTCCTGGCTGTCGTTGAATTCCTGGGCAAGCTCTTCGACGACGTCGTTGTTGGCGCCGGACATGGCGTGCCACCAGTCGATCTGCGTCTGCGCGAGCGCGGTCGACGCGCTCAAAACGGTGAAGGTTGCGGCAAGACCGGCCGCATAGGTTTTCATGGACATGTTTCGCTCCCGTTTGTTGGCGAAAGAGTTGACTTCCGCGACCCGCACTATCGGCGGTCTGTGACAACTGGACGACACCAAGTTCGTCATCCAGTGAAACTGACAAACGAAATTTCCTGAAATCGGCTAAGAGTCAACTACATTGACGCAAAAAGCCGCGCTTTGCTTAGCGTTTAAGCAGGTTTCCAACCGATTTCGACGTGGCCCGCATCTTCGGCAACGCGCGAAAGCCACGCCGAAACGAAAGGAAAGCGCGCCAGATCGAAACCCGCGATGGCTGCATCATGCGTGTAAGCGTAAAGCGCCAGATCGGCCACGCTGATCGTTTCGCCGGCGAAGAACGGGGACTTCGCAAGACCTTCTTCCATGACGGCGAGCGCCTTGTTGCCGCCTTCCAGAAGCGCGGCCATCCGCTGTTCGGTCGCGTTGGCAGCCAGATGCGGGTACTTCACCAGCGAGCGGCGAACGGCGATCTGCGGCTCATGACTGTATTGCTCGAAGAAAAGCCACTGATAACAAAGCGCGCGCTGATAGGCGTCGGCAGGCAGAAAGCGCGTGCCTTCGGCCAGATGAAGGAGGATCGCGTTGCTTTCAGCCAGAAGCCGCCCGTCCTCCAGTTCCAGAAGCGGCACCTTTCCGTTCGGGTTTTTATCCAGATAATCCGGTGCACGCGTGCCGCCATCGGTCGTGCTGACTTCGACATGGCGAAACGGGACGCCCAGCTTCGCCAGAAGCAGGCGCGGCTTGTAGCAATTGCCGCTGTCGGTCATTCCATAAAGCGTCAGCATGGTTGTCTCCCCGTGAAGTCGATGAAGACTGCCCGTTTCGCCGACCGGATGCGAGGCCGTAACGGCGATGGTTCGATGATTTTCGCTGATGGATCAGGCGGGCCGGCGCAGCGGAATGATGCGTGCGCGTGGACGCAGGAGTTGCGGCAGGCCGAGAGGTCGTTCCGTAACCCTTGCTCCCGCAAGAACCGGCGGTGAAAACAGGAAGCCCTGGAAGAGGTCCGCACCGATTTCGAGCGCTGCCTCGAGTTCATGAACCGCCTCGATCCCGTCAGCCAGAATCTCGATGTCGTCCGCGTGGAGAACTGCGATGACACTGGACAGAAGCTTGAGAGCCTCGGGCATGCGCGCGACCTGACGGAACCATGTGCCGTCGATGCGCACATAGTCCGGCTTCGCGACGCGCGCGATCTCGACGCCGGCGATGTCCGGTCCGAAATCACGAAGCGCAACGCGAAAGCCGTGGCGGCGCACCGCGTCCGCCCGCAGCGCGGACGCCTCTTCGAGGCCGCATCCCAGTTCGCAGGTGATGCGCGGCGGATCGTAACCCTCATTTCCAAGCTCGGTGACGGCCGTACTCAACAGCGCCAACGCGATTTCGAAATCGTCGGCGTCGGTCGCATCGATGCGAAGCGACAGCGACCGGGTCTCAAGATCGAGATGCGGAAGATTGGCGATATGCAAGGCGCGGCAAAGGCACTCCAGACGCAGCCGGTCGGCCGCGCTCAGCCGGTCGAAAAGACGCACCGGAACCGACGGGCGTCCGCCCCTGACAGGGCGCACCAGCCCGCGCGCGCCAGCGACCGCCATTTGCCCCTCATGCGAGCGATAGATCGGCTGATATGCGCTGCGCAAAACATGCGCGTTGAACTGCGCCACGCTCGGGCCGTCATCCTCGTGACGGATCGAAGCTTCTATCGTCTCGTAAAGCTCGTCCTCAACACCCATTTCACATCCTCCGCCGACCGAATGCGCGACCCGACCGTCGACGACCTGTCCCGATGCCGGGCGGTGGTTCATCGTCCTCCAGAGCCGCAAAATTCGTCGGCGCGATCTGGGGACGGGCAAGCGCAAAACCCTGGACCATGGAAACACCGATTTCGGCAGCCACATCGATCTGCCATTCTTCCTCGATGCCCTCGAACACGGTCCGGATATTCTTTTGATGGAATTCCTCGACCATGACGCTCAAAAGCGCAATACCCGGCCGCGTTTCCATCAGCCGGACGATCCATTTGGCATCGAACTTGACGATGTCGGGATGCAACTGCTTTACGCGCTCCATGTCGGAACTTTGGGTTCCGTAATCGTCGACGGCGACACCATAGCCATCGGATCGCAAGGCGGCTACGAAATCCTGAAGTGCAGCGGCTGAGGTGGAAGACTGTTCCGTCACCTCGCAAACGATACGCTCGGGCCGCAATCCGGCACGGGCGACGACATCGCGCATTTCGCCGAGTGCAGCATCCACGATCGCCCTGTCGCAAAAAAGCGACGGGTCGAAATTTATAAACAGGATGACGTCCGGCCCGAACGAAATGCCGGCGTTGAGAATTTGGAGATCGCGGGACAGCGTCTCGATTGCAAGACGATCGATCGCCGGGACCGCCTTGAAGAACACCTTGGGCGACAGCGCACTGTCATCGCGCGACGGGCGCACCAGAGCTTCGAACGCGTAAGGGCGCAGATGCCCCTTTTCAAAAGCGAAAATCGGCTGAAAGGCAGTTTGAAGAACGTAAGGACCCCAATGCCCGACGACCGTGCCGTCCGGCTCGTTGACGATATTCGAATGACTAAGGCCTCTGGCCAAATAGGGTCCTCCCTGGCCAACAACCCGTCAACTGTCCCTTAACAACGCTAATCGGCGGTTAACCGGCGAACGCACTGGCACAATTGCGAAACCTTGCGATTTCGCGGCAGATCATTCATGAAACGCGCGGCCGCGACAAGCGGCGCCAACCCATCCGGAGACGAAATATCATGGCCTTCCTTGCCGATGCCCTTTCCCGCGTTAAGCCGTCCGCGACCATCGCGGTCTCGCAAAAGGCGCGCGAACTGAAATCGGCCGGTCGCGACGTGATCGGACTGGGTGCGGGCGAGCCGGATTTCGACACGCCGGATAACGTCAAGAACGCGGCGATCGAGGCGATCCAACGCGGCGAAACGAAGTACACGCCTGTTTCCGGCATTCCCGAATTGCGCAAGGCTATCGCGGCGAAGTTCAAGCGCGAGAACGGTCTCGACTATACGCCCGAGCAGACGATCGTCGGCACCGGCGGCAAGCAGATCCTGTTCAACGCTTTCATGGCGACGCTCAACGCGGGCGACGAAGTCATCATCCCCCGCCCCTACTGGGTGTCGTACCCGGAAATGGTGGCGATCTGCGGCGGCGAGAACGTCTTTGCCGAAACGTCCATCGACAACGGCTTCAAACTGACGCCTGAGGCGCTGGAAAAGGCGATCACGCCGAAGACCAAGTGGTTGCTGATGAACTCGCCGTCTAACCCGTCCGGCGCGGCCTACACTGAAGTCGAATTGCGCGCGCTCGCAGACGTGCTTCTCAAGCATCCGCATGTGTGGACGCTGACCGACGATATGTACGAGCATCTCGTCTTCGATGACTTCGCGTTCAAGACGATCGCGCAGGTCGAGCCGAAGCTCTACGAGCGCACGCTGACGATGAATGGCGTCTCCAAGGCATATGCCATGACCGGCTGGCGTATCGGCTACGCGGCCGGCCCGCTCGCGCTCATCAAGGCGATGGACATGATCCAGGGTCAGCAGACCTCGGGCGCGTGCTCGATCGCGCAATGGGCCGCCGTCGAGGCGCTCAACGGTCCGCAGGACTTCGTGGAAAAGAACAAGGCGATCTTCCAGAACCGCCGCGACCTCGTCGTCTCGATGCTGAACCAGGCCAAGGGTATTTCCTGCCCGGTGCCGGAAGGCGCGTTCTACGTCTATCCGTCCTGCGAAGGGCTGATCGGCAAAAAGACGCCGGGCGGCAAGGTGATCGAAACCGACGAGGATTTCGTTTCCGAGCTTCTCGAAGCCGAAGGTGTCGCGGTCGTCCACGGATCGGCGTTCGGTCTCGGACCGAATTTCCGCATTTCCTACGCAACGTCGGAAGCCTTGCTGGAAGAGGCCTGCAGCCGAATTCAGCGCTTCACGGCGTCGCTTATCTGAGCCGGGTTATCCACCGCCGGCCAGAATTATGGTTGAAATGAGGCGTCAGCGCGTTAGGTTCCCGGGCCATCGCGCTTTCGCCGGCTTTCTTTCAGGTTGATCAGATACCGTCATGATATGCCGCAGCGGAAGCTGTGCATTCCAGCTTGCTGGCAGAGGATAGCTCTGAGCAAGGAACTGACGACGGGGAGCAACCCATGGAAGACGAACCAAAGAAAAGCGCGGTCACGGTCGATGACATCGACTATGAGGTCGGGCAGGACAACATTCAGGTCTTTGGGCTGGACATTCACAACCCGGTCTTCGCGATTTCAGGCGGTGTGGTCGTCGTCTTCGTGATCCTGACGCTGCTATTTCCAGTGACGACGGAGGAATTCTTCTCATGGCTGCGTCCCTGGCTGACGGATAATTTCGACTGGTTCCTGATGATCGCGGGCAATCTGTTCGTGCTGTTCAGCCTCGCGCTGATCGTCACGCCGCTCGGCTCGATCCGCCTCGGCGGGGCCGACGCAACGCCCGATTACAGCTATCTGGGCTGGTTCTCGATGCTGTTCGCAGCCGGCATGGGCATCGGCCTCATGTATTTCGGCGTTTCCGAACCACTCGGGCATTATCAGGCAGCGCTCGGCGGCATTACTGTCGAAAACGGCGTTCGCACGGACTGGGCTCCGCTCGGCGGCGCAGAAGGTGACGCGGCTGCCGCGCAAAGCCTCGCAATGGCCGCGACCATCTATCACTGGGGCCTTCACCCTTGGGCGATCTATGCCGTCCTCGCGCTGTCGCTCGCTTTCTTCTCCTATAATCGCGGCCTTCCGCTGACGTTGCGTTCGGTCTTTTACCCGCTTCTGGGTGAACGCGTCTGGGGCTGGCCCGGCCACATCATCGACACGCTCGCCGTTTTCGCCACGTTGTTCGGTCTTGCGACCTCGCTCGGCTTCGGCGCGGAACAGGCGATGGCGGGCATCGAGTTCCTGTTCGGCATCCCGGCGACGGACACCAACAAGGTGATCCTGATCGTCATCATCACCGCCATCGCGCTCGTATCCGTCGTCGCCGGGCTTGAAGCTGGCGTGAAGCGGCTGTCCGAGATCAACATGGCGCTCGCGCTCGTGCTGCTCACGTTCATCCTTCTGGCCGGCCCGACACTGGTTATCGTCACCGGCTTCTTCCAGAACACGGTGTCGTACATCACCTACTTCCTGCCGCTCGCCAATCCGTTCGGCCGCGAGGACGTGAACTTCCTGCATGGCTGGACGACCTTCTACTGGGCCTGGTGGATTTCCTGGTCGCCCTTCGTCGGCATGTTCATCGCACGTGTTTCGCGCGGCAGAACGGTGCGCGAATTCCTGACATGCGTCCTGATCGTTCCGACCATCCTGTCGATCATCTGGATGTCGACCTTCGGCGGGACGGCGATCGAGCAGGTTTCCAGCGCAACCAACGCGCTCGTCGCCGAAGCATCGGACGACCTGAAACTGTTCATCATGGCGAACGCATTGCCGCTGACGCAGATCGTCTCGTTTATCGGCATCGTGCTCGTGATCATCTTCTTCGTCACGTCGTCGGATTCAGGCTCGCTGGTGATCGACACCATCACCGCCGGCGGCAAGGTCGACGCACCGACGGCGCAGCGTGTCTTCTGGGCCTCCTTCGAGGGACTGGTCGCCATCACGCTTCTTTTGAGCGGTGGTCTGGCTGCATTGCAGTCCGCGGCCGTGGCGACGGGTCTGCCTTTCGCACTCCTGCTGATCCTGATGATGTTCAGTACCTTGCAGGGCCTGCGCGGCGAGCGATACGTGACGACGCCCCCGGCAACCGCGCCGGGTCAGTAACCCGCTACGGGGCCAAGGCGAGGTGCAACCATACCTTGCCTTGGCCCGTTTTCCGTGCAATGGATTTAAACGTTCGGGTATTTGACGGCCCGGAGACTGGAACGTTTTGGACGACCTTTCCCCGATTTCGTGAACTCTCGACAACAGCGATACCGTGCAAAATCGTATGGACGCTAACTGCAATCAGGGCACAGGAGTCCCAAAATGAGCCAGAGCGGCACCGTAAAGTTCTTCAACACCACCAAGGGTTTCGGCTTCATCACGCCTGACGACGGCGCCAAGGACGTTTTCGTCCACATTTCGGCAGTCGAAAAGTCCGGCCTGCGCACCCTCGTCGACGGCCAGAAGGTCACGTTCGACATCGAGCCGGACCGTATGGGCAAGGGCCCGAAGGCCGTCAACCTTCAGGAAGCCTGATCGCTTCCAGCCTTGTGCTGAACGTTTTGAAAAGCGCCGCGATTCGTGGCGCTTTTTGTTTGCACGCACAATTCGCTTAACATGTAAATCAAACTTTTTGTTGCCGTATGTGAAAAAATGCGGGACAGTCTTGACGTTCGGGCAACTGCCAGCCCGGAGACTGGAATAGAATGACCGGATCGACCAGACGACCATGATCGCTTGCCCTGTCCATCCGGCTCGACCGCGTAAGAAGAGGGTTTTGATGACGACCCCGTACGCGCTGGCCTGTTTCTTCTCCCGCACGAGCGCACTGCCCACCCCCGCATCGATAAATCAACGGGCCGGATTTTCAGGTGCCGAACACGCCTGACGTAAAATCCGGGAGAGAGGAACTTCCCATGTCGCAAAGTGGAACAGTCAAGTTTTTCAATCACGCCAAGGGCTTCGGTTTCATCACGCCGGACGATGGCCAAAAGGACGTGTTCGTCCATATCTCGGCCGTGCAGGCATCCGGCCTGCCGGGACTGGAAGACGGCCAGAAGGTCTCGTTCGAGACCGAGCCAGACAAGCGCGGCAAGGGGCCAAAGGCCGTCAATCTGACGATCGGCTGATCGGCGGCACCAGGTCTCGTTTCGAGCGGCGTTCACCGACAAGCGTGTGCGCCGCATACCCAGGGACCGTCATGCGCACGCCGGGTCCGTGCGCAACTGGTGATGAATCGGCGGCATGGACACCGTTCAGCCGCCATTCATGTTCAAAATCCTATCTCTTCAACAACGCCGGCGTCGGGATTGCTGGTCCGGCGAAGGAGTAGGATCGATGAACAACATTGTGAAAACTGCTGCCGCCTCGGCGCTGATCGCTGCGACGACGCTGGTCGCGATCGCGCCTGCAAGTGCGCATGATCACCGCCGCTATCGCGACAACACCGGCGCGATCGTCGCTGCCGGCGCGCTCGGCCTTGCCGCCGGTGCGCTGATCGGAAACGCGAACCGTCAGGGCGATGTCGTCTATCGCTATGGCGACGATGCCTATTACGACCGTTACGACGAGCCGCGCTACGCACGCCCGCTTCCTGCCTATGAGCGACCGGTGCGTGTCTATGAACAGCCGCGCCCCGTCTATGTCGAGCGCTATTCGAGCTTCGAGCCATGGACGCGCGACTGGTATCGCTACTGCTCGGACCGCTACCGGTCCTTCGATGCGCAAAGCGGCACCTTCATGGGCTATGACGGCGTACGCCATTTCTGCGTGGCGAACTGAGTATCCAAGCACAAAACAAGCTTCGATATGCGAGGCTGATCCGGAAGAACCCGCCGCAAGGCGGGTTTTTTCGTTGACGCTGCCGTCAGGTCAGAAACGGATTGTTGCGGCGCTCCTCGCCGAAGCGGCCGCCCGGCCCGTGGCCGCAAATGAAGCCGATTTCGTCGCCGAGCGGCAGGAGCTTTTCCTTGATCGAGCGGATCAGCGTGGCGTGATCGCCGCCCGGCAGATCGGTGCGACCGATCGAGCCGGAAAAGAGCACATCCCCGACATGGGCGAATTTGGCGTTGCGATTGTAGAAGACGACATGGCCGGGCGCGTGACCGGGGCAGTGCAGCACTTCGAATATGTGGTCGCCAAATGCGACCGTCTGGCCCTCGGTCAGAAAACGATCAGGCGTGCAGTTCGCAAGGCCGGGAATGCCATATGTGCGCGCCTGTTCGGCAATGCGCGACAAAAGCGGAGCGTCGGCCTCGTGCGGGCCGACGATCTCGACGCCGAGCGCGTCCTTCAGTTCCATCGCGCCGCCCGCATGGTCGAGGTGGCCATGCGTGATCCAGATGGCTTCGATCGTCAGGCCGTTATCCTCGATGGCCTTGACGATCGCCGGTACGTCACCGCCCGGATCGACTACGACCCCCGCCTTCGTCTCGTCGTCGAACAGGATGGTGCAGTTCTGCTGAAACGGCGTGACGGGAACGATCCCGGCGCGAAGCTGACCCATGAAAATCTCCTTTTGTTGCGTCCTAACTGAGGAGAAACCGGGCCGATTGCAAGGGCGCGGACAAGAGTGCTGCGCGCCTTCATGAGCGGCCAAAAGGAAAGGGCGGCCAAAGCCGCCCTCGCCTGCGCATGAGATTCGGCGCGATTATTCGGCTGCGATGGCCTTCGGCTGCACTTCGGCCGAATAATCGTTCATCAGCGTGGCCGAGATTTCGCCCGGCGTGAACCGGTAGGAACCGACTTCCGAAACTGGCGTGACTTCCGCTGCCGTGCCGGTCAGGAAGCATTCCGTAAAGCTTTCCATTTCCTCCGGCATGATCACGCGCTCGTTGACCTTAAGGCCGCGCCGACGCGCAAGATCGATGACCGTACGGCGCGTGATGCCGTCGAGGAAGCAGTCGGGCGTCGGCGTGTGAAGCTCTCCGTCCTTGACGAAGAAGACGTTCGCGCCGGTCGCTTCGGCCACCTGCCCGCGCCAGTCGAGCATCAGCGCGTCGGCATAGCCCTTCGCCTCGGCCGCGTGCTTGGAAAGCGTGCAGATCATGTAAAGGCCGGCGGCCTTCGACTTCGAGGGTGCGGTGCGCGGATCAGGCCGGCGATACTCGGCCAGGTCGAGACGGATGCCCTTGAGTTTCTGCTCGGGATCGAAATAGCTCGGCCATTGCCAGATCGCGACCGCGCAATTGATGCGGTTCGTCTGCGCCGACACGCCCATCATCTCCGACCCGCGCCAGGCGATCGGGCGGACATAGGCGTCGGAAAAGCCCTGTTTCACCAGAAGCTGGCGGCAGGCGTCGTCGATCTCGGCCACCGAATACGGAATCTGAAAGCCCAGCAGACGCGCCGATTCATGCAGGCGCTCGGTGTGCTCGGTCAGCTTGAAAATCTCGCCGCCATAGGCGCGCTCGCCCTCGAATACGGCGCTGGCGTAATGTAGCCCGTGCGTGAGCACATGTATCTTGGCGTCCGCCCATTTGACGAATTCGCCGTTCATCCAGATATGGCCGTCCAGTTGATCAAAAGGAACGGATGCCATGAAAACCTCCCGTGGGCCGGTGGCCCTTTCGGTCTAGAGCTGAAGTTGCAGTCCGTGGCTGCATCCTCGCCAGATTGACCCGAAGCATAAGGCAAATTGAAGGAAATTCCGTCGAATTCCGTTTGGACTTGCCTTTTCGTTCGTCAATTGGCGAAAAGATTGGCAAAAGTTACAAGCCCATGCAATTTAAGTCAACAAGGCTGACATAAATTTCGGATCACGATAGGTTGGCAAGGATGCGGCCCGCTCGGCTGCGCGAAAGGTGACCTGATGGGGGATGCATTGGAAAAGGCGATCCGTACGCCGCTGACCGTGGATGACGGGTTCGATTTCTCGCTGATCGAGCTCTTCTTCTTCGCCTATCGCGACTTCACCTCCGATCCCGACCAGATCCTCGACACCTATGGTTTCGGGCGCGCGCACCACCGCGTCGTCCACTTCGTCAACCGCATGCCGGGCCTGACGGTGGCCGAACTCCTCGACGTTTTGAAGATCACGAAACAGAGCCTTGCCCGCGTGCTCAAGCAACTGATCGACATGGATTACATCGTCCAGATTCAGGGCCTTCGCGACCGGCGGCAGCGCGAACTCTACCCCACCGCCAAGGGGCGCGATCTGGCGCTGGCGCTGGCAGCGCCACAGTCCCGCCGCATCGCGAGCGCACTCGATAGCCTTGAAATCAACGATCGCACCGTCATCGAGACATTCCTGAAATCGATGGTCGATCCGCATTTGCGCGCGCAGATCGACAAGCTTCCCGCAGTCGGCCATGAACAGGATGGAAAACCGGCGCGGACGGACTAGTTTACGGGCGGACTATCGAAGGAAACATCCATGAGCGAATCTTCTTCCATTCCAGACGACGACGCCCCGCATCTGCTCGTCGTCGACGACGACACACGCATCCGCAGCCTGTTACAGCAGTTTCTCGGCGAGAACGGCTTCAGGGTGACGATCGCCGGTTCGGCGGACGAAGCGCGGCGCAAGCTCTCGGGCCTCGACTTCGATCTGATCATACTCGACGTCATGATGCCCGGCGAAACCGGCGTCGAACTGACGAAATCCCTGCGCGAGGAAAAGGACGTACCGATCCTTATGCTGACGGCGCTGTCGGAGACGGACAATCGGGTCGAGGGACTTGAAGCGGGCGCCGACGATTATCTGCCGAAACCCTTCGATCCGCGCGAACTGATCCTGCGCGTGAATGCGATCCTGCGCCGCGGTGGGCCGCAGGCGACGCCGAAGGTCGAGCAGATCGTTTTCGGTCCCTACACGTTCCAGATCACCCGCCGCGAACTGAAGCGCGGCGGCGAACTGCTGCGCCTGACGGATCGCGAACAGGAAATCCTCGCAATGTTCGCCGAACGCGCAGGCGAGACGATCCCGCGCTACGAACTGGTCGGCGATGGTTCCGAAGTCGGCGAGCGCACGATCGACGTGCAGATCAACCGCCTGCGCCGCAAGATCGAGAAAGACCCGTCAAATCCGATCTGGCTGCAAACCGTGCGCGGCGTCGGCTACCGGCTGAGCGTGGAATGACACGCCGGACGATCGTTCCGGTGGAATTAAAGCCGGTCTACGACCAGTGGCATTTCGCGCCTGCGGTCATCTCGAACGGCTTCATCTTCTGTTCGGGCATCATCGGCACCAGCGTCGACGGCAAGGCACCCGACATCGCGGAGACGGGCGCGCTTTCAGGAGCCGGCAAAAGCGCTGCGGGCGACGATGCATCTTTGGCCTCGCTCGTCGCGGTGCGCGACCCGCAAGCGCAGTTCGCAACGGCCTTCGAGGCGCTGCGCGCGATACTTGAAGAAGCGGGCGCGTCATTGGCCGACATCGTGGAACTGACGAGCTATCACGTCGACATGGCTGCACATATGGAAACGTTCATGCGCGTGCGTGACCGATATCTTTCCGATCCCTATCCGGCCTGGACCGCCATTGGCGTGTCGGAGTTGATCGTGCCGGGCGGGTTGGTCGAGTTGCGCGCCATCGCGGCTGCGCCAAAGTGACGTTTGAGCTTGGCCGCGCGGTCGCCTAAACTCGAACCGGACGGCGGCAGGGACCGGCATGGCAAGTTCTGAATTGACCGAGCAGACACACGAGGCGAAGGAGCGCAGCGCGCCGACATTTGGCGAGAGCGCGGTGTCCGCGTGGCGCGGCATGTCGCGCCGCATCGCGCGTTACATGCCCAAGCGGCTTTACGCCCGCTCGCTAATTATCGTCATTGCGCCGATGATCCTCTTCCAGTCGGTCGTCGCCTTCGTCTTCATGGAGCGCCACTGGCAAACGGTCACGCAGCGTCTTTCAGCTGCGGTCGTGCGCGACATCTCGGCGATCATCGACATGATCGAGACCTATCCGCCGGGCGAAAACTACTCCAACGTGATCCGCATCGCGCAGGACCGGCTGGGCCTCAAGATCGATCTCCTGCCGCTCGACCCGCTGCCCGCACCCGGTCCGAAACCGTGGTTCTCGATCCTCGACAATTCGCTCAGCCAGGAGATCAACAGGCAGATCAGCCGCCCCTTCTGGCTCGATACGGTCGGCAATTCCAACGTCGTCGAAATCCGCGTGCAATTGCAGGACCGCGTGCTGCGCGTCTTCGCGCGGCGCAGTCAGGCCTATGCGTCCAACACGCATATCTTCCTGCTATGGATGGCGGGTACGTCGCTGGTTCTGCTGTCGATCTCGGTCGCCTTCCTGCGCAATCAGATCCGCCCGATATTGCAGCTTGCCGAAGCCGCCGAAAGCTTTGGCAAGGGACGCCCGATGCCGGCCGATTTCCGACCGCGCGGGGCCGACGAGGTGCGACGCGCCGGTCGCGCCTTCATCCAGATGCGCGAGCGCATCGAGCGTCAGATCGAACAACGCACGACCATGTTGACCGGCGTCAGCCACGATCTGCGCACCATTTTGACCCGCTTCAAGCTGCAACTGGCGCTGGCGGGCTCGAAGATGGACACCGGGCCTATGGAAAAGGACATCGACGACATGCAGTCGATGCTGGAGGGCTACCTCGCCTTCGCACGCGGCGACGCGTCCGAGGAGACCGGCTTTTTCGATCTGGAAGAATTCCTGGAAAAGCTGGAACGCGAAGCCAAGCTGCACAAACGCAAGCTGACGACGAAGCTCACCGGAAAGTCGGCCATAACCGTGCGCCCGATCGCGTTCTCGCGATTGATGAACAACATCGTCGGCAACGCTTTCCGCTATGCCAAAAAGGTCGAAATTGTCGCGACCCACTCGGCCGGATCTCTGCGGATCGTCGTCGACGACAATGGACCGGGCATTCCGGAGGATCGCCGCGAAGACGTCTTCAAGCCGTTCGTGCGGCTCGACGACGCGCGTAATCAGGATGCCAGCGGTACGGGCCTTGGGCTTTCGATCGCCCGCGATATCGCGCGTGCGCATGGCGGAGACATCACCCTTGCCGAAAGCCCTCTCGGCGGATTGCGGGCGGTCATCAGGCTGCCGGCGTAAACGACTTTAAAAAAGTCGTCCGCCGTTGGGGACCCGCTTGTCGATCGCGGCCAGCACGACTTCGCCCTCTTCGTCCGGGAAGCCGAGCGTCAGGACCTCGGACATGAACTTGCCGATCTGGCGCGGCGGGAAGTTGACTACCGCCATGACCTGCCGCCCGACGAGATCATCCGGCTCGTAATGCTTCGTGATCTGGGCCGAAGTCTTCTTGATGCCGATCTCGGCACCGAAATCGATGCGCAGCTTGAAGGCAGGCTTGCGTGCTTCTGGAAACGTCTCAGCCTCGACGATCGTGCCGATGCGAATGTCGACCTTGTCGAAATCGTCGAAGGTGATCTCGGGCTTCAGGTCGACACTTACGGACATTGATCTGTTCCGATGGTGATTGGCCAATTCAGGTCAGGGTGAGCCGAAAACGGTTGATTTCGAGAACCGGAGCGGAGCGTACATCAGTACGTGAGCACCGGAAGCGCAGAAAGCAGCGGTTTGCAGGCCGCCCTCACCTGAATTTACGCGTTGCCCTTCGTCTCGAACAACACGTTTGCAAGCGCGTCCTTGGCGCTCGAGCCGGACCAGACGACGAACTGAAACGCGGGGAAGTAGCATTCGCAAGCTTCGAGCGCGGAATGGAGAAGGACTTCCACCTGCTGGCTGGTCGGCTCGGCTCCGCCCGAAAGAAGCAGCGACTGGCGGAACATGATCGCGCCTTCCTGCTCCCAAAGGTCGAAATGGCCGAACAGCATCTGCTCGTTGATCAGCGACAGGAGCCGCATGACTTCCAGCGTGCGATTTTCGGGCACCTTGATGTCGAATGCGCAGGCCAGATGCAGCGCCTCGAAATCCTCCATCCAGGAGAATGAGACGTGGTAGTCCGTCCAGCTTCCGGCGACCGAGATCGCAATCTCGTCCGACCCCGTGCGCTCGAACGACCATTCGTTGGTGTTCGCGACATGCTCGATCACATCCACAGGATGAAGATCGCGGGCGATATCGAGTTCCAGAAGGCTCATCAAAATCTTTGCTTTCCCGTTCCGCCCCGCCGCGCTTTGCGCACCGCCGGACCCGCCCCAACGCGGACTGAAATCTCATTTTCCGACCGGGCGATTCGCACCGCCCCGTCGCCTCCACCTGATTGGAGCGCCGCCGGGCGCTTCCGAATCATGCTGTAGATTCAGTCTATTGAAGCCGAGTCGCGTGAACAGCCCCTTTTGGGATCGAGGCGCGAGCAAGGTGTGGATAGTCGCGGGGTGGCAAAAATGAAGGAAGGCTTAAGCGATTCACTGAAAAGGTCTTTTCGCGCTCGCGGCCTGTGGAGAAACAGGCCCGCAATCCTTGCGCGAAACTTGCGCCGCGATGACGCTGGGGCAGATCAGGCGGTGGGTTCGCTCACTTTTTCGCCAAGACGCGCTTCGAGCGCCTCGATTCGAGCGGCGAGCTTCTCGTTTTCGGCACGCGCCTTCAGAGCCATTTCGCGCACCGCTTCGAATTCCTCGCGCTGGACGAGGTCCATGGAATTCAAGATGCGCTCGGCCTGCCCGCGAAACGCGGTTTCGAATTCGCGGCGAACGCCTTGCGCCGCACCGGCAGCGTCGGTCATCAGCCGGGCGAATTCGTCCAGAATGCGATTTGGGCCAGTCGACATGATCTCAACTCCGCTTGAGCGTTTCGTTTGAGGTAGTCGCCGCCCGGCCCGATTGCAAGCGAAAGCGAACCGCTCGTCAGACCCGCCGGGCCGTCTTAGTCCCCCGATTTTCGGCGGCCGAAATTCTCGCGGACTTTTTCCATCCAGTCGAAGACACGGCCAACGGCCTGCTCGCCGCTGCCAAGCAACCCCGACAATTCGCTTTGCGCCTTTTCGCGTAGAGAACCATCCCGTTGGGGAAGCGGCGGCAGGATATGCGCGAAATAGGTATTGTCGAGCAGACGGTGGAGAAGGCGCTCGCCGGGAAACGGCTCTTCATTGTTGAGCGCCCGCGCGGCTTTCAGAAGCGTTCTGATATCGTATTGCACGGGGCTGATGTCCGGCACCTGCTTACGAAGGCCGAGCAAAGTATAGACGCCGACGCGCGCAGTCCGGATCGAACTGTCCATCGTGAAGATGATGTCGTTCGACGTTTCCACGAACTGGCCCATCAGCGCCAGATTAGTGCAACCGGCCGGCACGACATGCGGCCGGTCGCCCGCCGCACGCGGCATAAACATCGCAGTGATGTAGGGCATGAGCGCAAGGCGCGCCTTGGTGTTGGCGACGACTGCGTCGATCTGATCCTCGATGCCGAGATGATAGCAAAGCTCGGCGATGATTTCGCGTCCGGTGCAGGCCAGCATCGGCTTCTTCACATAGTTTCCGTCCTTGTCCATCAAAAGCGCGTAGACCCACACGACGAGGACGTCGCCGGGCTGGTCCGGGAAGTGGGGCTGGCGGTTGCAGGTGAAGCTCAGGACCCAGTTCGAATCCGTGAAGGTGATGATGCCACCGGTCGCGGTCTTGCCCGAATACGGATCGTTGACCGACAATTCCTTCAGCTTGTCCACGAATGGCGAGGGCTTGCATGTGAGAGTGACCGATTCCCACATCGACTTTTCGGTGTCGCCGTAGAATTTTTCCGGCTTGCCGAACACCGGCGATTTCTTCGCCAGATTCTTCCATAGCATCCAGTCGCTCGTCTCGCCGGGCTCGTGGCGACCGCGTTCGAGCTTCGGAGCCGTTTCCATGTCGCCATAGGCGGTGCCTTCGGTCATCGAGCCGGTCAGCGCGAAAACCACGTCATCCGCGCCGACGGCCATCACCTCGTCCTTGCCGTCGACATTCGCGCGGATGCCTGTGACCGTTCGCGTATCGCCCTCGGTTTCGAAATCGAGATCGTAGGCACGGGTGCCGAACTGGACCTTGACGCCCTTTTTCTTCAGATGCTCGACCAGCGGCCGCACGAAGCTGTCATACTGGTTGTATTTGGGGAAGATCAGCGCAGACATGTCCTTGAGCCCGTCGAGAGCGTCGAGGAAACGGTGCATGTAAAGCTTCATTTCGAGCAGGCTTTGCCAGTTCTCGAATGCGAACATCGAGCGCCACAGATACCAGAAATTGGTCTCCAGGAAGCCGGCGCTGAAATATTGCTCGATGGTGATGTCATCGAGCTCTTCCTTGCGCTTCAAAAGCAGCCGGATGAGTTCCCATTGCTGCGAGCGTGACAGGCCCAGCGTCGAGAAATCACGGATCTCGCCCTGCTTGTGCATCAGGCGGGCCTTCGAATAGTTCGGGTCGTTGTCGTTGACGAGCCGGTATTCGTCGAGGACGCTGTAGCCTTCGGGCAGTTCCAGCGCCTGAACATCCTGAAACATGTCCCACAGATTGTCGTAGTTCCAGTTCATCTCCCGGCCGCCCCGGATGATGTAGCCGTCGTCGGGATTTCCTGCGCCGTCGAGCGAGCCGCCCTCGACATTCATCGCATCGAGAATGGTGATGTCCTTGCCGTCCATGCCGCCGTCGCGGATCATGTAGAACGCTGCCGCAAGGCCGGCGATGCCGCTGCCGATGATCCAGGCCTTGCGCCCCTCGACCTTGTTCTCGATCACGGGCCGGTTGCGCATGTAAGCGCCCATCATGTCCGGCGGCGGAAGCGTGTTTTCGGGCCGGTGATGCCAGTAGCCGGAGGTCGTGTCGTTCTCGACGTGGAAAGGTTTACGATCGTCGGAGAAGGAAGATTTCGCCTTGGTCATGCAAATTCACCTTTCGAGCAATTGCCCCCGTAACAACATTTGCAAGCAACTAACGAGATTTCCACTGTCGTTTTTGTGACAGCGTTAAAATTTCCCGGCCAACGTGCTTGCGAAAACGCACCGCATCGTCTTCGCCTTGACCGGCATCACGCCCCCGCGCCATATGTGCCGACGCATCCACCGGAGAGCATATTTTGCCCGACTATCTCGCTTTGCCGCTTTCCGCCCTCGCCTTTCCGAACATCGATCCGGTCATCGTCCAGGTCGGGCCGCTTGCGATCCACTGGTACGGGCTGGGTTACGTCATCGGCATCCTGTTTGCGTGGTGGTACGCCAAACACCTGATCGCCAAGCCGGCGCTGTGGCCGAACGACATCGCGCCGATCAAGCCGGTCGACATCGACGACTTCCTGATCTGGGCGGCGGCGGGCGTCGTGATCGGCGGGCGGCTCGGCTATATGCTGTTCTACGATTTCGAGCGATACGCGGCCAATCCGATGGAGGCGCTGGCGGTCTGGCGGGGCGGCATGTCGTTCCATGGCGGACTGGCGGGTGTCACCGTTGCGATGATCCTGTTTGCGCGCCGTCGTGGCTTTTCCACCTTCAGCCTGTTCGACGTGATCGCGGCGGGCGCGCCTGTCGGCCTCGGGCTGGTGCGGCTGACGAACTTCATCAATTCCGAACTTTGGGGCCGTCCGACCGACGTGCCGTGGGCCGTGGTATTCCCAAATGGCGGGCCATTCGCGCGCCATCCGAGCCAGATCTACGAGGCGATCCTCGAAGGGCTCGTGCTGTTCGTCGTTCTGTTCGTGCTGGTCCACAATGGCAAGGCTCTGAAACGGCCCGGCACCGTCGCGGGCGTCTTCATCGCCGGCTACGGCTTGTCGCGCATCTTCGTCGAGTTCTTCCGTGAGCCGGACGCGCATATCGGCTACCTTCTCGGCGGCTGGCTGACGATGGGGATGGTGCTGTCCGTACCGCTGGTGCTGATCGGCCTCTGGTCGATCCTGCGGGCGCGCAAATCCGCGTGAACCTGAAGCGCCGCATCGCCGAACTGATTGCCGAGGCGGGGCCGATGCCTGTCTCGCAATATATGGCGCTCAGCCTGTTCGATCCCAAAGAGGGTTACTACACGACGCGCGAGCCATTCGGCGCGAAGGGCGATTTCGTCACCGCGCCGGAGGTGAGCCAGATGTTCGGCGAGTTGCTGGCGGTCTGGCTCTACGCGGCTTGGCAGGCAGGCGGTGAGCCTGAGGACGCGATTTTCGCCGAAATCGGGCCGGGACGCGGCACGCTGGCGCGGGACATGGCTCGGACATGGAAACGGCTGCCGAACGCCGCAAAGATCGCGCGCGCGCTGATCGAGACGAGCCCGCGCCTGACGCAGATCCAGAAGGAGACGCTGAGTGAACGCTCGGCGTCATGGCATCGCGACATATCCGAACTGCCGGACGCGCCGCTTTTCATCGTCGGCAACGAACTCTTCGACGCGGTTCCGATCCGGCAATTCGTCAAGACGGGAAAGGGCTGGCGCGAGCGCTGCGTCGGACTTGACGACGACGGCAGCCTGACATTCGTGGCCGGCGCGGGCGCGATCGAGCCGGACCTGATGCCGCACGGCGCAAACGAAGCCGATGACGGTGCGATCTTCGAGGTCGCGCCAGCGCGCACGGCGCTGATGCAGGCCGTTTCAGAGCGAATCGCAACGCAGGGAGGCGCGGCGATCTTCATCGATTACGGGCATCTTTCTTCCGGCCTCGGCGATACCTTGCAGGCGATGCGCGCCCATGGCTACGCGGATGTGCTGGAGGAACCCGGACACGCTGACCTGACCAGCCATGTCGATTTCGCCGCGCTGGCCGCGACAGCGAACGCCGCAGGGCTAGAAACCCGCATGATGACGCAGGGCGAATTCCTCGTCGGCATGGGCCTTCTCGAACGCGCCGGGCAATTGGGCAGCGGCGGCAACGGTGCGTTGCGCGAAAAACTGACGGGCGAGGTTGAAAGACTTGCCGGCCCGGACCAGATGGGCAACCTCTTCAAGGTTTTGATCGTGGCGCGAGAAGTCAACGGCCTGCCGCCCGTTTGAACGCGCGATTGACACCACCCCCACCCTCCCCCACCATCGCGCGCCGGTGGGGATCACGAGGACAGGCCGCGTGCGGCGGCTCTTGCAGAAAGGCTCGATATGCTCGATGCGACGCGACCGGACCCGGTGCGGTCCGATCTCCTGGATGAACTTGCCGCAAATGGCGTGAGACACGGCTTTTTCACGCGGCGCGGTGGTGTGTCCGACGGCATCTATGCGGGTCTCAATGTCGGATACGGCTCGTCGGACGAGCGGGCCGCCGTCAGGGAAAATCGGGCACGCGCAGCGCGCTGGCTTGGCGTTGGCGAAGACAGCCTTGCCACCGTTCATCAGGTCCATTCGGCCGATGTGGAAGTCGTCGATGGTCCCGTATCGCTCGATGAGCGTCCCAAGGCCGACGCGCTGGTAACGGCAACGCCCGGACTGGCCATCGGCATTTTGACCGCAGATTGCGGGCCGATCCTCTTTGCGGACAGTACCGCCCGCGTCATTGGCGCGGCACATGCCGGCTGGAAGGGCGCGCTTTTCGGCATCACCGAAAACACGATCTCGGCCATGGAAGGCCTAGGTGCCAGGCGCGAGAACATCCGCGCCGTTCTTGGCCCCGCAATCAGTGCGGCGAGCTACGAGGTCGGGCCGGAATTCATCGTGCGCTTCATCGAGGCAGAGGGCAAGAACGAGGCCTATTTTTCCCCCTCCGGCAAGGCGGGTCATGCGTGGTTCGACCTCAACCGCTACACGCTCGACCGGCTAAGGCTTGCGGGCGTCAAGGTTGACCACGTCGCGCGCTGCACCTATGCGGAGCCGGACAATTTCTATTCCTATCGGCGAACGACGCACAGGCAGGAGCCCGATTACGGCCGCCAGTTGTCCGCCATCGTCCTGGAGATCTGAAACATGGCGCTGCACTTCGACAGAACCGAATTCGATTCGAGGCGCGATCGCCTGATCATCGAAATGGCCGACCGCAAGCTCGACGCACTCGTGCTGTTCGCGCAGGAAAGCATGTACTGGCTGACCGGCTACGACACGTTCGGCTTCTGCTTCTTTCAGTCGCTCGTCGTGAAGGCTGACGGCTCGATGGTGCTCCTGACCCGCTCGGCCGACATGCGCCAGGCCAAGCACACCTCGACCATCGAGAATGTGAGCTTGTGGACCGACCGCGACAAGGCCGACCCGACCGTCGATCTGCGCAACCTTTTGAACGATCTCGACCTGCTCGGCTCCCGTATCGGCGTCGAATACGACACGCACGGCCTGACCGGCCGCAATGCGCGCCTGCTCGACGAGCAGTTGAAGACATTCGGCAAGATCGAGGACGCGTCGGATCTCGTCTCGCGCCTGCGCCTGTTCAAGAGCGCCGCGGAGATCAAGAAGGCAGAGCGCGCGGCCGCACTGTCGGACGAAGCATTCGAAGCAGCGCTTCCCCTGATCAAGCAGGGTGGAGACGAAGGTGCGATCCTCGCCGCCATGCAGGGCGCGATCTTCGCGGGCGGCGGCGACTATCCGGCCAACGAGTTCATCATCGGATCGGGCGCCGACGCGCTTTTGTGCCGTTACAAATCCGGCCGGCGCAAGCTGACCAAGAACGACCAGCTAACCCTCGAATGGTCCGGCGTCTTCGCCCATTATCACGCGCCGATGATGCGCACGGTGCTGGTCGGTAAGGCGACCAAGCGCCATCAGGAACTCTTCGAGGCCGCGCAGGAAGCGCTGACGGCGGTGGAGCGCGCGATGGTGCCCGGCCAAACTTTCGGCGACGTGTTCGACGCCCATGCGAAGGTGATGGAAGCGCATGGCCTGACGCGCCATCGCCTCAACGCCTGCGGCTATTCGGTCAGTGCGCGTTTTTCGCCGTCCTGGATGGATGCGCAGATGTTCTATTCGGGCAATCCCGAGCCGATCGCGCCCGACATGACGCTCTTTGCCCACATGATCATCATGGATTCGGACTCGGAAACCGCCATGACGCTCGGCCGCACATATCTGACGACCGACGCTGCGCCGCGCTCGCTTTCCCGGCTCGATCTCGACTTGATCGTCCAATGATTGCATAATTGCGACTCGACGAGGGGCGGCAATGAAGCTTTGGCAAGCGATCGGTATTGTGAGCGTGGCGGCATTGGCCGGCTGCACAGCCGCGCGCGCCCCGCAGCCCAACGCTTTGACGAGCACGCAGCAGGAAGCGATCGACGCGGCCTCACCGGGGGGCCGGCAGACGGCCGCACTGACGCCGGCCGGCAATCCGCAACTGACGATCACGCCCGCGGTCGGCGCGCCGGACGCTGCGATGGTGCCCTTAAACACGCGCATGGCCTCGCGCGCCGCAGAACTCGGCATTCCGCTTTCCGCGTCGCCATCCTCGGACGGGCTGACGATGAAGGGGTATTTCTCCGCCTTCACCGAGGGTGCCGAGACGACCGTGATCTATGTCTGGGACGTGATCGACGGCAGCGGTAACCGGCTCACCCGCATCCAGGGACAGGAGCGCACGCCGCGCGTTGCCGGAGAAGGCTGGGCGAGCGTCGAGCCGCACGTGATGGACCGCATCGCCGACCAGACGATCGACGCCTATGCGTCCTGGCTTCTCGCACGCGCGAGCTGAGCGCTCGAACCCGACGCAAAGGGCGGGACAGCGCAATTGAATCGCCGCATAAGGGTTGCAATCGCACAGACTGCCGCTACAAGGCCGGTCAAATCCTTTGCAGGGACATCTCCATGAAGCTTTTCGCGGGCAATTCAAACCGGGTGCTGGCCGAAGCCGTCGCCCGATACCTGAACATTCCGCTGGGAAAGGCGAGCGTGCGCCGCTTCGCCGATCAGGAAATCTTCGTCGAGATCCAGGAAAACGTGCGTGGCGAGGATGTTTTCATCCTCCAGTCCACCTCCTATCCGGCCAACGATCATCTGATGGAAATGCTCATCATGATCGACGCCTTTCGCCGGTCCTCGGCGCGGCGCATCACGGCCGTGATCCCCTATTTCGGCTATGCGCGTCAGGATCGCCGCGCCTCGGGCCGCACGCCGATTTCGGCCAAGCTCGTCGCCAACATGATCACGCGGGCGGGCGTCGACCGCATCCTGACGCTCGATCTCCACGCCGGGCAGATCCAGGGCTTCTTCGACATCCCGACCGATAATCTCTTCGCCGTTCCCGTTCTGGCGCGCGATGTGAAGGCGAACTATTCGCTGCCCAACACGATGGTCGTCTCGCCGGACGTCGGCGGCGTGGTGCGCGCGCGCGCACTCGCCAAGCGCATCGATTCCATGCTCGCCATCGTCGACAAGCGCCGCGACCGGCCCGGCGAATCCGAAGTCATGAACATCATCGGCTCGGTCGAGGGCAAGGACTGCCTGCTGATCGACGACATCGTCGATTCGGGCGGCACCTTGTGCAACGCGGCCGACGCGCTTCTCGCCAATGGCGCGACGAGTGTGACTGCCTATATCACGCACGGCGTGCTTTCGGGCGGTGCCGTGGCGCGCATCACCGGCTCGGCGCTGAAAGAACTGGTGATCACCGATTCCATCCAGCCGACCTCGGCCGTGGAAGCTGCGCACAACATCCGCGTCGTTTCCATCGCCGATCTGATCGGCGAGGCGATCTCGCGCACCGCATCGGAAGAGTCAGTGTCGAGCCTGTTCGACTAGGACAGCAACCACGCCATTCCGGCCGCGCTCGCGGCGGCCAGCACCACGATCAAATTGACGCGCAACACCATGAGCGCGACGGCCGCACCCATGGCGATAATCGCGGCGGCGGGATCGAAGGTCGCCGGATCGGGAACGAGCAGGCGAAACGGACCGGCTGTCACCTCTTCGAGCGTGCCGAACAGAACGTGCAGGCCGAACCAGACCGCGAGATTGGCGATGACGCCGACGACTGCCGCCGTGACGGCGGAGAGTGCGGCTGCGAGCCTTTTCGACCGGCGGATCGTCTCGACATAGGGTGCGCCCGCGAAGATGAAGAGAAACGACGGTGCGAAGGTGAACCAGAGCGCTACCAGAGCGCCGGCGATCCCGCCCGTCACCGGATCGAAATCCGACAGGCGCGCACCGCCGAGAAATCCGACGAAGGCGAGGACGAGCACCAGCGGTCCCGGTGTCGTTTCGGCAAGACCGAGACCGGTCAGCATCTCGTCGGGACGCAGCCAGCCATAGGTCTCGACCGCCTGCTGCGCGACATAGGCGAGAACGGCATAGGCTCCACCGAAGGTGACCGTCGCCATGGTGGAGAAGAAAAGCGCCTCCTCCACGAAAACGTTACCGCGTCCCATGGTTCCGAAAAGAACGGCCAGAGGCACAAGCCAGATACCGAGCCAGATCAGCGTCGTCCGCACGAAACTCGTTGCGTTAGGCCGGGCGTGATCCGGCAGGGGCTGAAGCTCGGTCTCGTCATCGGCCGTAGCCTTGCCCGAAAAGAACACCGCACCGATAAACGCAGCGGCCAGGATGACGACCGGAAACGGAATTTGCAAAAGCGCGATGGCGGCGAACGCCATGACGGCGACGCCAATCATCGACTCATCCTTGAGCGCACGGCGCGACACCTTGACGAGCGCATCGATGACGATGGCGAGCACCGCCGCCTTGAGGCCGAAGACGAGCCCCTCGACGATCGTCGCCTCGCCCGCCACGAGATATACGATCGACAGCACCGTGATCAGGATCGCGCCGGGCAGGACGAAAAGCAGCCCCGCGATGAGGCCACCGAGCGTGCCGCGCATGAGCCAGCCGGAATAGATCGCAAGCTGCATCGCTTCGGGACCGGGCAAGACCATGCAGTAGTTCAAGGCGTGGAGAAAGCGCGCTTCCTCCAACCATCGCCGCTCCTCGACCAGTTCGCGGTGCATCAGCGCGATCTGGCCGGCAGGGCCGCCGAAGGACAAGAGCCCGATCCTGCCGAACACACGAACGACTTCACCGACAGATGGCTGCGGACAAGCGGTCACGAACGTCCCTCACGTTTTCGCCTGCCTATCCGACGCTGCGTGACCGTTCAATGACGAAGGCATCCGTGCTCCAGAACGAACTCGCGGTCTACGCCGATCGCATCCAGAAAGCTTCGGTCATGGCTGACGACGAGAAGCGCACCGGCGAAGCCCTGAAGCCCATCCTCCACCGCCGCGATCGAATCGAGGTCGAGATGGTTGGTCGGCTCATCGAGGATCAGGAGTTCTGGGGCGGCCGCACCGCCTGCCGAACAGGCAAGTCCGGAGCGCAGGAGTTCTCCGCCGCTCAGGTTTGCAACACGCTTCAAGGCGTCGTCGGCGCGGAATGCGTATCGCGCCAGCGCGCTGCGGGCATCGTGCGACGTCGCGTCTGGATTGAGCCGGGCGAAATTGTCGAGGATAGACAGCGACGGATCGAGTATCGAAACGTGCTGGTCGAGAATGACCATACGGCCGAGACGATGGACCGTTCCGCACATCGGTTCAAGATCGCCTGCGATGACGGCAAGCAGCGTCGACTTTCCAGCGCCGTTCGGACCGGTCAACGCGATCCTTTCCGGCCCGACAATGGAAAGGCCGATGTCATGGATGACGGGCACATCGCCGAAACCTGCCGCGACATCGTCGAGAGTAAGAAGCACGCGACCACGGTGAACGGCGCTCTTTGCCATGCCAGCGGCGAAGGGCGTCGTTCGCTCGATGCGCGAACGTGCCTCAGAAAGCGATTCAGCGGATTTGGCTTTCAGCCGGTCGCCCAGACGACCTCCCCGCCCTGCCGTGCCTTCGGCGCGCTCCTTGCGCGCATCGAGCAAAATCTTCGGGTCCGAGCTTCCCGCCCGCGAGCGTCGTCCGCCGGCATCGCGCCGCTCCTGTCGTTCGCGCATCTGCTGCGCCTTGCGCTCTACACGGCGCATCTCCTGTTCGGCACTTTTCAAATCCGTTTCGGCAACGGCGCGCTCGGCTTCGCGCGCGGCGTGATAATCGTCGTAATTGCCGCCATACACACGCGCACCGAGCGGCGAAAGCTCCACGATCCGGTCCATGCGGCGCAGGAGTTCGCGGTCGTGGCTGACAACGACGGCTCCCCCTCGCCAACTATCCAGAAGGTCGAGGACGAGCCTGCGGCCTTCTGCGTCCAGATTATTGGTCGGCTCGTCGAGAAGGATGAAATCCGGCCGGTCGAAGACGAGCGCGGCGAGACCGGCGCGTGTGCGCTGCCCGCCGCTGAATTCGTCGAGCGGCGTCGAAGGGTCGATGCCGGAAATGCCAAAACGGACCAATGCCGCTTCCAACCGCGCGGGCAGTTTCCAGTCGATCCCGGTCAGTTCGTCCATCCCGGCCTCGCCCATTTCAGCGCGCTCGATGGCGGCAAGCTGCTCGGCAATACCGAACAGGGATACAAGCGTTGCGTCCTTTTCCCCTACCCTTTGGGACAACATGCGCACGACACCATCGCGCGAGACGGCCCCCGACGACGGCGCGGCATAACCGGCAAGGATGGCGAGCAGCGACGACTTCCCGGCGCCGTTACGCCCGACAAGGCCGATGCGCTCGGTGCTGAAGGAAAGATCGAGATTTTCGAAAAGGGTGCGTCCGTCAGGCAGACGGAACGAAAGGTCGTGAACGGAGAGCGAAAGCATGGGACACCGGAAGAACGTTTGAGAGGCGAGCGAGTGGGGCGCGCATCGTGTCGTTCATCGGCGTGACCGTCCTGTTGAAGTTTCCGTTCTGCCCGCCAGATAGGCTGATGCGGGATGATCTTCAAGCCGCGCCTGTCACATGGCTGTCGGCGTTGGCACGTAGGCGTTGGGCGAATGCGAGGAGAGACGAGTATGCGGACGATTTTGGCGGCAATTTTCGTGGCAGGACTTGGCGGCGCGGCGCTTGCGCAGGAAACGGCACCGCAAGGTCACAACCGGATCGACGTGATCCGTCCCGATGCGCCCGAACTGAGCCCACATGGCGACCTGCCCATCGGCGTGCGCACGATCGAGGTGACCAATCCCGACCAACTCGACATCGTCAACATGTCGGGCGGCGGCGAGCCACGCTACGACCGGGCTTTGACGCTGGAAAATCTGGTATCCGGCAGCGGACGGCACCGGCAGCGAAGGCACATATCGCGCTTTCCTGCGTGACGGCGAAACGGAAGTGACGCTGACTGGGCGCGGTGTTCGCGATGCGCAACCGGCGGCGGATGGCCCCTACCCGCTCGTCATCGTCTCGCATGGCTATCCCGGAAATCGATTCCTGATGAGCCATCTGGCCGAAAACCTTGCGACCAAAGGTTATGTCGTCGCCGCGATCGATCACAAGGACTCGACCTATAACGATCAGGCCGCGTTTGGCTCCACGCTGGTCAATCGCTCGCTCGACCAGATGTTCGTGCTGGACGAAATGGAGCGGCTTTCCAGCGAGGACGGCGACTTCCTCTCCGGCCTTGTGGATACGGACAATACCGGGCTGATCGGGTATTCGATGGGCGGTTACGGCGCTGTCATCACGGCAGGCGGCGGCGTGACCGAAGCCGCCATCGGCTATCCGAACCTGACGCCGCCCGGCACGCTCGCAATCCATCAGGCCGGGTCGGACGAGTTAGCCGAGCGTGCAGACGAGCGGATCAAGGCCGTCGTCGCCATTGCGCCATGGGGCCGCCAGCGCGGCTTTTGGGATGCGGCGGGCATGGAAGGCATCACCACACCCATCTTCTACATTGCCGGCTCCGTCGACGACGTTTCCGGCTACGAGGACGGCGTGAAGCTGCTCTATGACGAGACGGTCAACGCAGAGCACTATCTGCTGACCTTCGAAAACGCCAACCACAACGCCGCCGCGCCGATCCCTGCCCCCGCCGAAAGCCATACCGTCTCGGCAAAGCTCGGCTACGCGCCCTTCGATCATTACGCCGATCCCGTCTGGGACACGGTGCGCATGAACAATATCGCCCAGCATTTCGTCACCGCCTTTTTCGGCAAACACGTGAAGGGGGACGCGGCGATGGACGACTATCTCGACCTTTCAGTCGAGAACGCGTCGGACGGTGTCGTGGCGCGCAACGAAGCGGGCGAGCCCACCGAAGCGCATACATATTGGATGGGCTTTGCCGACCGCACCGCCGCCGGACTGTCCCTTATGCGCGGCATCCCGGACGCAGAGTGATCACCCGGTTCGGAAATAGGCGCGCGGCGCGGTGCCGAGCATGCGTGAGAACATGGTCGTGAAGGCGGGTACGCTGTCATATCCAAGATCGAGCGCGACGGCGGTGACGCTCTCACCCTCGGCCAGACGCGGCAATGCTGCAAAAAGGCAGGCCTGCTGACGCCATAACCCAAGGCTGACACCGGTCTGCCTCTGGAAGAAACGCGTGAAAGACCGTCGGCTCATGCCGAGCCTCGACGCCCATTCGTCGATCGCGATCGCATGGGCGGGCTGCGCCAGAAACGCGCGGCACAGCGCCAGAAGCCGCCGGTCGGACGGCAGCGGCAGGGCGAGCGGGCGCTGCGGCAGACGCGCGATCTCCTCGACGAGAAGCCCCATGGCCAGTTCGTCGCGGCGCGAGCCTGTGACGGCGGTTTCGGCCTCGACCGCGATGGCGACGAGAGCGCGCATCAAATCCGTCATGGCGAGCACCGCAAGATCGCGCGGTGCGTCCCGTGCCGCCTCGGGCCGCAGATAGACCGAGCGCATCGCGACCGCGCCCATCATCTCGACCGAATGCGCGACGCCTGCGGGAATCCACATTGCATGCTCGGGCGGAACCATCCAGCGGCCGGCGGCGCTCGACACGAGGACGACGCCGCTTCGCGCATAAAGGAGTTGCGCACGCTCATGGCTGTGCGGCGGCACGACATGCCCGTCGAGATAGTGCGAGGCGCGTCCAACGACGGTGGCTTCAGCACTGTCCAGCGAGGCGAGGCTCTCGCGCCATTGCGGGTCGATCTCGGCATAAGGCGGCATTGCTTTGGCCCGTTCGCGTAAGAAATCGACCAAACCACGTAAGCGACCATGAGGCAACACCACTATAACGCGGCGACAGGAGCCTGAAAGTGACCGATACCGCCGCCCAACCCGCCCGCCTGCCCGCCGAGACGACGACCTTCGCCGTGATTTTCGCGGTGTCGTTCTGCCACATGCTGAACGATGTGATGCAGTCGCTGCTGGCCGCGCTCTACCCGATGCTGAAGGAAGATTATGGACTTGCCTTCTGGCAGATCGGCCTACTCACCATGGCGTTTCAGGTGACCGCCTCGCTGCTCCAGCCGCTGGTCGGGCTTTATACAGACAAGAATCCGAAGCCCTATTCGCTTGCCTTCGGCATGGGCTCGACTTTCTGCGGGCTGCTGTTTCTGGCCTATGGTGATCGCTATTCGATCCTGCTTCTGGGCGCATCCCTGATCGGCATCGGCTCGGCGATCTTCCACCCGGAAGCCTCGCGCGTGGCGCGCATGGCGTCGGGCGGCCGCTTCGGCCTCGCGCAATCGCTGTTTCAGGTCGGCGGCAATTTCGGCACCGCCATCGGCCCGCTGCTCGCCGCCTTCATCGTCGTGCCGCGCGGGCAGACGAGCGTTGCATGGTTCTGCGCTGCCGCGCTTTTGGGCATGGTGATCCTCCAGCAGGTTGGTGGCTGGTACAATCGCTATACCGCCGCGCGCAAGGGCAAGGGCGGCCCGGTGCCGACCGTGAACCTACCGCGCAAAAAGGTCGTAACCGCGCTCGTGGTTCTGGCGCTGCTGGTCTTCACCAAGAACATCTACACCGCCTCCTTCACGAGCTACTACACGTTCTACGCCATCGAGCGCTTCGACGTGACGGTCCAGCAATCGCAGATGATGCTGTTCCTGTTCCTCGGCGCGATCGCGCTCGGCACCGTGCTCGGCGGACCGATCGGCGACCGCTTCGGCTCCAAGACCGTGATTTGGTTTTCGATCCTCGGCATCCTGCCCTTCACGGTCGCGCTGCCCTTCGTCGGCTTCACCGAAACGCTGGTGCTGACCTTCATCATCGGCGTGATGCTCGCCTCGGCTTTTCCCGCAATCGTGGTGTTCGCGCAGGAACTGGTTCCCGGCCGCGTCGGCATGATCGCCGGCATCTTCTTCGGCTTCGCCTTCGGCATGGGCGGCATCGCGGCGGCCGTTCTGGGTGTCATCGCGGACGCGAAGGGCATCGAGTTCGTCTATCTGATCTGCGCGTTCCTGCCCTTCCTCGGTCTTCTCACGGTCTTCCTGCCGAACATGCGCGAACTGCGCGCGGCGGGTTGACGGGAACCGGATCGCGCTGACACGATTTCCCCCGCAGGCAACAAGGGGCGGAGGGGAAAATCGCCGATCCAGTCGAGCATTACGCGCCGGAACTGAACGCGCTGGAAAAACGTGCGCGCGATTATCTGTCGAGCGCGCCGGCAGGCACGGGCAAACTGCCGCTCACCAAGAGTGATCTGGCCCGGCTAGCCGCGATCCGCAACCGCGCCGTCATCCTTGCGACGATTTCCGGCACCATTTCGGGGTTGATCATCGGCGGCGGCGAAATCTGGATCAGGCTCGGCCTCCTGAACGGCGACCAGCAAAGATCGCTACTGGACGATCCCTGGCTCTGGGCAGGCTTTTATGCCGTCGTCGGCCTTCTCACGATCGTCGAGATTTTCTTCCTCTATTGGAATGCGCTCAACGCCATCACCAGGATCGGCGATGTCGTCGGCCTTGCGATGAAGGACGAGCCAGGTTCCGGTCTGGTCGCGACGGGCCTGGCACGCTCGGCGCTCGAAATCCCCAACCCGCACCGCAAGATTTACGGCATCGATCCCTATGCGAACCTGCCGCGCTGGCGGCTCCTGCTGTGGAACCTCGCCTACAAGGCCAAGGTCGGCGTAACGAGCTTCGTCTTAAGGATTTTGCTACGGCGCGTTTTCGCCCGCGCGGTTTTGCGCGGCTACGTCCCGCTGCTCGCCGTGCCGCTTTATGCGGCTTGGAACGCCTGGATCACATGGGCGGTGATGCGCGAGGCGCGGCTGCGCGCGCTCGGGCCATACGGCGTCGAACAGATCGTCGAGATGGCGGGCCGGCGCGAGGACGAGCCGTGGCGAACCGCCCTCCTTCATGCGGTAGGCGAAACTGTGCGGCGCGGCGGTGACGCGCATCCGACCTATGTTCTTCTTCTCGCTCGCCTGCTTGAAACGCTCGACCGGGAGCGCGACGAGATCGAGGTGGACTGGGCGACGGCAAAGCAGGAAGCACGCGCGCTCGACGAGGAAGGTCGAACGGCGCTCGCCGACCTCATCGCCTGCGTTGCCATCCTGGCCGGCAAGCCGTCAAAATCGCAAGATGAATTGTTGCGCGAACTGAACGAGATCGCCGGGCGGCCGCATGACGCGGAGCGGATCGCAAAGCTGCGCGGCGCTCTGATCGACGGACAGCCTTTCGCAGACGCTTCATGACCGCGAACTTGCACCCTTTCCCCACTTCGTCTATAGCCACGCCACCCGCGTAGACACCCTTGGAGGCAACGCGGGCGATGGCCGCCGGAGCTTGTCGAGCACGGGCGGCTTTCGACGTTTGCGGCACCGGCTTTGCCACCGTCGCAGGCGCTCCAGAAACCTGAAAGGAAATGCCATGAGCCACGAGAGCTACACGCTCGAGGCCGAAGCGCGCGAAACGGTCGGTAAGGGGTCCGCCCGAGCACTGCGCCGCGAAGGCCGCGTACCCGCCGTCATCTACGGCGACAAGCAAGACCCCGTCTCGATCTCGCTCCCCTACAAGGAGCTGTTCATGAAGATCCATGGCGGCGGCTTCAAGACGACCGTCGCAACGATCAAGGTCGGTTCGAAGTCGTACCAGGTCCTGCCGAAGGATTACCAGCTCGACCCCGTCAAGGACTTCCCCGTTCACGTCGACTTCCTGCGCGTCTCGAAGAAGACCGTCGTCACTGTCAACGTGCCGGTCCACTTCCTGAACGAGGAAGCTTCGCCCGGCATCAAGCGCGGCGGCGTTTTGAACATCGTCCGCCACGACGTCGAGGTTCACTGCCAGGCGGATTCGATCCCCGACTCGCTGGACTTCGACCTGACCGGTCTGGAAATCGGCGATTCGATCCACATTTCGGCGACCAAGCTGCCGAAGGGTGTCGAGCCGACCATCACCGACCGCGACTTCACCGTCGCTACCATCGCCGCTCCGGCCGTCCTGACGGCTGAGGAAGAGGCTGGCACGACCGAGGAAGTCGACGCCGAGGCCGTCGAGGTCGAGAACGGCGCCGAAGGCGAAGACGCCGAGGGCGAAGCCGAGGAAAAGAAGGGCGAGTAATCGTCCGGCACGGTCCGGGAGCGTTTGGACATGCGCATCATTGCAGGTCTCGGCAATCCCGGATCGAAATACGAGAACAACCGGCACAATGTCGGGTTCATGGCGGCGGACGCGATTGCCCGCCGCCATTCCTTTTCGCCCTGGTCGAAGAAATTCCAGGCGCTGATCGCGACCGGCATGATCGGCACCGAAAAGGTGCTTTTGATCAAGCCGCAGACCTTCATGAATTTGTCCGGTCAATCCGTCGGCGAAGCCATGCGCTTCCACAAGGCCGACATTTCCGACCTGACCGTGCTTTACGACGAACTCGACCTCGAGCCGGGCAAGGTGCGCATCAAGACGGGCGGCGGCCATGGCGGCCATAACGGCATCAAGTCCATCGACGCGCATTGCGGCAAGGATTACCGGCGCGTGCGGATCGGCATCGGCCATCCGGGCGTCAAGGAAATGGTGACGAACCATGTGCTCGGCGATTTCGCCAAGGCCGATCGCGACTGGCTGGACCCGCTGCTCGACGCCTTTGCGGACCATGCAGAACTGCTCGCCAAAGGCGACGACGCAGGCTTCATGAACAAGGCCGCGCTCAGCCTTCAGGGTAAATCCACCGCGCCTGTCAAAAACGCGCAAAAGCCGAAGGCGCAAAGCCATATAAGGCAGGCGCGCGGAAACGCGCCGCAGGTGAAGATACCCGAGACAGGTCCGATGGCCGCGATGCTGAAAAAACTTTTCGGCAAGGACTGATCCGCGCCCTTTTCGACGGGAACGAAAGAACTGCCGCGCAGTGCTGGCGGAACCGATTGCCGGTTCGCGTCTTTCCACGAAGCAATGACGAAGGTCGATATGCTCGAAGAACGCAATCTGGATTCGATGGAAGCCGTCGTCGACGTCATGGCCGAGGCCGGCGTCGATGAGCGCGTGTGCGTCGGCGACGTTGTCGACGAAATCGACGGCAACGCCTTCGGCCCCCTGATGCTCGTACCGGCCATGATCGCGGTGACGCCCGCCAGCGGCATTCCCGGCATGACCGCGACATGCGGGCTTATCATCGCGCTTATTGCCATCCAGATCGTTCTGCGGCGCAAGGCCTTGTGGCTGCCCGGTTTCCTGCGGCGGCGTTCGATTTCCCGCTCGCGGCTTGAAACCGCTCGCGACTGGCTGGCAAAGCCTGCGCGCGTGATCGACAGGCTGACCGGAAAGCGGCTTACCTTTCTGGTCAAGCCGCCTTTCGATATTGTGCCGGCGCTGATCTGCCTGATGATCGGCCTTTTGATGCCCTTCATGGAGTTCGTGCCTTTTTCCGGCACCATGGCGGGCGCTGCCGTCACCTTGTTCGCGCTTTCGCTCACCACCGAGGACGGCTTGCTCGCGGTGCTCGGCACGGCCTTTCTCGGCGTCGTCGGCTATCTTGGCTTCACCACGGTGACCTGAGCGGGCCTTGACCTTCGCGCACCCAACGCCCATAGCCCTGCCAACGAGAATTCCGTAACAGGACTGCACTTCCATGGGCTTCAAATGCGGCATCGTCGGCCTTCCTAATGTGGGCAAGTCGACGCTTTTCAACGCGCTGACCAAGACCGCCGCGGCGCAGGCGGCGAATTATCCCTTCTGCACGATCGAGCCGAACACCGGCGAGGTCGCCGTGCCGGACCCGCGCCTGAAGGCGATTTCCGGCATCGCGAAATCGAAGGAGATCATCCCGACGCGCATCTCATTCGTCGACATTGCAGGCCTCGTGCGCGGTGCCTCGAAGGGCGAAGGGCTCGGCAACCAGTTCCTCGCCAACATCCGCGAGGTGGATGCCATCGTCCATGTGCTGCGCTGCTTCGAAGATGACGACATCACCCATGTCGAAGGCAAGATCGACCCGGTCGCCGATGCCGACACGGTCGAGACCGAACTGATGCTCTCGGACCTCGAAAGCCTCGAGCGTCGTGCGCTTCAGTTTCGCAAGCGCGCGTCCGCGAAGGACAAGGAGGCTCTGACGGTCCTGCCGATGATGGAAGAGGCGCTGAAGCTTCTCCATGACGGCAAGCCGGTGCGCATGCTCCTGAAGGGTATCGCTCCCGAAGACCTGAAGATCCTGCAGGAACTGAACCTGCTGACGTCCAAGCCGGTGCTCTATGTCTGCAACGTCGCCGAAGGCGATGCGGCTGGCGGCAACGCGCATACTGAGGCAGTTGCCGAGATGGCGAAAGCGCAGGGCGCACATACGGTCGTCATCTCGGCTGCCATCGAGGCCGAAGTCGCACAGCTTTCCGACGAGGACGCCGCCGAATTCCTTGGCGATCTGGGGCTTGAAGAACCAGGCCTCGATAAGCTCATCCGTGCCGGCTACGAGCTTCTCGATCTCATTACCTATTTCACCGCGGGGCCGAAGGAAACGCGCGCCTGGACCGTCGCAAAGGGCTCCAAGGCCCCGCAGGCGGCCGGCGTCATCCACACGGATTTCGAACGCGGCTTCATCCGTGCCCAGACGATCGCGTATAACGACTATGTTGCGCTCGGCGGCGAAACGGCGGCCAAGGAAGCCGGCAAGGCCCGCGACGAAGGCAAGGAATATGTGGTGCAGGACGGCGACGTGCTGCTCTTCAAGTTCAATACGTAAAAACGGTATGCCATGATCCGCGCCTACGCCCTTCGCGACGGTCTGCTCGTCCCGGTCGATCCGCAGGGCGAGGCGCGCGATACGGCCGTCTGGGTGGACATGGTCGCGCCGACAGATGCCGAAGAGGCAATCGTCGAGGAGTGGTTCGGCATCAACGTGCCGACCCGCGACGAGATGGGCGAGATCGAAATCTCCTCCCGGCTCTATACGGAAAACGGTGCCGTGTTCATGACGGCGATCATCGCCGCCAACACGCAACGCGAGCGGCCGGCGGCCGGGCCCGTCACGTTCATCTTGACCAACCGGCGGCTTTTGACGGTGCGCTATGTCGAGCCGTCGAGTTTCACGCTCTTTGCCGAGCGAGGCGCGCGCGTTCAGCTCGGCTGCGAAAACGCGACCGGCATTTTCTTCGCGCTTCTGGAAGCGATCGTCGGGCGTGCTGCAGACGTCCTTGAAAATGTCGGCGGCGACATCGGCGAATTGTCGGAGCGCATCTTTCACCCGGCGGCAACCAAAGCCTCACGTCGCGACCGTGATTTCCAGGCGATCCTGCGCCGGATCGGCCGCAAGGAAGAACTTCTTGCAAGCCTGCAGGAGAGTTTCCACACGCTCCAGCGTCTGGTGAGCTACTGGGTTCACATGTCAGATCAGGAAAAGGCGGGGCGCAACCGCGCCCGGTCGCTGACGCGCGATCTTGCCGCGCTTTCCGACTATGCCGAGCGCCTGTCGAACAAGATCACCTTCCTGCTCGACGCGACGCTCGGCATGATCTCGATCGAGCAGAACACGATCATCAAGATCGTGTCCGTCGCGGCGACGATCTTCCTGCCGCCGACGCTCGTCGCCTCCATCTACGGCATGAATTTCGAGATCATGCCGGAACTGGAGTGGCCCTATGGCTATCCGCTTGCGCTGCTCGTCATGGTTGCCGCGGCGGCGCTGCCGTTCTGGTACATCAAGAAGAAGGGCTGGCTTTGAAACGCGCCTTGCGCGACGCGTGTTCGGCGGGCCAGATTTCGTCGATGCTTGAGGGAGGCATGTGATGAGCGAAAAGCGCTGGGCGTTCGAGGATTTCACCGTCGGACGCGAAATCGAACTGCCGGAAAAGAAGGTCACCGCCGAGGAGATCGTGGAATTCGCCTCGCAGTTTGACGCGCAGCCGATGCATCTCGACGAGGAAGCCGGCAAGGCCTCGATCCTCGGCGGGTTGGCGGCGTCCGGCTGGCACACCTGCGCGATGTTCATGCGCATGATGTGCGATGCCTTTTTGCTGGATTCGACCTCGCAGGGCGCGCCCGGCGTCGATTATGTGCGGTGGAAGAAGCCGGTGCTGGCCGGCGACACGCTATCGGGCGTGAGCCGGGTCGCCGCCGCGCGCGTGTCGGCCAAGCGGCCCAATCTCGGCTTCGTCTCGGTCGAGCACACGATCCGCAACCAGAACGGCGAGATCGTTTGCGAACTCGCCAATACGGGCATGTTCCTCCTGCGCAATCCGAAGGCTGCCGCATGACGCTGGACGACTATCTGAAGGTCAACGAGACGATCACGCTCGGTTCGCACACATTCACCGCTGACGAGATCAAGGCATTCGCCGCGAAATACGACCCGCAGCGCTTCCACATGGACGAGCGAGAGGCCGAGGCCAGCGTCTTCGGCAGGCTGTGCGCGTCCGGCTGGCATACCTGCGCGATGTGGATGCGCTACAATCTGGAAAAGCGTCAGGACATGCTCGGCGAGTGGACCGGAGAAGGCGAAGCGCCCGTCTTTGGCCCCTCCCCCGGCTTCACCAATCTGAAATGGCTCAAGCCCGTCTATGCCGGCGAGACGATCACCTTCACACGCCGGGCACGGGCACACCGGCCGATCGCCTCACGCCTCGGTTGGCACGTGATGACGCTCGACTGCGAAGCGTTCGATTCGACCGGCGACAAGGTACTGGAATTCGAAAGCGCAGTACTGTTGCAGGCAGGCTGAAGCTTACCGCTTAGCGACGATAGCACCAACTGCTCGGTCTTTTTCATCCTCGCTTGAACCGAGACCGGCCGCCACACCCTCGCGATCGGTTTCGGGCCGGTTCTGGCTCATCTTGCGCTTGCCGAAGACGCGGCTGATAGGCAGACGAAAGCCGACGATGCCGCGAAGCTGCGAAGCAACGAACCGCTCGGGTGCATCGGAAACCGCCCACGCGTCGGGGCGGCTTTGCTCATGATGCTCGGTCAGGCGTGTGACGACATCCAGAAGACGATCAGGATCATCGAAGAACTCGACCGGCCCGTGAGCGTGGACGGCGACGTAGTTCCAGGTCGGCACGACCTTTCCATGCTCACGCTTCGAAGCGTACCAGGACGGCGTCACATAGGCGTCCGGACCGGAAAAGATCGCCAAAGCATCGCTAGTAGGCTGAAGCGTCCACTGGTTGTTGGCTTTGGCGACATGGCCGTAAAGCGTGCCTTGTGGCCCCTCGCTCGCTTCGAAAAGCAGCGGAAGCGGCGTTGCGATCAGGCCCTCGCTCGTTGCGGTAACGAGGGTCGCAAGGCCTGCATCTCGCATGATGGTGGCGAGCGCGGCGGGGTCATCCTCACGAAAGGCAGGGGGCGTGTACATCACGGCAGATTATCAGCGATGACGTCACGAAACAGATGTTCCTGCGCCAAATCATTGGTCCAAGTGCATTTCAATCAATTCGGCGCATCATCAGCACTTCGTCTAATGCGACGCCACCCACGATAGTGGCCGAGGGGATGCGGCCGATCACCGTATAGCCCTCGCGCTCATAAAGACGCCGGGCCGGTTCGTTCTGCGCGGCGACGCCGAGTTCGAGTTGATCGATGCCCTGTGCCCGCGCATGGCGTGTCAGAACGTCGAGAAGCCTTTTCGCAAGTCCTGCCCCACGGATGGCTTCGCGCACATAGACCATCACGACCGTCGCGCGGTGGTGTGCATTAGACGAGCGTTCCCGGACATAGCCCATCAGCGCGACCGGTTCTGCGCCGTCGAATGCCGCAAAGGCTGGATTGTCGGTCAGCCGCCGAAGCCATTCGCTATCGTCGAAACGCGCCCAGTCCTCGAACGTACTTACAAACGCGGTCGGATGCAGCCGCAGCGCCTCCAGTCGGATGCGCCGGAACGCGTCGACATCGTCAGGTCCGAGGCGGCGAATGATGATGTCATCCGTCGAGGACATGGTCATCAATGCCCGTCGAACGAGACCAGCGTGCGGACCGGAACGTCGAGCGCTTCGAGCTTCGCCCTGCCGCCAAGGTCCGGCAGGTCGATGACGAAGCAGGCCGCGACGATTTCCGCGCCCATCTGGCGGATGAGCTTGACCGCGCCCTCCGCCGTGCCGCCGGTCGCGATCAGATCGTCAACGAGAATGACCTTTTCGCCGGGCGCGACGGCATCCTTGTGCATCTCCATCTCGTCGATGCCGTATTCGAGCGAATAGGCGACACGAACGGTCTCGTAGGGCAGCTTGCCCTTCTTGCGGATCGGCACGAAGCCGGACGACAACTGATGGGCCATGGCCCCACCAAGAATGAAGCCCCGCGCCTCGATGCCGGCGATCTGCTCGATCTTGGAGCCGGCATAAGGGTGGACGAGTTCGTCGATAGAACGACGGAACGCCCGCGCATCGCCAAGCAAAGTTGTGATGTCGCGAAACAGGATGCCGGGCTTGGGATAATCGGGAATGGTTCGGATCGCCGAAACCAGCGTGTCCTGCAGCGTCGTGGTCATGATCCGGCTCCCGTTTGCTGACATGTTCGATTGAACCCATGAAAAAGGGCGCCAGCGGCGCCCTTCATCTGCATATGTGCCGCTTTCAGTGAGCGTTCGCCCACACTTTGCGCTTGGTCAGATACATCAGCGCAGCGAAACCGACGAGGAAAAGCATCACGACGAAGCCCATGCGCTTGCGCGGCTCCAGATGCGGTTCCGCCGTCCACATCAGAAAGGCAGTTACGTCATGCGCGTACTGCTCGACCGTCTCCGGCGTCTCGTCGTCGTAGGAGACGAGGCCTTCCTGAAGCGGCGGCGCCATCGACAGCGACGTGCCGGAGAGGAAATGCGGGTTGTAGTAGGTGCCCGGTTGCTGCGTGTAGCCTTCCGGCGCATCCTCGTAGCCGGTGAGCAGGTTGTAGACGTAGTCCGGCCCGCTTTCGGCATACTGGGTGAAGATGTCGAACACGAAGGTCGGGAAGCCGCGCTCGACGGCGCGTGCCTTGGCGATCAGCGACAGGTCCGGCGGGGCCGCGCCATTGTTGGAGGCGGCTGCCGCTCGCGCGTTCGCGAAAGGCGACGGGAAATAGTCTGACGGGATGGCCGCACGCGTGAACATCTCGCCATCGGCATCCGGGCCGTCCTCGACCTCGTATTCGGCGGCCAGTGCACGCACCTGCGCATCCGAATAACCAAGATCTTCGAGCGTGCGGAATGCGACGCGGTTCAGACCATGGCAGGCCGCGCAGCTTTCGCGATAGACCTTGAGGCCGCGCTGCAGTTCGCCGCGATCATAGGTGCCGAACGGGCCGGCAAAGCTCCAGTCCTGCTGGACCGGCTTGATGAGCGGGTAATGCGGCGTGCCGCCTTCTTCCGCGCTCATTGCCGCTCCTGTGCTCATCGCGGCAGCTAGGCCGATACCGGCAATCACCTTGAGAACAGTTTTCATTGTCACTTCAGTCCTTTCGAGCCGGCAAGCGGTTCAGCCTTTGGTTTCCGGCGACGCATTGGCGCCGGCGGGCTGGGCAGATGCCGCCCCCTTCTTCTTGCCAAGCACGGCTTCGGTGATCGAGTTCGGCAGGCGCTTCGGCGTTTCGATCAGGCCGAGGATCGGCATCACGACCAGGAAGAACGCGAAGTAGAAGATCGTCGAGACCTGCATCGCCGGGATATACCAGCCTTCCGCCGGGCGCGAACCGAGCCAGCCGAGGAAGATCGAATTGATCACGAACAGCCAGAAGGCGAGCTTGTACCATGGACGGTAGACCGCCGAACGGACACGCGAGGTGTCGAGCCACGGCACGAAGAACAGAACCGCGATGGCGCCGAACATGGCAAGCACGCCGCCGAGCTTGGAATCGATCGGCCCGATGTCGAAGGTGATGGCGCGCAGGATCGCGTAGAACGGCAGGAAGTACCATTCGGGAACGATGTGCGACGGCGTCTTCAGAGCATCGGCCATGATGTAGTTGTCGGCATGGCCGAGATAGTTCGGGATGTAGAAGACGAAATACGCGAACATGATGAAGAACAGCACCATCGCGAACGCATCCTTGATGGTCGCGTAAGGCGTGAACGGAAGCGTGTCCGTCTTCTGCTTGACCTCGATGCCCGTCGGGTTCGTCTGGCCGGTGACATGCAGCGCCCATACGTGCAGGACGACGACGCCCGCGATCATGAAGGGCAGCAGGTAGTGCAGCGAGAAGAAGCGGTTGAGCGTCGGGTTGTCGACCGCGAAGCCGCCGAGCAGAAGCTGCTGGATCCATTCGCCGACCAGCGGAATGGCGGTGAAGAAGCCGGTGATGACGGTCGCGCCCCAGAACGACATCTGGCCCCACGGCAGGACGTAGCCCATGAAGGCGGTCGCCATCATCAGAAGGTAGATGATCACGCCGAGGATCCACAGAAGCTCGCGCGGCGCCTTGTAGGAGCCGTAATAAAGGCCGCGTGCGATGTGGAGGTAGACGGCGATGAAGAACATCGACGCGCCGTTGGCGTGGATGTAGCGCATCAGCCAGCCGGAATTGACGTCACGCATGATCTTTTCGACCGAGTCGAACGCATAGTCGACATGCGCCGAATAGTGCATGGCAAGCACGATGCCAGTGACGATCTGCACGACCAGCATGATCGAGAGAATGCCGCCGAACGTGTAGGCGTAGTTCAGGTTTCGCGGAACCGGGTAGGAAACGAAGCTGTCATGCACCAGCCGCGGCAGCGGCATGCGCGTGTCGATCCAGCGTTCGATGCCGGTCTTCGGCGTATAGGTAGAGTGTCCACCGCTCATGTCTTGATCTTCTCTCTTGCCTTAGCCGATTCTGATGACCGTATCGGAAATGAAGTCGAATACCGGGACGAGAAGGTTCGTCGGCGCGGGACCGACGCGGATGCGACCGGCTGTATCGTAGTGCGAACCATGGCAGGGGCAGAACCAGCCGCCGAAGTCACCGGCCTGACCAAGCGGAACGCAGCCGAGATGCGTGCACGAACCGACCATGACGATCCAGTTCTCGCGCCCTTCGCCGGCCGAGCGGGCCAGGTCGGTGGCGGGTTCGGCGTCCGGCAAATTCTCGTTGCGGGCGACGGGGTCCTTGAGCTGTGCGAGTTCGACGGCCTGCGCCTCTTCGACCTCCTGCTCGGTGCGATTGCGGATGAAGATCGGCTTGCCGCGCCACTGCGCCGTCACCGACATGCCCGCCTCGATCTGCGAGATATCCACGTCGACAGTGGCCAGCGCCAGCGTCGAGGCATCGGGGCGCATCTGGTCGATGAAGGGCCAGACGGCGCCACCCACGGCGACGACGCCTGCCATGCCTGTTGCGATATAAAGAAAGTCGCGGCGGGTCGGCTCGGTCGTATCGTTCACGCTCACGGGACTATGATCCTTATTGCCTCAATTCGACCGCAGGAAAACGTGATGTTCGGTTCCCCGCATCCTTCGTTTCCACGGCCTGAACCAATGGCGTTGGATGCCGGAGGATTCCCCCAGTCATTTGGCGAAGGTTTCTATGCGCGAGCCGGGCGATTGTCCAGCCGTTACAAGGTGTGAGGGCAGATTGTCGCGGCCACCTGTTGATAGCAGGAGACAGGTGCGGCGATCAGCGCGCGCCAAGCCGCGCCAGCACCTCGTCCGGAATGCAGTAGTCGCGGATCGCGTCGTGATGCCGGCGCAAGCCCACGAGTTCGCGCTGGATGAAATAGGCGTGGACGGCGTCTGCCGCCGCCTTTCGCAAGACGATTCGCTCTTCGTCGCGAGTTTCGTGCGCCTTGAGCGCGGCCAGCGTCTCGGCAACGCGCAGCCCCGCCCGGCCGAGCGAGGACGCCATTTCTCCGGCAAGTTCATAGTCGAGCGTGTCAAGACCGGTCTGGACCCGCGCGCCGCCCTGGCCGGGAAGCCGAAGCGCCATCGCCCTACTCCGCCGCCAGATTGTCGGCGAGGAAGCCGCCGGACTGCCGTTTCCACAATTGCGCGTAAAGCCCGTCGCGCGCGATCAGTTCTTCGTGGGTGCCCTCCTCCACGATCCGGCCCTTGTCGAGCACGATGAGCCGGTCGAGCGCGGCGATGGTGGACAGGCGGTGCGCGACTGCGATGACCGTCTTTCCCTCCATCAGCCGGTAGAGATTTTCCTGGATCGCGGCCTCGACCTCCGAATCCAGCGCCGAAGTCGCCTCGTCCAGAAGCAGGATCGGCGCGTCCTTCAGCATCATGCGCGCAATCGCGATACGCTGGCGCTGCCCGCCGGACAGCTTCACGCCGCGCTCGCCGACATGGGCGTCGTAGCCCTTGCGCTCCTTGGGATCGGACACATCCATGATGAAATCGTGTGCCGCAGCATCCCGTGCGCCCTCGAATATCTCCTCTTCGGAGGCATCGGGGCGTCCATAGGAAATGTTATCCCGGATCGAGCGGTGCATCAGCATCGGGTCCTGCGCGACGACGCCGAACTGCGCGCGAAGCGAGGCCTGCGTGATGTCGCGGATGTCGCGCCCGTCGAGGAGAATACGCCCATCCTCGACGTCGAAAAGGCGCAGCATCAGATTGATGAGCGTAGTTTTGCCCGCGCCGGACGGGCCGACGAGCGCGACCTTTTCGCCCGGTTTGATATGCAGATCGAGCCTGTCGACGATGCCGCCTTCTTCCCTGCCATAATGAAAGGAGACGTTCTCGAAACGGATATCGCCCGTCGCGCGTGGGATCGTCACGGCGTCGGGCCGGTCGACAAGAGCCGGTTCGACCGAGATCGTGCCGGTCGCGTCCTGCACGGTCGCGAAGTTGCGGATCAGCCCGTTGATGTTGAACATCATATAGCCGGACATCTGATTAAGCCGGTAGGCGAGGCCCATCGCCGCCGCGATCGCGCCGGTCGTGGCGGCGCCGGCCATCCAGCTTTGCAGCGCAAGCAGGAACACTGCCGCCATCATGAAGCCGTTGATGATGGCGACGGCCGCGCGCACGCGCGTGATCGAACGCGTCAGCGTCTTTACGGCGCGTAGATAGCTCGCCATCCCCTCGCGCACATAGGAGTGCTCGCGCCCGCCATTGTCGAACAGCTTGACGGCGAGGATGTTCGTGAAGGCGTCGACCAGCCTTCCGTTGACGATCGACCGCTCGTCGGCCGTCTTTCTGCCCGCCGCACGCAGTGGCGGCAGAAGCTTCCAACCGGCAACACCATAGGCTGCGAGCCAGAGGCCGAGAACGGCGAGCATCCACGGATCGACCGCGAACATGATGCTGGCGGCGAGAACGAGGAAGGTCAGGAAGCCCCAGACGGTCTGGAGCGAGGAGATGATGAAGTCGCCCGTCGCTTCTGCGCCTTGCGTGATCTTGGTCGCGATACGGCCGGCGAAATCGTTCTGGAAAAAAGTATAGGGCTGGTCGATCACACGCTGGAACGCCTGCCAGCGCACGCGCTGATAAAAGTTCGGCGCGATCGTCTGCTCTTCGACGACGGTCTGAAAGATAAGCGCCACCGCACGCGCGACGAGGACCAGCAGGAGATAGGCGAGGATGGCCCAGCCATAGTCGGCCAGAAGCGCCGATGGCGCGGACGTATCGAGAATGTCGATGATCCGCCCAAGCGCCCAGTAGAGCCCGGCATCGACCGCACCGGCCAGACCGCCCGCCAAAAGCAGCATCACGAAAGACCACGGCGCCTGCCGCGCGAAGAAGACGATGAAGGCGAACGCCTCGCGCGGCAAAACCTTGCGCGACGTATCGGCGAACGGGTCGATGACGTTCTCGACCCGCTGCCAGGCACGCTCGGTGATGCCGTTGTTCTTGCCTTCGACGTTCTCGCTCATTCCGCGGCGATGTCCTTCGCGTCCGGTTCTGCCTCGTCGGGAAGAAGAAAGCCGCCCGACTGACGGTTCCACAGATGGGCGTAGAGCCCGCCCGCCGCGATCAGCTCGTCATGCGTGCCGTCCTCGACGATATGGCCCTTGTCCATGACGATCAGGCGATCCATCGCCGCGATGGTCGACAGGCGGTGCGCGATGGCGATCACGGTCTTGCCTTCCATCAGGCGATAGAGGTTTTCCTGGATCGCCGCCTCGACTTCCGAATCGAGCGCCGACGTCGCCTCGTCGAGGATCAGGATCGGCGCGTCCTTCAACATGACGCGGGCGATCGCGACGCGCTGGCGCTGACCGCCGGAAAGCTTCACGCCCCGCTCGCCGACATGGGCGTCGAGGCCCCTGCGACCTTCGGGATCGGACAGCCCGCCGATGAAATCGTGCGCCTCGGCGCGGCGAACGGCTTCCAGCATCATCTCCTCCGTCGCGTCGGGGCGACCGTAGAGAATGTTGTCGCGAACCGAACGATGGAGCAGCGATGTATCCTGCGTGACGACACCGATATGGGCGCGCAGACTCTCCTGCGTCACGTCGGAAATGTTCTGCCCGTCGATCGCCAGGCGTCCGCCCTCGACGTCGTAGAAGCGCAGGAGAAGGTTGACCAGCGTGGACTTGCCCGCGCCCGAACGGCCGACGACGCCGACCTTTTCGCCCGGCCGGATTTTGAGGTCGAGTTCCTCCAGAACGCCCTTGTCCTTGCCGTAGTGGAACCGGACATTGTCGAAATCGATCGCCCCCTTTTCGACGACGAGCGCTTTCGCGTCCGGCTTGTCGTCGACGACGCGCGGCAACGAGATCGAGGAAATGCCGTCCTGAACGGTGCCGACATTTTCGAACAGCGCGGTCAGTTCCCACATGATCCACTGCGACATGCCCCAAAGACGCAGGACGAGGCCGAGCGCGACCGCGATGGCACCGACGGTGACGGCTTCGATCTGCCACAGCCAGATGCCGAGCGCGGCGACTGCGGCAAGGCAGATCGAGTTGATCGCGTAGAGCAACCCGTAAAGCCCCGTCACGAGGCGCATCTGGCGATAGACGGTGTCGAGGAATTTCGACATGCCGTCGCGCGCAAAGGACGCCTCGCGTCTGGCATGGCTGAAGAGCTTCACCGTCTGGATGTTGGCGTAGCTGTCGACGACCCGGCCCGTCATGATCGAGCGTGCATCGGCCTGCTTTTCGGAGATGCGGCCAAGGCGGGGCACGAAATAGCTCATCAGGGCCACATAGGCGGCCAGCCACGCGACCAGCGGCATGGCCAGACGCCAGTCCGAAGACGCGACGATGAAGATCATGCCGACGAAATAGACGACGACATAGTTGAGCACGTCGAAGGTCTTGATGACCGTCTCGCGCACGGCGAGCGCTGTCTGCATCAGCTTAGTGGCGATGCGTCCGGCAAACTCGTCCTGATAGAAGGTCATCGACTGCTTCAGGAGATAGCGGTGAACCTGCCAGCGGATGCGCATCGGATAGTTGCCGAAGAGGGTCTGCTGCTGGAGCAGCGAATGCAGCCACACCATGATCGGCAGGCCGAGCAGTACGATCGACGCCATGCCGGCGAGACGCCAACCCTCGTCGGCAAGGAACGTTTCGCGATCCTGCGCCGACAGCCAGTCGACGATGTTTCCCAGGAAGGAAAACATCCAGACTTCGGTGATCGCGATCCCCGCCATCAGGATCGCGGCCGGGATCAGATAGGGCCACGCACCCTTCGTGAAGTGCAGGCAAAAGGCGAACAGGGTCTTCGGGGGCTCGACGGGCTCTTCAAGCGGGAACGGGTCGAGGCGGGATTCAAACCAGCGGAACATCAGTCGGTCTCGTTTCAAATTCTGGTGCGGCAATCGGGACGAACGGGGTCCGGTGCGCTCAATATTCTCGGATCGGTGAGCGCCTCGCAGGACGAAACCTGTTCCGCGACGCTCATATAGGGTGCCCGCTCGACGCTTCCCATCGCCCCGCCGGCTGCCGACAGGGCAAGCGCGAAAGCGGAAACGAGAAAGAATGCGGCGACGCCGCCGGAAAAATCGGCGGCGGGATCGGGCGGAAACGGCCGGGGCCGCGAGAAAAATGGGGTCGACATGGCAAAATCCAGATAAGTCCGGGCGGGGCCGGCGGATTTCGCGATGCGTGCCTAATCTGTCAGTAAGGTATCGATCCGAAAGCCGCCGTCAGGCGATCACGCCTGCTGGGGTTCGCAGGCGGGAGAAGAGAAGAACCATCTGAATGTTCATCGCTGCCTCCAGCTTTCGGATTGAATAGGGTTTGGGCATATACCCCGATTCTGACCGTATGGCCACCCCCTTTCCCTATCGTGAGCTCCATGCCCCAGAATTGGTTTCGCCGTTCGAGCATGCGTCGTCTCCACTGTTGCAAATCGATCGCCCGGCAAGCTACAAGTTCAAGTGAACTTTAAGTCAACACGGATTTTGGCGCTTTTCTCATGTCCGCATCGATGCTGACGATCACGGAGGTTTCACGGCGCGCCGGCGTCGCGTCCTCCGCATTGCGCTACTATGAGGAGCGCGGGCTGATCGCGTCTGAGCGTGCCGGCTCCGGCCATCGCCGATATGCGCGCGCGGTGCTGCGCCGCCTCGCTTTCATCGCCTTCGCGCAGCGCATCGGACTTTCGCTGGACGAGATCGGCGACGAACTCGGCAGATTGCCTGCCGACCGCGTGCCGGGTCGCGGCGATTGGGAAAGGCTTTCCTCAACATGGCGCGACCGGATCGAGGCGCGCATCGCCGAACTCGAACGTCTTCGCGAAAGCCTGGGCGAATGCATCGGCTGCGGGTGTCTTTCATTGAAACATTGCAAGCTCGCCAATCCGCAAGACCGCGCGGCACGCGGCGGGCCAGGAGCGCGCTACTGGATCGGCGACGACAAGGGCGATAGCAAGGAGGATGCCGCATGAGCGGACCGCGCATCGCGCTCTACCAGCCGGACATCGCTGGCAATACCGGCACGATCCTGCGTCTGGCCGCCTGTCTGGCGCTAGAGGTCCACATCATCGAGCCAGCCGGTTTCGACCTGTCCGACCGTAATTTGAAGCGCGCCGGCATGGACTATCTGGAGATGGCGGCCCTGACACGGCATGTCGACTGGGAAGCGTTCGAGGCTTGGCGACGCGAAGATGGCGCACGGCTGGTGCTTTTGACGACCAAGGCCGACGACGCCTACACCGACTTTTCCTATCTGCCCGGCGACGTTCTGCTTTTCGGACGCGAATCGGCCGGCGTGCCGTCAAACGTGCATGAGGCTGCCGATTACCGCCTGACGATCAAAATGCGCGAAAATGCGCGCAGCCTCAATCTGGCGATGAGCGTGGCGATGGTCGCGGGTGAAGCGCTAAGGCAAATGTCGTCGGTAAAAGACTGATGCGCACCGAACGGAAGGAAACGCCGTGACAGATCCAATCAAGGGCGAAACCAATCTGACGTCAGGCGATATTCTGCGCGTGTCGCTGCGTCTGTATGTCAGGTATCAGGTCCTCTTTAGCGGAATTGTCGCTATCGCAGTCGTTCTCTTCTCCTGGGGGCGCCCATGGTCCGCGCTGGCCGACGACGCCCGGCAGATCGGGCCTATCCTGCTGCCAGTCTTCATCCTCATGCTGTTCATGCCGCACGCCGTCACGATGTTCCATTTGATGCGGCGACCCGCCACGGACAGGCAGGTCGCCTATGAAATCGGCACCGACACGATGACCATTCGCGATGGGGCGGGTGCGGCACAGTCCATTCCCTGGTCGCTCGTTACCCGCACCAAAATCCGAAACGATATTCTGTTCGTGAAACTTCGCATCGGGGCCTGGCGCGTCTTTCTGCTGCGCGCGTTCGCGCCGGACGAGCGCGCGCGCCTGATCGAACGTGCAGCCACCATATCGAGCCGAAAGTGAAGCTGCTCAGTCTGCCGTCGGCAGGCGGCGAATGGTGAATTCGATGATGTCGTCGGGGCGTTCGGCCCAGCTTTCGATCTCGGTCCAGTAGGCTTGCTTGGGCCAGCGGTCGAACCATTCGCGCGCCTTTTCGCGCGCATCGGGACGTGGCAGACGAAACGTTTCGCGCACGAAGCCGTCGCGCGGATGGGCTTCGCCTTCCGCACGATGTTTTTTCAGGCTGCGCCTCAACCCTTCCAGAGGTGGTCTGGCCGGAACCCGCAAGAAAAGAACTCCTTGACCCCAACGATCAACAGATTAGGGATCAGGGCCGCAAATTACGAGTCAATTGTTCACGGCCTGCGAGCGACCGCAGCCTTCATGGAGACCTGAATGGAGCGCCCCGAAATCCCAGCCGGCCTGCCAGACGACATCGAGACCAAGAAGGCGGCCGCCAAGGCATGGTTCGAGGAGCTGCGCGACAGGATCTGTGCCGGTTTCGAAGCGATCGAGGACGATCTGTCGGGTCCGCACGCCTCATGGGCGCCTGGGCGGTTCGAAAAGACCGAATGGCTGCGCGAGGACGGCAAGGGCGGCGGCGGCGTCATGTCCATGATGCGCGGGCGCGTCTTCGAGAAAGCGGGCATCCACACCTCGACCGTGCATGGCGAATTCTCGCCCGAATTCCGCAAGCAAATTCCCGGCGCGGAGGAAGATCCAAGCTTTTGGGCAAGCGGCATCTCGCTCATCGCCCATCCGCATAATCCGAACGTGCCGGCGGTCCACCTCAACACGCGCATGATCGTAACGTCGCGGCAATGGTTCGGCGGCGGTGCGGATTTGACGCCGGTGCTCGACCGGCGGCGCACACAGGACGATCCTGACACGCTCGCGTTCCACAAGGCGATGAAATTCGTCTGCGACAAGCACAAGGCAGTCGTCGACTACGACAGGCTAAAGGCGTGGTGCGACGAATATTTCTATTTGCCGCATCGTGACGAGGCGCGCGGCGTCGGCGGCATCTTCTACGACTGGCTGAAAAGCCCGCAGGAGACCGGCGGCTGGGACGCCGACTTCCGCTTCACTCAGGATGTCGGCCGCGCGTTCCTCGTCGTCTACAACCATCTGGTGCGCAAGAACTTCAACGAGAACTGGACCGACGCCGACCGCGAGGAACAACTGATCCGCCGTGGACGCTATGTCGAGTTCAACCTGCTCTACGATCGCGGCACGATTTTCGGCCTCAAGACGGGTGGCAACGTCGATTCCATCCTGTCCTCTATGCCGCCCGAGGCGAAATGGCCGTGAGGCCATTCTGGGGTAAGCGGCAAATCGGCAAGCTCGTCCGGTGATAGGCTCTGCAATTGCGGGTGATCGAGCGGATCGGCGCGCGAGGGAGGAACGGTGAACACCCTCCAGAAAAACTGAAACATGATGACAGCCTCCGATAATGGGAGGGTTATTTCACGCTATTTGAAGCGGATTTCACTGGAGTTAATCCGCCGATAAGTTTAGAAAAACTGGATGCGCGAGTTAAATCGTATCCATATGAATGGCCTGCGCGCCACTGAAGCTATCGGTCGGCTGAGATCGCTTCAGGCAGCAGCCGACGAGTTGGGCGTAACGATAGGCGCCGTCAGCCAGCATCTCGGGCGGCTGGAAAGCGCGCTCGGCCATGCGCTGTTCACGCGGACGCCGCGCGGGCTGGTGCCGACCGAATTCGGTCGCTCGTTTCTGCCGAGACTGACCACGGGATTTTCTGAACTCGAAAGCGCGCTGCGCAGCGCGCGGCTCGACCGTGCGAACCTGCTCACTTTGTCCGTCGCGCCGGTCTTCGCATCCAAATGGCTGGTGACCCGCCTGGCGCGCTTTTCCGAACGACATCCGGGCATCACTGTTCGGCTGGATGCCTCGACGACGCTGGTCGATCCCGATACGAGCGATGTCGATCTGGCGATCCGCGTCGGCAACGGCAAATGGCCGGGCGTGAGGACACGCTTTCTGCTGCCGCAGGAAATATTTCCGGTGAGCGCACCGACGCTGGCTGAAAGGTTGCGAGAGCCGCACAACCTGACCACCGTGCCGATCGTGCGCGACGCAAATTCGACGCTGAAATGGGCAACGTGGTTGGACCAATTCGGCATTTCCGAAAATGCCCTGCCGGACGGTCACGCATTCACCGACGCGGCGCTCGCGCTCGACGCCGCGATTGCCGGTCAGGGCGTCATGCTGGCGTGGCAAACGCTGGCGCAGGACGCGCTTGCGACGGGACAACTCGTCGCCCCCTTCCCGCACCGCGCGGCAACCGGCCTTGGCTACTGGGCCGTGACGTCGGCGACGACCCGCCCTGCCAAAGCGGTCAGCGACTTCATTGCCTGGCTGGAAGAGGAAATCGACCGGACGAAAACCTCGTTTCATTAGAGCTCGAAAAGCAAGTTGCTGCAAAGCAACAGAGCCCGATCACGAAAATGCGAGCGCGATTTTGTTAAATCGCGCGTTAACCTTCTGCGTTAATTTCGCACCCATGAAGATCACACATGCCACTTTATTAGCGATTGCTTTAGCAATTACAGGACCGGCGCTGGCGAAAGACGTGAGCACGTTTCCGACTTTGCCCGCGATGCAGATTCCGGCCGCAATCGAGACGGTGAAGCGGGAAAGCGATTTCACGCACCGCATCTTGCGCCCGCAGCAGCCGAACGGGCGCACGATCGTGCTTATGCACGGTTCCGGCGGCGACGAGACGACGCTGATCCCGCTCGCCGCCAAGATCGATCCGCATGCGACGCTGATCGGCATTCGCGGCCGGGTCGTTCAGGAAGGCGTCAAGCGCTGGTACAAACGCATCACGCCGACGAGCTTCGATCAGACCGACATTCGCGCGGAGGCCGCAGCCTTCGCGGCGTTCTTCCGCAAGCTTGCCGACAGCCAGACGATCGACCTCGCCCAGACGACCTTCCTCGGCTATTCCAACGGCGCAAATCTGATCAATGCGCTTTCGGTGCTGGAACCCGATCTCGTCGAGCGCGCCGTGCTGTTGCGTTCGATGCCGGTGCTGGATGCCATTCCCGCCGCCAATCTGGCAAAGGCGAAGGTGCTGACGATCACCGGCCAGAACGACAAGCTCTACGCGCCGTTCGGCCCCAAGCTCGAAGAGATGTTGCGAGCTTGCGGCGCGGATGTCGTGGCGAAAACCGTCGAGGCCGGACATGAAGTCGGCGACGAGGACGCGCGGATCGCCAGCGAATGGCTCGCCGGCCTCAAGATGGCGTCAGTGAAATAGCAAACGCGCATCGTCGCGCGTAGACTTGCGAATATCGGGAGAAGCGTGAAGTTGATCTTGTCTACGCTCGTCGTTGTCCTGACGGCATCGACCGTGCAGGTTTCCGCGCATGGCGGAGGCTGCCGCAAAAGCTCCCCGCCCGGCCAATGCTGTCACATGGATAACAGCACCGGCGAAGTTCATTGCCATTGAACGAGGAGAAATGAATGGCCGGTGATCTGATCTGGCGTATTGCGCTTGCGCTGGTTGGCTGCTTCGCCGCCGCTTATATCGGGCAGGAACTGCTCGGCGGCGAACTTCTCGGCTGGGTCGTGGGCGGCGCGATTCTCGGCGGCACATGCGCCCCGCTCTTCAAATATCTGCTGGCGATGCGGGCGCGCCGGGCGGCAAAATAGCCATCCATGAAAAAGGCCGGGACATGCCCGGCCTTTGCGTTTCGATCTCGACCTCGATCAGGCCTGAATGACGACGACGTTCGCGCCGTTGGGCACGCGCTCGTAAAGATCGATGACGTCGTGATTGAGCATGCGGACGCACCCGGACGACATGGCGTGGCCGATCGAATTCGGCTGGTTGGTACCGTGGATGCGGAACATCGTGTCGCGGCCGCCGCGGTAGAGATAAAGCGCGCGCGCACCGAGCGGGTTGTTCGGGCCGCCCGGTACACCGCCGGCGAATTCGCGATTGCGCGGGTCGCGCGCGATCATGTTGGCGGTCGGGGTCCAGTTCGGCCATTGTGCCTTGCGCCCGACAGTCGCACCGCCGCGCAGCGCAAGCCCCTCACGGCCGACACCGATGCCGTAGCGCAGTGCGCGACCGTCACCCATCACGTAGTAAAGCCGGCGCTCCGGCGTGTTGACGACGACCGTTCCCGCTTTGTGGCGGGTTTCGTAGGCAACTTCCTGGCGACGCAGTTCCGGCTTGATCTGATCGAGCGGAACGGCGCGCAGCGGGAAACGCTCATCCGGCAACGCAGCGTAGTTCGACAATGCCGTGCCGTATTCGCCCGTCGTGCAACCAGCGAGAAAGACAGAAAAGCCGGCGAGAAAGCCGCGACGGGAAATGGTCATGGATGTTGCCCTTGAATTCGTAAGCCCTGCGGCAATTCGTAAACGCGGATGGTTAAGGATATCTTCCGGCGTCAAGATTTGACGGAACTTCCTTTAAGGAACAAGGTTGGAATGTGTCGACGCGGCAACGCGCGTCAGTTAAAATCGCGTGATCGAGGCACAAAGGAGAAGACCGATGAAGGAATTTCATTGCGGCTCACTCGTTCCGGGCTGCGATTGGCATACCCGCCACGACGAGGAATCCGAGGTGATGCGCCGCGCCGTGGAGCATATGCGACAGGCCCATGGCGAAGACACGATTCGCGAAACGATGGTCGAAGCCATTCGCTCGCGCATCAGCAATGCGCAAAAGGCGGCCTGAGCCAAAACACCTAATCACTCAACCCTAAAAGTTCGCGCCCGCGCTCGATCAGCGCGGGACGCTCGAGCCGAAATCCCGACGCAATCCACTCGTCCTTCACCTTGGCGAGAGCAGCGCCGAGCGTTTCGTCCTGACCGGCGCCCAACGCAACGAAATCGCGGCCTTTGACCGGAAAATTCGGCTTTTCCCAGCCTTCGGCGAATTTCAGAAGCGTTGAGATTCGCCCGGCGTCGATAAGCGCTTCGTCCGCCGACAGCGCCTTTGCACGCGCGCCGGCAAGACCAAGGCGCAGGCGATCGACGGCTGGTTCGCGGCCGCTTAAGAACATTTGTTTGGCGAGCGCGATCTCGCTCATTTCGGGTTCTACGGCACCGAAAGCGGCCCAGTCATGAAGCCGCTTCGCTTCCGCTTTTGACAACCGGAGCCGGCTTGAAATGCTGTCGGCGCGTTCCGGCATCGGCGGGATGATGGCTTGCAGGCGCAACAGAGCATCGACCGGCCAGCCAAGGTCACGCTCGGCCGCGATCAGGCCGGGAACGGCGTCGATTCCCCACTTTTCACTTTCCGGTAAAATCGTCGTGAGAACGCCGGACTGACGCATCCAGAGTAAGGCCCGCGATGGGTCGGGCGCGGACAAAAGCTTCTTCAGTTCCGACCAGACGCGCTCGGCTGAGAGCGTCGATAGCCCTGATTTGAGGCGTGCGGTCGCCTTGATGCCCTCTGCGTCGGGACGACCTGATCCGTACCATGCGAAGAACCGGTAAAAACGCAGGATGCGCAGATAGTCTTCGCCAATGCGGTCATCCGCCTCGCCGATGAAACGCAGATTGCGCCTTTCGAGGTCTTTGAGGCCGCCGACGAGATCCACGACATCGCCCTTTGCGGTCGCGTAAAGCGCGTTGATGGTGAAGTCGCGGCGCTCGGCATCCACCTGCCAGTCGCGCCCGAACGCGACGGTCGCGTGCCGGCCGTGCGTTTCGACATCCGCGCGCAGCGTCGTCACCTCGAATGGCCGCCCCTTGGCGACGACCGTGATGGTGCCGTGCGCCTTGCCGGTCGGCACCGGCTTGAACCCGGCCTCGGCGGCGCGGCGCTCTGTCTCGTCCGGCAGGCAGGTCGTGGCGATATCGACATCGGTCACGGGTTCGCCCAGAAGCGCGTTGCGCACGGCACCGCCCGCGATGCGCGCTTCCTCGCCGTCCGCCGACAAAACGGCGAGCAGCCTTTGCAGCGCCTCGTCATTGAACCAGGGCGCATCGGCAATCGTCATGCTCACGTATAGAGCCTTTCATACAAGGTGCGGATGATGCCGGCCGTGACGCCCCAGATGCGGCGGTTCCCGAACGGCATGTCATAAAAGAAGCGCTCGCGCTCCTGCCACATGCGGCTGCTCCGCGTGTGGTTGGCAGGGTCCATCAGGAAAGACAGCGGCACTTCGAAAGCGTCGTCGACCTCGTCGGCGTTGAGCGTCAGCGCGAAATCAGGTTTCGCCACGCCCAGAACCGGCGAAATGCGATAGCCCGACCCCGAAACGTAGTCGGGCATACGCCCGACGATTTCGATCGTTTCCGCACCGATGCCGATTTCCTCCTCCGTCTCGCGCATCGCGGCGAATTCGGGCGTCGGATCGGTCGCATCAATGCGCCCGCCGGGAAAGGCGATCTGGCCCGAATGGCTGCGCAGCTTCTCCGTTCGCTTGGTCAGGATCAGCGACGCGCCGCCCGGCCGTTCGACCGCCGCGATCATCACAGCCGCATCGCGCAGCCGATTGCCGAGGATCAGGTCACGAAGATCGGGGTTGAGGCCGTGGTCGCCGTAATCGGCGTCGCCGTGCGGTGCCTGCTCGCGCTCCGCGCGGCGGCGGAAGTCGTCGACCGAAAAGAGCGTGCGGGTGGAAATGGCGGTCATCCCTCGGCGAGCCGGTTGAGCTCGGCGACCGGCATGACGGGAAACACTTCTCCGCGCGAGCGCACGCAGAACATCGCCTGCCCGTCGATTTCGATCTCTTCGCCGATTTCGGCTAGCTGATACATGACAGGTCGCGCGACGAGCGCTTCGAGCCGTCCGCGAACATGCAGATAAGGCTTGAGGCCGCCGGTCTCGTTTTCGTCCACGAAGCGGATCGCATGGTCCGGCCCGGCCTCTACCACATCACCGACATTGGTGCGGAAGGTCAGCGCCTGATCGCCACCTTCACCCGAAACGTCCATCTCGACGGCGAGGAACGGCGCGTCTTCCACCTTGATCCCGACCTTTTCGACCGGCGTGACCAGATAGGTTCTACCGTCCTCGTCTTTTCGCAAGACCGAGGAGAAAAGCTGGACGAGCGGCATGCGCCCGATCGGCGTTCCCATATAGAACCACGTCCCGTCCGCTTTGATCTCCATGTCGAGATCGCCGCAAAATTCCGGGTTCCATTTGTCGACCGGCGCAGCGCCCTTGCCGGCTCGCGCAGCGCGCGAAATCAGGGCTTCGAGGCCCGAACTGTCCTTGGCCTGCGTCAGGCCGGCGGTTTTCTGTGCATCGTTCATCGTCACGAAATAGTCACTGTTGTTTCGCTTGTCAGCCATGGTGCAGCATTTAAGCTGGCACGGTGGCCGCTTCGGTGGTGAAAGCCGCGCCTCCCGCATCGACGGGCACATATTGAGATTGGACAGATCATGAGCCTCACCGTCAAGGAACCCGCGCTGAGCGAAACCGAGATGGTTGCGCAGGCCGAACGCGCGCTGAGCGAAATCGCCGGCGTGCGCGAAGCCGTCGGCAAGGTCATTTTCGGCCAGGAACGCGTGGTCGAAAACACGCTCGTCGCGATTCTCGCAGGCGGTCATGGGTTGCTCGTCGGCGTGCCGGGCCTTGCCAAGACCAAGCTGGTCGAAACGCTCGGCACCGTGCTCGGCCTCGACGGAAGGCGCATCCAGTTCACGCCGGACCTGATGCCCTCCGATATTCTCGGCTCCGAAGTGATGGAGCAGGACGAGACCGGCCGCCGCTCATTCCGGTTCATCAAGGGGCCGATCTTCGCGCAGCTTCTGATGGCCGACGAGATCAACCGCGCCTCGCCGCGCACGCAGTCGGCGCTTTTGCAGTCGATGCAGGAATATCACGTGACGGTCGCCGGCGAGCGCCACGATCTGCCCGCGCCGTTCCACGTTCTGGCAACGCAGAACCCGCTGGAGCAGGAAGGCACCTATCCGCTTCCCGAAGCGCAGCTTGACCGCTTCCTGATGCAGATCGACATCGATTATCCCGAACTTGCCGCCGAACGGCGCATCCTGATCGAGACGACTGGCGTCGCCGGCCAGGAAGCCGAAAACGTTCTCGATGCCGCGCGGCTAAGGACGGTGCAGGGGTTGATCCGGCGCATGCCCGTACCCGACAGCGTGGTCGACGCGATCCTGACGCTGGTGCGCTCGGCGCGCCCCGGCGCGGGCAACGCGGAGACCGACAGGCATGTCGCATGGGGACCGGGACCGCGCGCCAGCCAGGCGCTGACGCTGTGTGCCCGCGCCCGCGCACTTTATGACGGGCGGCTCGCGCCCTCGATCGACGATGTGCGCGAACTGGCCGAGCCGGTATTGCAGCACCGCATGGCGCTGACATTCGCGGCGCGTGCCGAAGGCATGACGGTGCGCGACGTGGTCGCGCGGCTGGCGAAAGCGATCTGATGGCGTCTGTCGGCGCGCTCACCCAGGCCGTCGCCCCGCGCGATGCGCTGGCGCGCGCGCGCCAGCGGGCGGCTTTGGTGCCCGACCTGCTGGTAGAGGCGCGGCGCGTCGTCAATACGGTGATTGCCGGCTGGCATGGGCGGCGAAAGCGCGGCATCGGCGAGAATTTCTGGCAATTCCGCCCTTATGTGGATGGCGAAGCCATCGCCCGGATCGACTGGCGGCGCTCGGCGCGCGACGACCACACCTATGTGCGCGATCGCGAATGGGAGGCCGCGCACACGGTCTGGATCTGGGCCGACGCGTCGGCCTCGATGCTCTATCAATCGGTGACGGCAACGGTTTCGAAGGAATCGCGCGCACTGGTTCTGGCGCTGGCTTTGGCCGAGCTTTTCTCGCGCTCGGGCGAACGGATCGCTTGGCCCGGCCTGACCGATCCCTTCTCCGCCCGCAACGGGGCCGAACGGCTCGCCGCGCAGATGCTTCATGCAGGCGCGCTGCCTGCCCGGCCAGACCTCTCGCAGGTCAAGCGCTTTTCGGATGTGGTGCTGATTTCCGATTTCCTCGATCCCGTCGAGGAAACGCAAGCCTGGCTCGACGATCTCGCCGGCCGCGGCATTCGCGCCCATCTGATCGAGATCGCCGACCCCGCCGAAGAAGAATTTCCCTATTCGGGCCGCACCGAGTTTCAGGACCCCGAAACCGGGCTGAAGTTGACCGCCGGTCGCGCTGAAATGCTGCGCGAGGACTATCGCAATCTCTACAACGCCCGCCGCGAAGCGCTCTCGGTCTGGGCACGAAAACTCGGCTGGAGCTACACGGTCAACCACACGGACAGGCTCGCCTCCGACGCGCTCGTGCGCATTCATATGGCAATGAGCGGCGGGGGCGGCTGATGGGTTTCCTGCCGCTCTCCTTCGCCATGCCCGCCGTGCTTGCCGGCCTGATCGCCCTGCCGGTGATCTGGTGGCTTTTGCGCCTGACGCCGCCGAAGCCGCAGGCAGAAGCCTTTCCGCCCCTGAAGATTCTCGCGCGCGTCCTGCGCAAGGAAGAGACGCCACACCAAAGCCCGTGGTGGCTGACGGCCCTGCGCCTCCTGATCGCTGCACTGATCATCTTTGCGCTGGCGGAGCCTGTCTTCAATCCGCGCGAGCGGGTCGCGGTCGACGGCAGTGCTGTCGCGATCGTCGTCGACAATGGCTGGGCGTCGGCGCCCGACTGGGATGTGCGCGTGGCGACCGCCGAACGGCTGATCGCCGACGCTGAAGCGCAGGACGCGCCCGTCATCCTCGCTTTCACCGCCGAAGCGGACAATGCCGCGATCGGCCCGTTCGACCCGCAGGAGGCACGCGAAAGGCTGAATGCCGCCGAAGCGCGGCCCGTTCCGGTCGACCGCGAGGCCGCGTTCGAGCGCGTTGCGGGTGCACTTGCCGACATGCCGGGCGCGACGGTGGCCATGCTCACCGATGGTCTGGCGAGCGAGGAAGACGAAGCCGCCTTCGAAACGCTTCTGGCGGGTGCCGGCAACCTCATCTGGGCCGCACCGCAAGCTCTGACCCGCATCGGCCTCACGCACACCGCCAACGAGCCCGACGCCTTCATCGTCGAGGCGGTACGTGCCACGAGCGACACGGTGCCGAGGCAGGCAGCCGTCGCGGCCTTCGACGATCGCGGACGGCGGATCGCAGAAGCGCCGCTTTCCTTTGGCGCGGGCGAAGCCGTCGCCGCCGCCGAACTGCGCGTGCCCTTCGAACTGCGCAACGACTTCAACGCAGTCGCGGTCGATGGCGAGTTGCAGGCGGGTGCGGTACGTGTGCTCGACGAAAACTCCCGCCGCCGCCGCGTCGGGCTGATCGCACAGGGCGACGGCGACGCCGCGCAGCCGCTTTTGTCGCCGCTTCACTATATCGGCCGCGCGCTCGATCCCTTCGCCGACCTGATCGAGCCCGCCAGCGCCGATCTGGCGTCTGCCATTCCGCAATTGCTGGAGCAGCACCCGGCGATGATCGTCATGGCCGATGTCGGCAATTTGCCGCCAGCCGCCCATGCCGCGCTCGTCGAATGGGTCGAGGGTGGCGGCACGCTCGTGCGTTTCGCCGGACCGCGCCTTGCGGCCTCCGAACCCGACGACGAGTTGCTGCCGGTGCGCCTTCGAACGGGCGAGCGCGCGCTCGGCGGCACCTTGTCCTGGACGGAGCCGCAGGCGATCGCGGAATATCCCGCCGGATCGCCCTTTGCCGACCTGACGCCGCCCACCGACGTGACCGTCGCAAGGCAGGTGCTGGCCGAACCGACCGCCGACATCGTCGAGCGAAGCTGGGTCAACCTTGCCGACGGCACACCGCTCGTCACCGGCGCGCGGCGCGGAGAGGGAACCGTCGCGCTGTTCCACATCACGCCGCAGGCGACATGGTCGAATCTGCCGATCTCCGGCACCTTCGTCGAGCTTTTGCGCCGGTTGGTGCAATTGTCGCGCAATCAGGGTGCTGCATCCGCAGATGCGGCGAGCGGCGCGGCTAACCTGCCACCCTACCGCCTGATAGGCGCGGATGGCAGCCTGATCCCACCGACGCCGGATGCACGCCCGCTGGCTTCAGTGGCCGGATCGCTCGTCACTATCGAGAATCCGCCTGGCCTTTACGGTTCGGAAGAGGGCGTCGTCGCGCACAACCTCTTGCCCGAAAACGCCGAACTGACTCCGATCGCGCGGCCGCAGACACCCTTGGGCGTTACCGACATTGCCTATGGGTTCGACGAGCAGGTCGATCTGCGCGGACCGCTCTTTGCCGCGGCGCTCGCGCTGATGATCCTCGACACGCTCGCCGTCCTGTGGCTCGGCGGCCGCCTGCGCCGCCGCCCGCGCATCGCCGGTGCCGCGACCGCCGCGCTGGCGCTGGTCATTGTCGGTGCGATGTCCATTCCGAATGCCCATGCACAGGCGAACGACGCGCGCCCCGGTGACGACGACGCCATCGCAGCGATCACGCAAACGCGCATCGCCTATGTGGTGACGGGCAACCGGTCTATCGACGACATCAGCCGCGCGGGGCTGGAAGGGTTGGGCCGGTTCCTCGTCGACAAAACGGCGCTGGAACCGGGCGAGCCGGTCGGCGTCGACATCGCCGAGGACGAGCTTGCTTTCTATCCGCTGATCTACTGGCCGATTGACGAGAACGCGCCGATGCCCTCGCCCGAGGCACTCGCACGGATCGACGCGTACATGCAGGAGGGCGGCACGGTTCTCTTCGACACGCGCGACCAGTTTTCGACCGGCTTCGATGCCGGCGCGACGAGCGGATCGAACATGCGCCTGCGCGAAATCCTCGCCGACATGTCCGTGCCGCCGCTTGAGCCGGTGCCGGAAGACCATGTGCTGACCAAGACCTTCTACATCCTCCCCGAATTTCCCGGCCGCTTCAACGGCAGCCCGCTTTGGGTCGAGGCCTCGCAGCCCGTCGAGGAAACGGAAGACCGCCCGGTGCGTGTCGGCGACGGCGTGACGCCGATCATGATCACCGCCAACGATTTCGCGGGTGCATGGGCCGTGAACGCATCGGGCGCGCCGATGCTGCCGACCGTGCCGGCCGATCCGATGCAGCGCGCCTATGCGTATCGCGCGGGCGTCAACATCATGATGTACATGCTGACGGGCAACTATAAGTCCGATCAGGTCCACGTACCGTCCATTCTGGAAAGGCTGGGGCAGTGAACTGGTCGATCGCCTTCGAGCCACTGATCGGCTGGACGTGGCTCGCGCTCATCGCGGTGCCGGTGGCCGCGCTCGTCGTCTGGGGCCTGATCACCGGCCAGCGCGGCGCGTGGTTGCGCCTTGCCGCAATGGCTGCGCTGGCGCTGGCGCTGATCAATCCCGTCCTGCTCGACGAAGAACGCGAACCGCTCAAAAGCGTCGTCGCGCTGGTGGTCGACCGCAGCCAGAGCCAGGAGATCGGCGAGCGCCGGGAGACGACCGACCGCGCGCTGGAAGCGATGCAGGAGCGGCTTGCCCGGCAGGACCGGTTCGATGTGCGTATCGTCGAGACCGGTCAGGCGGATGCGGCTGACGATCGGACGCAGACGCGGCTCTTCGGCGCGCTCGATTCCGCTTTCCGCGACGTGCCGCCCTCACGCATAGGCGGCGCGATCATGATCACCGACGGTCAGGTCCACGACGTTCCCGAGACCCCTTCGTTCGCCGGTCCGCTCCACGCGCTCGTTACCGGCGAGGAAGACGAGTTCGACCGGCGCATCCGCTTCGAGCGCGCACCGCGCTTCGGCATCGTCGACCGACCGCTCGAAATGAGCTACCGCGTGCTTTCCACCGAGGAAAATCCGAGCGGTCAGGTCGATGTGACAGTACGCGTCAATGGCGAGCATGTCGTGCGCCAGACGGCGACGATCGGCGAGGAAACGCGCGTCGACATCGTCGTCCCCAATGCCGGGCGCAACATCGTCGAACTCGAATTTCCGGTCGCTGACGGCGAACTGACCGAGACGAACAACAGGACGATCGCGATCGTCGACGGTATTCGCGAGAACCTCCGCGTGCTACTCGTGTCGGGCGAGCCACATGCGGGCGAGCGCACATGGCGCAACCTTTTGAAATCCGACGCGTCGGTCGATCTCGTTCATTTCACGATCCTGCGTCCGCCCGAAAAGCAGGACGGGACGCCGATCTACGAATTGTCGCTGATCGCGTTCCCGACGCGCGAGCTTTTCGTCGACCGGATCAACGATTTCGACCTCATCATCTTCGACCGCTACCAGCACCGCGACGTGCTGCCGATCCTCTATTACGACTACATCTCCGAATATGTGCAAAATGGCGGCGCGCTCCTGATTGCGGCCGGTCCGGAATATGCCGGCAACCAGTCGATCTCGCGCACGCCGCTGATGGCGTCCCTGCCCGCGATGCCGACCGGCGACGTGGTCGAAGAAGCGTTCTTCCCGCGCCTGACGGAGGCGGGGGAGCGCCATCCGGTGACGCGCGGGTTGGAAGGCTCGGGCGCGGAGCCGCCACAATGGAGCCGCTGGTTCCGCCAGATCGGCGTTTCGCAGCCTGAAGGCGAAGTGGTGATGCGCGGCGCAGACGACATGCCGCTGCTTCTTCTCGACCGTCAAGGCGAAGGCCGCGTCGGCATGCTCCTGTCGGATCACGGGTGGCTTTGGGCGCGCGGCTTCGAGGGCGGCGGCCCGCACGTCTCGCTCTACCGCCGCATGGCCCACTGGCTGATGAAGGAGCCGGAACTTGAAGAGGAGCGGCTGACAGCGAACGCGCAAGGCATGACGCTGGAGGTAGTGCGCCAGACGATGGAGGACGAGGCGGGCGACGCGGTGGTGACGACGCCGGGCGGCGAAACGCTGACGCTGCCGCTCGCGCAGGATGGTGCAGGCGTCTTTTCGGGCACGGTGGAAACCGACGAGATCGGACTTTACCGGATAGCCAATGGCGACCTCGAAACGCTTGCCCATGTCGGCCCGGTCAACGCACCGGAATTCACGGACACGGTCTCGACCACCGAACGACTGCAGCCGGTGGCGGACGAGACGGGCGGCACGGTGCGGCGTATCGGTGGCGGCGACATACCCAATGTCGTGCCGATCCGGCCAGGCGCGAATGCTGACGGGCGCGGCTGGATCGGCCTGCAAACCACCAATGACAGCGTGCTGCGTTCGGTCAGTCGCGTACCGCTTTTCGCCGGTTTCCTCGGCCTTGGCGTGCTTCTTCTGGCATTCGGCGCAACGTGGTATCGAGAGGGGCGCTGATTTTTTTGGCGCACCCTGTCGGCCTGTCGCTGACAACAACGTCCTTGGTTCATCGAAACGCGATGGGAGTTGTTTGCAATGCGCATGATGTTCGTCAATCTGCCGGTCAAGGACGTGGCGGCCAGCCGCGCCTTCTTCTCAAAGCTCGGATTCACCTACAACGAGGATTTCTGCGACGAGACCTCCGCGTGCATGGTCGTGTCCGAAATGGGCTTCGTGATGCTTCTGGAGCATGACAAGTTTCAGGGCTTCATCAATGGCGAGATGGCCGACGCCCATGCGACGACCGAAGTGTTGACGGCATTGTCTGCGTCGAGCCGGCAGGAAGTCGACGACATTCTCGCCAAGGCGCTCGAGGCCGGCGCAAAGCCGTGGAAGCCGAACATGGATTTCGGCTTCATGTATGGCTGCTCGTTTCAGGACCTCGACGGCCACGTCTGGGAGTTCGTCTATATGGAGCAGCCCGCCTAGAGCATGATGCAGCCAAGTGAAACTACTTGGCGTCGCAGACATGCGGCAAAGAGAATAAGTCAGACCATGATGTTGCCCGAAAACCGGTTCCCACTTTTCGGCATCATGGTCTAGGCCACACCCGCATGCACGGTCGCGCCAACGAGCGCCGCAGCGGCGCCCGGCACGAGCTCCTTCACGAGCAGGCGTGCGGGGTCGACCGGCCAGGGCATCGTCATCGCTCCACCCTTGACGCGCTCATAGCCGAACGGACCGTAATAGGGCGCATCGCCGACGAGTACGATGGCGGTGACGCCCTTTTCCTTTGCCGCATCGGCCGCGATGGTGAGGAGCTTGCGACCGATGCCGAGGTTCTTCCATGCCGGACGCACGGCGAGCGGGCCGAGCAGCATCGCGCGCGACTCACCGACTGCGATCGGCGTCAGGCGTACCGAGGCGACGACCTTGCCCTCGACCGTGGCGACGAAGGAAACGTCACGCGCATGCGGCCCGCCCTCGCGGATCTTGTGCGCGGCGCGCGTGAAACGCCCGGGGCCGAACGCCTCGGCGTTGATCTCTTCGATTTCGATGTCGTGGGAAGGCAGTTCCGGCGCGTAGGCGACGTCGGCAAGGGACATGGCAATGGTCTCGATCGGGCTTGGAAAGGCTGGTTCGGACGGCCGGACGCCGTCATCCGCGCTTTACGCGCGGGCGCTCTTTCGTCGTCGCTCGATGCGGATCGTCATCATGAAATTCCCTCTTGGGATCGCTGCTAGCATGCAATCTTCGGTGCGTCCATAACTTCCCTTGACGCATTGTTCAGCCATTGCCGGTTTGGCCGAACCGGCATCTGTCCTATGTCTTCATGCAAGCAAGGGAGATTTCGATGGGACTTCTGGTCGACGGCAAGTGGCAGGACAAATGGTACGACACCTCCAAGTCGGGAGGCCGGTTCGAGCGCTCGCAATCGCAATGGCGCGACTGGGTGACGGTCGATGGCGAGCCCGCCGAGGGGCGTGAACGCTGCTTCAAGGCCGAACCGGGGCGCTACCATCTTTATGTGTCGCTTGCCTGCCCCTGGGCGCATCGCACACTGATCCTGCGCAAGCTGAAAAAGCTCGAAGATGCCATCTCCGTTTCCATCGTCCATCACTTCATGGGCAAGGACGGCTGGACGTTCGAAACGGACGAGGCGGCGACCGGCGATGATCTTTACGGCTTCGACTATCTCCACCAGATCTATACGAAGGCCGACCCGCATTATTCGGGTCGCGTGACCGTGCCGATCCTGTGGGACAAGCGCGAGGAAACGATCGTCTCCAACGAAAGCGCGGAAATCATCCGCATGCTCAATTCGGCCTTCGACGAATGGGGCGACGCTTCGCTCGACTTCTACCCGAAGGCTTTGCGTGGCGAGATCGATGCGATCAACGAGAAGGTCTACGAGCCGATCAACAACGGCGTTTACAAGGCCGGTTTCGCGACGACGCAGGAAGCTTACGAAGACGCGTTCGGCGAGTTGTTCTCAGCGCTAGACGGGATGGAAGAACGCCTGTCACGTCACCGCTATCTCTCCGGCGACCGGCTGACGGAAGCCGACTGGCGACTTTTCACGACGCTGGTACGGTTCGACGCCGTCTATGTGGGACATTTCAAATGCAATTTGCGCCGGATCGACGATTACCCGAACCTTTCAGGCTTTCTGCGTGAGCTTTATCAGGTGCCGGGCGTAGCCGAGACGGTCAACATAGACCACATCAAGAAACACTATTACGGCAGTCACGAAACGATCAATCCGACGCGGATCGTTCCCGCCGGCCCCGCGCTCGACTTCGACCGGCCGCATGACCGGGAACGGCTGAAGACGGCGGCCTAAGGCCAAAGCCGGCCCGGTGCCTACCAGTGAAGATCCGCTGCTGCACCGCCAAAAACCTCCGCCAGCCGGCGGCGCGTGGCGGGGGTGGTTTCTTCCGGCAGTGCATCCAGCGGGAAGAAACCGGCTTCCGCGATCTCGTGATCGGGCAGTTTCGGCGCTGTTTGCCGATAGGCTGAAACGAGGTAGAGCGCGACATGGTCGCGCTGGCTCGCCTGCCGGTTCAAATGGATCGAGATAAGGCGCGGCTCGTCCGTCATCTCGATATTGCCCTCCTCGGCCAGTTCGCGTTCGAGCGACAGCCGCATCGTCTCGCCCACTTCCACGCCGCCGCCGGGAAATTGCCAGCCATCGATGTAGGTATGGCGGATGAGAAAGACGGTGCCGGCGGCCGCGTCGTGGACAATGCCACGCACACCCAGCGTCATCGGCCGGCGCAGCAGAAACCATCCGTGGAAGAGCTTTACGCGCAACCATTGCGACACAGTCGGCATTGAGCGGGTGGCGGCGTCGCTCATGCCGCCCGCAGGGTGGTCACGCCACATGTCATGTCGTAAGGAAGGAAATGCTCAGGCTCGCTCATCTTTCGGACATCCATCTCGGCCCCCTGCCCGATATCAAGTACCGCGAACTCGCGTCGAAACGTATCACCGGCTACATCAACTGGCAGCGCAACCGCAAGACCAACCTGCACGATTACGTCATCGGCCTGATCCTCGACGACATCAAGGCGCAGGCTCCGGACCACATCGCGGTGACCGGCGATCTGGTCAATCTGGCTCTCGACGCCGAGATCGAATTTGCGACCCAATGGCTGGAAGAAGTCGGCGCGGGAGACGGAGTTTCTGTCGTTCCGGGCAATCATGACGCCTATGTGCCCGGCGCGCTCGACAAGGCCTGCCGCGCCTGGGGCAAGTGGATGTGGGGCGACGGCATGGCGCAGCCTGCCCGTCGCGGCGCGTTCCCCTATATGCGCGTACGCGGAAAGATGGCGCTGATCGGCGTTTCCTCGGCGCGCGCGACCGCTCCCTTCATGGCGTCCGGCTATTTCGGATCGACGCAGGCGCGCCGGCTCGGGCAGATGCTCGACGAGGCGAAGGCGAACGGGCTTTGCCGCGTGATCATGATCCACCACCCGCCCGTGCGTGGCGCAGCGCCACAGCACAAGCGTCTGTTCGGCATCGGGCGTTTCAAGAAGGTGATGCAAAAGCACGGCGCGGAACTCGTCTTGCACGGACACACCCATCTGCCGAGCCTTTACTGGCTGGACGGCAAGGACGGCAAGGTTCCGGTGTTGGGCGTGGCTGCCGCCGGTCAGGCCGTCGGCGGCTCCAAGCCGGCCGCGCAATTCAATTTGATCGAAATCGACGGCGAGCCGGGCGCGTGGAGGCTGAACGTCGAGCGACGCGGGCTTCTTGCCGGTTCGAATGACATCCAGAAGATCGTCGCGCAGACGCTGGAGTCAGGTAGCGGATCGCCGGTTCACGAACCGACCCCCAGCCGCTCCCACGCGAAATAGACAACGGCGGCGACGCCCACGAACGCGCCTGCGAGAAACAGCGCAAAGGCAGTGAAAATATCGAACGCCGCTTTGGCAGGCGGCCGATCGAGCACGCCGACGATGGGTGCGGGCGCTTCGCGATCTCCCGCAAGCACCGCCTCACGCTCGACCATGCGCTCGGCGACATAACGCGTCACGGCATCGGCAGCCTTTTTGATATCCGGCGTTTCGGCGAGCACCAGCCGTCCGTTGCGCGTATCCTTCAAAAAGCGATAGGTGCGCTTGTCGCGACCCATCGTGACGTGGCTCACCGCGTCGATCCACAGGCGCGGCTGCATGCCGCCGGTCACGTTGAGGTCAAAGCGCTCATCATCGGCAGGGATGTCGGCGAAGACCTGTTCGAGGTCCTGCGCGAGAATTTCGAGCCGTGTAAGTTGCGCCTCGCGCAGGTCGACCACCACATCCGTACGGTCCGCATTATTCGTTTTCACCTCGCGGATCGCGGCGGCGAGACGGCGCATCGTTCCGTTGCGGGGCGTCTCGTCGAGGGCTTCACTCATGACCGCGAACTCCAGACTCAAGGGCGGATACTTAACGTATCGTTAAACCCCGATTCCGGCGAAAACGCGCCGAATGTCAAGGGCTTCGCTTTCGTCAGGCCGAAGCGACGGAGGCCCGGATCGCCGCGAGCACGGCCGACTTCGCCTCGACGGTGAGCATGTGCCCTGCCCCATCGATAGTCGTCAGCTTGACGTTTTCGGGTAGATTTTCGGTCTGCGAAAACGGCAAGACCGGATCGAGCGTGCCCCAGACGAGGGAAACGGGCATCTGTAGCGCGGCAAGCGCTTCGCGCGGAATTTCACCCTGCACGCCATCCTTCTGGATGATGCCGTGGAAGGCGTCGAGCTTGACGCGCTGGCCGCTTTGGCCGCGCACGGCGGCAAGGCCAAGAACGTATTTCGGCGGCGTCGAAAATCCAGGCGCCGACATCTCGTCCATGATCTTGCCAAGCTCGCCGGCATGAGCAGCGTTAGCGTAGCGCTTCAGGAGGTCGCCATTGATCTGCGGACCGAAACCGCCCGGCGCGAGCAGCGTCAGAGATGCTACCCGCTCCGGCGAGCGCATGGCGATGAGGGTGGCGACCGCACCGCCCATGGAATGACCGACCAGATGGACGCGGTCGAACCCGCGCGCGGCAAGATCGGCAGCGATGGCCTTGGCCGCCACCGTTGCCGGCCCCGCGCCGGGATAGTCGAGCGAGCGTCCGTGCCCCGGCAGGTCGTATGCGATGACGGTCGCATCGCGCGCCAGCGCCGGCTGGATATCGGTCCAGGTCGAGTGCGATCCGCCGAAACCGTGAAGAAGGACGATCGTGCGATCGCCCTTCCCTGCCATCTGGCCCATCACGCGTGCGGCAAGCTTCTCGCTCATTTGGCCGAAAGGATGCGGTTGGCGGCCGACACGACCGCTTCGAGCGAGGCGGCGACGATGTTGGTGTTGATCGCAGCGCCAAATAGCTTCCCGCCGGGATGCTCGACTTCCATATAGCAGATGGCGGCAGCGTTCGAGCCGCGCTGCATGGAATGCTCCGAATAGTCGAGCACCGACATGTCGATGCCGATATGCCGCGACAGCGCGTCGACGAAGCCGTCGACCGGGCCGGTGCCGGTGCCGGTGACCTGAACCTCGGTGCCGTTGTCGATGATCGTCGCCTCGACGATACGGCGGCCTTTCACGGAGGTGTCGGGGAAGGTCTGGTGATCGACGAATTTCAGCCGCCCGTCCGGCTGGTCGACATAAAGCTCCAGAAAGCGATCATAAATCGCCTTGGGGCGCAGCTCTTTCCCCTCACGGTCGGTGATTTCCTGAATGTCTTCGCGAAATTCCACCTGCAAACTGCGCGGCAGGTTGAGGCCGTAATCGGCCTGCAGAATATAGGCGATGCCACCCTTGCCGGATTGCGAATTGATGCGGATGATCGCCTCATAGGAGCGGCCGACATCCTGCGGGTCGATCGGCAGGTAGGGCACTTCCCAAAGCGGCTTGTTGGCGGTCTTGATCGCCTTCATCCCCTTGTTGATCGCGTCCTGATGCGAACCGGAGAACGCGGTGTAGACCAGTTCGCCGACATAAGGATGGCGCTCGGGAATCCTGAGCTGGTTGGAATATTCGTAGACATCCTTCATCCGCTCGATCTGCGAGCAGTCCAGCATCGGGTCGACGCCCTGCGTGTACATGTTGAGCGCCAGCGTCACGACATCGACGTTTCCGGTGCGCTCGCCATTGCCGAACAAGGTGCCCTCGACACGGTCCGCGCCCGCCATCAGGCCAAGCTCCGTCGCCGCGATGCCGGTGCCGCGATCATTATGCGGGTGCAGGGACAGGATGATCGAATCGCGCCGGTCGAGATTGCGGCTCATCCATTCGATCTGGTCGGCATGGATGTTGGGCGTCGACATCTCGACGGTCGCCGGCAGGTTCAAGATCAGCTTGTTTTCGGGCGACGGGTCGATGATCTCGGTGATGGCGTTGCAAATTTCCAGCGCGACTTCGAGTTCGGTGCCGGTGAAGCTTTCGGGCGAATACTGGAAACGATAGCCGCCGCCGGCCTTCGCCGCCTCGTCCATCACCATCTTCGCCGCGTCCGTCGCGATGCGCTTGATGCCCGCGACATCCTTCTCGAACACGACACGGCGCTGCAACTCGCTGGTCGAATTGTAGAAATGGACAATGGGCTTTTTTGACCCGGCCAGCGACTCGAAGGTACGAGCGATGAGTTCGGGGCGGCACTGGACGAGCACCTGCAAGGACACGTCGTCCGGCACGCCAGCTTCCTCGATGGCAAAGCGCGTGAAATCGAAATCGGTCTGCGAGGCCGACGGGAAGCCGATCTCGATCTCCTTGAAGCCCATGTCGAGCAACAACTGGAACATGCGCGCCTTGCGGTCGTGCCCCATCGGGTCGATCAGCGCCTGGTTGCCGTCGCGCAGGTCGACCGAGCACCAGATCGGCGCGGTCTCGATACGCTTGTCGGGCCAGGTCCGATCCTTCAAGCCGACGAATGGGTAAGGCTCATACTTGCGGGCGGCGTCCGGCATGCCCTTGGCACGCGCCGTGACGATCTTCGACTGGTCGTTCATTTGAAATTCTCCTCGCCCCCGCATCGCGGTCGGGCGTCTTGATGGCTCAATATCGGTTTTGGGACAAGGAGCATTGCCGTCCGGCGTCACGATCGATCGCCGGGCGCTCCTTCAGCCGACCCGACGATCGCCACTAAGAAGGAGAAGCAGGGACTGAGCGCGCGCAAAAGCACCGGCTTTGTCGGCCGGCAAGCTGCGGAAATTGGCGTGCATCGCGTTCATGGGCAAAGTGATAGCCGAGCGATCGTTGCGAGGCAAGGCGGATTTCCTTGCAAAAATTACGCATACGATGTCGGCCCACCTGCCATTCATTCGTCGTAGGCAAAGGAGTATCGTCAAAAAAAGCGACGCGGAGACGAACATGGCTGAAAAAGTTCTCGTTCTGGTCGGCACCAAAAAGGGTGCGTTCATCCTGACAAGCGACGGGGCACGCAAAGACTGGAAACTCTCCGGTCCGTTCTGCCAGACATGGCCGATCAATCATTTCGTGGCGCACCCGGAAACCGGCGCTCTTTATGCCGGAGGCGGCGACGCTTGGTTCGGGCCGGCGGTCTGGAAATCGACCGATCTGGGCGGAACATGGACGCATTCGTCAAGCGGCCTCGCCTATGCCGAAGGTGACGAGCCGGTCGCGTCCGTTTGGAGCCTTGCCGCCCATAATGGCAGCCTTTACGCGGGCGTGCAGCCGGCAGGTCTCTTTCGCTCCGATGACGACGGCGAGACCTGGACGCATCTCGACGGTTTGCAAAAGCACCCCAGCCGTCCCCACTGGATGCCGGGCGGCGCGGGACTGATCCTGCATTCGCTCGTCGTCGATCCGGCAGACGAGCAGAAAATCTGGATCGGTATTTCGTCGGCGGGCGTCTTCGCGACACAGGATGGCGGCAAAACGTGGGAGCCGCGCAATAGCGGCACGCGGGCGGACTATATGCCCGAGGGACAGAACTACCCCGAATTCGGGCAGTGCGTGCATAATCTGGTGAAGGCTCCGGGCGCAGGCGAGCGGCTCTACCAGCAGAACCATTGCGGCATGTACCGCTCGGACGATGGCGGCCGCCAATGGGAGAGCATCGAAAAGGGCCTGCCGTCCAGTTTCGGCTTTCCGGCTGCCGCGCACCCGGCCGACCCCGACACGCTGTTCCTGCTGCCGCTCAACGGTGATACCGCAGGACGCTATGTGCCGGATGCGAGCGCCGCCGTGTGGCGCACGCGCGATGGTGGCGCATCATGGCAGGATATGCGTGTGGGTCTGCCGCAGGAAAATGCCTATTTCGGTGTGCTGCGACAGGCGATGGCGACGGACCGGATGAAGACGGCCGGCGTCTATTTCGGCACGGGCGGAGGCGAACTTTACGCCAGCAATGACGAGGGTGAGACCTGGCGCGCCATTGAAAGCCACCTGCCCGCGATCCTCTCGGTCGAGACGCTGACGGTCCATGACTGACACACCGGACATCATCGTGCGCCTTCCGGCGATCCTGACGGATTTGTTTCCCGGATCGGAGCGCAGGATCGAGATGCAGGCCGGATCGGTCGGCGAAATGATGGACCGGCTGGACGGCATGTGGCCGGGCATGCGTGACCGGCTGTGCGACACGCGGCCCGCGATCCGCAAGCACATCAACGTCTTCATCGACGGCGAACGGGCGCGGCTCGATACGAAGCTCGCGCCCGGAGATGAAGTTTTTGTGCTGACGGCGATCAGCGGCGGCTGATCAAACGCCCATTTCGCCCGGCTGCTGAGCCGGTTGCGGGATTTGCAACTGGCGGCGGACCCAGTCCGGCGTCTGGCGCTGCGGATATTGCAGCGGCTCGTTCTGAAGAACCAGAACCGGCGTATCGATCGCCACGCGGCCGTAAAGGTCGATAATGTCCTGATTGAACAGGCGCACGCAGCCCGACGAGACGGCAAGTCCGATAGACCACGGCTCGGTCGTGCCATGGATGCGGTAGAGCGTGTCGCGGCCACCATCGAACAGATAAAGGGCGCGCGCGCCGAGCGGGTTGTCGAGGCCGGGTGGCATGCCGCCGGCCCATTGCGCGTTGCGCTCGGGCTCGCGTTCGATCATCGAGGCGGTCGGGGTCCAGGTCGGCCATTGCGCCTTGCGCGCCACGCGCGCGGTGCCCTCGAACTCGAGACCGGCGCGACCAACACCGATGCCGTAGCGCATCGCCATGCCGTTCGGCTGCACGAGATAGAGGAAGCGGTTCTGCGTATCGACGACGATCGTGCCCGCGCGCTCGCCGCGATGGTAGCGCACCTGCTGGCGGAAGAATCGCTCTTCCAAATCCGAGATGTCGGTGGCCGGCATCGGGAAACGTTCGTTCGGCATCGGCCCATACATCGCAAGATAGTATGGATCGGGTGCCGGCTTGACCGATTCCATCACCGATGTCGGCGACGACATGCAGCCCGACAGGACAGCCGGTGCGACCGCAGCCACGGAGGCGGCCTGAAAAAGAAATCGGCGGCGGGACACGCGCATCAGTTCATTACCCATTACATCACTCGCAAGCCGGGAAAGGTCAGATTGCAACTATGGCAAAGATTTCCTTTATCCAATGCTAACCAACTGTGGCCGTGGACGGGATGAAATGCGGCAAAAAAGAGTCGTGCGCCGGTGTGTGGCGTTTACGTCACAGTTGAGATACGGGCGGAAATACGGCGTGAATTCGGCGCCCGAGCGGCACCGATAGCTATGCGAACGGCGTCGCGATCGTTCCAGCGGGCAGCTTCGCCTCATTGTCCGGCTCGACATGGATCAGCACACGCACCGAGGGAATTTGCGCCCTCAGAGCTTCCTCGATCCTGTCGCAGATCGCATGGCTCTCACCGACCGACATCTGCGCATCCACGACCATATGAAACTCGATAAACGTCGCACGGCCGGCAATGCGCGTCTTCAGATCGTGAATTTCGAGCGCCCCTTGCGCGTTCGCCGAAACGACATCGCGTATGTTCATGTGCTCTTCGAGCGGCACGGCCTGATCCATCAGGCCGCTGAGCGAGGAGGTGATGACCTTCCACCCCTGCCACAAAATGTTGAGCGCGACGATCATCGCCAGCAGCGGATCGAGAATCCACCAGCCCGTCGCGATCGCGCCGACAAGGCCCACCAGGACGCCGATGGACGTAACCACGTCGGTCATGACGTGATGGCCGTCGGCCTCGAGCGCCGGGGATCTCGCCTTGCGCCCCTGCCGGATGAGGACGGTCGCCCAGACACCATTGATGACGGTGGCGAGCACGTTGACGCCAAGGCCGAGACCGGGCGCTTCGAGCGGCACCGGTCGCTGGATCGCGCTCCACACCTCGGTCAGGATCAAAAGCGCCGCGACGACGATCAAAACCCCTTCGAGAACGGCGGAAAAATATTCAGCCTTGTGATGACCGAACTGATGGTCGCGGTCGGCCGGTTTGTGGCTGACCGAAATCGCCCAGAAGGCAGCGCAGCCCGCAATCACGTTGACGATCGATTCCAGAGCGTCGGAATAAAGCGCGACTGAACCCGTCAGCCGCCAGGCCACGAATTTGAGGCCCATGACGCCGAGCGCAACCACGATCGACCAGGCCGCGAGGCGGCGCACCTTCTGCTTGTCGTTCAATTTCAGGCTGCCTTCACTTTGGCTTTTCGCGGCAAATGCGCGACGACGTTCTCGATCATCCGCATGCCCGCATCCTGGCCGAGCGTCATGATCGATTCGGGATGAAATTGCACGGCCGCAACGGGCTGCGAGCGATGTTCTATCCCCATGATAACGCCGTCCTCGGTTTCCGCCGTGACGAGGAATTCATCGGGAAGGCGCACCGGATCGGCGAAGATCGAATGGTAGCGTCCGACTGTCACTTCCTTCGGCAGGCCGGAAAAGACGACGCCCGGCTTCGTCACGCGGATGCGCGAGGGCTTGCCGTGCATCGGCTCGTGAAGCTGGCGCAACTCGCCGCCATAGGCTTCGGTCAGCGCCTGAAGTCCGAGACACACACCGAAGACGGGAAGGTCACGCGCCCGCGCTTTTGAAATCGTGGCCTTGCAATCGAAATCGGACGGCATGCCGGGGCCGGGCGACAGGACGACGAGATCGGGATCGACATTGTCGAAGACCTCCTCCGCGACGGGACTGCGCACGGTGGAAACGGACGCGCCGGTCTGGCGGAAATAATTCGCCAGCGTGTGAACGAAGCTGTCCTCGTGATCGACGAGCAGGATCGACACCCCCTCGCCGACCTTCGCGCTGTCGCGCACGGTTTTCGCGGCATTGCCGACCGAGGCTTCGCGGATCGCCGCAAGCATGGCGGATGCCTTGAGCTCGGTCTCCGCCTCTTCCTCAGCGGGATCGGAATCGAACAGAAGCGTCGCGCCGGCGCGCACTTCAGCGGTACCGTCCTTGATGCGAATGGTGCGCAGCGTCAGGCCGGTGTTCATGTCGCCGTTGAAATGCACCATGCCGATCGCGCCGCCATACCAGGCGCGCGGGCTTTTTTCGTGGTTCTCGATGAAGCGCATGGCCCACAATTTCGGCGCGCCCGTCACGGTCACCGCCCATGCGTGGGACAGGAAGGCGTCGAACGCATCCATGCCTTCGCGCAGCCGGCCCTCGATATGGTCGACCGTGTGGATCAGGCGCGAATACATCTCGATCTGGCGGCGGCCGATGACGCGCACCGAGCCCGGCTCGCAAACCCGGCTCTTGTCGTTGCGGTCGACGTCCGAGCACATGGTGAGTTCGGATTCGTCTTTCTTGGAGTTCAGGAGCTTCAATATCTGCTCCGAATCCGCGATCGCGTCCTCGCCGCGCCGGATGGTGCCCGAGATCGGGCAGGTCTCGACCCGGCGGCCGGAAACGCGCACGAACATCTCCGGCGACGCGCCGATCAGATATTCGTTTTCGCCCAGATTGATGAAGAAGGAATAGGGCGACGGGTTGATCGACTTCAGCTTGCGCGAAATCTCCGACGGCTTGGAGACGCAACGCTCGAAGAACATCTGTCCCGGAACGACCTCGAAGAGATCGCCGCGCCGGAAGCTTTCCTTGGCCTTGCCGACGAGTTTTGCGTACTCGCCCGGCTCGTGGTCGGCACGCGGCGGCTGCGTCGAGCCTTGAACGAAAGGCGTTTCCTGCCCACCGCGCGGCAGGCCTTCGGTGGAAAAGTTTGCCCCGGCAAAATCGTAGCGGTCATGCCAGGCTTTCGCCTGATGGTGATCGACGACCAAAATCTCGTCGGGAAGGTAAAGCACGACATCGCGCTGGCTTTCCGGCCTCTCGAGCTTCAGTTCGACCGGATCGAACTGAAAGGCAAGATCGTAGCCGAATGCGCCGTAAAGGCCGAGATTGGGGTCTTCCGGGGACTTGAAGAGCGCGACGACGGCGCGCAGCACCGTAAAGACGGTCGGTGCGCGCGAACGCTCTTCCTCGGTGAAGATACGCGTCGGCTCCGCGACCGTCAGCGTGACCAGCGCGGGCGTACGAACGAAAGCGGCAACCTCCGGCAATGCCTCGACCACGGGTGCGATGCCGTCCAGCAGCTTTTCTCCGCGCGCATTGAGCGCCTCGATGCGCATGTCGCGACCTTTTGCGGAGACGACCAAAGGCGGATCGACGATAGCCGTGTCCCAGCGCGTGTAGCGGCCGGGATATTCGTAATTGGAGGAAAAGACACAGCCGCGGCGCGAATTCAGCGCGTCGACATAGGTTTCGATCGCGCCGACATAGGGCGTCTCGTGCCGCGTGCGCGTGATCGTCACGCCACCTTCGGTCGTGTAGCGCTCTGCGCCATTATCGAGATGTTCGGTACTCATGATGTCCTTCCCCTCTTCGTTCAGGTTCCGGAGCGGCAGGGTCCAAAAGGACGAAGGCCGCCCGGAATATTCCGTTGCGGCCAAGATTTCGAAACGCGCATGCGTCGCAAGGCCGCTTTTAGCGGACCCACCACCACAGCTTTGCGAGCAGGAGCGTTTTCATGGGAAAACTCATAGCACGGCGCGCGGCTCCCGCAAGCGAAAAACCAAAAGGACGAGCGCAGTCCACGCGATACCGAGCGACCAGCCGGCCAGAACGTCGCTCGGCCAATGGACGCCGAGATAAAGCCGGCTCGCGCCGATGAGGAACGTCATCGCGACGGCTACCGCGATTGCATATCGCCTGAGCGCGACGCGCGGCGACACATGCGCGACCAGCGCGCCGAGCGTCAGCCACACGACCGCCCCGACCATCGCGTGGCCGCTCGGAAAGCTCATCGTATGGGTTTCGATGAGATGGCCGACGATGTCGGGACGAGGGCGGGCGAACGCAATCTTGAGCAGATTTTCAATGCCGATGGCCGACACGAATGCAACTGGCAATACCGGCGCGAGGCGCCCTTGTCCCGCTATCGCGAGACCGCCCGCCATGACGAATGCCATAACGCCCATCACCGTGTAGCCGCCCAGCGCGGTAAACTGCACGACCGCCTGTTCGAACCAGCCCGGACCGATGGCCACGCCCGGATCGTCCGTACGCAGAGCCGTCAAGATCGCGGCATCGACGCCTTCGAGCGCACCGGCATATTTGAGCGCGACGATTGCCAGAAAAGCTGCAAAACCACACGCGATGCCACATGTAAGCGCCTTTTGTCGCAATCCGTCGTTCTCGCGCATTCCACGTCACCCTCATGTCGATTGCCGTCGATATAGGGCGATGACAGCAACGCGAAAGAATGGACATTGCGCAAGATCGTCGCAGCGCTAGATTATTCGCATTCCGGGGACCCAAGATGATGATCCGCACTGTTTTTCTGGCACTCGCCGTCACAGCCGCACTGTCTGCATGCGACGGCCGCTCGAGCGATAGCGAAAGCCAAGCCCAGACGGCCGAAACGGCGCAGCCGGAGGCAACGTTCGACCAAAAATTCAATCTGTATATCAGCGGTTACAACATGCTGATCGGCGATCAGAGCGGCCTCGCCAAATCGTCCGAAAACTACAATCTCTACAACATTCCAGAAGCGACGGCGTTGAGCACGCTCGATCCCGGATCGAACATGTCATATTACGCCAGCGGTTTGCGCAGCCTTCAGGAAGCCAAGGCGATGGAGAGCGAGGAGCCGACCGCCGAGATCGACGCCGCAATCGACAGGCTGACCCCGCCTATGGAGGAACTCGTGTCTCTTTGGCAGGAGCTGGAGCCCTATTATTCAGGCCGCGCCTATCGCCAGGATGACGTCGCCAAGGGCAAGGCGGCCGATGCGGCCGTAAAAGCTGCCTATGCCGAGAGCCTTGCGGCTTTGGACGAACTGGGCGAGTCGCTCCTTGTCGTCCAGCGCGAGCGCGGCGAACGAAGGCTCGTTAGATTGCGAGAGGCGGGTCATGTAGCCGAAGCCAGCCTCGTCGAGGCTTTGCAAAAGGGCGATCTTCTGGCGACCGCAGTCAGCCGGGGCGACCTCGACGAGGCCGCGCGCGTTGCGCCCGAACTCGATGCGGTGCTCGCCGCGATGCGCGAAAACGCCGAGGAGTATGGCGGGCCGGAGCATGCGAGAATTCTTTATGGCTCCGTGACCGACACCTTCACGCGCATGCTCGGCGCGTGGCGCGACTTCGAAGCCAATCAAAACGAGGTTTATCTGCAATCGGTGATCGCGAACTACAATATGGCGCTCCGCTCGGCGAGTTCGATCCCGTTGCCTTCCTGATCACCGCCGCGGACCTTTTTCGCAGCCTCCTCGACCGGAGCGATATCCTCTTCCAGTTGCATGGCATGGCGCACACGGGCGAGCGCGAGCTTCGAATGCCGCTTCGCCGCTTTGGCGAAGCGTGGATCGGGCAGCCGCGAAAGGGCAGCCAGCGCTTTTTGAAGACGCACCTGCACCTCACTCAGCCCGGCTCCGTCCCGGGCGATGGGTTGGAAGAAATCGTCGAAGATTTCGTCCAGCGAGATCGGCGGAACTTGGACATGGGGATAGCGCGGGTCGTCGTTCTTCGTCTCGTCGCCCCAGATCGACAGGACGCGCACGGAACGGCCGATCACGTCGATGGCCGTGCCGGGATCGTTGATAGCCTGCGAAAGCGCGCGCTGACCGATCTCGGAAAGAACAATCACGCCGAAGCGCGGGTCCTGATCGAAACTGCGTTCGCTGCCGATGGTGAAGGCGTTGACGACGGCGTCATCCAGCGCCTCGTCACCGCCCGTTGCCATCGCAAGCGCGCGTCCCGGGTCCACGAATGTTCCGGGAAGCGCTAGCAGATAGACGACCCCACCGCATTCTTTCGCGGCCTTGTTGATCGACGCGACGTCGATGTGATCGACATAGCCGATCGTCGGCGCCATGATTTGCCGCCCGTCGGCAGGAATTTCGTTGTGACCGCGCAGCGGCCGCCCGCCAAGAAAAGGCTCGTCCCGGCGGTCCTTCATGGCGCGCAGCGCCGCGCTCTCGACACGCTGCGTCGTCTCCCCGACGCGCCCAAGCCGCATGAGATAGTCGATCCAGCGCAAAAGCGTCACGACGATGAGGATCACGACGAAGATCGTGACGACGAAGAGAACCACGCGTCCGCGTTCGCCATAGGCGCCCATGGAAAGCGTGATGATGGCGACGAGGCTGTAGAGGAACGACCCGACGAAGGTGGCGAGCACGTTCTGCGTCGTCGAATCCTCCATGATGAGCTTGGTCGCGCGCGGCGTGACGTTGCTCGTCGCCGCGCCATAGGCCGTGATCATGGTGGATAGGGAAAACGTAGTGACGGCAAGCATCGATGAGGCGATGATGGACAGGATGTTGTCGGCCGCCTCCGCACCTATCCGCGCCGACAGATCAGGCGGCAAATAGGGCGTGACGAAGAACGCGATCAACGCGGCCGCGACGGCCAGAAGCGAGATCAAAGTGGCGCGAAACCACAATTGGCGGATAATGCGACGCAGCCGCCACAGTGTCTTCGAAGTCATGCCGTCCCGTAGCCCCCGGTCGATTTCTGCATCAACGCATAGGGTATCCCGTACGTTGCGGACGAAAGAAGAAGCGCGTTGTCGGAAAACGCGCGGTCAATTCGTCCTGTGGACCTGATAAATCACCGGCAGGAGATTTGCGATGATCACCATAACCGCCTTCGAAAGGTCTCCGGACGGCGGAAAGGGGCTGGCGAGAGACATGGGCGTTCGCTGGGCTCTGGAGGAGACCGGCCAGCCCTACAACGTCCGGTTCGTTTCGTTCGACGCGATGAAGGAAGCGCCGCACCGGGCGCGTCAGCCTTTCGGCCAGATACCCACCTATGAAGACGGCGATCTTGTGCTGTTCGAATCCGGAGCGATCGTTCTCCACATCGCTCAAAATCACGAAGGCCTGCTGCCGGACGAGAGGACCGCCAGGGCCAGGGCGATCGCATGGATATTCGCCGCGCTCAGTTCGATCGAACCACCGATCGTCGAACGGGAACAGGCCGCCTATGCCGAGCGCGACAGGAACTGGTATGGCGCGCGCCAGCCACTATTGGACGATCGCGTGCGCAAACGCCTCGAAGATCTGTCCCGACGGCTTGGCGATGACGAATGGCTCGACGGCGCTTTCAGCGCCGGCGACCTTATGATGGTGACGGTGCTGCGCAGGCTGGGCGGATCGTCATTGCTGGACGAACACCGAAACCTCGCCGCCTAAGTTGCGCGCGGCGAAGCCCGGCCCGCTTTCAGGCGCGCCTTCGACGCACAACTGGCGGCGTTTCAGGCGTCGTCCTCGTAAACCTAGAACAGCCCTTCGATCTGACCTTGCGAATTGAGCAGGATCTTTTCCGACGACGGCGTTTTCGGCAAGCCAGGCATGGTCATGATCTCCCCGCAGATCGCCACGACGAAGCCCGCGCCGGCCGACAGCCGTACCTCACGCACCGGCACGACATGGTCGGTCGGCGCGCCGCGCAAGTTCGGATCGGTCGAGAAGGAATATTGCGTCTTTGCCATGCAGACCGGCAGATTGCCGTAGCCCGCCTGCTCCCACTGATGCAACTGGTCGCGCACCGACTTGTCGGCGATCGCCTCCAAGCCGCGATAGATGCGCTTGACGACCGTATTCATCTTGTCGAACAGCGGCATGTCATCGGGATAGAGCGGGGCGAACTGCGCTGCGCCGCTTTCCGCGAGCGCCACGACCTTATGCGCCAGTTCCTCGATGCCGGCCGAACCCTGCGCCCAGTGCCTGCACAGGATCGCCTCCTCGCCCATCGACGCGACATAGTCCTTCAGCGCCTGGATTTCCGCGTCCGTGTCGGAGTGGAAATGGTTGATGGCGACGATGGCGGGAACGCCGAACTGGCGCACATTCTCGATATGGCGACCGAGATTGGCGCAGCCCTTCTTCACCGCCTCCACATTCTCCGCGCCCAGATCGTCCTTTTTCACGCCGCCATTCATCTTCATGGCGCGCACGGTTGCGACGATGACGGCCGCAGCGGGCTTCAAGCCGGCCTTGCGGCACTTGATGTCGAAGAACTTTTCCGCGCCGAGATCGGCCCCGAACCCGGCTTCGGTGACGACGTAGTCGCCAAGCTTCAGCGCCGTTGTCGTCGCAACGACCGAATTGCAGCCATGCGCGATATTGGCGAAGGGACCACCATGGACGAAAGCGGGATTGTTCTCCAGCGTCTGGACGAGGTTGGGCTGCATCGCGTCCTTGAGCAAAACCGCCATCGCACCGTCGGCCTTGAGGTCGCGCGCATAGATCGGGCTCTTGTCGCGACGGTAGGCCACAATGATATCGCCGAGGCGCTTTTCGAGATCCTTCAGGTCGGTCGCAAGGCAAAGGATCGCCATGACTTCCGACGCGACGGTAATGTCGAAGCCCGCTTCGCGCGGGAAACCGTTGGCGACACCGCCGAGCGAACAGGTGATCTGGCGCAGCGCCCGGTCGTTCATATCCATCACGCGCCGCCACACGACACGGCGCTGGTCGATGCCCAGTTCGTTGCCCCAGTAGATGTGATTGTCGATCAGGGCCGAGAGGAGGTTGTGCGCGGTGGTGATGGCGTGGAAATCGCCGGTGAAGTGGAGATTCATGTCCTCCATCGGCACGATCTGCGCCATACCCCCGCCGGCGGCCCCGCCCTTCATGCCGAAATTGGGGCCGAGCGAGGCTTCGCGAATGCAGATGACAGCCTTCTTGCCGATGCGATTCAGGCCGTCGCCGAGACCGACGGTCGTCGTCGTCTTGCCTTCGCCGGCCGGCGTCGGATTGATGGCCGTGACGAGGATCAGCTTGCCGTTCGGCTTGTCCTGCACCGACTTGATGTAGTCGGCCGAAATTTTCGCCTTGTCGTGGCCGTAAGGCAGCAGGTGCTCGTAGGGGATGCCGAGCTTGTCGCCGATCTCCTTGATCGGCTTTTTCTTCGCCGCACGCGCGATCTCAATGTCTGTTTTGAACTCGGCCATGATGCTCCCCCTGATGGATTTTTCCTCTTGGCGCAATTGATGCCGTTCGCGGCCGTGACCCACAGTCTTATTCGAGCCGCCGAATGAGCGGAATGCGACAGAAGGAAGGGAACAGGGAAAGAGGGAAAGAGGGAAAGAGGGAAAAGAAAGCATGCTGCCTGCTTCCCTACTCCCAATTTATCTTCCCTCACTCCCCCGCTACGAACCCCACCATATCCTCCGGCGGCACACGTCCCATCTCTTCTTCCCAGTGTCGCCGGCATAGCGAGACGTATTTGTCTTCGCCGCCGATGACGACCTGAGCGCCCTCGTGCAGGACCTTGCCGTCCGCGCCGAGCCGCACCACCATCGTCGCCTTGCGCCCGCAACGGCAGATCGTACGCACCTCGCGCAGCGTGTCGGCTAGCGCCAGAAGTGCCTTTGAACCGGGAAAGAGTTCGCCGCGAAAGTCAGTGCGCAGGCCGTAACACATAACGGGGACGCCAAGCCGGTCGGCGACTCGGGCGAGTTGCCAGACCTGCGCTTCCGTCAGGAACTGCGCCTCGTCGACGAAGATGCAGTGAAGCGGCGCTTTGGACGTCAGGGCCTCCACCGCAGCAAAGAGATCCGATTTGGCGGCGAAGAGTTCGGCCTCCTCGCCAAGGCCGATGCGCGATGCGATGCGCCCTTCGCCTGCCCGATCGTCGAGCGCGGCGGTGAAGAGCGCCACGCGCATGCCGCGCTCGCGGTAATTGTAGGCTGCCTGCAACAGCAGCGTCGACTTGCCGGCGTTCATCGTCGAATAGTGGAAATAGAGCTTGGCCATCACCCTTTCTTAAGGTGGTGATGCGGCTTGCGGGAGAGGCAGGTGTCGCCATCCACGGAAAATCGAAACCGACCGGATTTCAGTCTTTTCGACAAGCTTCTTGAATCAACTTCCAAATGGTGTTTGGCTCTGGCCCACCAATGAAGCCGCGCCAAAGCGGCTCCAGCCTATACGAACGGGAGACGATTTCGATGCTGCCACGCCGCGCATTTCTCACAACCTTTGCCCTGACCGCGCTGACCATGGGCGCCGCGCAGGCCCAGGAAGACGCTTCCTGCCAGACCGTACGCTTTTCCGATGTCGGCTGGACCGACATCACCGCAACGACCGCGACGGCATCCGTCGTGCTCGAAGCGCTCGGCTACCAGACGGATACGCAGGTCCTGTCGGTGCCGGTGACCTACACCTCGCTCGCCAATAACGACATCGACGTCTTCCTCGGCAACTGGATGCCGACCATGGAGGCCGACATCCGCCCCTATCTCGACGCCGGCACGGTCGAGGACGTCAAGACCAATCTGGAAGGCGCGAAATATACGCTCGCCGTCCCGAAATATACCTACGACAAGGGCCTGACGAGCTTCGACAAGATCGCCGAGTTCAGCGACGATCTCAACGGCCAGATCTACGGCATCGAGCCGGGCAATGACGGCAACCGCCTGATCCTCGACATGATCGAAAACGACCAGTTCGGCCTTTCCAACTTCGAACTGGTAGAAAGCTCGGAAGCCGGCATGCTCTCGGCAATCACGCGCGCCGAGCGCTCGCAGCAGGACGTCGTCTTCCTCGGCTGGGAACCGCACCCGATGAACGCACGCATCGACATGGAATATCTCGACGGCGGCGACGATGTGTTCGGCGCGGATTACGGCGGCGCGACGGTCCACACCAACACGCGCGCAGGCTATTCCGAGGAATGCCCGAATGTCGGCCGTTTCCTGACCAACCTCGTCTTCTCGCTCGACATGGAAAACGAGATCATGGGCGCGATCCTCGACGATGGCGAAGACCCGAACGCGGCTGCGCTCGCATGGCTTCAGCGCAATCCCGAGGAAGTCACCCCGTGGCTGGAAGGCGTGACGACCGTCGACGGGTCGGACGGGGCCGAAGCCGTGTCCGCCGCGCTTCAGAACTAGTCAACGCGATTGCGCGTATAACGGGCGGCCGGCTTCAATCGGCCGCTCTTGCTTTTTGAAAAGGACGACAGGAAATGGACCCGGTATCGCAGTGGATTGCGAGCGAGAAGATCCCGGTCGGGCGCTGGGGCCAGTCGCTCTTCGACTGGCTGATCGCGAACTTCGCCTGGTTCTTCGATTCCATTTCCAATGGCTTGCGCACCTTTCTGGATTCTCTCGTAAACCTTTTGATGTGGTTCCCGCCGGTCGTCGTCGTGCTTGCGATCGCCGCCCTCGCCTTCGCGCTGAAACGCTCGTGGAAACTATCGTTGGGCGTGATCGCCGGTTTCCTTTTCATCATCAATCAGGGGCTTTGGGCCGAGACCGTGCAGACGCTGGTTCTCGTCGTCTCGGCCGCGACGGCCTCGATGGCGATCGGCGTACCCATCGGCATCTGGGCCGCGCATAACGACCGCGTCTATGCGTGGCTGCAACCCGTCCTCGATCTGATGCAGACGCTGCCGACCTTCGTCTATCTCATTCCGGTTCTGATTCTTTTCGGCCTCGGCATCGCGCCGGGCATGATCGTGACGATCATCTTCGCCTGTCCCGCTCCGATCCGCCTCACCTATCTCGGCATCAAATCGGTCCCCAAGCCCATGCTGGAAGCGGGCGAGGCCTTCGGCGCGACGAAGCGGCAATTGCTCTGGAAGGTCGAACTGCCCTCCGCCCTGCCGACAATCATGGCGGGGCTGACCCAGTGCATCATGCTGTCCCTGTCGATGGTAGTCATCGCCGCCCTCATCGGTGCGAACGGGCTCGGACGGCCGGTCGTGCGTGCGCTCAACACGGTCAACATTCCGCTCGGGCTGGAAGCCGGCCTCGCCATAGTCATTCTCGCCATCATCCTGGACCGAATGGCCCGCATCGGTCAGGAGAAAGCGAAATGACCGCTGCCATCGATTTCCAAAATGTCGACATCGTATTCGGCACGCCTGCCGAGCAGCGTGCGGCAACGCCGATGATCGACGCCGGCGCGACGCGCGCCGACATCCTCGAAAAGACCGGCGCGGTTCTCGGCTGCTGTCAGGCGAGCCTCACGGTCAAGACCGGCGAGATTTCGGTTCTGATGGGCCTGTCGGGCTCGGGGAAATCGACGCTGCTGCGCGCCGTCAACCGGCTGAACAAGGTCACGCGCGGTCAGGTTCTGGTCGATGACGGAGCCGGCAACAAGGTCGATGTCGGCTCGTGTTCGCAAGCCGAACTGCGCCGCATTCGCCGGCAGTCCGTCGCGATGGTGTTCCAGCAATTCGCGCTTTTGCCATGGCGCACCGTCGAGGAAAATGTCGGCTTCGGACTGGAACTTGCCGGCGTGCCGGCGGCCGAACGCAAGGAACGCGTCACCGCTCAGCTCGATCTCGTCGGCCTGTCGCAATGGGCGGGCAAATACGCGCACGAGCTTTCCGGGGGCATGCAGCAACGCGTCGGGCTGGCCCGCGCTTTCGCCACCGACGCGCCAATCCTCTTGATGGACGAGCCGTTCTCCGCCCTCGATCCGCTCATCCGCACCAAGCTTCAGGACGAACTTCTCGACCTTCAGGACAAGTTGAAGAAGACGATCCTGTTCGTCAGTCACGACCTTGAGGAAGCGCTGAAGATCGGCAACACGATCTCGATCATGGAGGGCGGGCGGATCGTCCAGACCGGCGCGCCGGAGGAGATCGTGCTCGCCCCGGCCAACGACTATGTGCGCGACTTCATCTCCAACGTAAACCCGCTTTCGGTCCTGACTGCGTGGAACATCATGCGCGACGCGCGCGACCTCGAAGAGGCGGGTGAGAACTGGCTGTGGCTCGACCGTCGCCGCACGACGCGCTTCAAATTCGACGAGAACATGCTGGTCGTCGATGCCGAGCGCAACGGCGTGCCCGCGATCTGGGTCTCGTGCGAGAATATGGAAGACCTGCCGGCGGACAAGCCCACCGTATTCTGGGCGTCGGCCGGAACGTCGCTGAAAACCGTGATGGCGGCCATGCACCGCTCGGCGACCGCGCCCGTCGCTCTGTTCGACGAGCAGTCGCGTTTCGTCGGCGCGATCGGCGTTCGGGACGTGCTGAAGGCGGTGGTGCGGCGCTAGCGCGATGATCCCGCTCACCGAAACGTCACAGCCGGTGAAACCGCCGCCGTGCTAGTCTCGTATCTCTGATCGCAAAAGGCGCAGTGGATCGACATGGCACGAACTGCCGACATGGATATCGCAAAGCCGGCCCCGGTTGCCGAGCCGGAGCGCCCGCTCGTCCATCGCCAGTCGATCTGGACGCGGGCGACGCATTGGGTATGGGCTTTGTGCCTGTTCTTTCTGCTTTTGTCCGGCCTTCAGATCTTCAACGCGCATCCGGCGCTTTATATCGGCGACCAGTCCGGCTTCCAGTTCGACAATTCGGTCCTGCGGATCGGCGCGCGGCGCGAAGATGGCGGGCTTGTCGGCGTGACGACCGTTTTCGGCAAGAACTTTGAGACGACCGGCGTTCTCGGCGCGTCGGGGCCGGAAGGCCGCCTGCAAAATCGCGCATTTCCCGCATGGGCCACGATCCCTTCCTATCAGGACCTTGCAACCGGGCGTGTCGTCCATTTCTTCTTCGCTTGGATACTGGCCGGAACGCTTCTCGTCTGGCTCGTCGCGAGTTTGATCAACGGTCATTTGCGCCGGGACATCGTGCCGGGTTCGGCCGATCTGAAAGGGTTGCCGCGCGACGTTTCCGAGCATGTGCGGCTGAAATTTCGCCATCGCCGCAGCTACAATCCGCTGCAAAAACTTTCCTATGCCGTCGTGCTCCTCGTCTTCTTGCCCCTGATGATCGCGACGGGCCTTGCGATGTCGCCCGGAGTGAATGCCGTGGTGCCGTGGCTTCCCGAACTCTTCGGCGGACGGCAGTCGGCCCGCACGCTCCATTTCGTGATCATGGTGCTGCTGGTACTTTTCTTTATCGTCCACATCATCATGGTGGTCGCGGCTGGCCCGATCAACGAACTGCGCTCCATGATAACCGGCTGGGGCCGTGTCGACGCCGACGAAAGGGACAAGCGATAATGGCGCGCTTCATCACTCGCCGAAATTTCCTGGCCGGCTCGGCGCTCGCCGCATCCGGCGTCGTCCTTTCGGGCTGCGACGCGTTCGATTTTCTCGGCAATCGCGAAAACGCGATGCGGAAATTCATGCTGAAGGCGAACGGACTGACGCTGCGCGCCCAGCGCACGCTTCTGTCGCCCGACGCGTTGGCCGCCGAATTCACCGAAGCCGACATTCGCCAGCCGATGCGCCCCAACGGCGTTACTCGCCCGCAGGATCAGGACTATAAGACGCTCGCCGAAAACGACTTCACCGATTTCCGGCTGGAAGTGTCCGGGCTCGTCGAGCGGCCACTTTCGCTCGATCTGCCGACGATCCGCGCCATGCCCGCGCGCACCCAGATCACACGGCACGACTGCGTGGAAGGTTGGTCCTGCATCGCCAAATGGACGGGCGTTCCGCTTCACGCCATTCTCGACGAGGCGCGCGCTCGCTCGGACGCGCGCTATGTCGTCTTTCACTGTATGGATACGATCGAGCGCGGCCTTTCAGGCGACGTGAAATATTACGAATCCATCGACATGATTGACGCACGCCATCCGCAGACCATTTTGGCATGGGGCATGAACGACATGGCGCTGCCGGTCGAGAACGGTGCACCGCTGCGTGTGCGGGTCGAACGCCAGCTCGGCTACAAGATGGCGAAATATGTTCGCGGCATCGAGCTGGTCGCAGACCTCGACGGCTTCGGTCGTGGCCAAGGCGGCTATTGGCCGGACCGCGGCTACGAATGGTACGCCGGAATCTGATCCGCTATCGCATATCCGTTTTGCCTCTCCTCGATGCTTGCGCCCTTTCCGCGCGCAGCTAAGATGCCGCCCAATTTGCAATCGCAGTGCATTTGGGAGGGAATTTCCATGAATCCATCGGGTCATGTCGCAGTCGTCACGGGCGGCGGTTCGGGTCTCGGCGAGGCGACAGCGCGGGCGCTGGCCGCCAAGGGCGCGAAGATCGCGCTGTTCGACGTCGGGATCGAGCGCGCGCAAAAGGTCGCCGCCGAGATCGGCGGCATCGCGGTCAAATGCGACGTGTCGAGCGGCGAAGCCGGTGAAGCGGCGTTCAGGCAAGTAACCGAAAAGCTCGGCGTGCCGCGTATTCTCGTCAATTGCGCCGGCATCGCGATCGCGCTGAAGACTATAGGCAAGGACGGCGTGCATTCGCTCGACGCCTACCGCAAGGTGATCGAAGTCAACCTCATCGGCACCTTCAACATGATCCGCCTGATGGCGGACGGCGCGCAGCATCTCGACCCGCTGGAAAGCGGCGAGCGCGGCGTGATCGTCAACACGGCTTCCGTTGCCGCCTATGACGGCCAGATCGGCCAGATCGCGTATGCGTCGTCGAAGGGTGGCGTCGTTGGCATGACTTTGCCGGCCGCGCGCGACCTCGCACGCTCGGGCATACGCGTTTGCACGATTGCACCAGGCATCTTCATGACGCCGATGCTGGCGGGCCTGCCGGAAGACGCGCAACAATCGCTCGGCCAGCAGGTGCCTTTCCCGCCACGCCTTGGCCAGCCGGCGGAATATGGCGCGCTCGCCGTCCATATCGTCGAAAACGAAATGCTGAACGGCGAGACGATCCGCCTCGACGGCGCGATCCGCATGGCTCCCAAATAAGGGTGGCGCGTGATGGGGGAGGAGAAGCGCGAAGGGCCGCTCGCCGGCCTGACGATCGTCGAGATGGCGGGGCTCGGCCCCGTCCCGCTGGCAGGCCTGATGCTGGCCGAAATGGGCGCGCGCGTTCTGCGCATCGAGCGCAAGGCCAAGGCGCAGGGCTTCCTCCACGTCCCGCCGCAATTCGACCTCGACCGGCACGGGCGTGACATCGTCAAGGTCGATTTGAAGGACGCGCGCGGGACGGCGCTCGTCCTCGACCTGATCGAAAAGGCCGATGTCCTGATCGAAGGGTTTCGCCCCGGCGTGATGGAACGGCTGGGGCTTGGCCCCGATGTCTGCATGTCGCGCAATCCTCGTCTCGTCTTCGCCCGTATGACAGGCTTCGGACAGGACGGACCGCTTGCCGACCGCGCCGGCCATGACATCACCTATCTCGCTTATTCGGGCGCACTGCATGCCATCGGCGAAAAGGACGGCAAGCCCGTCCCGCCGCTAAACCTCGTCGCCGATTTCGGCGGCGGCACGATGTTTCTCCTGACGGGACTTCTCGCAGCGCTGGTTGAACGCGGCATTTCCGGCAAGGGTCAGGTGGTCGATGCCGCAATGATCGACGGTGTCGCGATGCTAACGGCACCGTTTCATTCCTTCATGGCGACGGGTTTCTGGAAGGATCGGCGCGGCTCGAACCTGCTCGACACGGGCGCACCCTTCTACGACACCTATGAGACGAGCGACGGTGGTTACGTCGCAGTGGGATGCCTCGAACCGCAATTCTTTGCCGAATTCGCGCGGCTTCTCCCGCTCGACGAAAGCTTCGTCGAGCGCCAGTACGATGTGTCTTGCTGGCCCGATATGCGCACGCAAATCACCGCCCGCTTTTTAGAAAAGACGCGCGACGAATGGGCCGCGCTGTTCGAGGGAACGGACGCCTGCGTTGCTCCGGTCCTGTCGCTGAAGGAGGCGACCACCCATCCGCACAATCGCGCCCGCGATACGTTCGGGACCAATGGCGACTTCACCCGCCCCGCTCCCGCGCCGCGCTTTTCGCGAACGCCCGGAACGGTTTCTGCCGCTGTGACGACGCATGCCCGCGACGTACTGAGTTCCTTCGGCTTCGACGCGACCGCCATCGAGGCTCTTGAAAGCGCCGGCGTGATCGGCGATTGAAAGTTGACTGCAACAGTCTTCTTTCGAGGATGCGATGACGGACGACAAACCCAAGGATGTATTGCGCGCGACGGATGCCGAGGCGATCCGCCTCGACCGCAGATTGCTGCGCACGGCACGCCATGCCGCGCTTGCGGTTTGCGAACCCGGAACCGGCTGGCCGCTGGCAAGCCGCGTGTCCGTCGCGACCGACATTCTCGGTCGCCCGCTCATCCTCGTCTCATCGCTTTCGGCGCATACGGGCGGGCTGGAAGGCGACGAGCGTTGCTCGCTTCTTTTCGGCGAGCCGGGCAAGGGCGATCCGCTCGCCCATCCGCGCATGACCGTTAAATGCCGTGCGCACCGGATCGGTCGTGATGATGCTGACCACGTGAACGTTTCCCGGCGGTTTCTCGGTCGGCATCCAAAGGCGAAGCTCTATGCCGACTTCGCCGATTTTTTCTATTTTCTGCTGGAGCCGGTAGAGACGAGCCTCAATGGCGGCTTCGGCCGCGCCTATCACATCACGCGCGACGAACTCTTGAGCGACGCAACCGTCGCGGCGGAGCTTCAGGCGGCCGAACCGGGAGCAGTGGCGCATATGAACGAGGATCATCTCGATGCGATCGCGCTCTACGCGAGCCATTTTGCCGGTATATCCGAGACGCTCGACTGGACGATGACGGGCCTCGACCCCGACGGGTTCGATCTGGCAGCCGGCGATAGAACGGCTCGTATTTTCTTTCCAAAAGCGCTTTCGTCGGCAGCCGACATGCGGATGGCGCTCGTCGCGATGGCGAAGGAAGCACGAGCCGCGACGGCCTGATTATCCGCCTTCACGCGATTGTGGATCAAATGTTTCCAGCACGGCGCAACTTTGAGCGCTTGAGCGACGTTGTTAGCCAAGAATTCTCTTCGACTCACCCGAGGGATGGCATGGCTTCCGATGAACTGGTCAGGAATGCGAGCAAGGCAGCCGCTCTGCTTGGCGTCCTGGGCAATGAGAAGCGCTTCGCCATCATGTGCCATCTGCAGGATACCGAATTGTCCGTCGGCGCGATCGCCGAGAAGGTGTCGCTCAGCCAGTCGGCACTCTCGCAGCATCTGGCCAAACTTCGCGCCATGAACCTCGTTCGAACGCGCCGCGACCGGCAGACGATCTACTACCGGACCGACGCTGCATCCGTCGAAATGCTGATCGAGACGATGGAGCGTATATTCGGAAATTCGCCCGTGCGTCGTCACGAGACGGAAGTCCACAACAGGCGCGCCAGCTGACGGACTGGGTCTGTTGACGCTTCCGCCGGCCTCGTGAAATAAGCCGCATGTGACGCCTATCCCGATTTCAGACCCCGAAGATCCGCGCATCGCCGCCTATCGCAACGTGCGCGAACGCGATCTCGTGGGGCGCGAGGGACGCTTCGTGGCCGAGGGTAAGGTCGTCTTGAACGTGCTCTTTTCGGCGCGCAGGTTCGAAGCCGAATCCGTCCTGATCCTCGACAAGCGCCTGAGCGGCATGGCTGAAACGTTGGCCTGTGCCCCGCCGGATTTGCCCGTCTATGTCGCCGATCAGGCGACGATGGACGCAATCGCGGGATTCCACATCCATCGCGGAATCCTCGCGATCGGGCGCAAGCGCGTTGAAGAAGACGTTTCAAGCCTTCTCGCCACCTTGCCGGCCGATGCGCTGGTCGTCGTCCTCGTCGGTATCTCGAACCACGACAATGTCGGCGCGATCTTCCGCAACGCTGCCGCATTCGGTGCAGACGCCGTGCTTCTCGATGCGGCGAGTTGCGATCCGCTGTACCGCAAGGCGATACGCGTTTCGGTCGGCGCGTCGCTGAAGGTGCCCTATGCGGTGCTCGCCAGTGCCGATGCGATCCACATGAGTCTTGATGAAGCCGGTTTCGAGCAACTGGCGATGACACCGCGCGATGCCGACGACATCGCGAATGTCGCGCCGGGCGGACCGCAGGCGATCTATCTCGGCGCGGAGGGACCGGGCCTCCCGGACACGCTGATGGCGCGCATGCGCCGCGTGCGCATCGACATGGAAACCGATTTCGACAGCCTCAACGTGGCCGCGGCCTCAGCCGTCGCCCTTCACAGGCTCCGGCGCGTCCGGTCCCTTTGAGCGCGCGCGTTCCGACACGTCGCGGAGCGCCTGGATACGTTCGGCCAGGCTGATCGGCCCATCCTTGCCGGAGACGGCTTGCGCGGATTCGATCGCTTTGAGGATCGGCGATTGCGGACCTTCGAGAGTCGCCGTCAGATGAACCATCTCGGCGGCAAGTTCCTGCAACTGTTCGCGCAACTGCGCGTCGTTCTCGACGGGAGCCGCGAGCTTCTTTTCCAGGCGGTCGCGCTCGGCGGAAATGCGGTCGGTCGCATCGCCCGCGTCATCCGGACCCGGTGAAGCTTTTCCCTTGAGCCGGGCGATTTCGCTTTCGCGGCGCTCGAGCCTGTCGTCGCGGTCGGAAAGATCGGCGACGAGCTTTTCGATGCGCTTGCCGGCATCGTCCGCCTTGCGCGTTTCGGCTTTCAGGGCATCGCGCAACGCCTTGTTGTCGGCGGTCAGGTCGCGCAGCTTGCGATCGCCCTCGTTGCGCTGGTTGCGCAGGGCGGCAAGGTCGGTCGTCAGCCTGTCGATGTCGGTCTCGCGCTGCGCAACCTCGATCTGGCGGCTGCTCGCAGTGAGACTTGCATCCTCATAAAGCGCGTTGAGGCGGTCGAGCTCGCTTTTGCGGGTAAACGAATCGGCATGTTCGGAAACGAGCCGATCTTCCAACTGCGCCACCTTTTCCTCCCGCTCGGTGACGCTCGCCTTCAACGTCTCGATCTCGGTTTCGAGCGCGGCGATGCGGCCATCGCGACCGGAAAGATCGCCATCCTTCGCGACAAGCCCCTGCCGATGGCGGTCGAGCTCGACGAGTTGCTCCGCGACACGCGCGCGCGCCGCGTTGAGTTCGATTTCGACTTTGCGCTGATTGATCGCAGCTTCCGCACGGATGCGGTCCTTGTCGGCCTGGATCTCGTCGCGCGTCATGGGAAGACGCGCTTCGATGCGGCGCGTCGTCAAACGTTCGGTGCGCCGGCGAAGCGCCGGCGCAATGAGAAGCCCGATGAAGGTGGCCGTCAGAAAGCCGAGGCCGAAGAACAGCAGGGTCTGGATCACAAACGCATTTCCATCAGTGTTCCGGCGATGTGGCCCGCCAGGATCAGAACGGGTTCCATGTCGGCTGCGGCGTCATCTTCAGATAACCGACATTGACGCCAAGCCGCGCCCCGACGCCCGTGCGGACGGGAACGAGCAGGGTATTGCCATTCTTCAGGACGTTGAAGCCGAGACCGGCGACGACATAAGCCGACCCGGCAACACCGCCATAACGCTGATAGAGGCTTGGCACGCTGTCGAGATTGTAGACGAGGATCATCGAGCGCGATCCCTGCCCGCCGGCGTCGAGCCCGAGCGAAGGACCCTGCCAGTAGACGCGGTGGTCACCGACATTCTTGGTATGCAGCGTTCCCTCGCCATAGGTCAGCCCCCCGATGAAGGCGCCGCCGGCTTCTTCACCGAGTATATAACCGTTGGGCAGGCCGTAGCTCTGGAAAATCTGCTCGACGACGGTGGCAAGGCCGCCCGAGGTCGAACCGAAGAACTGGTGTCCAGAATCGACGATCTCCTGCGCGGTATAGGGCTGATTTGCCTTGGCGGGTGCTGCGAACACCATCATGGCGGCGATGCAGGCGATGAGAATGGACAAGCGCTGAAATAGGGCTGCGGGCATGTGCGACTTCATGGCGAACCTCCGGAGCGGACAGACCGGGCCGTGCGGCTTTCTTGAACCACGACGGCGCATTTACGTTTAAGGAACGGTAACCCGGCAGGCTTAATGAAAGGTAAGGCTTTGCCCGATGGCGCGATTCTTGAAGCGCCTTGCGGCCTGTGCCACGACGAATTCACCTGAACGGCGCGCGATTCGCGCCGAAATGCCAAATAAAACGGGGACCCGAGGCATGTCCGAATTTTTTTCGCTGACCGCGACCGATCTGGCCGCACTTTTGTGCAGCCGCGTCTGTCACGACGTCATCTCGCCGGTCGGCGCGATCAATAACGGTCTCGAACTCCTCGACGAGGGAGGCGCTGACGAAGATGCCATGCAACTCATCCGCACAAGCGCGCGCAACGCATCCGCAAGGTTGCAGTTCGCCCGCATCGCCTTCGGCGCGGCTGGCTCGGCCGGCATGCAGATCGATACCGGAGACGCCGAGAGCGTCGCGCAGGCTTTCTTCAAGAACGAGAAGCCGGAACTCGAATGGAAGGGCGACCGCGCGCTTTTGCCGAAAAACGCGGTAAAACTGATCCTCAATCTGCTTCTGGTCGCCAACGGCGCGATTCCGCGCGGCGGCAAGCTGGCCGTGAACCTGGAAAGCCTCGAGGACAAGCCGAAGATCACCATCACCGCCAACGGGCCGATGGTGCGCGTGCCGGCGAAGTTCCTCGAGATGCATTCGGGACGCAAGCCCGAGGACGCGATCGACGCGCATTCCGTGCAACCCTATTACACGCTGCTTCTGGCGCGCGAGGCGGGCATGGAAATCACCATCCACGCCAATGCCGAAGAGATCGTGCTGACCGCAAGCTAGGCGGTCAGTCCCGCGCCATAGCGATATCGGCCATCGGCAACAAAGCGCCGCGCTGGCCGATCACCTGCGCTGCGAGATTATGCCCGCTGAGGACAGCATCGCGCAGATCGCGGCCGGCAAGGCGCGAGACCAGATAGCCGGCGTTGAATGCGTCTCCCGCGCCGGTCGTATCGACCGGCCGGATGCGCTGCACCTCGATCTTCGTCGCGGCGCCCGACGCCGACGCCACCACGATATCGCCGCCGCCATTCTTGACGACGACTTCGCCGGCGCCTGCCTTCTGCCAGCGTTCGGCACAAGCCTCGACCGTTGTATCGCCCCAGACCGTCGCCTCGTCATCGAAGCTTGGAAGCGCGATGGCGGCGGTGGCCATCGCCTTTTGCATCCAGTCGCGCATCGTTTGCGCATCTTCCCAAAGCGCGGGCCGGATGTTGGGATCGAACACGACCATTTGCCCGCGCTCGCGAGCGGTTCGTGCCGTCTCGATAAGGTTTGCACGCCCAGTGGGCGGTAGGATCGCCAGGCTGATCCCCGAATAATAGACGAGGTCGGCCTGCTGCGCGGCATCGCCGAGCATTTCCGCATCGTCGGCAAGACCACGCGCTGCCGACTGCGACCGCCAGTAGGAAAAGCGCCGCTCGCCGTCGGGTGAAAGATCGATCGCGTAAAGCCCGACGCTTCGTTTGTCATCGATGGAGACGAAATCCGTCTCGAACCCGTTCGCGGTCAGAAATTCGAGCATGCGCGCCGAAAAGGAATCGCTGCCGAGACGCGTCAAGAGCGCGGTTCGCCAGCCGTCGCGCGGCAGGCAGGCGCGCGCATACCACAGCGTGTTGAGGACATCGCCGGCAAAGCCCATCCGCCACAAATCGGCGGTCTCGGAGCGGCCGAGTTCCACCATCGGCTCGCCGATCGACAGGAACAGCTTTGCGGTCACGCCCGCGCTTCCCTTGCGATCGCCGCGTGCATGCCCTCACGAAGCATGACGCCGAGCGCATCCTCGATCGCTGCCCGCCATTCGTCGGAGCGCGTCAGTTCATCCGGGATGAAATGCGGCAAGCCGTGAAGCGCCGCCGAAATGCGCGCCGCATCCCTCGACGTTCCCGCAAGGCTCTTCTTGATTTCGTCTTCGCGCGGATCGCGCAGTTCATAGGCATCGCCGTTGTCGGTCATGCCGAGAGCGTAGCGCATCCAGGCCGCAGTTGCGAAGGCGAAAGGGCGAACCGGCTTGCTGGTTCCAAGAGCGGTTTTGGCCGGTACAAAGATGCGCTGCGGCAGCTTTTCGGTGCCGTCCATGGCGATCTGAAATGTCGCATGCGCGATCGCCGGATTGCGAAACCGCGCTTCGAGCGCGTCGGCATAGGCCGACAGGTCGAAGCCGGGGAGTTGCGGCAGGACGGAAGCCGCCGCATGCAAATGTCGGCGCACGAGGACGGCAAGGTCCGCGTCTGCCATCACGTCGCGCACATAGGCGCGTCCGGAAAGGAACCCGGTATATGCGAGCATGGAATGCGACCCGTTGAGCATGGTCAGTTTCATGTGCTCGTAGGGCGCGACATCGCCGACGAAAATCGCGCCGCCGGCCTCCCATGCGGGCCGGCCTTGCGGGAATTCGTCTTCGATCACCCACTGGCTGAACGGCTCGGTTTCGACCGCCGCCAGATCGGTGCAATTCGTCGCCGCCTTTGCATCAGTGAAGGTGGCATCGCCGGCGGCGGGCGTGATGCGATCGACCATGGAGGACGGAAACGCGACTTCTGCGGCGATATGATCGGCAAGCGCGGGATCGATCTCCTGCGCGAAGCCGACGACGCCGGCCTTCAGAAGCTTTCCGTTCTCAGGAAGATTGTCGCAGCAAAGCACCGTGAAGGGCGCGGTCCCAGCTGCGCGCCGCGCGCCGAGTGCGGCCGCCAGCAGCCCGAGCACACCTGATGGCGCGTCGGGTGTTTTCCGGTCGTCCGCGACGGCAGGGTGGCTCCAGTCCGGCCCACCACTTGCGCGATCGATGCCATAGCCCTTTTCGGTGACCGTCAGCGTCACGATCCTGATTGCCGGATCGCACAGCGCCTTCAGCGTTGCGGCGGGGTCGCCGGCGATCACATCGGCGATCGCCGCGATGACCCGCGCTTTCGTCCCTTCCGCGCCACGCTCGATCAGCGTGTAAAGGCCGTTTTGGGGGTTGAGGGCCTCCGCAATAGCTGTGCTGCGCAAGCTGATACCGCGAATGCGCCAGTCGCCGCCCTCTGCGCCAAGCGCCGCATCCGTCATCGCCGCCTGATGCGCCCGATGAAACGCGCCGACGCCGATATGAACGATGCCGACGCCATGCGCCGATGGATCATATTCGGGCAATTGCGCGCTGCCCTTCACATCGCCAATCGCGCTCAAACGCCGGGTCATGGCCGGATGCCTTCGCGTTCATGGCCAAGTGTCGCGATGATGCCGCGCAGTTCCGCCAGCCCCTTCAACCGCCCGATCGCCGGATAGCCCGGCTGCGCCTTGCGCTGGTGGTCGTCGAGAATTTCCTGCCCATGGTCGGGCCGGAAGGGGATCGACGCATCCGCGCGACCCGCCGCGCGGCGCTTCGCTTCCTCACGCATCGCGGCAGCAAGAAGCGCGACCATGTCGGTGCCGCCGCCCAAATGCTCGGCCTCGTAGAAGCTGCCGACGATATCCTCGCTCTGGCGCGCGACATTGCGCAGATGAAGGAAATGGACCCGGTCGCCCAGCCGCTCCATCATGCCGGGCAAATCGTTGTCGGGACGTGCGCCGAGCGAGCCGGAGCAAAGCGTCACGCCGTTTGCGGGTCTGTCCACCGCGTCGAGCACGGTGCGATATTGCGCCTCCGTCGACATGATGCGCGGCAGACCAAGAAGCGCGAATGGCGGATCGTCGGGGTGGCAGCAAAGCCGCATGCCAAGTTCCTCGGCCATCGGGATGACTTCGGCGAGGAAATCCGTCAGATGCGTGCGCAGCCGGTCCTCGTCGATCTCGCGATATCGATCCAGATGCTCCCTGATGTCGGTAAGGGTGAAGCTTTCGGCCGCACCCGGCAGGCCGCAGACGACATTGTCGATGAGCGCGGCGCGGCGCGCATCCGGCATTTCGGCGAAGCGGCGATCCGCATCCTGCCTGACCACGTCCGGGTAGTCTTCCTGCGCGCCGGGACGCTCCAGAAGGTGGATGTCGAACGCCGCGAAATCGATGAGATCGAAGCGCATGCACGTCGCCCCGTTGGGCAAGCGCCATGCGAGATCGGTTCGCGTCCAGTCGAGAACCGGCATGAAATTGTAGCAGATGACTTCGATCCCGGCTGCCTTGAGGTGCCGCAGCGAGGTGCGCCAATTATCGACATGAGTTCGCCAGTCGCCGGTCTGGCGCTTGATATCTTCCGAAACCGGCAGGCTTTCGACGACTTCCCATGCCAGCCCGGAAGGCGATCCGTCCCGCATCACGGCGATCTGCGCCTTGCGCTGCTCAATTTCCTCAGGCGTCCACACGGCGCCGGTCGGCATGTGGTGAAGCGCGGATACGACGCCCTCGACCCCTGCCTGCATCATATCGTCGATCGAAACGCGATCGCTCGGCCCGAACCAGCGCCAGGTCTGCCGCATCATTCCTCCTCCATGGTCGACGGCGGAACGAATGCGTCCACCTTCCATCCGAAATAGCATCCGCTGTCGATGTTGACTAGTATGGTAGTATGGTTCATTGATGAGGCAGGGAGGAAATTTGCTTGAGCGCAGTGTCGATGACAGTCCGCAAGGACGACGAAGACCGCAGCGGACCGGTGGGGCAGCGGCTCTACCGCGTATTGCGCGGACGCATCGTGCGCGGCGATTTGCTCCCCAACACACGCCTTTCTGAAGTGGACGTTGCGGCCCAGTACGACGTCAGCCGGCAACCGGTCCGCGAAGCCTTCATCAAACTTTCCGAAGAGCGGCTCGTCGAGATCAGGCCGCAACGCGGCACCTATGTCAGCCGCATTCATGTTTCCGCCGTCATGTCGGCGCGGTTCGTTCGCGAAGCCGTCGAGGTCGACATCGCGCGGCTGCTTTGCCCGGCACCTGACACGCGCTTCATCGCCATGCTGCGCGAACACCTCGAGATACAACGCAAAGCGGTCGAGCAAACGGACGCAGGCGCGTTCCTGCAACTCGACGAGGCGTTCCATCGCATGCTGGCCACGCAGGCCGAGCAGACAGCGAGCTGGGATATACTGCAGCCCCTGAAGACGCAGATGGACCGCGTGCGCCACTTAAGCGCGCGCCAGTTCCCGTTGCGCCAGCTTCTTGCGCAGCATGTCACGATCGTCGACGCGATCGAAGGCCGAAACGCGCAAGCCGCCGACAATGCGATGCGCCTTCATCTGAGACAGATCCTGGACGACATGCCTGCGGTCATCGCTTCGGCTCCCGAATATTTCGACGACCTCGTCGGCCAAAATCTCAAGCTGCCGGAGTTGGACGCATGAGCGTCGTTCACCTCTCCCCCGCGTATTTCGCCACGGATTTCATGCCGCGCTGGTATAGGCTGGCGCGCGACGAACGGCATGGCGGCGTTTACGAGCGGCTCGGGCCTGACGGCAAGCCGGTGGATGCGAACGAACCGAAGACGACACTGGCGCAGGCCCGCGTGGCCTTCACGCTGGCGCATCTTTATCTGGTGACGAACGACACACGCCTGCTCGATGCGGCCCGCGAAGTCTATTCCTTTCTCGATACGCATCTGCGCGACGCGGATGGAGGCTATCGCTTCGCCGTGAATGCGAACGGCACATCCCGCGACGAACCCACGGCGCGGCTTCGCCGAACCTACGATCAATCCTTCGCGCTTCTGGCGCTGGTCACGTTGCGAAAAGCTGCGCCGGATATCGTACCCCAGTCGCGCGTCGACGCCTGCTGGTCCTTCATCGAGAGCCGGCTGACGGATCCGCGCGACGGCTCGCTTTTCGAAGGCGACGCCATGGCTGCGCGCGGCGTGCAGCCTGGCGACCTGCGCGGGCAAAACCCGAACATGCATATGTTCGAAGCCCTGCTTCAGACCTTCGAGATGAGCGAAGACACGGTATGGCTCGATCGCGCGGACGCGCTCTTCGCCATCGCACGCGACAAATTGATCGATCCTGCGACGGGCGCGGTCCGCGAATTCGTTGCTGGCGACCTCGGCCCGGCGGAAAGTTCGGACGGATCGCGCCGCGAACCCGGACACCAGTTCGAGTGGGCATGGCTCCTGCATCGCTACGCGGATTTTCACCGGATCGAAGAGCCGCGCCAATTGGCCGCCAATATGATCGACTTCGTCGAACGTTTCGGGGTCCGCAAAGAGGGTACGCAAGCTGGTGCGCCCTTCGACGCGGTCGACGAAAATGGCGTGGTCGTCGAGGACACGCATCTTTTGTGGCCGCTGACCGAAGCCGGCAAGTTCCATGCCGCGCTTGCCATCTCGCAGCCTCATACCGGCCACGCCGCCCGCGCGAACCGCATCGCCGACCTCATTTTCACCCGGTATTTCCAGCCCGCATCCGGCCTGCCCCTGTGGGTGAACCGGCTGGACTCGGGCGGGCAGGTCCTGTGGCCGGAGGCACTGAGCCGGCTCGTCTACCACGTTGCACTGTTCGTCACCGAGGGACATCGCGCCGGACTTTGGCAATGCGGCGCCGCACGCCATACCGCACATTCGGATTTCATCACGGCTTAAGGAGGAGACTTTAAATGACCGCACATACCAGACTGCTCACGCTTGCCGGCGCGCTGGCGCTGACGACCACCGCCGCAACGGCGCAATATTCGCTCAACCTTTCGACATCGCAGCCGACGACCGATCCGCTGGTCATCGCCATGCAGCAGGCCGAAGAGCGCATCGAGGAGCGCACGGAAGGCCAGGTCGAAGTGACGATCTATCCAAGCTCGCAGCTTGGCGAGGACAATGACGTTCTCGAGCAAATCCGCAACGGCGCGCCGATTGCCGCGCTCGTCGATGCAGGACGCCTCGCGCCGCTTCATGCAGAGCTCGGCATCCTGTCTGCACCCTATCTTGTCGACGACTACAGCGAATACGCAGCCATCACCGACTCACCGGTCTACGGGGAATGGGTACAGGAACTCGCCGACAGTTCCGGCATTCGCCTCCTGAACTATAACTGGTTCCAGGGCACGCGGCAGATGATCACCAACAAGGAGATCAATGCCCCGGCCGATTTGAGCGGCATCCGCGTGCGCACGATCGATGCGCCAAGCTGGGTCGCGACCGTATCGGCCATGGGCGGAACGCCCGCGCCGATGGCATGGTCCGAGGTCTATTCGGCACTGCAGCTTGGAGCGATCGACGGTGCGGAAGCCCAGCTCACCGGCGCATTCGGCATCCGTCTGCACGAGGTTGCCAAGAACATCGCCTTTACCAACCATATCCAGCTTTTCACCGGCCTCGCGACCTCGGAAACCTGGTGGCAGTCGCTGCCGGAAGATCTGCGCGCAATCGTCGATGAGGAACTGAAGGCGGCCGGTGACGAAGCGACGCGCATGACCGTCGAGCGTCTGGCGGAAGTGCAGACGGAAATGGAAGCGGCGGGCGTGACCTTCAACGAGGTCGATCTCGCCCCGTTCCGCGAAGCGACGTTGAAGGTCTACGAAGAGGTCGGGCTGGTCGAGGCCCGCGAGGCGCTTCAGCCCTACCTGCCTTCGGGCAACTGAAGCCAAACGCACAGCCCGATGCGGATCGGGCCGGGCCGCCGCCATGGCGGCCCGTCTGCGATGAAGATCGAGACATATCCGCCATTTGCCACAACAGGTTGAACCGATGGCACTTTTCTGGAAACTTTACGACCGGCTCGAATTCGTTCTCGCGCTCGTCGCCGTCCTGGCGATGGTGATCGCGGTTCTTATCGCGGCAGTCGGCCGAACCGTAGGAATGCCCGTAGCCTCGGCTCCCCAGTTCGCCATGCTCTTTCTGATCTGGTCCTGCATGCTGGGTGCCGATCTGACGATGAAGGCGGGTGATCATATCCGCGTCACCGCCCTGCCCGACATCTGCGGGCCGACGATGCGCCGCGCGCTGGCTGCTTTGAGCGTGCTGCTTATCCTGCCGTTCCTCGGCTTCATCATCTGGCATGGTTTCTGGCTTTCGGCCGGAAACTGGCAGCGACCGCTCGCAACCTCCGGTCTCAGCTACGGGCTGGTGACGCTCGCTCTGCCGGTCGGCGGCATCCTGCTCGCGATCACGATCCTGCGCCGTTTGTGGACGCATGGCCTCCTCAACATCTTTGAATCCGACGAGAACGCGACGGAGACCGTCATATGATTTCGGGACTGATCCTGGCGGCTGCGCTCGGCCTGATCATTCTTGGCATGCCGGTCGCATTCGCGATCGGCATCGCCGGAACGAGCTATTTCCTGCTGCCGTCCGTATTCCTGCCGGAAAGCACCGCCGTGCAGCGCATCGTCGCCGCCAGCCAGTCCTTTCCGCTGCTCGCGGTTCCGCTGTTCATCATTCTCGGCAACCTGATGAACAGCAGCGGTATCACGCCGAGGCTGATCGGACTTGCGACCACGCTGGCGGGCTGGCTCCGCGGTGGCCTCGCGCAGTCGACGGTGGTTCTCAGCCTGCTCATGGGCGGCATCTCGGGATCGGCCGTCGCCGACGCGGCCATGCAGGCGCGAATTCTCGGCAAGCCGATGATCGCGCAGGGCTACAGCCGGGGCTTTACCGCTGCCGTCCTTTCGGTCGGCGGCCTGATCGTCGCAACGCTGCCGCCGAGCCTCGGATTGATCCTCTATGGCTATCTGGGCGAGGTTTCGATCGGCCGGCTCTTCATCGCCGGGATCGCACCTGGCGTCCTCCTGACCGTCCTGTTGATGTTCGTAACGTGGGTCATGGCGGTGCGGCGTGGCTATGAGCCGATCAACGATCGGCTGCCGACCGGAGGCGAGGTCTGGCGCGAATTCAAGGCCGGCTTCTGGGCGGTCATGTTCCCCGTCTGGCTGCTCGTGGGCATCCGGTTCGGCTTCTTCACACCATCGGAAGCCGGTGGCTTCGCCATCGTCTACGCGCTATTCGTGGGCTTCGTCATCTATCGGACGATGACGCTCGGCGTTCTTTTCGACGCCCTGCAAAAGAGCATTCGCGATATCGGCATGATCATGTTGATCATCCTGCTTTCCGGGACATTCGGCTATGTCCTCACCTTCGAGCGCATGCCCCAATCCATCGCGCAGGTCGCCCTGACGACGATGAGCGACCCGACCGTGCTGCTGTTCACGATCGCCGGCTTCCTGCTCGTCATCGGCATGTTCGTGGAGGCAACGGTTCTCGTCATGCTTTTGACGCCGATCCTCGTTCCGGTCATCACCGCCGCCGGTGTCGATCCGGTTCATTTCGGCCTGATCATGATGACCCTCCTGACCTTTGGCGGCATGACGCCGCCCGTCGGCGTGTCGATGTTCACCGTCTGCGGCATCCTGAAAAGCTCCTACAAGAGCTATTCGATCGAGATCATCCCCTTCGCGCTGGCCGTGCTCGCACTGGTCTCGCTGATGATCCTCTTCCCGCAGATCGTGCTTTACCTTCCAAACAGGCTGATGTGATGCCGCTTCATCCCGACCGTCTCTTTCCTGCCGACCCGGCTGCCCGCAAGATCGCGCGCGACCTTTTCAAAGAGGTCGAGAACCTGCCGATCGTCTCGCCGCACGGACATACCGAACCGCGCTGGTGGGCGACCAACGAAGCGTTTTCAGACCCGGCGACGCTGTTCGTCACGCCCGATCACTACGTCACGCGCATGCTGGTCAGCCAGGGCATTTCCTTCGAGGATATCGGCATCGGCGACGATGCGCAGACCGATCCACGCGCCATCTGGAAAATGTTCGCCTCGAACTTCCATCTGTTTCAGGGCACGCCGTCACGGCTTTGGATCGAGCATTCGCTTGAAACCCTGTTCGGCATCACCGAAAGGCTATCCGCCTCGACCGCCGATGCCGCGTATGACAGAATTGAAGCCTGCCTGCCGAAGGACGAGTTCAGGCCGCACGGCCTTTACGAGCGTTTCAACATTTCCGTCATCGCGACCACTGACGGTGCGCTCGACGATCTTTCCTGGCACCGCAAGCTTGGCGCGCTGGACTGGACGGGGCGCGTCGTCCCGACCTATCGCCCCGATGTCGTGACCGATCCAGACGTTCCCGGCTTTACCGGAAATCTGGAAGAGTTCGGATCGGTATCCGGCATCAGCACTGCGACGTGGCGCGGCTATCTCGACGCACACCGCGCGCGGCGGGCAATTTTTCGCGAATTGGGCGCGACGGCGACCGATCACGGCCATGCGACACCGCAAACGGCCGACCTTCCCGAAAGCGAGGCCGCAAGCCTTTACGAACGCGCGCGCAGCGGCAAGCTCCATGAAGGCGAAGCCGAACTCTTTCGCGCGCAGATGCTGACGGAAATGGCGCGTATGTCGGCCGAGGACGGGCTTGTGATGCAACTGCATTCAGGCTCGCACCGCAATCACTCGCGCGACGTCTTTTCCGGATATGGACGCGACCGCGGGTTCGATATTCCAGTGCCCGTATCGTTCACGAAGGCTCTGAAGCCGCTGCTCGATGCAGTCGGTCTTCACCCGAATTTCCGGTTGGTCCTGTTTACGCTCGACGAAGCGACCTATGCGCGCGAACTGGCCCCGCTCGCAGGTGCGTGGCCCTGCCTGCTTCTCGGCCCGCCTTGGTGGTTCCACGACAGCTTCGAAGGCATCTCGCGTTATCGCCGGTCGGTCACGGAAACGGCCGGCTTCTACAATACCGCTGGCTTCAACGACGACACGCGTGCAGTAACGTCGATAAAGGCACGGCACGACGTCGCGCGCCGAACCGATTGCGCATATCTCGCCGACCTCGTGACCACCCACCGCCTCGACGAGCATGAAGCGCTCGATCTGGCAACGAGCCTTGCAGGCGATCTGGCGGCAAAAGCCTATAGACTGGCGTAAACCAGGTAGCTAGGCGACCTGACGGCTCGGACTTATCTCCGCCGTGGTCGGGACGGGTCCGGGCCGGCCGAGCAGGAAGCCTTGCGCCTCGTCGCACCCCTCCTGCCGGAGCAGCTCGAGCTGGCGCGGCGTTTCCACGCCTTCGGCCAGAACCGAAATGTCGAGGCTGCGGCTGAGCGCCAGCACCGCACGGATGATGGCGCGCGACTGCATGGAATCTTCAAGTTCGCTCATGAAGGAACGATCGAGCTTGATCCGGTCGAACGGGAACGAGCGCAGCGTGTCGAGCGACGAATAACCCGTGCCGAAATCGTCGATCGCGATGGTGACGCCGAGTGCGCGGATGCGGCGAAGCGTATCGAGCGAACGCTTTTTGTCCTGAATGATGCAGGATTCGGTCAGTTCGAGTTCGAGACGTTCGGGCGCAAGGCCGGTCTCGGCCAAGATGCCGGCGACCAGATCGGAAATATCCGCGTGCGCCAGTTGCAGGGCCGAAAGATTGACCGCGATCCGGTCCGGACGCTCCCAAGCGGCGGCAGCCTTGCACGCCGTGCGCAACACCCATTCGCCGATAGGTATGATAAGGCCCGTTTCCTCTGCGACCGGGATGAACGTCGAAGGCGGAACGGAACCGCGCAGAGGATGCGTCCAGCGCAGGAGGATTTCGTAGCCGATGACGTTTTGCGGCGCCGCCACCTGCATCTGAACCTGATAGTGGATTTCGAATTCGTCGTTTTCGAGCGCATGGCGCAAATCCGCCGCCAGTTCACGGCGCGCGCGCGCCTGCTCGTCCATGCCGGTCTCGTAGTAGCAGATCGCACGCGTATGGTCGGCCTTCGCGCGATACATGGCAAGGTCGGCATTGGCGGTCAGGCGGTCGACAGTCTCACCGTCGCTCGGCCAGGTCGCGATGCCGATGCTGGCGCCCGGCGACGTGGAAAACTCGCCGATCCGAACCTCCGAGAACAGCACCGCTTCGATGCGGCGCACGAATTCCTCTAGTTCGTGATCGTATCGATACCGCTTCGTCGCCGCGAACTCGTCGCCACCCATACGGGCAACGAACTCGCTGCCGCGCAGCGCATCGGTCAATCGCTGGCCGATGATACGCAGCACCGTGTCGCCCGCGCCATGTCCCTGCGTGTCGTTGATTTCCTTGAACCTGTCGAGGTCGATGCCGAGAACCGCACATTTTTCGCCGGTCGAGGCGGCAAGCGACAGTTCGCGTTCGGTGTGATCGGTGTAGCTCACCCGGTTCGGCAGATTGGTCAGCGCGTCATAGAGAGCCATGCGGCGCAAGGCGTCGACATTTTCCTCCGCCATGTCGGCATCGACGATCCGGCTTAAAAGCCCCGTACCCACGATCAAAAGCCCGACGCCCGCGACGGCGATGGCCATGACGATGGTTGCCGGCGAGCCGGAAACCGGCGCACCCGTAACGAAAGGCTCGACCGAAACGGCGGTCATGGCGGTAAAATGCAGTCCGACCACCGATGCCACGAGCGCGGTGAGCGCGATCGCGCGGTTTTTAACGTAGCTCAGCGCGACGGCAGAGCCGGCAATTGCGATGACGACCGATGCCGCGACATAGCCGGCATTCCAGTTGACGAAACCGTCCACCCGGTAGGCGATCATACCGGTGAAGTGCATGGCGGAAATGGAGGTACCGAGCACTGCGCCGCCAACGATGGCGTGGCCGATCTGGGTGAGCCGGAATGCAAGCCCCGCTCCCAGAACGATGACGATCAGGGACAGCATGGTCAAAATAGGGTCGTAGGTGACCGGCGCGTTCACTTCATAGGCGAGCATCGCAATGAAATGCGTGCACCACACCGAAGCTCCCGCGGCGATCGATGCAAGAAACGTCCAGCCGATCCTTTGTCGAACGCGTTCGGTCAACGATCGCGCATAAAGATCGAGCGTCACAAAGCTGCCGGTCATGCACACAAGCGCGGCAAGACCGACAAGCCATAGATTGTGGAGCTGCGTGATGCACGCCACGACAGTCATCATGAAAAATACCACCCGCCACGACTGGTCTTTCGACCTGAGAAAGAAAATTCTCACACAACATCGCTGAAGAATTCGCTAATCGGGAGGTATGCGCGGTGGTGGTGCGCCTTTATCCTTCCGCCTGCACGGACTCGCAGGCCGGCGATATCCGCGATTTTCGAACCTCAAGGCGTCGGCTCTGCATACTGTCCTTTCGCATCCGCCGAACTCGCGGTAGTCATTCGACTGGCAACGACAGTCTTCGGGATGGGTTTTCATGGCGACCAGCAGCTTGCGCCTCGACGATGCGGCACGTGCCGGCTGGCTCTATTACGTAGCCGGCAACACGCAGGACGACATCGCCCGCAAGCTCGGCGTCTCGCGTCAAACAGCCCAGCGTCTCGTCTCGCAGGCCGTGCGCGAGGGTCTGGTCAAGGTGCGCATCGACCATCCGATCGCAGCCTGCCTCGACCTTGCAGCGCGGCTGCGCGAGCGCTTCGGGCTGAAACTCGCCGAAGTCGTGCCGAGCGATCCGGATTCGCCTTCCACCACCGTGGGCGTCGCCGAGGCCACCGCCGCAGAACTCGAACGTCGCCTTTCGGCGGACGATCCGATCACGATTGCGATCGGCACCGGACGTACTCTAAAGGCGGCGATCGAGAAGCTGCCGACGATGGACTGCCCCCAGCACAAGGTCGTCTCGCTGACCGGCAACATCGCGCCTGACGGTTCGGCCGCCTTCTACAACGTCATCTTCACCATGGCCGACAAGGTGAAGTGCCGGTCGTTTCCTATGCCCCTGCCCGTCATCGCCTCGTCTGCGGCCGAGCGCGACCTGCTCCACAAGCAGCCGATGATCGAGGCGACGCTCAAACTCTCGGCTGAAGCCGACGTGACCTTTCTGGGCATCGGCGATCTTGGTGGACAAGCACCGCTTGCCGTGGACGGATTCCTCTCGCCTGCCGAACTGGGTGAACTCAACGACGCCGGTGCGGTCGGCGAGATCGTCGGATGGGTGTTCGACCGGCAGGGTCGCCTTTTGCCCGGCCTGACCAATGACCGGGTCGCGAGCGCGCCGATCCCGTCACGGGACACCGGTCTCGTCATCGGCATCGGAAAGGGACCGGCAAAGACGCCGGGCATCGCGGGAGCACTCAAAGGCGGCCTCATCAACGGGCTGATCACCGACGAGGCAACGGCCTCGGCGCTCCTGTCCTGACATCGCAACGTCCACAGGCCAAGTATTCGATACCGCAATGCAGCAACGATTGCGCATTGACTTTTTGCTGCACTGCGTGAGTAATTGCCCAAAGCAATGGCAATTGCTCAAAATTTTACGCAATTTCTCATTCGGGAGGAACTGATGAGATACCGATTTTCCTACCTCGCGGGTTGCGCCGCGCTCGCAGTCGCGACGGCCGGAAGCGCCGGTGCGCAGGAAACCCTGACCATCGCGACGGTCAACAATGGCGACATGATCCGCATGCAGGGGCTGACCGAGGACTTCACCTCGCAGCATCCCGACATTCAGCTCAACTGGGTCACGCTGGAAGAAAACGTGCTGCGCCAACGCGTGACGACGGATATCGCCACGGGTGGCGGCCAGTTCGACGTCATGACCATCGGCACCTACGAGGTTCCGATCTGGGCCGAGAACGAATGGCTCCTGCCGCTCGACAATCTGGGCGACGATTATGATGTGGACGACCTGATCCCTGCGATCCGTGGCGCGCTTTCCAGCGACGACACGCTCTACGCCGCGCCCTTCTATGCCGAAAGCGCGATGACGCTTTACCGCACGGACCTTTTCGAAGCCGCAGGCATCGAGATGCCCGCAGCCCCGACATGGGACTTCATCGCCGATGCGGCGCGCCAGATTTCGGAAGCCAACGACAACGTCTATGGCATCTGCCTGCGCGGCAAGCCGGGCTGGGGCGAAAACATGGCGTTCCTCGGCGCGATGGCCCGCTCCTACGGCGCCAACTATTTCAACGCCGAATGGCAGCCGCAGTTCGAAGGCGAAGGCTGGACGACAGCCGTGACGCAGTATGTCGACATGATGACCAATTACGGTCCTCCCGGCGCGGCCTCGAACGGCTTCAACGAAAACCTGACGCTGTTCAATCAGGGCCGCTGCGCCATGTGGATGGACGCGACCGTCGCGGCTTCCTTCGTGACCAACCCCGAAGAGAGCCAGGTCGCCGACAATGTCGGCTTCGCGCCATTCCCCTGCGGCATCGAGAACTGCCCGAACAACGGCGCGAACTGGCTGTGGGCGTGGTCGCTCGCGATCCCGGCTTCCTCGCAAAAGGCCGAGGCCGCCGAGACCTTCATTTCATGGGCGACGTCGAAAGCCTATCTGGAACTCGTCGCCGAAAACGAAGGCTGGTCGAACGTGCCGCCCGGCACCCGCACCTCGCTTTACGAGAACCAGGAGTACCTGTCGGAAGCGCCCTTCGCCGAGCAGACGCTTCAGGCGATCGAAAACGCCGACACGTCCGCCGGTGACGACAAGCCCTATGTCGGCCTGCAATACGCCGCCATTCCCGAGTTCCAGGGTCTCGGCACGGCCGTCGGTCAGCAGATGGCAGCCGCCGTCTCCGGCTCGATGGGCGTCGATCAGGCGCTTGCCGCCGCACAGCAGACCGCCGTGCGCGAAATGACGCGGGCCGGCTACATCCAGTAGCGTTTTCCCCGCGCGCGCCCCGTCCGGTATATCCTCCACTGGGCGGGGCAGCCACTTATCCAGACGCACGATCCTGATCCAGATCCGAAAGGCCTCGTCATGGCGACCTTGCAGACCAAATCCGCCGCGCGGCTGATGATGGCGCCGGCCGTGATCGCGCTGTTGATCTGGATGATCGTACCGCTGTCGATGACGCTCTATTTCTCGACGCTGAACTACAATCTGTTCAACCCGGCGCAGACGCCCTTCATCGGGTTCACGAATTATCGGTTCTTCCTGACCGACCCCGCCTTTTTCACCGCGCTGACCAACACGCTGAAGCTCGTCGCTGGCGTGCTGGCGATCACGGTCACGGGCGGCATTCTTCTGGCGTTGCTGCTCGATCAGGATTTCTACGGCGTCAACATCGTACGCCTTCTCGTCATCGCACCGTTCTTCGTCATGCCGACGGTAGCGGCGCTGGTGTGGAAGAACATGATGATGAACCCGGTCTACGGCACGATCGGCCAGTTTCTTAACTGGATCGGCGTCGGCGCGATCGACTGGTTTTCCGCCTATCCGCTGACAGCGATCATCATCATCGTCGCCTGGCAATGGCTGCCATTTGCCACGCTGATTCTTTTGACCGCGCTGCAATCGCTTTCCGAGGACCAGAAGGAAGCGGCCGAAATGGACGGCGCAGGACCGGTCTCGGTCTTTTGGTACATCACGCTGCCGCATATGGCGCGCGCGATCACCGTCGTGATCCTGATCCAGACGATCTTCCTTCTGTCGATCTTCGCGGAAATCTACGTGACGACATCGGGCGGCCCGGGCCTGCAGACGACGAACCTGACCTATCTCGTCTACAGCCAGGCACTGTTGCAATTCGACGTTGGCGGCGCATCGGCAGGCGGTATCGTCGCCGTCGTTCTCGCCAACATCGTCGCTCTCTTCCTTGTCCGCATCATCGGCAAGAATCTGGACGCATGAGGTAGACACATGGCCCGCGCAGTCTCGACCCGCCGCAAGATCACCATGACCATCATCGGATGGTCGATCGGTCTTCTGATCTTCTTTCCCGTGCTGTGGACGATCCTGACATCGTTCAAGACCGAGCTCGACGCCATCGCGACACCGCCGAAATGGTTTTTCTTCAACTGGACGCTGGAGAACTACCAGACGGTAAATGCGCGCTCGGACTATTTCCGCTTCATGATGAACTCGGTTTATCTGGCGGTCGGCTCGACCCTGCTCGGCCTTCTCTTCGCGATCCCCGCCGCATGGGCGATGGCCTTCTCGCCAACGAAGCGCACCAAGGACGTCCTTTTGTGGATGCTGTCGACCAAGATGCTTCCGGCCGTCGGCGTCCTGATCCCGATCTATCTGATGTTCCGCAACTGGGGCCTGCTCGACACCCATCTCGGCCTGATCGTGGTTCTGTTCCTGATCAACCTGCCGATCATGGTCTGGATGCTCTATACGTACTTCAAGGAAATCCCCGGTGAGATCCTCGAAGCCGCGCGCATGGACGGGGCCTCGCTGACCAAGGAAATTCTCTATGTCCTGACGCCGATGTCGGTGCCGGGCATCGCCTCGACGGTTCTGCTCTGCATCATCCTTGCCTGGAACGAGGCGTTCTGGACGCTCAATCTGACGACCTCGAACGCGGCACCGCTGACGGCATTCATCGCCTCCTATTCGAGCCCGCAGGGCAATTTCTACGCCAAGCTTTCGGCTGCCTCCACGATGGCCATCGCTCCGATCCTCATTCTCGGCTGGTTCTCCCAGAAACAGCTCGTGCGCGGCCTCACCTTCGGCGCGGTCAAATAGGAGAACGTCATGGGACAGATCACGCTCGAAAAGGTCTCCAAATCCTTCGGTACGACCGATGTCATCCATGAAATCGACCTTGAGATCGCGGAAGGTGAGTTCGTCGTCTTCGTCGGCCCGTCCGGCTGCGGCAAGTCCACGCTTTTGCGCCTCATCGCCGGGCTTGAGGATGTGTCCGGCGGACGGATCATGATCGACGGCACCGATGCGACGGGCCTTGCACCAGCGAAGCGACGCCTGTCCATGGTGTTCCAGTCCTACGCGCTCTATCCGCATATGAGCGTGCGCCAGAACATCGCCTTTCCGCTCAAGATGGCCGGCGAAAGCAAATCGGCCACCGAGCAGAAGGTTGCCGACGCGGCGCGCATCTTGAACCTGACGGACTATCTCGACCGCAAGCCGCGCCAGTTGTCGGGCGGCCAGCGCCAGCGTGTTGCCATCGGCCGCGCCATCGTGCGCCAGCCGGCCGCCTTCCTGTTCGACGAGCCGCTGTCCAACCTCGACGCGGCGCTGCGCGTCAATATGCGCCTCGAAATCTCCGAACTGCACCAGCAGTTGAAGACGACCATGATCTACGTCACCCACGATCAGGTCGAGGCGATGACCATGGCCGACAAGATCGTGGTTCTCAATTTCGGCCGCATCGAACAGGTCGGCTCGCCGCTCGACCTCTACCGCAATCCGGCCAACCGCTTCGTCGCCGGCTTCATCGGTTCACCCAAGATGAACTTCATCGAAGGCGAGGCCGCGAAGGGTCAGGGCAGCGAGACGGTCGGCGTGCGGCCCGAGCATCTCGACATCTCCACCACCGATGGCGCGTGGAAGGGAACGGTCGGCGTCTCCGAGCATCTGGGCTCCGACACGTTCCTGCATGTCCATGTCGACGGCCAGCCGACGCCGATCACCGCGCGAACGGGCGGCGAGTTCACCCCCTCGCATGGTGACATCGTTTATCTGACGCCGCAGACGGGCAAGGTGCACAAATTCGACGCCAAGGGGCTTGCGATCCGATGAAACGGCTTGCCGGAAAATCGGCGCTGATCACGGGATCGGCGCGCGGCATCGGCCGTGCCTTCGCTGAGGCCTATGTGCGCGAGGGCGCAAGCGTCGCCATCGCCGATATCGACTTTTCCCGTGCGCAGGAGACGGCCGCCGCCATCGGCGATGCGGCGTATGCCGTAAAGCTCGACGTGACCGACCAGTCGTCAATCGACGCCGCGATCCTCAGCGTCGAGGAGCGACAAGGCGGGCTCGACATTCTCGTCAACAACGCGGCGATCTTCGACCTCGCCCCCATAACCGACATCACGCGCGACAGCTACGCGCGCGTCTTCGCGATCAATGTCGAGGGTACGCTCTTCATGTTGCAGGCGGCGGCGAAATCGATGATCGCGGGCAACCGGCGCGGGCGCATCATCAACATGGCGAGCCAGGCCGGGCGGCGCGGCGAAGCGCTCGTCGCGGTCTATTGTGCGTCCAAGGCTGCGGTCATTAGCCTTACGCAGTCGGCGGGTCTGAACCTCATCCGCCACGGCATCAACGTCAACGCGATTGCGCCGGGCGTCGTCGACGGCGAGCACTGGGACGGCGTCGACGCGCTTTTCGCGCAATATGAAAACCGCCCGCGCGGCGAGAAGAAGCGGCTCGTCGGCGCGGAAGTGCCTTACGGGCGCATGGGCACGGCCGACGACCTCGTCGGCATGGCGATCTTCCTCGCCGGGCCGGAAAGCGAATACATCGTCGCGCAGACCTACAATGTCGACGGCGGCAACTGGATGAGCTGACGGGCAACCCGCCCGCGCCAAGGATTTTTCGAAATGCTGACCAAACTTAGCCGTGCAAACCTGTCCGAAATCGCCGCAAAAGCGGCGGTGCCGGCCTATGACCGCGCGTCGCTGACGGCCGGCATTCTCCATTTCGGCATCGGCAACTTCCATCGTGCCCATCAGGCCGTCTATCTCGATGACCTCTTCAACGAAGGCAGCGACCAAGACTGGGCCATCGTCGGCGCTGGCGTGCTGCCCTCCGATAAGGCGCTGAAAGCGAAGCTTCACGCACAGGATTACCTGACCACCGTCGTCGAACAGGAAGCAGAAAAAAGCGCGGCGCGCGTGACAGGCGCCATGATCGACTATGTCGAGCCGGGCGATGTTGCAGCCATTGTCGCGCGGCTCGCCGATCCGGCCATCCGCATCGTTTCGCTGACCATCACCGAAGGCGGCTACTATATCGACCCGGCTTCCGGTCGGTTCGATCCTGATCACCCGGATATGCGCTACGACGCAGAGAACCCCGATGCGCCGAAGACCGTCTTCGGGCTGATCCTCGCCGGCCTCAAGGCGCGCCGCGCGGCGGGAACAGCGCCATTCACGGTCATGTCGTGCGACAACATTCCCGGCAACGGCCACGTCACCGAAAACGCTGTCGCGGGCCTTGCCGAACGCATCGATCCAGAGCTTGCCGATTGGGTCCGCGCCGAAGTCGCGTTTCCGAACGGCATGGTCGACCGCATCACCCCCGCCACCGGCAAGCGCGAGATCGACATCGCCGCGAACGAATTCGGCATCGAGGATGCATGGCCGGTCTTCTGCGAAGATTTCAGACAATGGGTGCTCGAAGACAAGTTCCCGGCAGGCAGGCCCGCGCTGGAGAAGGTCGGCGTCACCTTCGTCGAGGATGTCGCGCCCTATGAGTTGATGAAAATCCGCATCCTCAATGGCGGCCACGCGACGATCGCCTATCCGGCGGCGCTGATGGATATTCATTTCGTTCATGAGGCGATGGAAAACGACCTCGTGCGCGGCTTTCTGCAAAAGGTCGAGCGCGAGGAGATCATCCCCTGCGTACCGCCGGTGCCCGATACCGATCTGGCGGACTACTACAAGCTGATCGAGCGTCGCTTCTCCAATCCCAAGATTGGCGATACCGTCGCGCGCCTTGCACTGGACGGCTCGAACCGGCAGCCGAAATTCATCCTCCCGTCCACCGCCGACCGGCTGAAGGACGGACGCTCCATCGACGGCCTCGCGCTCGTCTCCGCACTGTGGTGCCGCTATTGCGCTGGCACATCCGATTCGGGTCGTGAAATCCCACCGAACGACGCCAGTCATGCCCGCCTTAAGGAAGCCGCCCTGAAGGCGAAGGACGACCCCGACGCGTTCCTCGCGCTTGGCGACATCTTCGGCACGGTCGGGCAGTCGCCCGTCTTCCGCAAGGCGTTCGCCGCCCATCTTGCCGCGCTCTGGCAGGACGGTACGGCGGAAACGCTGCGCCGTTACCTCGCGGGGTAAACGATGAAGCCCGGCCTCGTCATCTTCGATTGCGACGGCGTACTCGTCGACAGCGAACCGATCTCCATCGCCGTCCTGCGCGAGATGATCCGCACCGCCGGACACGAGATCGACGAGGATGTCGCCTATGAGCGGTTTCTGGGCCGGTCGATGGCCTCGATCTGCGCTTCACTGGCGGACGATCCGGGGATCGAGATCACGCCGGAACAGCTCGGCGCGATGCGCGAGCGGCTCAATGCGCGGTTTCGCTCGGAACTGAAGGCCATCGACGGCGTCGCCTGGGCACTGCAAACCTTGCCGATGACGCGCTGTGTCGCATCCTCCTCGAAGCCAGAGCGGATCGCACTGTCACTGACGGTGACCGGACTTTTCCCGCTGCTCGAACCGCATATCTACAGCGCCACGATGGTCGAGAACGGCAAGCCTGCGCCCGACCTTTTCCTCCATGCCGCAAGCGAGATGGGTTTTTCGCCCGAAGCCTGTCTCGTCATTGAGGATTCCAGCGCCGGCGTGGAAGCGGCCAAACGCGCGGGAATGCGCGTCTTCGCCTTCACCGGCGCGACCCATGCACGCCATCCCGCTCACCTCCAACGCATAACCGCCCTTGAGCCAGACCTCGTATTCGATAACATGACGGACCTGCCCGGCCTGATTGGTCGATAGAAATTGAGGGAGCGAGAATCGGGTGGAGGGCGACTTCGTCGTTGCGGTCGACGTGGGCACGGCGAGCGTGCGTGCCGGCATCCTCGACCGGCAAGGGCATACGCTCGCCCATGCCGAGCATCCCATCGCAATGCACCGCCCTCTCGCCGATCACGCCGAGCACGATTCGCAAGACATATGGGAAGCGGTCTGCCGAACGGTGCGCACCGCTCGCGAGAATGCGAACTTGCTACCCGAAGCCATTGCCGCGATCGGTTTCGATGCGACCTGCTCCATCGTCGTGCGCGGACGAACCGGAGAACAGATCTCCGTTTCCACAACGGGCGAGGCTCGCTGGGACACGATCGCCTGGCTCGACCATCGCGCAGCCGCCGAGGCCGACCGCTGCACGGCGACCGGCCATGAAGTCGTCGCGCATTGCGGCGGCTCGGTCTCACCGGAAATGGCGACACCCAAGCTTGCCTGGCTGAAAGCGCATCTGCCGGAAAGCTGGCAGCGCGCCGCCCACTTCTTCGATCTGGCCGATTTCCTCACTTGGAAAGCGTCGGGTTCCAGCGAGCGCTCCATCTGCACGCTCGGCTGCAAATGGGCGTATCTGGCGCATCGTGACGACCCATGGCCGCGTGACTATCTCGATGCTGTCGGGATCAGCGACATGCTGGAGCGCGGCGGCCTGCCGAATACCGCCGTCCTTGCCGGAACCGACCTTGGCCCGCTGACGCCGGAAGCCGCCGATGCGCTCGGTCTCACTTCCTCATGCCGGGTCGCGGCCGGTTTCATCGACGCGCATGCCGGCGCGCTCGCCGCTCTTGGAACCTATGCCGACGATCCAAACGATCTGCCGCGCCGCGCCGCGCTCGTTGCGGGAACGTCGAGCTGCGTGACGACGCTCTCGACGGACGCGGTCAAGATGAACGGCATCTGGGGGCCGTATCTCGACGCCACCCTTCCCGGCCTGTGGCTATCGGAAGGCGGGCAGTCCGTCAGTGGCGGCCTGCTCGACCATCTGGTTCACATCCACGGTGCAGGCCAGACGGCCGACCGCGCTACTCACGAGCGCATCTTCCAGCGCATCGGTGAGCTACAGGCTATCGAGGGGCGGCGATTGTCCGGGCGTCTGCATGTCCTGCCCGATTTTCACGGCAACCGCTCGCCCGCAGGCGATCCCCACGCCCTCGGCGTCGTCAGCGGCATGGCGCTCGACCCGTCCTTCGACGGCCTGTGCCGCATTTACTGGCGCACGGCCGTCGCCATCGCGCTCGGCATTCGCCAGATCGTCGAAACGATGAACGCGAATGGCCGCGCAATCGACACGCTGCATTTCGTTGGCGGCCACACGCGCAGCCCGCTTTTGACGCAGCTTTATGCCGACGCGACCGGCTGCGAAATCGTCACGCTCGACACGCCGAGCGCCATGTTGCTCGGTACGGCCGCAGCGGCTTCAACCGCCGCAGGCTGGCATGCAACGCTCGCCGATGCCTGCCGCGCGATGCGCCGTAACGAAACACGCATCTCCCCGGATCGGGAAGCGTTTGCGCAGTACGACCGCGACTATCGCATCTTCCAGCGCATGCAGGCGCATCGCGCCGAAATCGAAGATTTAAGCCGCGCGCCATGAAGGCGGGGAGAGTTCGGCAAGGTGCGGCGGGTTCGCGCCCTGCCGCCCGACCGTAACCGCCGCGACTTCGACGGCGCGGACAAGGCAACGCTCCAATTCATTTGGCCTGGCCCTGCGTATCGCAGCCTTCGACAAGAGGCCGAGGCCCGCCAGACCTTCGATGAAGCCGGCATTGAAGGCGTCCCCTGCTCCCACCGTGTCGACGACTTTCGCACGCGGCGGCTTGACGGAAACGGAGCCTTTGGCCGTCACCGCGGTCGCGCCGTTCTCCCCACGCGTGACGAGAACGGCATGAACGCCTTGCGCGACCAGTTCGCCGACCGCGTCATCCACGCGGCCGGGAGCGAGCCATTCGAGGTCTTCCTCCGACAGTTTCACGATGTCGGCTGCGCCCATCATGCGCGACAGGCGCGCGCGATAAGCTGTTTCGTCGCGGATGAAGGCGGGCCGGATATTCGGGTCGATCATCACGAAGCGGCTAGCGCGCTCACGCATCATCAAGGCCTCGAATGCGGAACCAGAGGGTTCTGCGACAAGGCTGATGCCGCCGAAGAAAAGCGCCTCGATCCTGGCGGGCAGCGCCGGCAGGTCCTCTTCGCGAAGCATGCGCCCGGCGCTCGCCTCATCGTAGAATACGTAGCGTGCGTGGCCGTCCGTCAGCACCACGAAAGCAAGCGTCGTCGGCCGATTGACACGCGGGGCGAGCGAGAAGTCGACATTCGACTTTTCAAGTTCGCCCGCCAGCATGTCGCCGAAGAGATCGCTTGAAAGGGCGTGGAAGAAGGACGGCCGCATCTCCAGCCGGCCGAGCGCGACGGTCGTGTTGAACACCGCCCCGCCGACATGCGGGACAAAGCCTGTCTTCCCGCCCGTAAGATCGGACGGGATCATGTCGATCAGGGCATCGCCACAGCACAAAATCATCGTTCGTCGGCCCTTTCGAAGCGGCGTTTCAACGATGATCGGCATACACGTTTCGCGACGGTTTTCGAAGCCCGGAATGCCTATGCGTTGGACGACTTGCGCAAAACGTCCTGCCATTCTAGACGGCGGTCGATCTGCGCCTTGGCGAAGGGGCAAAGCGGCATGATCGAGACACCGTCGCGCCTTGCATCCTCGACGGCCTGACGTACCAGCCGCTCGCCGACCTTGCGGCCGCGCAGGGCCGAGGGAACCTCGGTATGGTCGATGATGATCAGGCCCTGTCCGGCCCGGCTGTAGGTCATTTCGGCCTCGACGCCATCGATGACGAGAACGTAGCGCCCCTTGGCGGGACCATCCTCGCGCTCGACCTTTTCGTCGCCGATCGCGGGCGGGGCGTCCTTCTTCACCTCAGCAGCGTCCGGCGGACGAACCTGACGGGGCTTGCCGTTCGCGCATTCCAGAAGGTCGCGGTCCCATCCGCTAAGGTCGGCAGCCGCCTCATAGGTCGAGACCAGAAACGCCATCAGCGCTCCGTCCGGATCGGCGGAGGACTGGACGGCCTCATAAGGCAGGATGAACTCGGCCAGACCCTCGCTCCAGAACGCGGCATCCGGCTTGACCGGCGCATTCTGATAGCCGGCAGGCGCCGGATAGGCGTAGACGTAGAAGGCCGGGTAGTCGATGCCACCGCCGCCCGGCCAGAAGCCAGCCGACGACACCTCGCGATCATAGGCTTCCTGCGCGACATCGTTCGGCAATGCCGGGACGTTCCCGGGGTGAAGCGGCGCGCGGCGTCCCGAAAAGCGTGTGACGGCCAGATCGAGCGCACCCCAGAACAGGTGAACGGGGCTGGACTTGCCCAGAAAGGACGTCCGGAACGTCTTGAACACGCCATCGACCGAAACGAGCGCGCGATGGAACCGCTGAACGGCCTCGCGGTCGTAGGGTCGTTCGCGGTGATCCTCGGCGAACGGAATGGGGTAAGGCACCTCGTTCGGCGCGCCGTCGAAAGTCGGCGTTCCGCCCAGTTCCGAAATCAGCTTGACGAACTTGGCATGGAAGGTCGCGACGGTGGTGGGTTCCAGCGCGAACGACGCCTTGCGGCCCTCGCCGCATGTTCCGACGACCATATGCTCCTTGAAGTCGAACAGGATCTCGATGCCGGGGCCGTCAGGAATTGGCGAGGAGGCAAGACCGGTCGGCGTGACATAGAAGGTCGCGTTCCAGGAATGGTTGAGCCATGGCGTATGAGCCAGCCGGTATTTACCTGCGATCTGAAGGTAAAGATGAAGGGCCGAGCAGGTCTCACGCCAGCCGAGATAGTCGAGTTGGGGCCACTTGTCGCTCATTGCGCATGTTTCCTTCCAGTAATTCGGAGCGGGTTCGCACCGCGCTATTGTTTGATCGGAACCGGTCAGTCGGGAAGAGGAATGTGCTCGTTCCGGTCATCAACCGGCAGGTCGAAGCGACCCTTGCCCCAGTTCTCCGCGCGCCATTCGATTTTGGCGGCTTCGATCCGCTCCTTCGACGAAGCGACGAAATTCCACCAGATATAACGTGGTCCGTTCAGCGTCGCGCCGCCGAGGATCACGAACCGCGCGCCTCGGTCGCCTGCGGCGACTGTGATGCTGTCGCCTGGACGAAAGACCATCATCTGTCCCGACTCGAAGTCCTGACCGGCAACCGAGATCGACCCCTCGACGATATAGATCGCCCGGTCCTCATGATTATCCGGCATCGGCAGCCGGCTGCCGGGATCAAGCTTCACATCCGCGTAGAAAGTCTCGGAGAGCATTTTTGCGGGCGCGACCTTGCCATACGCGTTCCCAAGGATGAGGCGAAGCGAGACGCCCTGATCCTCGATCGTCGGCAACGTCTCCTTGCCGTAATGCTCGAAACTCGGCGTGTCGTCCTCATGGCTTTCGGGCAGCGCCAGCCATGTCTGGATGCCGAAGAGGCTGTTGGGACCGGTTCGGGCGGCAGCCGACGTGCGCTCCGAATGCGTGACCCCACGCCCCGCGACCATCCAGTTCAGCGCGCCTGGCGTGATGATCTGGTCGGCCCCGGTGCTGTCGCGATGATGGAAATCGCCGCGATAAAGATAGGTGACCGTGCCGAGGCCGATATGCGGATGCGGCCGCACATCGATCCCCTCACCCGTCAGCAACTCGGCCGGTCCGGCCTGATCGAAGAAGATGAAAGGCCCGACCATCTGCCGCTTGGGCGCAGGCAAGGCGCGACGCACCTCGAAGCCGCCGAGGTCGCGGGCGCGCGGCACGATAAGCGTTTCGATCGCGTCGATGCCGACCTCGTCGGGGCAGCCCGGTTCGATTGCTGGGTTCCAGCTCATATGCATCCATCCCTTGCATTTGCCGGCATCATCGCCGGCACAACCTTCATTGGGGCCGCATATCGATCGAGTATGCAGCCGCCGTCGCGCTTAGCGCAACCTGTCCATCGATGGCTTGTCTAGCGATTTGCGCTTCGCGCAAAAAGTGCTGCAACACGTCGAGCTGTGTTGCTGAAGCTGGAACATCACGGATCGGCCGGACTGTCAGCAGGAACGATCGCGTCCCCAAAGCTCCGGGTTCTGTTCGAAATGATCGATCAGCATTTCGGTCAGGACGCGGATTTTTCGGGCCGGATGCTGCCCCGGGGGCCGGATGACATAAGCCCCGCCAAGCGGCGGCGGATAGTTTTTCATCACCCGAACGAGCGCGCCGGACTGCACATGTTCATATGTGAGGCAATCGGGCAGGCGCGCGACCCCGATGCCGGCCGCCGCAGCAGTCGCGAGCGCCGTTCCGTTATCGGCCTTGAAACGTCCCTTCGGCTGAACCGTGACGAGCGTCTCGCCATCCATGAACTGCCAGATCTCGCCTTCCTGCATCAGTGCATCATGCGTGATGAGCTGTTCCGGCGTTTCGGGCGCGCCGTGCCTTTCAATATAGTCCGGGCTTGCGACGAAGCTGCCTGAAATCGGTCCGATACGCCTTGCGATCAGATTGGAATCCGGCAGATAGCCGACGCGGATCGCGCAATCGAACCCTTCCGCAATGAGGTCGACGAAGCGATCCCCATAGACGGTGTTGATGTGAAGCTTCGAATGACGGCGCGCCATGTCGGCGATCACGGGTGCGAAGTGCGTCGGCCCGAATGAGAGCGGCACGGAAATCCGCAAACGTCCACGAAGTTCGCCCGCAGGCAGGATTGTTTCGCGCGCCAGATCGATTTCGGCACCCACTTTCGCGGCATGATCGCGAAATGCGACCCCAGCCTCCGTCAACGCAGCACCGCGTGTCGTGCGCGCCAGAAGCTGGACGCCAAGCTCCGTCTCGAGCCTGGCAAGCCGCCGGCTGACGATAGACTTGGATATGCCGAGCCGACGCGCGGCTGACGAGACGCCGCCGGCATCGGCGACTTCCACGAATGTCCTCAAATCATCGATGTCCAATTGGCGTTCCTCGTTTCGCGACACGGTAGTCCGGAAATCAGCGCTACCGCATCAAAGACCGGAATGACAGTCTCCGCATCCAGGCAGTGCCGACCAACGCCTGCCGTTCCCGCAATTGAATTTCCCAGCAGCATAAGGATGTCGTTATGACCTTTCGCAACGGCCTTGATTCGCTTCTTCGTCCCGAGGACTCGGTTCTCGTCATGATCGACCACCAGCCTTACCAGCTTGCGAACCTGAACAGTCACGATCCGCATATGATCGTGAACAACTCTGCGGGTCTGGCCAAGCTTGCCAAGGCGTTCAAGGTGCCGACCATCCTGACCAGCGTGATCGCGGCGCAGGGCGGCGTGATCTTCCCGCACATCACCGAAGTGTTCCCTGATCAGGAAGTGATCGACCGTACGCTCATCAACACCTGGGAAGACAAGAAGGTCGTGGACGCCGTCAAGGCGACGGGTCGCAGGCAACTTATCATCGCGGGCCTCTGGACCGAAATCTGCGTCGCCATGCCGGTGATCCAGGCTCTCGGCGAAGGCTGGGACGTGACGGTCATCACCGATGCCTGCGGCGGCGTATCCGTGGAGGGTCACGAGGTGGCTATTCAGCGCATGATCGCGGCCGGCGCCAACATGATGACCTGGGTCGCGCTGATGGGCGAATGGCAGCGTGATTGGGCGCGCACCGAAACCGCCGCGTTGCTTGGCGACATCGCAAAATGGCACTCCGCCGGAAGCGGCATCGCCGGCATATGGGAACAGCAACTGCTCGACACGCCGGTTGGGGCAACGGGACCATCGGCTCACTGACAGTATCAGGTGACAAGGCCGGCGCGCTCGACGCGCCGGTCTCGTCGCATCCGCATGCCAGACGAACGCCGCTCCAAAGGAACACGAGCATGTCTCAACCCCGCTTTCCTGTCGGACAGGAAATGGACGTCACCTACCCCGACTTCAAAGTCAGCCTTACGCTTCTGTCGTCCGAACAACTGAAGTTCGAGATCAAGGAAGGCCCGCTCGCGCATACCGAAATCGTCGACATAAACGTCATACCGCTTAACAACAGCGTTTTCGCCGTGAGCTGGCAGGAAAAAGACGGCGCGACGGTCACGAACGTTCAGGACTACGATCGCGGCCTCGTCCACTCTTTCGCGACACTGTCCGACGGCCGGTTCCTGCGCATGACCGGAACGCTCGTCGTCACGCGGCCTGCCGACGGCAGCTTCGACGACAAGCCGCAGCGCAACAAGGCGCTTGTGCTCGAAGCGATGACATCGCTGTTCCAGCGCCATGACGCATCGGCGGTCGAGCGCCTTTATGTGCCGGACTACGTCCAGCACAATCCAAATATTCCGCAAGGGCGCGATGCGCTGCAGGCCATCGTCGCTGACCTCTCCCCTGACGTTTACTACGAGCCGGGGCTGATGATCGCCGAAGACGATCTCGTCGCCATCCACGGCCGCATTCGCGGCTGGTCGGAAGCGCCGCAGGTGGTGGTCGATATTTTCCGGGTGGAGAACGGCAGGCTGGCCGAACACTGGGACGTGTTGCAAGATGAGGTACCGGCGACGGCGGCTCTCGCTGCGCTTTCCATGTTCGATCCCGACGAAGGCAACCGCCGGGCGTGACGGCCGACGACAGACAATAGACAAGGACCTTTCATGGAAATCGGTATCGACAGTTTCGCCGCCATCCTTCCTGACCCTGCAACGGGCAATCTGCCGTCGGCGACCGACCGCATGGCCGACCTTCTCGACGAAGTCGAGACCGCCGACCGGGTCGGGCTCGACGTGTTCGGCATCGGCGAGCACCATCGCGCCGAATTTCTCGATTCCGCGCCTGCGATCATTCTCGCCGCCGCTGCGGCCCGCACCAGCAAAATCCGGCTGACCAGCGCGGTCACGGTGCTGAGCGCGGCCGATCCCGTGCGCGTCTTTCAGGAATTCGCGACCCTCGACCTGATCGCCAAGGGCCGCGCCGAAATCGTCGTCGGCCGTGGCTCGTTCGGGGAAGCCTTTCCGCTGTTCGGCCTCGATACGCGGGCCTATGACGAACTCTTCGCCGAAAAGCTCGAACTGTTCCTGAAGCTCGGCGAGGAGACCGACATCACCTGGCAGGGCCGCTATCGGCCGGCCCTGACCGGTCAGGGCGTCTACCCACGGCCGCACCAAAAGCGCGTGCCGCTATGGCTCGGCGTCGGCGGCACACCGCAATCCTTTGCGCGCGCCGGCATGCTCGGTCTTCCCTTGATGGTCGCGATCATCGGCGGAGGTTTTGAACGGTTCAGGCCCCTGGTCGATCTTTATCGCCAGACCGGCATCAATGCCGGACACAGCCCCGATACTCTCAAGGTGGGCGTCCATGCGATGGGCTTCGTCGGCGAAACCGACATTGCAGCAAGGGATTCTTTCTTCCCCGGCTGGTCGCATCTGACGGCGACCGTCGGCCGCGAGCGCGGCTGGGCACCGCCGAGCCGGCAGCAATTCGACGCGATGGCCGGACCAGAAGGCGCGTTCCTGATCGGCGATCCGAAGACGGTTGCAGCAAAGATGCTCAAGGCCAGCGAGGATCTCGGCGGCGTCTCACGCATCACTTTCCAGATGAGCACGGCGTCCCTCGATACCGCCGCGATGAAGCGTTCGATCGAACTTCTAGGCACGGAAGTCGCGCCGATCGTGCGCGCAGCTCACGGAAAGTCGTGAGCCGATGAGCACAATTGTCGACAACCCGGCCGAGACCCGTTTCGAACTGGCGATAGACGGCGGCGGCGGCGAGATCGCGGCCGCCTACTACCGCGTCGAGGGCGACACGCTGGTCCTCACCCATACCGAGGTGCCGTTTCAATTCTCCGGTCAGGGCATCGGCTCGGAACTGGCGCACGGCGTCTTCGAGACGATCCGGGCGAGCGGTCGCAAGGCGGTGCTGCGCTGCTCGTTCATGGGCGCGTTCTACGCGCGTCATCCCGAATATTCGGACATCGTGGTCGGCTAGGGTTGATCGCGAAAGACGATGCGCCTTAACTGGTCACGAAGCTGCGACATGGCGGCCATAGGCTGCCGTTTCGAAGCGCTTTTCAATTGTCGGCGACCATTGCCGCAGAACCATCAATACAAGAGGCGAATTTATGCATAAGGGATCCGACCTGTTTGTCGCCGCGCTGGAAAACGAAGGCGTGGACCGCATCTTCGGAGTGCCGGGCGAGGAAAACCTCGATGTGCTGGAATCGCTGCGTGGCTCGCGCATCAAGCTGATCCTGACCCGTCACGAGCAGGCGGCCGCCTTCATGGCGGCGACGCATGGCCGTTTGACCGGAAAGCCGGGCGTCTGCCTCGCCACGCTCGGGCCGGGTGCGCTTAATTTTTCGACCGGAGCGGCCTATGCGCATCTGGGCGCAATGCCGATGATCCTCATTACCGGACAAAAGCCGGTCATGAGCGCCAAGCAGGCCCGCTTCCAGATCGTCGATATCGTCGCCTCGATGAAGCCGCTCACCAAGATGACGCGCCAGATCGTCAGCGCCGCCGCCATCCCTTCGACGGTTCGCGACGCGTTTCGTGTGGCGATGGAGGAGCGTCCCGGTCCGGTCCATCTGGAACTGCCCGAGGACATCGCGAGCGAAGAGATCGAAAACGCCTCGCTCATCGCGCCTCATGCGATGGAGCGTCCGATCGCCGGCGCGGCAGCGCTCGACAGCGCGGCCGAGACGATCCGCGCCGCCAAGCGCCCGCTCGTGATGATCGGTGCGGCTGGCAGCCGGCCCGCGCTGGTCGAACCGTTGTCGGCCTTCGTGTCGCGCACGCGCCTGCCCTTTTTCAATACGCAGATGGGCAAAGGTGCCGTCACCGGCGGCTCCAATCTTTACATGGGCACCGCCGCGCTTTCGGAAGGCGACTATGTCCACGAGGCCGTCGAGCGCGCCGACCTGATCATCGCGATCGGCCACGACACGGTCGAAAAGCCGCCCTTCCTGATGAAGAGTGCCGGCGGGCCGAAGGTCATCCATGTCGGCTACCAGTCCGCGACGGTCGAGCAGGTCTACCACCCGGACATCGAGGTGATCGGCGATATCGGCGCGTCGGTCCAAGGGCTGGCCGAACGGCTCGAAGGCAAGCTGGCGGTCGATCAGGGCATGCTCGATTTGCGCCAAAAGATTCTCGCCCGCATCAACGACCGTGCCGAGGAAGACCGCTTCCCCGTCACCCCGCAGCGCCTCGTCCACGATGTGCGCGAGGTGATGCCGGAAGACGGCATCGTGTGCCTCGACAACGGCATGTACAAGATCTGGTTCGCACGCAACTATCGCACGCATGTCGCCAACACCCTGCTGCTCGACAACGCGCTCGCGACGATGGGGGCCGGCCTGCCCTCCGCGATGATGGCGGCGATGCTCCATCCCGACCGCCGCGTTATGGCGGTCTGCGGCGATGGCGGCTTCATGATGAATTCGCAGGAGATGGAAACGGCGGTGCGGCTCGGGCTGAACCTCGTCGTCGTCATTTTGAACGATAGCGCATACGGCATGATCCGCTGGAAGCAGGCCGTGGACGGCTTCGAGGATTTCGGCATGAGCTTCGGCAACCCCGATTTCGTGCGCTATGCCGAGGCTTATGGCGCGAAGGGTTCGCGCGTAACGGCGGTGGAAGACCTCGTGCCGACGCTGGAGGCGGCGTTTGCCGGCGGCGGCGTCCATCTCATCGACGTGCCCATCGACTATTCCGAAAACACGCGCGTGCTGGTGGATGAGTTGCGCAACCGCACGCCCGACGTCGAGTGCGCGTAGCCGGAGCGAAAGGAGACTGACGATGCTTGAAGTCGTACAGGCCTTCGATCGCGCGCCGATCGCAAAGGTCAAGACGGACGACGCCGCCGCACTGGAGCGCAAGCTCGAAGGCGCCGCGCGTGTCTTTGCGGATCGCGACGGCTGGCTCCAGCCACACAAGCGGATCGCGATCCTGCGCAGGCTCGCGACGTTGATGGAGGGCAAGCGCGATCATCTGGCCATGCAGATCGCGCGCGAGGGCGGCAAGCCTCTGCCCGACGCCATCGTCGAGACCAACCGCGCAATCGACGGCGTTCATAACGCCGCCGACGAGTTGCGTAATTTCGCCGGGCGGGAAATCCCGATGGGACTGTCGGCTGCAGCGGAAAACCGCTGGGCCTTCACCACGAAGGAACCGATCGGCATCGTCGCGGCGATCTCGGCCTTCAACCATCCGCTGAACCTGATCGTCCATCAGGTCGCGCCGGCCATCGCGGTCGGATGCCCCGTCATCGTCAAGCCGGCCACGACGACACCCCTGTCATGCCTCGACTTCGTGGCGCTGGTCCATGAAGCCGGCCTGCCAGAGCCTTGGTGTCAGACCTTCTTACCGGATGGAAACGAACTGGCGGAGAAGCTGGCTACCGACCCGCGCGTCGCGTTCCTGAGCTTCATCGGCTCCGCCAGGGTCGGCTGGTCGCTTCATGCCAAGCTTGCGCCTGGTGCGCGCTCGGCGCTCGAACATGGCGGCTCGGCACCTGCCATCGTCGACCGCAGCGCCGATCTCGACAAGATCGTCGAGCCGGTCGTCAAGGGCGGCTTTTATCATGCCGGACAGGTCTGCGTGTCGACGCAGCGCATCTTCGTTCATGACGATATCGCCGACGACTTCACGCAAAGGCTCGTCGCCCGCGTGGAAAAACTGCGCACAGCCGACCCGACCCTGAAGGATACCGAAGTCGGACCGCTGATCCTGCCGCGCGAGGCGGATCGGGTGGAAAGCTGGATCGAGGAGGCGGTCAAGGGCGGGGCGAAACTTGCGACGGGCGGCAAACGCTTGTCCGAAACGACCTTGCAGCCGACCGTCCTTCTCGATCCTGCCGCCGACGCAAAGATATCGACGCTGGAGGTCTTTGGCCCGGTGGTCGCCGTCTATCGCTATCATGAGATCGATGAGGCCATCCGGCAGGCGAACTCCCTGCCGACGGCATTTCAGGCCAGCATCTTCGCACAGGATATCGACGTCGCGATGCGTGCCGCCAACCGTCTCGCTGCTTCGGCCGTAATGCTCAACGATCCGACTGCCTTTCGGACCGACTGGATGCCTTTCGCCGGCCGCCGGGAATCCGGCTACGGGACCGGCGGCATTCCCTACACCATGCGCGATATGACCCAAGAAAAGATGATCCTGATGCGCAGGAGTTGAAGTGAAATGAACCCGGATTCGAGCCGTTGCAGGTAGTGAAAATAGCGATCGCGGGGTTCGGTGGCGTCGGACGCGCCGCCGCGCTTCTGCTGCTATCGCGGCGCGTGCGTTACCGCGACCTCTACGGCATCGATGTTCGTCTCGTCGCGGTTTGCGGGTCGAAGGCCGGACTGTTCGATCCCGAAGGGCTTGCGCCTGAGCGGTTCGATGCGCTCGAACCCGGCCTGACCGGGCCGGACTTCGTTGCCGCGAGCGGCGCTTCGATCCTGATCGAGGCGGGTCCGAGCGACTATCGCACCGGCGGTCCCGGTCTTGCCTATCTCGACCGTGCGCTCACGGACGGCATCGACGCCGTCGTGATTTCGAAGGGCGCGCTCGTTCATAGCGGCCGGAAATTGCGCGAACGCGCTGAGCGCTCGGGCGCGATGCTGAGGATCAGCGGGGCCGCTGCCGCAGCCTTGCCGACCATCGATCTCATTGAGCACAGCCTTCTCGGCTGCACTGTTCTGAAGGTCGAGGGAATTCTCAACGCGACGACGAATTATCTTCTCGACGCCATGACATCGCGTGGCATCGGGTTCGACGAGGCGCTGCGCGAGGCACAGGCCGGCGGCTTCGCCGAAGCCGACCCGCGCAACGATACCGAAGGCTGGGACACCGCTGCAAAGCTGCTGCTGATCGCCAATTTCGGTCTCGGCCTCGATCTGGAGATGAAGGATATCACGGTTAGGGGAATCCAGAACGTGACGCGAGAGGATATCGCGGCATGGCAGCGCGACGGCCTCGTTCCAAAGCTCGTCGGCAGCCTCGTTCGCGAAGATGACGCGGTGCGCGCTGAAGTCGGCATTCGCACATATACGGCTAGCGATCCGCTGGCTGAAATCCGAGGCAAGAACAAGGCGATCCGCATTACAACCGATGCCATGGGCGAGACGGTCGCGATCGGATCGGGAACCGAACCGCTGGCGACTGCCGCAGCGGCGTTGAAGGATCTGGAGCTCATCCTTATCTCCCGCTTTTCCGGCCAGGACGGCGCGAGGATGGAGACAAACTTATGACGGGGCTGACCGTTCAGGCCTTTCGCCATGTCGGCTTCGAAGACCTTGGCAGCTTCGAGGCACCGCTCCGTTCGGCGGGCTATGAGATCGAATATGTCGAAATGGCCGAGCGCGACCCTGCCTCGCTCGATCCGCTCGCGCCCGACCTGCTGGTGGTGCTGGGCGGCCCGATCGGCGTCTACGATCACGACGCCTATCCCGTCATCGAAGCCGAGCGGCAGTTCATCGAAACGCGCCTTCGTGCGGGACGGCCGACGCTCGGCATATGCCTTGGCGCGCAGCTTATCGCCGCAGCGCTTGGCGCGCGCGTCTATCCCGGCCCGGCCAAGGAAATCGGCTGGTCGACCCTCGAATTGACGCAAGCCGGCCGGGATCATCCGCTGGCTGAGCTCGACGGCGTATCCGTCCTTCACTGGCATGGCGACACATTCGACATGCCCGAAGGCTGCGAGCACCTCGCCTCGACGCCGATCTGCCGCAATCAGGCGTTTTCGCGTGGACGTAATCTCCTGGCCCTCCAGTTTCACCCCGAAGTGCTGGGCTCGCGGTTCGAACATTGGCTGCTCGGACACGCCAGCGAACTTGGCACCTCCGGCATCGACCCGGTAAAATTGCGCAAGGATGCGCACCGATATGCGCATGGCCTCGAAAGAGCCGGTGCGGCGATGATCGGAAACTGGCTGGCCGGACTTGCCCGTTGAGTTGCAGCCCGGCGACCATAACCGGCCGTAAACGGCCGCCGCGCCCGCTTTGACGCAGTTTGCGATTGTGCTGTCGCAGTGCAACTGCAACAAGGATCAATTCTGATGGAACGAGTCCCTTTGGGGGTATGGATGGGTCAAGGTTATAGGCAGGATCGCTCCGGCGGCGAAGGCCCCCGGATACTGATCTACAGCCACGACACGTTCGGGCTCGGGCATCTTCGGCGGTGTCGCGCGATCGCCAACCGGTTGGCCGGATCGCTTGCCGACGCTTCCATTGTCATCATTTCCGGCTCGCCCATCGTCGGCCGTTTCGATTTCGAGGACGGCGTCGACTATGTGCGCGTGCCGGGCGTCGTCAAACAGGCCAATGGCGGCTACACGACCTCGAACATGCGCATCTCGCTTGACGAGACGGTGCAGATGCGCCGCTCGATCATCATGGCGACGGCGCGCAGCCTGAACCCCGACATCCTGATCGTTGACAAGGAGCCGACCGGCTTTCGCGACGAACTGCTCCCGACACTGGAGCACCTCAAATCGACCGGCGCGCGGATCGTTCTGGGCCTGCGCGACGTGCTGGACGAAGCCTCGGTGATCGTCCCCGAATGGGAAAGGAAGGGCGCGACGGACGCGCTCGCTTCGTTCTATGATGAGGTTTGGGTTTACGGCCTTTCAGAAATCCACGAGCCTCTGGCACCCTTTACCCTGCCGGATAGTCTCGCCAATGCGATAACCTATACCGGCTATCTGCGCCGCGAACTGCCGCAGGAATCGGTGACGGCGTCCTATCCGGCCATCACCAAACGTCCCCATCTGCTTGTCACGACCGGCGGCGGCGGCGATGGCGAGGAACTGATCGACTGGGTGCTGTCCGCCTACGAGATCGACCGGAACCTGCCGCTGGCTGCGCTTCTGGTCTTCGGTCCATTCATTCCGCCCGAAAGGCGCGCCGCATTCATGGAGCGCATCGCCGCTCTGCCGGATGTCGAGGCGATCACCTTCGATGCGCGCCTCGAACATCTGATCGAGAAATCCGAAGGCGTCGTCGCCATGGGGGGCTACAACACCTTTTGCGAAATCCTGTCCTTCGACAAGCGCTCCGTCATCGTTCCGCGCCGGACGCCGCGGATGGAGCAGACCATCCGGGCCGAGCGCGCCGCCGAACTCGGGCTGATTTCGACGCTCAGCGGTGCAAGCCTCGAAACCGGCGCGGCGCGCGATCCACGCGAAATGGCGGCGGCCATCCGCGCCCTGCCGGGCCGTCCCAAACCTTCAGAAAACGCATTGCCAAGGCTACTTGATGGACTCGACACGATCGACCGGGCAGTTCGGGACTGCCTCGCCGGCCCCTCTTCGCAGCGAATGCGAAAAATCGGCCAGTGACCCGGCAGGGCCACGCATCGCGATCGTCCTGAAAGGCTATCCGCGCCTTTCCGAAACCTTCATCGCACAGGAGATACGCGGCCTCGAACTGGCGGGGCTGAATGTCGAACTCTGGTCTTTGCGACAGCCGACCGACAGCGCCCGGCACCCTATTCATCGGGAGATCGTAGCTGAGGTTCGCTATCTTCCAGAATATCTCTATCAGGAACCGCTTCGCGTCCTGCGCGGCATCTGGTCCCTGCGTCGTCACATGGGGCTTTCGCATTTCCTGCGGGTAGCTCTCGCCGACATAAGGCGTGATCCGACGCCCAATCGCATGCGCAGACTGGGACAGGCAGCCGTTCTGGCGCGCGAATTGCCCGACCGCATCACGCGGCTTCACGCACATTTCCTTCACACGCCAGCCTCCGTCGCGCGTTACGCGGCGCAGTTGAAAGAGATCGATTTCAGCTTTTCCGCGCACGCTAAGGATATCTGGACGACGCCCGAATGGGAAAAGCGCGAGAAGATCGCTGACAGTCAGTGGGGCGTGACATGCACACGGCAGGGTCATGCGGAACTGGCGCGTCTGTCGCCGCCTGACGACGCAGGCCGCGTGCGCCTCGTTTATCACGGGTTGAACCTTGCCCGCTTTCCCGCCCCGCCGCAGCGCACCTCGCAAGCCGACGGCACGAATGACGAGGTCGTCCTCGTCAGCGTCGGACGCCTCGTCGCCAAGAAAGGCTATGCCGATCTCATCGACGCGCTCGCCATGCTGCCCAAAGAACTCCAATGGCGGCTCGTTCATATCGGCGGCGGAGAGCTTGCCGGCCCGTTGGCGCAGCAGGCCGAACGGCTGGGGATCGCCGACAGGATCGACTGGCGCGGCGCGCGTCCGCAAGGCGAGGTCGTTGAAGCGCTCCGTGAGGCGGATCTCTTCGTGCTCGCCTGCCGCGAGGGCGACGGCGGGGACCGTGACGGCCTGCCGAATGTGCTGATGGAAGCCGCCGCGCAGGCGCTGCCCATTTTGTCGACCGACTATGCGGGCGTGCCCGAATTCGTGACCGATGGTGTCGAGGGCCTGCTCGTTCCACCAGCGCAGCCACGTGCGCTTGCCGATGCGCTTCAACGCCTCATAACGCAGCCGACGCTGCGTCAACGCCTCGGCGCGGCCGCTTTTGCGCGGGTGCAAACGGACTTTTCCGCAGATGCCGGGATCAAGACCCTTTTGCAGTTGATGTCGGATCGAATTGGGGCGCCCAAAGGTCCGTAGCGGCGCGAAACCGCACCGCCGAGTGCCCTGCCAGAAGGCCCAGCAAACGCTCCAGAAAGCGCCACGTCGCGCCGTCATGAATAAGGTGATGGGTCAGGATGCCGATCGGCTCTTGCTCGGTCAAAAGCACATGCGCCTTGTCCAGAAGAGCGGCCACATCTCCAAGCCGTTTGCCCTGACGCCAGGCCACGGGATCGAGATGCGTATTGCAGATCGCAAGGCCGTCATGACGCAGTGCGGCGCGTTTGCCAAACGTCGAAAGCCCCGTAAAACCGATTGCTTGAAGCCCGCCCACGATATCGGCGTCGATGCGGTTCCACGGCGGCACGAGAACGGGCAGGCCGAGCGGCCCGAACGTCGCAAGATGGGTTTCGAGACCTTTTTGCAGATTTTGCAGCATCACGGCCAGGTCGACGAAACCCAGCTCCTGCTTCTTCGCTCCGGTCGGCGCGTTGTTGAGATGGGAAACGCCATGGACGAGCGCGTATACGTCCTTCTCATCTTGCAGAAGGGCAGGCAGGCTCGGCTCCACGAGACCGGGGCTTGCTGCAAGCGCCAGCGGCACACCCAAATCCCGGCGAAGCTGCAACAGACGATGCAGGGCCAGCGTATCCGATGCGGCGTCGTCATCGCGCCACCAGACATCGACGGTTCGTCCATCATGAGCAAGTTCATCGAGACGCCTGGAAAAAGCGGCGAACGCAGCGTCGATCCGGTCGCGTGCGGCGCAGGCATCGGCAACGATGGTGACGGTGCGAGAAGCGCCTTGCGCTGACTTTCGCGCAACGGGCCGGGGCGTTTCAAGAACGCTGCGGGCCATGTCGCAAAGCGCCTCGGATGTCAGCTCATCTGCTGGCAGAACCGATGCCCGGCCGCTGGCCGCCAGCCCTTCTGCGCGAAGGCTTTGCTCCTGCTCGCCACCTTCGGCGAACGGCACGAGAATGGCGCGCGTGCCCGCACCAGCCAGATCGGCGGCCGTGTTGTAGCCCGCCTGGCTGATCGAAAGATCGGCTCGAACAAGAAGGGCCGGGAAATCGGCGCGCGCGCGCTCGACCTTTGCATTCGGCGGCGCATTGCGGACGAGTTGCTCCATCTCCGCTTCGGCAACGCCCTCGCCCACAAGGATATGCCATTGCCGTTCCTGCATCTGCGACGCCGCCGCGACCGCAACGCGGAAAAGCGGCAATCCCGCCATGCCGCCACCAGCGGAGACGAGAATGCCGCCGCCTTCCTGCCCGGCGGAAAGCGCTTCGCGTTGCCGCGTGACATACCCCGTATAATGCAGGAAAGCGTCCAGCCGCTCGCTTACCGGCCACGACAGCGCGAGCGGTGCGTCCCCTTCATCGCCATGAACCAGCACGCCGTCATAGTGCTCGATGATCGTCTCTTCGGCGCGCTGAGCCTTTGCGGCACTGGAAGGTGGATTGAGGATATCGCGAATGGAGGCGAACACAAGCGGCCGCTTACCGGCCTTTTCAGACCATTCGATCAGGGCGTCGAACTCTTCTCGCAACGCCTTGCGTCCGAACGGGTATGTCTCGGTCAAGATGGCGTCGGGCTGGAAGTCGTCGGCCGCGCCTACCAGCAGCCTCGCCCGCTCGGAGAAAATCTGCGTAGACGCCACATGCCCCGTCTCATTGCGCAGATTCACGAAATCCGTGCCGACCGCATGAACGGGCGGAAGTTGCACCATTTCAACGTCTTCAGTCGGTCGATGAAGCGCCGAAGGCCGTCCACCGGTGACGAGAAGCGTCTGGTGGCCTGCCTCGGTGAAGGCGTCGGCCAACGCCACCGCACGAGCCAGATGCCCGACGCCCAGAAGATGCGTCACGACGATCATCACACGCATGGGTGGTCGCCCGTCAGTGCGCGTTCGAGGCCCGGAAGCAACCGCCTGATCAAATCGGCCGCCGTTTCGAGCGCGTGATCGCGGCGCGCGAGCATGGCTGCGCCCTTGCCCAGCATTACGAGTTGCTCAGGCGCGGAAAGAAGCTCACCCAGCGCTCGTGCATAGGAAGGCGCATCCGCTGAAGCGCTGATCACGCCGCCTTGCCCGTGCGACACCACTTCCGCAACACCGCCGGACGGGGTTGCGAGTGCCGGGCCGCCGCTGGCGGCCGCTTCGAGATAGACCATGCCGAATGCCTCGTTGATGCCCGGCCATACCAGAAGGTCGGCCGCACGAAATCGTTTTGCGAGTTCCGTTTGCTCGATCTGTCCAAGGAAAGCCACCTTCTCGCCGAACGGTCGGAACAGGGCCTCCACGGCGGCGCGTTCAGGCCCATCTCCGACGATCTCGAGTTGCCACCCGGACGGCGCGTCGGCCAGCGCTTCGGCCAGCAAGCGGTATGACGCCATCTTGTCTCCCGCACGCATCATGGCTGCCACGATGAGCCGCACCGGGCGAGAAGGCGCCCACTCACGCCGCGCCGGCCAGTCCTGCACATCGATGAACGGACGGCAACGGACGATCCCCTTCGCGCCAAGCGCTTCGAGCCCGACAACATCTCTCCCGTTCACGACGAAATGCATGTCGGCCGCCCGGGTGGCGATATCAGCCCGTTCCGAAAACAGCGCGTAAGGCCCGGCGGCGCGGCGCGGCGCGCTGGATGCTTCCGCGATGATGTACGGAATGCCAAGACGCCCGGCGACGAGCGGACCGACGAGATCGGGAGCCTTGTAATAGTTGTGATAGGTGAACCAGGCGGCAGGGCGCGGACCGGCCAGCAGCGACTTGGCGACACGCTCCGCTTCCAGTTCCGCCGCCGTCATGAGATCGCGTTGCCGGACCGGATCGCCCCTGCCGTCGCGACTGGAAAAGGTGCTGGCCACCACGGGCTTTGCGCCGGCCGCTTCCAGCGCGCGCAGCCACAGGCGCGCCATGGTCCGATCACCCGACGGCATCGGATGGTCCGGAAGCTTCATCGGTGCATGAAATGCGACCGGACTGTTTCGTAAAGCGGACGAATGCATGCTCGCACTTTGGCCGGGAAATGACTACTCTCGTAAAGCCGGGCTGGCAGGCTTGGCAAGGCAGATCAATCAGACGATCCATTCATGGCGCCATCACTCTACCAATATCTATGGTCGCATACCCGTCGCCAGCAGCTTTGGATGCTGGTGATCGTTCTAGTATCCGTCATCCCGCTCTATTTGTCGCTGAACCTGCCCAAGCTCATCATCAACGGGCCGATACAAGGCATGGGTTTCGAAAACGGTGCCGAAAGCACCGACACCTATTTTCGGTGGTCCTTGCCCGATTATCTGCCCTTCGTCGGCGGCGTGAACCTGCATCCCGGCTTTGAACTCGACCGCATCCAGTCGCTCTATGTCCTTTCGGGGTTGTTTTTGGGCCTCGTCATCGTCAACGGCGCGTTCAAATACTACCTGAACATCTACAAGGGCCGCCTTGGCGAGCGGATGTTGCGGCGGCTGCGCTACGAACTGGTCGACCGGGTGCTGCGCTTTCCAGTGCGGCGTCTGCGCCGCGTGCGCCCGGCCGAAATCGCCAGCATGGTCAAGGACGAGTTGGAGCCCATCGGCGGCTTCATCGGCGATGCCGTCATCCAGCCGATATACCTCACCAGCCAGATCCTCACCGCGATGGTTTTCATCTTCGTGCAAAGCACGACTTTGGGCTTTGTCGCGCTCGGGGTCATGCTGCTGCAGATGATCGTGATCCCGCGCATGCGGCGACGGCTGCTGATACTGGGGCGGCAGCGCCAACTGGCCGCGCGCATGCTGGCGGGAAGCGTCGGCGAGATCGTCGAAGGCATGCCCGCCATCCGCACCAACGACGTTTCGAACTATGTCCGCGCACGCATTTCGGACGAGTTGGGCCGCATCTTCCTGATCCGGTTCGACATTTATCAGTGGAAGTTCTTCGTCAAATTTCTCAACAACTTCCTGTCGCAGGCGACGCCCTTCATCTTCTATCTGTTCGGCGGATATTTCGCGATCACCGGGCGCATGGATATCGGTGCGCTGGTCGCCGTCATTTCGGCCTATCGCGAACTGCCCGCGCCGCTGAAAGACCTCATCGACTGGGACCTGACCCGTCTCGACGTCAACGTGAAATACGAACAGGTGATCGAGCAGTTCTATATCGACGGGCTCGTTAACCCGCGCGCACAGGCTGTCGCCAACGGGTCCGTGCCGCATCTCGTCGGTCCCTTGCGGCTGGAAGGTGTGACGATCCGTGACGAGACTGGGGTGGCCCTGACGAATGGCGTCGATCTCGAACTTCCGCTGAAGCAGCAGGTCGCCGCGACCGGGCCAGTCGGTGACGGCGCGGAAAGCGTTGCGGAGGCGCTGGCGCTGTTGTCCCAGCCGGCGGAAGGCTCCGTTACGGATAATGGGCGGACGTTGTCCGACCTGCCGGAAAGCATCACCGGCAGGCGCATCGCGTTCGTCGACACGGCGACCTATTTCCCGCAATCGACCCTGCGAATGGCGTTGTTTTATCCGTTGATGCACAGCCTGCAGGACGAACTGCAAGAGCCGACCACGCGGCGCGAACGGTTGGCGCGCATGGAATCCATCGCGTCCGGCAACAGTGTCGAGACGGCGCTGGGCGACTGGGTCGATCACGGAGCCATCGGCACGAGCGAAAAGGAAAGGCTCGACGCCATCAGGGCGGTGTTGTCGATCACGCAACTCGACCGGGACGTCAACCGCATCGGTCTCGGATCGCTCGTGCCCGATGCCCTCGCCGAACCGATGAAAGAGCGCATATTGGCCGCGCGCGCCGATTTCCGCAAAAGGATGGAAGAGCGCGATCTCGTGAACGCCATCCAGCGCTTCGAGCCGGACAGCTACCTGACTGACGCGACAATCATCGAGAATATCGTCTTCGGCGCGATGCGCGACGAGGGTTCGATGGCTTTGCAACTTCTGGCGCTTGAGGAGTTGCAGAACATCATCCTGGCTTCCGGGCTGGAGAAGCCGTTGGCTGAAATGGGCCGGAAAATGGCCGAAACGCTGGTCGAAATTTTCGGCGGCATGGAAGACGGCAATCCGCTCATGCGCCGCATGTCCATTGGCTCGGCAGAGGAAATAGAGGCGTTTCGCGCCGTCCTCAGTCGCATCGAAGGCCGCGATGTCATGTCGGCGGACATCGCCGACAGGCGTACCCTGATCGTACTGGCAATGTCCTATTCCGAACCGCGCTACAGGCTGGGTTTGCTGACACCCGACCTGAAGGAGCAGATCATCAGGACCCGCTACAATGTGTATGAGGATGCCTCGCCGGCGCTGCGCGAACGGGTCGACCCATATGAGCCCGACAGTTTCAACCCGTCCGCCACGATCCGGGACAATATCGTCTTCGGCAGAGTATCGGAGGTGACCGCCGCGACGGCGGAGGCTCTGGATACCGAAATCGCAGCGGTCATCGCCGCCAACGACCTGACCGACACGGTGCTTGAGGCGGCGCTCGATTTCGATATCGGATCGGGAGCCAAGCGCCTGACGGTCAGCCAGCAGCAGCGTCTGGCGCTGGCGCGCGCCATATTGAAGGCGCCCGACTATCTCGTGGCCAATCGCTGCCTGTCCTCGCTCGACGGCGGACTGCAGCAGAAAGTCCTCGATGCAACGCTGGAGCGCGGGCGCGATGCGGAACGTCCTTTCGGCACGTTCTGGGTCGTGAGCAATCCCGCGCATGCGGACGCCTTCCAGCGGTCGATCGATTTTCAGAACGGACGCATAACGAGCGACGAAATGCTTGCGGGCGAAGAGAACTTTCGCCAATCTTCAACCGAAGCGGCGCACTCGAAAGCGTCCTGATCTTTGGAGCGAACATCATGAGTTTGCTGACCGATGAAGTCGATGTTCTCCGGCGAAGCCCGCTTTTCAAGGGCGTGGAGACACCGCAACTCAAACTGATCGCCTATACAGGCGAAACGATCCGGTTCGACGCAGGCGAAATATTGTTCCGGCAGGGAGACCCCGGCGACAGCGCCTTCGTCATCTTGTCGGGCGAAGTCGCTGTGCTGGCCGATTCACCCATTGGGCCGATCGAACTCGCGCGGCTCGGACAGCACGAGATCGTCGGTGAGATCGGCATTCTTTGCGACGTGCCGCGCACCGCGACCGTAAAGGCGCTGACGCCCTTGCGCACATTGTGCATCGCCAAGGAATGTCTCGGCGAAATGCTGGATTCGTCGCCGCGCATGGCCCTTGCCATGCTGCGCGAACTGGCGCAGCGCCTGAGCCGCACCTCGGCGGAACTTGTCATGCTGCGCGGCGAGACCGACTCTGAACATGACTCCTGAAGCATCCGGCTCCACCGGCATCAGGCTGACGATCTACGGCACGCGCGGATCGATCCCATCGGCACCGGACGATCCGAGCGAGTTCGGCGCGCGAAGCTGCTGCGTGCTGATGGAAGCGGCCGGCCAGGCGCTCGTCTTCGATGCCGGCTCGGGCATCGTGGAATGCGGGCGGATGCTTCATGCGGCAAGGCGAGCCGAAATCGACCTTTTCTTCGGGCATGTCCATTACGATCACATCATGGGCCTGCCCTATTTCTTCCCTCTGCTCGATCCCGACGCGACCGTGCGCATTCATCTCGGTCACATGCTGGATGGTGCCGATTGCGAAACGGTGATCCGCGATTTCATGCGCCCTCCATTCCATCCTGTCGGCGTGGAAGCGGCAAAGGCGAAGGTGGAATTTCGCACGTTCCGGCCGCAGGACGTGCTTAGGCCCGCCGCAGATATCCGAATTTTGACGCACCGCCTCAATCATCCAAACGGTGCCGTTGCCTATCGTGTGGAAAGTGGCGGCCGAGCCGTTGTATACGCGACCGACCACGAGCATACCCCCGGCACCGTCGACACCGCGTTGACGGAATTCGTACGCGGGGCCGACGTCTTGATCTACGACACGAATTTTTCCGACGCCGAGATGGAGCGGTTCAAGGGTTATGGGCACTCCTCTCATGAAGAGGGCGTGCGTCTTTCCTTACGCGCAGACGTCAAGCGCCTGTTGCTTTTCCATCATTCGTTCAAGAACTCGGATGCGACGCTGCGCGAGATCGAACTGTCCTGCCAGCGCGACTTTCCGGCGACGACGGCGGCACGCATAGGTCAGGTGATCGACCTGCCAGCCCTCGGAACCGGACATTCGAATGCCGATTGAAGCCTCCAGAATCCACGAAATCGGCAATTGGCTCGTCGGCGCGGCTCTAGGCGATACCAGACTGAAAACCATCGTCCCCGAGCTTGCCGCGCGGCTGATATCGATCGGGGTTCCCGTTCATCGCTGTCGGCTGACCTGGCCAACCCTGCATCCGCTGTTCGAGGCCGAAACGCTGCTCTGGACATCGCAGAACGGTGTGACGAGCCATCGCTTCGACCGTGAAGCAGACGACACCGAATGGCGGCGCAGCAACGTCAAATGGATGGTCGACAATGGCTCCACACTTTTGCGCGCGCGGCTGGGACCGGCGGACGGAACGCCCGATCCGACCTTCATGCTCTACGACGAATTGCGCAAAGACGGCTACGTCGATTTCGTAGCGCTTTTGACCCAGCTCTTTGCCGACGAGTCGTTGCTGCGGCAGGAAGATACCGATCGCGATTTCGGCCTTTACGTGGCATGGGCCAGCAAATCGCCCGAGGGGTTTTGCGAAGACTCCATGGCCGCCCTGAAAGCGCTTCAGCCCTTCCTCGCGCTCGTCTGCAAGTCGCTTGCCTTGCCGCGGCTGATCTTCAGCGTGGCCAACACCTATCTCGGCCCGACGGTCGCGCGGGAGGTTCTCGGCGGCCGCATCACGCTTGGCAGCGGCAGTCAGGTCCGCGCACTGATCTGGTATTCGGACCTGCGCAACTCCACCGCGCTGGCCGAAAGCATGGACAGCGAATCCTATCTGGCGCTGCTGAACGACTTTTTCGATTGCACAGGTCGCACGGTGGCCGAAGCGGGCGGCGAAATCCTTGCCTTTGTCGGCGATGCCGTCCTTGCGGTTTTTCCGATAGCCGAGGGGGCCTACAGCCAGCGACAGGCTTCGGTCCTGGGCACCCGCGCGGCCGACAACGCGATGCGCGCCGCCAGAGGCGTCAACAAACGCCGCACGGAACGCGACGACCCCGAGGTGAAATTTGGCATAGCCATGTGCGTCGGTGAGGTGCGTCTCGGCAATATCGGCATCAGGCAGCGGCTGTCGTTTTCGGTCATCGGCCCGAGCGTCAACGAGGTCGAGCGGATGGAAAAGATGACCAAGACCATGCGCGTGGATGTGCTGGCGACCGAGGATATCGCCGCATACATGCCGAAGCGATGGCAAGGGATGGGCCATGTGCCGCTTCGCGGCTTCAAGGATACCGTCGAGGTGTTCTCGCTCGTGCGGCCGCGCAAGGGCCATGACTGAGCACCGACGTCGATCCGCTGGATCGAAGACCGGAGTTTCATCTTGAGCGCGAATGCCGCGAAGCATTTTCTGGTCCTGCGCCATGCGCCGACCGCCTGGAACGCGGCAGGGCGCATTCAGGGTCGCGCCGATATCGCCCTGACGGACGAAGGCCGGCGCATGGCGGCCGGATGGCGCATGCCTGCCGCCTTTGTCGGCGCGCCTTGCCTCAGCAGCCCCTTGTCGCGCTGCCTTGATACGGCACGGGCAATGCAGCTCGATCCCGTTCCAGACGAACGGCTGATCGAGATGGATTGGGGTAGCCTCGAAGGGATGACCCTTGCCGAGATGCGCGCAGCCGGCGGCGAAGGTTTCGCTGCTGCTGAAAAGAAGGGGCTGGATTTCCAGCCAGACGACGGCGAAAGCCCGCGAATGGTTCGGGATCGCGCCATGGCCGCTTTGATGGAGGCGCCCGCGCGCGCCGTCATCGTCACGCATAAGGGCGTCATGCGCGCATTGCTGTCCGCCGCGACGGGGTGGGACATGACCGTGCCCCCGCCTGTCCGCTTACCGTCACATGGGGTTGCTATTCACCTGCGCCTTGAAGGCGGCACGCTGCATCTGCTGGACTGCAACCTCGACCTTGGGGCATGAATATTTTTATGGATGGAGCAGCAGATCCCACAGACGCCGACCAGATGAACGACCTCTTGCGCATTGAAAACCTGATGGTGGACTTTCGCACGCCGGCAGGGCGTATCAGGGCGGTCGGCGGCATATCCTTCCGGGTGCCGCGCGGACGTACCGTGGCGCTGGTGGGGGAATCAGGCTCCGGAAAATCGGTGACGGCGCATGCGATCATGGGGCTTCTACCTCGCATCGCCCGCATGATCGACGGCTCCATCATTTTCGACGACGGCCAGTCTGCGCCCCTCGACCTGGCAACTCTGCCGCCCCGCTCCAAGCAATTCGCAGCACTTCGCGGCGCGCGCATATCGATGATCTTTCAGGAACCATCGACCTCGTTCTCCGCGTTTCACACGATCGGTGCGCAGATCACCGAAGCTTTGATGCTGCACGAAAGCGTCGGCGCGAAGGAGGCGCGCGCCCGCGCAATCGCCGCGCTGGAGGCCGTCGGCTTCAAGAAGCCCGACAAGCAGATCGACGCATATCCGTTCGAGCTTTCCGGCGGTCTCAACCAGCGCGCCATGATCGCGATGGCCACCATCACCCGCCCTGCCCTGCTCATCGCCGACGAACCGACCACAGCGCTGGACGTAACCGTGCAGGCCGAAATCCTGCGCCTGCTGCGCGACCTCCAGCAACAGCACGGCACAGCCATATTGCTGATCGCACACGATCTGGGCGTCGTCGCCAACCTTGCCGACGAAATGGTGGTAATGCATCACGGCCGGGTGATGGAAAGCGGCACGGCGGCGGAGCTTTTCGCCGAACCGCGCCATCCCTATCTGAAAGCCCTCATCGGCGCTGTGCCGAAGCTGCATATGCCGCGGTCGCAGCGGCTGAAACCGCTTCGCGAAATCAAGGTTTCCATCAAGGATCGGGATGCACCGAAAGAGATGGACGGTGAAATCCTGCTGCGCGCATCGGGATTGATGAAACGCTTCACGTCGCGCAAATCCGGCCTGTGGTCGCGCAAGGACGGCGCGGATGCCACACTCGCGGTCAACAACGTTTCCTTCGAAATCCGGCGCGGCGAGTGTTTCGGCCTCGTCGGCGAAAGCGGCAGCGGCAAGACGACCGTTACCCGCATCCTCGCGCGCGGGATAGATCCCGATGCGGGAACGGTTCTCATGGCGGACGCAAAAGGCGGCGAGACGGACGTTCTCGCCCTTTCCGGCGAAGACCTGCGGCAATGGCGACGGCGCATCCAGTTCGTCTTCCAGAACCCCTATTCGGCACTCAATCCGCGCATGACCGTCGGCTCCATCGTGACCGAACCTCTCACCGTCCATGGCGTCGGAACGCCGGCCAGCCGACGTGCCAAGGCCGTCGAGCTGATGCATCTCGTCGGCCTCGACGAGAGCCATCTTACCCGTTACCCGCACAGCTTTTCAGGCGGCCAGCGCCAACGCATCGGCATTGCCCGCGCTCTTGCGCTCGACCCCGAGCTTCTTGTGCTGGACGAGCCCGTCTCGGCGCTCGACGTATCGGTGCAGGCGCAGATTCTGAACCTTTTGCGCGACCTGAAGGACAAGCTCGGCCTGACCTGCCTGTTTATCTCGCACAATCTTGCCGTAGTGGATTATCTTGCCGATCGCATCGCGGTCATGTCGGGCGGCAGGCTGGTCGAAACCGCGCCGAGGGACAGCCTGTTCAAGGACCCTCGTCATCCCTATACGCGCTCGCTCATCATGGCGGTGCCCGAGCCCGATCCTGACAACAAGCTCGATCTCGACCGCATCGGTCTCACCCACTCGGGTTCGTCCCAGTGGGGACCGAATTTCCTGCCTTCGCCGGACGGAGCCGAGCCCGGCATGGTGGAAGCAGGCCCCGGTCATACGGTGCGCGCCCATGAAGTGCCGCCGCCGCAGAGCCTTGGTGGACGCAGCCTCGCAGAACATCAAGAGATCGAAAAGGCGCTGGTCACCGACCCGAAGGGCGAACCGACCGTCCATCTTGATTTCAGTTCGGGAACGCTGGATGGCTGGAGCACGCGCCGTCTCACTGCGCCCTATTCGGCGAAGGTCGACGACAACCGCGCGCGTGTTGGACGCTTCTCGTGCCGCTTCGAGCTTCGGCCCGGCGACAATGTCAGCCAGGGCACGCGTGCCGAACTGCGCGACTGGTGGAATGCGGAGCCGGAAAGCGAATGCTGGTACGGCTTTTCAACCTTCCTGCCCGAAGATTTCGCTCCGCCCCCGGATACGGGCATCGTGCTTGCCCAATGGCACGATCAGGCGCGGCTCGGCCAACCGTCGGGTAAGCCACCGCTTGCCTTACGCTATCTCGATGGGCGGGTTCGCTTTACGGGCGCAGCCGGGCCGGTGGCGTCGCCATCGCCCGAAACCATCCATCTTTTCGCCGAACGCCCGGCAACGCCCGGGGCATGGATGGATATTGTCGTGCGCGCATTCTGGTCGCGCGATGCGAACAGCGAAATCGACGCCTATGTGAATGGAGATTTGATGTTCAGCCATCGTGGCCCGCTCGGCTACCGAAATCAGGACAAAGGCCCGTATTTCAAGCTGGGCCTTTATGCCAGCGGACCGTTTATCGAACCGCTCGTGGCGTGGCACGACAATTACAGTCGCGGCGGTGACTTCGCTGCGGTGAACCCGGCGACACTCCACACAACGGTCGAGGCGAACTAAAATGCGCCTTGCGACAAACGACGACACCGTCGCTCCGACCGATCCGTTTTCAGAGATTCAATTCGTGCCGCTGCCGCGCGGCGCAGTGTTCGGTGCGCGGCTTGTTGAACTGGCAAGACAGGCAAAGGACGCCGGCTGCGACTGGATGTTTCACGTCTCGCCCGACGAACAGCCGTCACACTCGGCGATCCCGCGTGCCGCCCTTGCGATGACACGCTACGACATCATTTTCGGAGCGCTTGAAACCGGTTCACCGCCTGCTTTGTGGCGTCCGTCGCGGCTGGCCTTCGACGAAGCCGACAGACTGCCGCACGCGTTGCTGCACTGGTGGGTCGGGCACACGCTTTTCGCGCGTACGGACGCTGTTTTGAAACTGGCGGAAACGGGCGCGCTCGATGCGGCCGACGATATGGAAAGCCTGTTCCAGCTTTGGCAGGACACGCAAAGCATCAAGCTTGCACAGGCTCTCAGCTTCAGCGCGAACGAGCCGCCCTTACTGAACGAGGCAGCGCGGCAGGACGTGCTGGCCCGCCTTTCGCACAGCCCCGCGCGCATGGCGGTGCCTTATGGCGAGCGCACCTATACCCTGCCCTATAGCGGCCGAAACGCAGGCATCGAACGCGACCAGACGCGCGGCATGTTTTTCGAACAGGACGAATTGGCCTATCTCGCTGCGCGCATTGGCCCCGGCCGGGTCATCGCCGATATCGGTGCCAATACGGGCAATCACACGGTTTTCTTTGCGGGACCAATGCAAGCGGCGCGTGTCATTCCTTTCGAACCACTATCGGATGCGGCGGCGCTGGCCGCTCTCGCCGTCGAGTGGAACCGGCTTGAAAATGTCGATTTGACCCGGATCGGTCATGGCGTGGGCGCGGGCCGTAGCCGCATGCGCGCCATTCGCGGCGATCGCGGCGGCCTCGGAGCCACGCGTCTCGTCGTGGACGCGAAGGGCGACATCTCCGTGCTTCCGCTGGACGAACTCTTGACCGAACCCGTCGACTTCTTGAAGATCGATGTCGAGACGATGGAAATGGACGTTCTGGCCGGTGCTGCAAAAACCATTGCAAGGCACCGCCCGTTGATTTTCATCGAAATCGCCGAAGCCTCGACGGAGGATTTCCGAAGATGGCTTGGCGCGAACGACTATGTTGTGGAGCGCGTTTTTTCCGACAAGGGGCACACCAACCTTCTGGTTGCTCCCGCAAGCGGCTGAGCGGAGACTGTCTCGCATGCGAATGGCTTGTCTGATCGGTGCCTTGTTGACGATGGCCTTGCCCGCCGCCGCGATGCCCTATCGCGAGCCGCCGGCACTGGCCGCAAAGGTTGCCGATGGCAGTCTGCCGCCCGTCGAGGAGCGCGTCCCAGCCGAGCCGCTCGTCCATGATCCGCGCTTACATGGTGGAGAGATCGGCGACTATGGCGGCACGTTGCGCCTTATCGAGGGACAGGCGCGCGACACGCGCCGCATGGTCGTCTACGGCTATGCTAGGCTGATCGGCTTTACTCCCGAAGGCGATCTGGTTCCCGATATCGCGAAGGCGGTCGATGTCGAGGACGGCCGCATCTTCACCTTCCACCTGCGGGAAGGACATCGCTGGTCGGACGGCAAGCCATTCACGTCTGACGACTTCCGCTATTACTGGGAAGACATCGCCAACAACGCGGAACTGGCGCCGCACGGACCGCCGCGCGAACTGCTCGTCAACGGCCAGCCGCCGAAGGTCAGCTTTCCCGACGCCTTGACCGTTCGCTACGAGTGGGCCGCGCCGAATCCCTATTTCCTGCCGGCGCTGGCAGGCGCGCAGCCGCTCTACATCTTTCGTCCGGCTCACTATCTGAGGCAGTTTCACCAACGCTACGCCGAACCGAACATCCTGGCGGGGTTGGTCAGACGAGAGGGCCAGCGCAACTGGGTCGCGCTCCACTTCAAGTTCGATCAGGCTTACAAGAACAGCAATCCCGACATGCCGTCGCTGGAGCCGTGGGTTCTGAAGACCCATCCGCCCTCCGACCGCTTCATGTTCTCACGAAATCCGTTTTTTCACCGCGTCGATCCGGCCGGGCATCAACTACCCTATATCGACGAAGTCGCCATGGCGATCGCCAGCTCCCGCCTGATACCTGCAAAGACAGGCGCGGGCGAAAGCGACCTTCAAGCCAACTATCTGGGTCTGGCCAATTTCGCCTTTCTCAATCGTGCTGCGGACAGCCAGAATTTCGACGTGCGCCGTTGGCAAAGCGGGCGCGGCTCGCGCATCGTTTTATTCCCGAACCTCTCGGCGCAGGATGACGTCTGGGCCGGTCTTTTCAGGCAGGCGGATTTTCGCCGGGCGCTGTCGCTTGCGATCAACCGCGACGACATCAACGAGGCCATCTACTACGGCCTCGGGCGTCCAGGCATCGATACGGTGCTGCCGGATTCTCCGCTTTACGACGCGGAAGTCGCGGCCATGTACGCGCAATACGACCCTGAGACGGCCAACCGGCTGCTGGACGGGCTTGGCTTGACGGAACGCGGCGCTGGCGGTGTGCGGCTTCTGCCTGATGGTCGTCCGATGGTCGTCGTCGTGGAAACTGCCGGCGAAGACACCGAGCAGATCGACGTTCTGGAACTGGTGGCGGAAGACCTTGCCCGCATCGGTATCACCATCATCCCGCGTCCGGGCGAACGCGATACGATGGAGCGGCGGGTATCGGCCGGACTGACGCTGATGTCAGTCTGGACGGGGTTGGAAAACGCGCTGCCCGGCCCGCATTCCGATCCGGCAGAACTCGCCCCTACCAATTCGCGCCAGCCCGAATGGCCCGCCTGGGGCGCTTATTTCGAAACCAAGGGCACGTCTGGCCATCCGCCCGACCTGCCGGTCGCGCAGGAATTGCTGGACCTCAACGAAGCGTGGGCGGAAACCGACGACGAGGCCCGCAAGGAGGAAATCTGGAGGGAGATGCTGCGCATCAATGCCGATCAGGCGCTGCGCATCGGCATCGTGTCCGATGTCGATCAGGTCGTCGTCGTGTCGAACCACCTGAAGAACGTTCCCGAACGCGGCGTCTTCAACTGGAATCCCGGAGCGTTCTTCGGCGTCTACAGGCCGGACAGTTTTTTCATGGTGCCGCCGGCCCGCTTCGCGGAGGCGCAGGACTAACGCATGCTGTCCTTCGTGCTGCACCGCATCGCTACGATGATAGGCACGCTCTTTGCCATCAGCGTGCTCGTCTTCGTCATCATCCAGCTTCCGCCCGGAGACTACCTGACCACCATGATCGCCGAGATGCAGGCGTCCGGCGAAGCGGTGGATCAGGATCGAATAGACTTCATGCGCGAGCAATACGGCCTCGACCAGCCTTTGCCCATTCAATATCTGTCCTGGTTTTCGGGGTTTCTTCGCGGCGATTTCGGCTATTCGTTCGAATACAACATGCCCGTCGCGGACGTGGTGGGCGACAGGCTGTTCCTGTCTCTCGTTCTGAATTTCGCGACGATCCTGTTCATCTATGTCGTGTCCTTCCCGATCGGAATCTACGTCGCGACGCGTCCTTACGGCATCGCGGACAATGGGCTGTCGTTTCTCGGCTATCTCGGACTTGCAACGCCCAACTTTCTGCTGGCGCTGATCCTGCTCTATCTTTCCAACCGCTATTTCGGCCTGTCGATCGGCGGCCTGATGGATCCGGATTATGTGGACGCCCCATGGAGCGTGGCCAAAGCAGGCTCGCTTTTGGCGCATCTAATCGTGCCCGTTATCGTCATCGGCACGGCTGGCACCGCCGGCATGATTCGCCGTCTGCGCGCCAATCTGATGGATGAACTCTATCGGCCCTATGTGGTGGCGGCGCGCGCCCGCGGTGTTCCGGAAGGACGCCTGCTCCGGCGCTATCCGCTGCGGGCTGTGCTGAACCCCTTCATCTCCGATATCGGCACGCTCCTGCCGCAGGTTGTTTCCGGCTCCGTCATCGTCTCGGCCGTCATGTCGCTGCCCACCACCGGCCCAATGCTGCTTTCTGCGCTGCGCAGCCAGGATATGTATCTGGCCGGCTCATTCCTGATGTTTTTGGCGGTGTTGACGGTCGTCGGCATGTTCCTGTCCGACATCCTCCTTGCCATGGTGGACCCACGCGTCAGGCTCGAAGGGGGACGTCGGCATTGACCGGAAAACTGCCGCACTACGTTTCCGACGAGCCTTTCGATCCGGACCAGACGCAGGCCGCCGGCACCGTCCAGTCGGAGCGCTATATGCGCGCCTCGCAAAGCCAACTCGTATGGTGGCGCTTTCGCCGCCACCGCGTTGCGTTTTTCAGCCTGATCTTCCTTTGCTTTTCGTACGGCTCGATCGTGATCGCCGAATTTCTGGCGCCCTATCCGCTGGCCGCGCGGCACACCGATTCGATTTTCATGCCGCCTCAGCCGGTCCACATGTTTCATGAGGGCAGGTTCGTCGGCCCCTTCACCTATCGTATGGTCGGCACGCTCGATATGGAGACGCTGGAGCGCAACTACGTTCCCGACCGGTCGCAACCGATGCCATTGCGCTTCTTTTGTCGGGGCGAGCCTTATTTGTTCTGGGGTCTTGTGCGCGCCGAGATCCGTCTCGTCTGCCCGCCCGACGGCGGAACCATGTTCCTTCTGGGCACGGACAGGCTTGGCCGCGATCTCGCGTCCCGCATCATCTACGGCGCGCGCATATCGCTGACCATCGGCCTCGTAGGGGTCGCGCTTTCCTTCGTGCTCGGCCTCTTCTTCGGCGGCATGGCGGGCTATTTCGGCGGACGGGTGGACTATTGGGTCCAGCGGACGACCGAAGTCCTGCGCTCCATCCCCGAACTGCCCCTGTGGCTGGCGCTGTCTGCCGCCCTGCCCGTGACGTGGAGCCCGCTGCTCGTCTATTTCGGCATCACGCTCATTCTCGCCTTGCTCGACTGGCCGTCGCTCGCCCGTGCTGTCCGCTCGAAGCTTTTGTCTCTTCGCGAGGAGGATTTCACCGCCGCTGCCGTGACGATCGGCGCGCGTCCTCGGCGCATCATCGCCCGCCATCTCATTCCCAATTTCATGAGCCATCTGATCGCCTCGGCGTCGCTTTCCATTCCCACGATGATCCTTGCGGAAACCGCCCTCAGCTTCCTCGGCCTCGGGCTGCGCCCGCCGATCACCAGTTGGGGCGTCCTCTTGACCGAGGCCCAGAACATCGAAGCGGTTGCGCTCTACCCGTGGCTGCTCTTTCCCATGGTGCCGGTGATCTTTACCGTGCTGGCTTTCTCGTTCCTCGGAGATGGCCTGCGCGACGCGCTCGATCCGCATACAAGCACCTGATGAGTGACACCGGCCGCACGCCGCCGCGAAAAGGACAAGCCGCCACATGACATCCAAGCTATTCTCACCCATCCGCATCGGATCGATGGATTTTGCAAACCGGATCGCGATTGCACCGATGTGCCAGTACAGCGCGGACGACGGCAAAGCCACGCAATGGCATCACGTCCACCTGGGATCGCTTGCGCTGTCCGGTGCGGGACTTCTTATGGTCGAAGCCACAGCCGTCGAGCCGCGCGGTCGCATCACGCCGCGCTGTCTCGGGCTTTATTCGGACGAAACAGAAGCCGCGTTAGAGGTGGCCGTGAAAACGGTCCGGGCTGTGAGCGACATCAAGCTCGGCATTCAAATCGCGCATGCGGGCCGCAAGGCGTCGAGCCAGGTGCCGTGGGACGGAGGAGGTCCGCTCTCGCCCGCCGAAGGTGCCTGGGAGACGATTGCCCCCTCGGCGCTTCCCTTGGCACCGCAATGGCATGTGCCTGCCATGGCGAGCGAGGACGACATGGCGCAGCTCACCGCTGCTTTCGAGGCGTCGGCAGTCCGGGCCGTGCGGCTCGGCTTCGATGTCATCGAACTGCATGCCGCGCATGGCTACCTGCTGCATGAATTTCTCTCGCCGGTTGCGAACCGGCGGACCGACCGCTATGGCGGATCGCTCGAAAACCGCATGCGGTTTCCCTTGCAGGTTTTCGAGGCCACGCGTCGTGCCTGCCCGTCAGGAACGGTGCTTGGTGTGCGGCTCACCGGCTCGGACTGGATTGATGGCGGCATCGATCCTGACGAGGCGGCCATCTTCGCAAATGCCCTCAAGGAGCGCGGGTGCGACTATGTGGACGTGACCAGCGGAGGCATCTCGCCGGATGCGAAAATAAAGATCGAGCCGAACTATCAGGTCGAATTTGCCCGGCATGTACGCCAGCGCAGCGGCATCGTGGTTCGGGCCGTTGGGCTGATAACCCAGCCCCATCAGGCCGAAGCGATCCTGCAGGACGAAAAAGCCGACGTGATCGCCCTGGCGCGCGCGATGCTTGCGGACCCCCGCTGGCCGTGGCGGGCGGCACACGAACTCGGCGACACGCTGGATTGGCCCGCTCAGTATCGGCGCGCTTCACCGAACAGCTGGATCGACATCGAGTAGGCCGCGCGAAGCGCCCTCCCCTTTCCGTTTTTATTCATGAAATGCGCCTGACGTGACGGCGCAATCGTCGCCGTGCGGATCACGCGCCGCGAACATGTGGCCTGCGTTTATCCGAACGAACCTCGCCTGAGCAGATAGCGGGTCAAGCGGCTCCAAAACCACGATCCCGCAGCCACATGCCGTCGTCGCAAAACCATGCGACCGACAGCTCATTTTGAGCGTCTGGTTGACACGCGCATAGAATTTGTACATTTGTACAAGGAACATGGTCGATTGGAGGTCAGTCGTGGGAGGAGATGTGCGTCAGGGCCTGATCGATGCTGCGGCGAGACTGTTTTCGCGCAACGGCTACAGCGCGGTCTCCATGCGCGAGATCGCCAAGGAGGCAGGCGCCAATGTCGGCAGCCTCACCTACCATTTCGGCTCCAAGGCCAATCTTCTTCGCGAGATTTACGAAAGCCGCACGGCACCGATGAATGCGCGTCGTCTCGAACTTCTGGGAGAGGCGCGGCGCATTCACGATCGCAGCGAGCGTTTGCGCGCGATCCTGCGTGCCTATGTCGTGCCGGCCTTCTCGTCATCGAGCGGCACAGATGGCGGCGGTGCGGAGTTTACGCGCATGCGCGCTATTTTGTCGGCTGAAGGCAACGAAGACGCGCGCTCGATCATCTCGCAAGCCTTCGACAAGACCAGCCGCACTTTCATCGAGGCGATTGGCGAATGCGTGCCGGGCGCACCGCTCGACGGACTGATCTGGCGCAGCCAGTTTCTGCTCGGCTCGCTTTACTACGCGCTCATCAATCCCGAGCGCGTCAGCCGCCTTTCGGACGGCAAGGTCGACGGCAACGATCACGAACGGGCGATCGAGGAAATCGTCGCATCCAGTCACGCCAGTTTCATGGCGCTCGGTACGCAGGCCAGCCGGGAACACGAGGCCGCCTGACAAAATCATCAGCTCATCACAGATAGCCATCCAGGGAGGACAGGCAATGAAACTTTTCAGATCAATCGCAGCGATGGGAATCGCATTTTCGCTGGCCACACCGACGCTTGCCGCCGAGCGCGTCTCGATCGGAACGGGCGGCACGGGTGGCCTGTTCTACGTCATTGGCGCGGGCATGGCCGACATCCTGAACCAGCACATGCCTGACACGACCGCGCGTGCCGAAGTGACCGGAGCGTCGGTCGAGAATATCCGCCGCGTCGCCGCCGGCCAGATGACCTTCGGCTTTTCCTCCTCCTCCACGCTTTTCGAGGCGACCGCCGCCGAAGGGCCGTTTCAGGAGGCGCTCGACGTCGCCGGGATGGCCTATCTTTATCCGGCCGTTCTGCAGATCGCGACGATCGACGGCACCGGCGTCCAGTCGATGGAAGACCTCGGCGGCAAGCGTATCAATGTCGGCCCGCCCGGTTCGAACTCGGCGATCCTCATGCAGCGCCTGATGGAAGCCTATGATGTATTCGATGCCGGAAACGTCCAGTTCCTGTCTTATACGGAAGGCGCGACCGCACTGATGAACGGCGTCATCGACGCGACCGTCGTGCTTGCAGGTGCGCCGACCGCGGCGTTGATCGACCTTGGCGCACAACGCAACATGCATCTTTTGTCCATCGACGCCGACAAGGTCGAGGCGCTGATCGAGGAATATCCCTTCTACCAGCTCTACGAGATCGAGCCGGGCACCTATACGGGCCAGGACGAGATGGTGCTCGCGATCAACGATCCGGCGACGATCTTCACCAGCACGTCGGCCAACGAAGAGACGATCTATCAGATCACGAAGGCGCTTTTCGACAATCTCGACACGCTGGGCGAAGTCCATCCCCAGGCGCGCGCCATTGCGGTTGAAACCGCCACGGACACGCCGGTCGCCCTGCATCCGGGCGCGCAGCGCTATTTCGACGAAGCCGCCCAGTGACGGCAACGGGGCGTCCCCATTCGGGCGCCCCTTCATCGCATACGTAACATCATTCAATTTCAAGCGAGGACGAGATCGTGCGAGCTCTGGACGAATTGCGTCTTCCCGGCGAAGCGACCGGTGAAGTCGAAGCGAAAACGGTCTCCGTCATTTTCGCGGTACTGGCAATCGGTGCAACCGCGCTCGTCATTCACGGAGCATTCTTCGGCAACATCACGGCTTTGCTGCTGCGCTCGCTCTTTCTGTCTCTAGTGGCAGGTGCGGGGCTGATGGCGGCTGCGCTGCGCATGCGCTCGCCCGTCATTCGCATTGTTCTTTACGTTCTCGCACTCGTTGCGCTCGTTCCCGGCCCCTACCTCTACCAGTCCTATCTCGACATCATCATGCGCGGCGCGCTCGCCACGCGCACCGATGAGATCATGTTCGTCGCGACCCTTGCGGTCGTGCTCGTTCTCGTGCGGCTGACGATCGGCTGGTCGTTGATCGTTCTTTCCGCAGTCGCCCTCGCCTATGCCTATTGGGGCTACCTGATACCCGGCAAATACGGTCATGGCGGATACGATCTGTCGCGCCTGTCGTCGACGCTCTTTCTATCGACCGAAGGATTCTATGGCGTCCCGATGGGCGTCGCGGTCGAGTACATCCTGTTGTTCGCACTCCTCGGCAACGTGCTGATGCGCATGGGGACCGGGCAGGTGTTCGTCGACATCGCGCGCGGCATGACGGGTCGCGTGCAAGGCGGGGCCGGACTTTCGGCAACGCTCGCAAGCGCCATGCTCGGCACGATCAACGGCAGCGCCGTCGCAAATGTCGTCACCTCCGGAACCTTCACCATTCCGCTGATGCGGCGCACCGGCTTCAAGGCGGTCACGGCGGGCGCGATCGAAGCGGCTGCGTCCTCAGCCGGCCAGATTCTGCCACCCATCATGGGCGCTGCCGCCTTTCTCATGGCCGAAATCGTCGGCGTTCCCTATTCGCAGATTGCGCTTGCGGCGATCATTCCCGGTCTTCTTTACGTGCTGGCGCTGATGGTCGCGGTGCGGCTTGAAGCCGGCCGTCTCAATCTCGAACGCGATATGTCAGGGGGGCTGCGTTTTCTGGCCGAAACCTTGAAGACGCGCGGATACCTGCTCCTTCCGCTGATCGGTTTGATCGGTCTTTTGATAATGGGCACGACGCCGACACGCGCCGCCGTCTACTGCCTTGTCATTGCGCTCGCCATCAGTCCCTTTTCGAAGAATACCCGACTTGGCCTTCTTTCGCTGATCGACGTGTGCCGCGCGACGCTTTTGTCGGTACTGCCCATCGTGGCTGCGGTCGCGGCAGCCGGCATCGTCATCGGCGTTCTCAATTTGACGGGCATGGGCCTGATGGTTTCCGGCCTCATCATAGAAGTCGGCGGCTCCAATATCTGGCTCGTCTTGATCCTGACGGCCATCGCGGCCTTCATTCTCGGGCTCGGCCTGCCAACGTCTGCCGCCTATCTTCTGCTGGCCGTCCTCGTCGCGCCTGCCCTTGTCAGGCTCGGCATCGACCCGATCGTGGCGCATATGTTCATCTTCTATTACGGCCTCGTCTCGGCCATCACGCCGCCGGTCGCGCTCGCAGCCTATGCCGCAGCCAGCATTTCGGGTGCGGACGCCAATGCAACCGCAGTGGAATCCATCCGCCTCGGCTTCGTGAAACTTCTTGTGCCGTTCCTGTTCGTCACCATGCCCGGACTGCTGTTCCGCGACGACATCGCCAACATCTGGCTGGCCGTTCCCCTGGCGACAATTGGGCTGACGGGACTCTCCGTCGCATTCGCCGGCTGGCTCGTGCGACCGATGACATGGGCCGATCGCGGGGCTTTCGCCATCGGCTCGCTGCTCGTTCTTTGGCCGACGCCGGTCGATGCATTCGATCCCGTCACATTGATCGCGCGCATCGCCGGACTTGCCATCCTCGCCGTGATGACGATGCGGCTGATGAGCAGCGACTACAAGCCCGATCCGGCTGCGGCCCGTTCATGAACAACGCAATGCACGACAAGAACCAGGAACTATCGATGACGCCTGAGCCGCTACCTTTTCATCCCAATCCGAAAAAGCCCGATATCACCCTGCCGGCCGGCGCATGCGACGCGCATTGCCATGTCTTCGGGCCGGCCGCGGATTTTCCCTTTGCGCCCGAGCGGACTTACACGCCCATCGACGCGCCAAAGGAGACGCTGTTCGCGCTTCATCGCCATCTTGGCATCGAGCGGTCCATTCTCGTGCAGGCAAGCTGCCACGGCACCGACAATGCCGCCATGATGGATGCGATCGCCGCATCGGACGGGCGATATCGCGGCATTGCGATGGTCAAGCGCGATATCGGACAGGATGAGTTGGAGGCTCTGCACGAAGGCGGCGTGCGCGGTGTGCGCTTCAATTTCGTCACCCACCTGGGCAAGCCCGCGAATTTTGATGCCATTCGCGAAATCACGGCCAAGATCATTCCCCTCGGCTGGCATGCGGTCGTCCATTTCGACGCGCATCGCCTTGAGGGTCTGGCACCTTTTCTTCGTGAACTGGAACTGCCACTCGTCATCGATCACATGGGCCGCATCGATGCATCGGCAGGTTTCGAGCAGACAGCCTTCCGCTTGCTGCTCGACTTGATGGAAGACGACCGCTTCTGGGTGAAAGTGTGCGGCTCGGAGCGCATCTCGCGTGCGGGGCCGCCCTTCGAGGATGCCGCCGCCTACGGTGCGCTTTTGGTCGAGAGATTTCCGGACCGCGTTTTGTGGGGCACCGACTGGCCGCACCCGAATATCAAGCAGCACATGCCCGATGACGGCGCGCTGGTCGATCTTCTCAAGATCATCGCACCGCGCCCCGATCTTTTGCGCAAGTTGCTCGTTGACAATCCGACACGCCTTTACTGGCCTGAGACCCTTACGAAGGAGGCATCCCTATGAGCAAAAAAACGGCACTTGTGATCAGCGCGCATTCGGCGGATTTCGTCTGGCGCTGCGGCGGGGCGATCGCGCTTCATGCGCAAAAGGGCTATGACGTGACGGTCGTGTGCCTGTCCTATGGCGAGCGCGGCGAGAGCGCGAAGCTGTGGAAGAACGAGGGCATGACGCTGGAACGCGTCAAGGCAGAGCGCCAGCGCGAGGCCGAGAATGCCGCAAAGGCGCTCGACGTTGCCGACATCCGGTTCTTCGACCTCGGCGACTATCCGCTTGAGATGACGCGCGAGGCGAAAGACCGTCTCGTCGACGTGATGCGCGAGGTGCAGCCCGCCTTCATGATGACGCACTCGAAGTTCGATCCTTACAACACCGACCATATGTATGTGTCGCAGTGGACGCTCGAATGCCGCGCGATCGCGCAGGCCTGGGGGCATAAGCCGGGCGAGAAGATCCTCGGTGCGCCGCAGGTCTATCTCTTCGAGCCGCACCAGACCGAGCAGATGGAGTGGAAGCCGGACACGTTCCTCGACATCACGCAGGTTTGGGACAAAAAATGGGCCGCCATCCAGTGCATGGAAGGACAGGAGCACCTCTGGCATTATTACGAAAACGTCGCGCAAAACCGCGCCAACCATTTTGCGCGCAATTCGGGCGGGCAGTCCGGCGGGCGCAAGGCGACCCATGCGGAAGGCTTCCAGTCGATCTTCCCGCGCACCGTGGATGAACTGTGATGGGTGTCGTTGTCCAGAATATCGAGCGGGCCGACCAGTCGATCATCGACCGGCTCGCCGCCTGCGGGGTAGCGACCGTCCACGAAGCGCAGGGACGCAAGGGGCTTTTGGCATCTTACATGCGGCCGATCTATTCGGGCGCGCGGATGGCGGCGAGCGCGGTGACGATCTCCTCGCCGCCCGGCGACAACTGGATGCTGCATGTCGCCATCGAGCAGTTGCGTGACGGCGACATTCTGGTTCTGGCCCCGACGAGCCCGTGCGAGGATGGATATTTCGGCGATCTGCTCGCCACGTCTGCGTTGGCGCGCGGCTGCAAGGGGCTGATCATCGATGCGGGCGTGCGCGACGTCACCGATTTGACGGGGATGAAATTCCCGGTCTGGTCGAAGGCGGTGTTCGCGCAAGGAACCGTCAAGGAAACGCTCGGTTCGGTCAACGTACCGATCGTTTGCGCAGGTGCGCTGGTCAATCCGGGTGACGTGGTCGTCGCCGATGATGACGGGGTGTGCGTCGTCGCACGCGGCGAGGCCGAAGACGTCGCGGCGAAAGCCGAAGCCCGCGTCGCGGCGGAGGACGACAAGCGCAAGCGGCTTGCTGCAGGCGAACTTGGCCTCGACATCTACAAGATGCGCGAGCGGCTGGCGGAGAAGGGGCTGAAATATGTCTGAGGAAGCGGGCCGTGACGGTGTGCAGTGCATGTGGATGCGCGGCGGTACGTCGAAGGGCGGATATTTCCTGTCCGACGACCTGCCTTCGGATACGGCGGGGCGCGACGCCTTGCTCCTCAGCGTGATGGGTTCGCCCGATCCCCGCCAGATCGACGGGATGGGCGGGGCCGACCCGCTTACCTCCAAGGTCGCGGTGGTGAGAAAGTCAGAACGCGAAGACGCCGATGTCGACTATCTCTTCCTGCAGGTTTTCGTCGACAAGGCGATCGTCTCGGACGGACAGAACTGCGGCAACATCCTCGCCGGCGTCGGCCCATTCGCCATCGAGCGCGGACTGGTCGCTGCGCAGGACGGCGTGACGCCGGTTCGCATCTTCATGGAAAACACCGGGCAGACCGCCACGGCTCGCGTCGAGACGCCGGGCGGCATCGTCAGCTATACCGGCGAGGCGCGCATCGACGGGGTGCCGGGCACATCGGCGCCGGTACCCATCACCTTCGCAGACACGGCCGGCTCGTCCTGCGGCGCATTGCTGCCGACCGGCAATGTGGTGGACGTGATCGACGGCATAAGCTGCACGCTGATCGACAACGGCATGCCATGTGTCGTCATGCAGGCGAGCGACCTCGGGATCGACGGCACCGAAACCCCGGATGAACTCGAGGCCAATGCGGCCCTGCGCGCCAAACTCGAAGACATCCGCCTGAAGGCGGGACCGATGATGAATCTCGGCGACGTCGCACAAAAGTCGGTGCCGAAGATGACGATGGTATCTAAGGCTGCCAATGGCGGCGCGATCTCGACGCGCACCTTCATTCCGCACCGCTGCCACGACGCGATCGGCGTGCTGGGAGCCGTTTCCGTCGCCACCGCCTGCCTATTGCCAGAAGGCCCGGCCGCCGATCTCGCCATCATCCCCGACGGGGCGGAAAAGGCGATGTCGATCGAGCATCCGACCGGCGAGATGACGGTCATCGCGACCGTTCGCGACGGAAACGTCACCGACGCCGCCGTTTTGAGAACGGCGCGCAAATTGTTCGACGGTAAAGTCTTCCCAAGATAGGTGCCGAACACCACCGCCCTTCAGGCATGGAATGTGAATTGCGCTGCTTTTCCCATGGCATGGCGCTACGCCATAGCGCGCGCCGGTCCGGATCGACATAGAAGACAGATTGCGAACCTTGCGCAGGACACAATTGCCGCATATATCCGGCACATCGATCTTGCTGACGAACGTTGTTACCGCGCCATGGCGCAACTGCGATTTTCTTTTCAACTTCGATCTTTCCAGCGAACGGCATTCGGTCGGACGCGGATTTTCTATGTCGATTGAAAGGAAATCGTCATGGCTACTGGTACCGTAAAATTCTTCAACACCACCAAGGGTTTCGGCTTCATTGAGCAAGACGGCGGTGGCGCAGATGTGTTCGTTCACATCTCGGCCGTTGAGCGCTCGGGCATGAACACGCTGGTCGAAGGTCAGAAGGTTTCGTTCGAGGCCGTTCAGGATCGACGTAGCGGCAAGACAGCAGCCGAAAACCTCCAAGCTGCGTAATCTGCGCATTTGAATTCATCTCTGGCAGGTGACCACGGATGTACTGGCGCCGGTAGTCGAGATGCTGAAAGGTCGGACGCGAGTCCGGCCTTTTCCCGTTTGAAGGCATGATTGCCTCGACCCGATGATCTCCCCAAAATTGGATAACAGCCATTGTCGAATGTAAAGAACACCAGCTTCCAGGACCGCCGTGCCGCGTCAGACGCGGCCAAAAGTGCGCTCGTTGCGAAATTTAAGGCTCGCCCCGCAGCAGATTCGCCGGAAATGCTCGCCAAACAGGCCGAGCGTGCGACCATCGCTGCGGAGCGCCTACGCCGTAAGGAAGAGCGCGACCAAGCGAAGCGAGAAGAGGCTGAGCGTGTTGAACAGCAACGCTTGGCCGAGGCCGCAGCCGCTGAAGAAGCCGCTGGGGCTGCTCGCCGCGCGAAGGAAGAAGCCGATAACGCGCTCATCAAGCAAATGCTGGATTATGAAGCAGAGATGAAAAGCAAGCGCGACGCGCGCTATGCCGCTCGTAAGGCACGTAGCAAATAATTATCTGGTGCAAAAAGAAAAAGCCCGCCGCCTATTGAGAGACGACGGGTCAGTGCAAAAATTGCATAATGCTATCGGCGAAGGGTCAACGCCACTGCATGCGCATTTCGGGTGACATTTCACTCACCTCCCGCGCCATGTCTTCTATCGCCTTAACAAGCTCATGGCTGATCTTTCGCGCGCACTCCTGATCTTAGCTGCAAAACGGGAATGCGAGCGATTCTGCAAATGGTGATCAGAGGATTTATCATCGAGGACGACGCCGGCCGCCAGCGATCTAGTGACGAGCGTAACCGTCTTTTCCGCCAAGTTAGACGAGCGCCCGGAATTGAAAATCGATGGCTACCTGTCGACCCTTGTCGACGACATTCTCACCCAGCGTTTTCTGTTCGGGGGGAGTGGTAGCGGAGGAGGGATTCGAACCCCCGACACAAGGATTATGATTCCTCTGCTCTAACCTACTGAGCTACTCCGCCGCCGCCGGCGCGCTGCGCCGGGAAGTGCGGCGGGTATAAGGGGCGGGAACCAACCCTGTCAAGCAATGAGGCGCCCCAACCGAGCGGCTTTATGACCCCAGCCCGCCTTACGCAACGCAACCCGGCTGACAGGCGAGCGGGACTGGCCATAAGCTGTTCCGACGAAAGGTGTCACATACCGCGCCGTCCACGGCTGCCAAGCGCCAATGCATACCCCCGCAAGGGACGTGGCGATCGTCCGGATAGCGGCCAAATCGACGAACATAGCCGCCCTGACGGTCGACGCAGCGTTCAATGACGCGGAAAGGGTTGAGTTCGCAGCGTCCGCCCACTATGTCTCGCTGCAAAAATTCAGTCAGAAAGATCGATGAAGCCGCGCATCGCCGTCCTCGGATGCGGATATTGGGGATCGAACCATATCCGAACTCTCAAGTCACTCGGCGTGCTGCAAGCGGTCGCCGACGCCAACGCTGCCCGTGCCGAAGGTTTCGCGGCCGAGCACGGCTGCATGGCCGTGGGCATCGATGAAATCCACACACGCGACGACATCGACGCGATCGTCATGGCGCTACCGCCCCAGTTTCATGCGGAAGCCGCGATCCGTGCCGTGGAGAACGGCAAAGACGTTCTGGTGGAAAAGCCGATCGCCCTTGCAGTCTCAGATGCCGAACGCGTCGTCGCGCGTGCGCGCGAATGCGGCCGGGTGTTCATGACCGGCCACGTCCTGCGCTTCCATCCCGGGTTCGAAGGGTTGAAAGCGCTGGCCGATGCGGGCGAACTTGGACGCTTGCGCTATATCCATTCGCATCGCCTCGGCCTCGGCAAGTTCCATACCGAAAACGACGCGCTTTGGGACCTCGCCCCGCACGATCTGTCGATGATCCTTGCGCTGACCGGTACGCAGCCAGAGGAAGTGCGCGGCGAAGGCGCGGCGCTTCTCGACCATCTGTCCGACTTCGCGCATCTGCACATGCGCTTTCCCGGCGATCTGAGAAGCCACCTTTTCGCCTCGCGGCTGAACCCGTACCGCGAGCGCCGCCTGACAGTCGTCGGCGACAAGGCGATGGCAGTCTTTGACGATGTTGAGCCTTGGGAGCGCAAGCTGGCCGTCTATAGGCACTCCGTCTGGCGCGACAGTGGTCAGTGGGCGTTCACGATGAACGAGCCATCCTACGTGCCGGTCGAACAGGGTCTGCCGTTGACGCGCGAATTGCAGCATTTCATCCATTGCATCGAAACGCGCGAAGAGCCGCGCACGTCAGGCGACGAAGCGATCGGCGTCCTGAAAATCCTGACGGCAGGTACGGTCCTGCACGACTGACCGCTAACCACGGCGATGCGCAGCTGCAACAACCAGTCATTGAACATGCTTCGCCTGCACGCTTTTTAGTTTATTGACCCAACGGAATGTCGCATGATCGGCGCGCGGCGCGATCGATATGCAAGGTGTCATCGCGTAACGCTATGTTGCAGGAGACAGCGGCATGGGGCGACACGCAACGCGGTATACGCTGGATGGCCTTCGTCGTTCCGACATGAGCCGAAGCGACCCTCTGCATCGATACCGGCTCTTCTTTCTGTACGGAACGATCGTCGCCGGCAGTCTGACGACACTGCCTGCAAAGGCTGACTGCCAACTGACGGCCGGTCCCGGCAACGACGTCTTCATCTGCGACGGCGGTACGCCATCGTCAGGATTGAACGACCTATTCGGCAACAACACTCTCATCCTGCCGCCCGGCGGAACGGGTGTCATAAACGGCAATGTCACCTTCGGTCCCGGTCAGGATCGGACCGACATGTCGTCGGGCACGATCAACGGAAGCGTGGATCAGGGCGCGGGCGTCGACAGTTTCGTCATCTCGGGCGGCACGGTGACCGGTAATGTCCAGCAGGGCGCGGGTATCGATGATTTTCGCATGACGGGCGGGCAGATCGGTTCGCTCAATCAGGGCGACCAGTTCGACACGTTCTTCATGTCCGACGGGCGCATCGTCGATTTCTTCGACGATGGCGATCGCGCGATCATGACCGGAGGGCGTATCGGGCGTGTGAACATGAAGCTCGATCGCAATTATTTCGAGATGTCCGGCGGAACGATCGACCGCAATCTCGTGACCGGCTTCGATCAGGACACGATCATTGTGTCGGGCGGCCTCATCGGCGGCAATATCAGTGTGAGCGGCGGCACCGATATCGTCACCGTGACCGGCGGCGCGATACGCGGCAGCGTTTTGATGAGCACCGGACAGGACCGGTTCGTCTGGAATTCAGGCGGCATCATCTATGGTGCGATCGACATGGGACCGGACGCGGACACGGCGCGACTTGCCAATCTCACCGCCGCCAATCTCGGCGCCACCACGCTTTTCGATGGCGGCCTCGGCGCCGACGCTCTGGCGATGGAGAACGTCAAGGCGTCGGGTGTAGAGCGGTTCGTGGGCTGGGAGGCGATCAGCGCGACCAATGACACAGAACTGACCTTCGACGGCACGCTGACGCTCGGCGATGTGGGCACAGGAACCGGCACGCTCGCGATCGATCCGACCAGCACGATTTATGGCGGAGGCGGCAATTTCGGGGTGACGGGCACCGGCGGCACGGCTACGCTTTTAAATGCAGGCCGCATCGATCTGACCAATGGCACGTCCGGCCCTTCAGACCGCTTTACGGTGTCCGGCGATTATACGGGCGACAACGGATTGCTTCTTCTCGAAACGGTGCTGGGTGACGACGCATCCGCATCGGATCGGCTTGTCGTTTCCGGCGGAACGGCGGACGGCACAACGAGTATTGCCGTGACGAATGCGGGAGGCGCAGGGGCGCTCACGCTTCAAAACGGAATATTGGTGGTCGAGGCGGTCAACGGTGCGGCGACGATGCCCGCAGCGTTCTCGCTTGGATCGCGCGTTGCAGCGGGTGCATATGAATATCTCCTGTTTCGTGGCGGCGTTAGCGATGGCTCGCAGGAAAACTGGTATCTGCGCTCCACCTTGACCGAGGGACCCGCCCCTGCCCCGGTGCAGCCGACCCCAACTGATCCGATCGTACCTGTCGAACCCGAGCCGGAACTTGTCCCTCCGCCGCCGCTGGACGAACCGGTGCCGCCACCGCCTCCCGAGGCGACGCCCGGCAATCCCGATCCTGTCGATCCCGCGCCACCGGTGGATATTGCCGACGAAGCGCCAACGGCCCCGCCGGACGCAGCCGAAGCGCCGGACCCAACGCCGCCCCCTCCTCCGCCTGTGGCCGGTGCCGCGCCAGCGCCCGTGCCGGTTCCCGGCGGTGTTGCAGAACCACCAAATCCGGGCGCAACGCCCGTCATCGCCGAGATCGTTCCGCTTTACCGAACGGAGGTAGCGGCCTATTCGGCGATCGCGCCGACTGCGCATTATTTGGGGCTGGCGGCGCTTGGCACGTTTCATGAAAGGCGCGGCGAACAGCCATTGCTGGACGGCGCCGGATTTCTGCCTGCAAGCTGGGTCCGGCTTTACGGACAGAGTCTCGATCTTGGTTGGCAGGGCACGGTTACGCCTTCGGTCGACGGCTCGGTCGTCGGCTTCCAGCTTGGCCAGGATATCTTCGGGCGCGACGAGGGTGGCATCGCCGATCGCGTCGGTGTCTTTATCGGGCAGAGCCGGCTTTCGGGTGACATCTACGGTCAGGCGCTCGGCTGGAACGGATATGCAGTCGGCGACATCGATGCGGACGCATTCAATTTCGGTGGATACTGGACCCGCATCGGCCCGACCGGATGGTATATCGACACGGTGCTGATGGGCTCGCATTTCGGTGGCCATGTGAATTCCGTCGACGGCGAGCGGATCGGAATATCGGGACGCGGATTTACCGCGTCGGTCGAAGGCGGCGTACCGTTCGTGCTTTCACCCGGCTGGACTCTTGAGCCACAGGCGCAACTGATCTGGCAAAGCGTCTCGCTGTCAGATCGCGCGGACCGCTTTTCGACCGTTTCGTTCAACGCCGACGACACGGTGACAGGACGCATCGGTGCGCGTCTCAACGGCGTTTATGAAATGGAGGAAGCGACGCTTCGCCCCTATCTGAAAGCCAATCTTTGGCATGATTTCGGCAGCGACCATGTGGCGGACTTCGCCGCTACTCCGATCGTGACACAAACAGGCGGAACCCGGCTCGAATTGGGAGCCGGTATTGTCACCGACTTCTCGACCACCGTCAGCGCGTTCGCCACCGCCGGATACACGACGGCGCTGAGCGGAGACACCGATGGTCACTCGATTTCCGGAACCGTGGGGCTTCGGCTGAAATGGTAGGAGATTGCAGTTGCCTCAGGCGGCGGGCAAGGCCTCGAGCCGCGCGAGCATTTCTTCCGAGCGGCGATTACGCTGCGTGCGGGCGATGAAGCCGCCTCCGAATACGCGGCTCGCGTCCCCTTCGTCGCCATAAAAGACGCAGGCCTGACCAGGCGCGATACCCGCCTCCCCGTCGACGAGTTCGACGACCGCCTCGCCATCATGCCGGAACAGACGTGCCGCGCGCGGCGGGCGCGTCGAACGCACCTTTGCAAAAAGCTCCACGCCTTCGTCCGGAATCTCGTCGAGGGAGGTATCGCCGAGCCAGTTGACGTCGCGCAGCACGATCCGGTGCGTTTCGAGCGCCTCCTTCGGGCCGACGATCACCCGCGCGCGCGCCGGGTCGAGATGGACGACATAGAGCGGTTCACCGGATGCGACACCGAGACCGCGCCGCTGGCCGATCGTATAACGCAGGACGCCGTCGTGACGGCCGAGGTGACGGCCGTCGACATGGAGAATGTCGCCCGGGGTCGCCGCTTCAGGCCGAAGCTTGGCGATAATATCGGAATACTTGCCCTGCGGGACGAAACAGATGTCCTGGCTGTCGGGCTTGGCGGCGACGACGAGGCCCATGCGCTCGGCTGCCGCGCGGACCTCGGCCTTCGACATGCCGCCGAGCGGGAAGCGCAGATAATCGATCTGCTCCTGCGTGGTGGCGAACAGGAAATAGCTCTGGTCGCGATCCGCGTCCACAGGCCGGTAAAGAGCGCGGTGCGCGCCGTTGACGCGGCTCGAGATATAATGGCCGGTCGCCAGCGCATCGGCACCGAGTTCACGGGCGGTCTGTAGCAGGTCGGCGAACTTGACCGTCTGGTTGCACGAGATGCACGGCACCGGCGTCTCGCCGGCGATGTAGCTTTCGGCGAAGGGGTTGATCACCGCCTCGCGGAAACGCTTTTCGTAATCGAGCACGTAATGTGGAATGCCGAGCTTTTCCGACACAGCCCGTGCATCCCCGATATCCTGCCCCGCACAGCACGACCCGGCGCGGTGAACGGCTGCGCCATGATCGTAAAGCTGCAGCGTTATGCCGACGACGTCGTACCCTTCTTCCTTCATCAGGCCGGCCACGACGGAAGAGTCGACGCCACCCGACATGGCGACGACGACGCGCGTGTCCTGCGGGCGCTTGTCGAAATCGAGGCTGTTCATCGCAAAGGCTTTCGTCTCGTCATGAGGGTCGGGTTCTGGCGGCGCTGGCTGCCGATCGCGACCTATATAGTCGACCACGGCGGGCGCTGCCAACCGGCAGCAAAGCGAGCATTGTTTACGATCATTAAGATTCGACAATTTGTCTGAACGGGACGTTCACAAAGGTTATTTTAGCATTACCCGTCATTTAGCCAATTCTTAAAGCTGTGGCCGTAATGTGACCGTCGAATAGGTCTTTGATGTTGTAGAGAGTACGATGACCGATCTTATCAGACCAAGGGTCAAATACGTGATCGGCCCCGATGGGAGCCCGCTCACGATTGCCGACTTGCCGCCTTCGAACACCCGTCGCTGGGTCATCCGCCGAAAGGCGGAAGTCGTCGCGGCGGTTCGCGGCGGCCTGCTCAGCCTGGAGGAAGCCTGCCAGCGCTACAAGCTCACCGTCGAGGAGTTCCTGTCCTGGCAGGCCTCGATCGAAGATCACGGGCTGGCGGGACTGCGCACGACGCGCATCCAGCAATACAGGCACTGACATTTTCCCAGTGACGAAAAACGCCCGGCTCGACCGGGCGTTTTTTTGTGCGCGAAACTGACCGACGACAAAGAAAAAGCCCGCCGGTCGAGGCGGGCTTCACGATCCTGAAAGCGTAAAACGTCAGCCTGCGGCGGCGCGCCCGGAATAATCCTGCTCGCGATTGCGATTGTCGAGCGCTTCGGCCTTTGCCAGTTCCGCTTCAGCTTCGCCGAGCGCCGCCTCGGCGGCACCGCGCTGGCTCATCAGATCGTTGCGCGAATTGTGCAGATTGTCGCGGCGTTGACGCGCGGCTTTGGCGAAAGTCGGATAGGCGAAATGGTTGAGATCGGTGATCCCGGCCTTTTTCTCCTCCGACGCGATCTGCGCATCCAGTTCGCCCGCCATACGGTCGAACTCGGCGATCATCATGTCGAGTTGAAGAAGCTGCTTGCGTTTCTCGCCAACCTGAAACTGCTTCAGCCGAACCAGATTTTCTCGTGTCTTCATACCCAACGCTCCCGAAACGCCCAACGCACGTACTACCGACATCGTTACTTTTTTCTTCGCGATCAGCCCCGATCGCGCCCGATGGTAACCATTCGTTTACGCGCATTGTTAATCATAGGGACGAGGACTTAAGGCGGGGTAAAAATTTCGCCGCAAAGTCGAAACTGCAAAGTGCCTTTCCAAGAGTCACTTACGTGGAAATTCTAAAGTTCAGATTCACGACGCCGGCGGTGAGTTAGCCGTTTGAAATCAGGGTGCTGAAACAAATTACTGAATGTTCGTCAGGCCTCTTGCCAGCGGGAATCAGAGTTTGTTAACCATTTGGGTGGCACTTTGTGATTCAGGCAAATCACATACGTTGCCGAGCTGACGGGGCTGTTGGCGGAGAAGGGGATTGAAATGCGCGTCCTGCTGATTGAAGACGATAGTGCGATTGCACAGAGCATCGAGCTGATGCTCAAGTCGGAAAGCTTCAACGTCTATTCGACCGATCTCGGAGAAGAGGGTGTCGATCTCGGCAAGCTCTACGATTACGACATCATCCTCCTCGACCTGAACCTGCCGGATATGTCCGGTTACGAGGTTCTGCGCACGCTGCGCCTCTCGAAGGTCAAGACGCCGATCCTGATTCTGTCTGGCATGGCCGGCATTGAGGACAAGGTTCGCGGCCTCGGCTTCGGTGCCGACGACTATATGACCAAGCCGTTCCACAAGGACGAGCTGATCGCCCGCATCCACGCCATCGTGCGCCGCTCGAAGGGCCACGCCCAGTCGGTCATCACCACAGGCGACCTCATCGTCAACCTCGACGCAAAGACGGTCGAAGTCGGCGGCCAGCGCGTGCATCTGACGGGCAAGGAATACCAGATGCTCGAACTGCTCTCGCTGCGCAAAGGCACGACGCTGACCAAGGAAATGTTCCTCAACCACCTTTACGGCGGAATGGACGAGCCGGAACTGAAGATCATCGACGTCTTCATCTGCAAGCTCAGGAAGAAGCTCGACCTCGCCTCCGGCGGCCAGAATTACATCGAGACGGTCTGGGGCCGCGGCTATGTGCTGCGCGAGCCGGAAGAAATGCGCGTAAGCGCCTGATCCCCTGCCCTATCGCCAGTTATGAAAAACCCGGCCTCGCGCCGGGTTTTTTGCGTTTGTTGCTAGGCCGCTATTTGCATCTCGCGGAAGCGCTCGAGTAGGATCGGCCGGTTGAACGGCTTGAGAATATAGCCCTTCGCGCCCGCGCGCTTGGCACGCATGATGGCGCCGACATCGAACTCCGTCATGCAGATGACGATGCGCGGTTTTGCCGGCACATCCATCGCCATCGCCTGGCGGATGAACTCGACCGTCGCCATGTCGGGAAGCTGGTTGTCGACGACGATGATATCGGGCATCTGCGCCGTGCACAGCGCAAGCGCCTCGCGCCCGTCGCACGCCTCCACCACCGCCATTTCGGGGGTGGCGAGGATGCGCTTGGCCACTTTGCGGATCACATTGGAATCGTCCACGATCATGCAGCGCTTCATCCCGAAATCCCTTTCGCTCATGCGACCAGTCCCGCTCTTGTTCGAAGGTCGAAACTACGCGCCCGAAGTAAAGAACCGGGTAAATGTTGCGCTGAATTTTTGGTTAAAGACGCACGATGCGGACGGGTAGCCTTTCTAATCTGCGACCTGCAACCGCCTGATACGCACGCGCTCGATCGCGCGCCCGTCGAGCGCAACGACCTCGAATTCAAGATCGCCCGCGACGATCTTTTCGCCAACCTCCGGCAGATGGCCGAGTTGCCACAAAAGATAGCCGGCGAGCGTCGAGTAGCGGTCGGTCTCGTCTTCCAGATGCGTTTCCAGAAGCGCGGACGCCTTGCGAATGTCGATCCAGCCGTCGACGAGCCAGGTGCCGTCATCGGCCAGTTCGACCGACGAGCCCTGATCGTCCTCATCGGGAAATTCGCCGGCGATCGCCTCCAAAATGTCGGTCGGCGTCGCGATACCTTCGAACGAGCCGTATTCGTCGACGACCACGGCAAGCTGGAGCGGTGATTTGCGCAGCTGCTCCATCAAGCGCAGCACGCTTGCGCTCTCATGGACGATGAGTGGCTGGCGCAGTGAGCGCTCGAGATCGATCTGCCCGCCCTCGATCAGGTCGCGCAAAAGGTCCTTGGCGAGCGCCACACCGACGAATTCGTCGAGGCTGCCGCGCGCGATGGGAAAACGTGAATGCCCGATTTCGAGAATCTTGCGACGGATTTCGGCCTGACTGTCCTCCACATCGAGCCAATCGACATCGGTGCGCGGCGTCATGACCGATATGACCGGACGGTCGGCAAGCGACAGAACACCCTCGATCATTTCCTTTTCTTCCCGAGCGAAAAGCTGGCTTTCGGCCGCCTGTTCGGCGATGGCATCGGCCGTTTCACCAAGCTGCATGTCGCCGCGTTTTCCACCCAGAAGCCGCAGAACGGCGTCGGCGGTCCGATCGCGCAGATCGCCGGTCGTGATCATGCGCTCGCGGTTGCGGCGCGCCAACTGGTTGAACATTTCGATGAGGATCGAGAAGCCGATGGCCGCGTAGAGATATCCTTTCGGGATATGGAAGCCCAGACCTTCGACAACCAGTGCGAACCCGATCATCATCAGGAAGCCGAGACACAGGATAACGACGGTCGGATGCTTGGAGACGAACGCCATCAGCGGCTTTGCCGATAGCATCATCACGCCCATCGCGACGATGACGGCGATGACCATAACGGACAGATGCTCGACCATGCCGACGGCGGTGATGACGCTGTCGAGCGAGAACACAGCGTCGAGCACGACGATCTGGACCAGCACCTGCCAGAAGACGGCATGCTGAACCTTGCCTTCCGTCTTGACCTGATGTCCCTCAAGCCGTTCGTGCAGTTCCATGGTGCCCTTGGCCAGCAGGAAGACGCCACCGAACAGCATGATCAGGTCGCGGCCTGACAAGGTCCATCCGAACACCGATATCAGCGGCTGCGTCAGCGTCACGATCCAGGCGATCGAGGCGAGCAGCACAAGGCGCATCAATAGCGCCAGTGTTAGGCCGATGATCCGCGCCCTGTCGCGCTGATGCGGCGGCAATTTGTCGGCGAGGATCGCGATGAAGACGAGATTGTCGATGCCGAGCACGATCTCCAGAAGGATGAGCGTTAAAAGACCGGCCCAGGCGGCGGGGTCGGACATCCATTCAAAGAGCATGCGGGGTCATTCGGCAGGTTCGAGCTGCCGTCCTTCTGTCAAAATCTGAGTGTGAAAATGCGCGCTCACGCCTTATCGAGCACGAACGGTCAGGCGGCAAAGCGGCTGAAACTGAGCGAATTGCAGGTCCGGACACGAGAAACCGATACGGTTCACGCGCGCGGACGGTGGTACTCGGAGGGTGGTCGTCGGGCATCGGGCGTGGCCCTGATGACGGGCCGATCCTTCCTCACATTGAAGCACCGCAACGGTGCCAAGATTTCCATGTCGCCGAAAATGACGCGTTCGTCAAATCCTGCCGGAGTAACAGGCGTATGACAGGCCGCTTCTAATGCGTGTCGATTTCGGCCTGCAGTGCAGCGATATGCTCGGCCGCAACAGTGGATGCGGCCCGTTCAATGGCGCGAAAACGGCTGACGAGCGCCAGCCCCATCGGCGTCAGTTTGGCGCCGCCGCCCTGTTTGCCGCCCTTCTGGGCCGTCAGGACCGGCTTGCCGAAAATCTGGTTCATCTCTTCGACGAGATCCCAGGCGCGCTTATAGGACATGTTCATCTGGCGTGCCCCGGCCGAAATGGAGCCGAACGCTGCGATATGCTCAAGAAGCTCGATCTTTCCGCGCCCGATCCGTCCGTCCGGATCGAGGTCTATCTTGAGGCTGAGCGAGGGCATTCGGCAGTTCCTTCCAAAGCGTGGGTAGCAGCATGCCGCCGGCTATCGTCTTCTGCAAGTCGCCCGCTTACTCGGGGTCGCGCGGACGAAAATCGACGAAGAACCCCCAGAAGGACAGGGCGAAGAAAGCGAGGAACAGGATGCCCCACACATGCGCCCCATTGGAAAATTCGAACATCGCCCACCCGCCGGAAACCGCGCAGATCAGAAATCTGATCCACAGCGGCCGAAACATCGGATGGTTGGTGTCGAAAAACTTCATTCGACGACCCAGTGCAGCGGAAACATCGGGTCGAAGACCGTGATGTCGCCCTCGCCCGTCGCGCGCTTTTTCGGATAGTCCCATGGCGCGGTGCGGCGTGTCAGCGTGATTGTCGCCTCATTGGGTGGCAAACGATAGAAGGCGGGGCCGTTGAGCGAGGCGAAACCTTCGAGCCTGTCGAGTGCTCCCTCGTTTTCGAAGACATGCGCCAGGCACGACAAGGTGTTGACCGACGAATAGATGCCGGCACACCCGCAGGCGCACTCTTTCAGCGGGTCGAGATGCGGAGCCGAATCCGTGCCGAGGAAGAACCGTGCGTCCCCGGACGTCGCGGCGGCGCGCAGCGCGAGGCGATGTTCCTCGCGCTTGGCGACGGGCAGGCAGTAATAATGCGGACGAATGCCGCCTGCGAGGATCGCGTTGCGATTGATGATGAGGTGGTGTGTGGTCAGCGTCGCGGCGGTGTTTTTTTCCTGCGAACGAACATAGTCGACGCCGTCCTTCGTCGTCACATGCTCCATGACGATCCGCAGTTCCGGCAGACGCTGGCGCAGCGGCGACAAAACGCGTTCGATGAACACGGCCTCGCGGTCGAAGATGTCGATCGACGCATCGGTGACCTCGCCATGAACGCACAGCGTCATCCCGATCTCGGCCATGCGCTCCAGAACCGGCATGACCTTGTCGATGTCACGCACGCCGCTTTGCGAATTGGTGGTCGCGCCCGCCGGGTAGAGCTTTACCGCCGTTACAAGTCCCGACCGGAAACCGGCCTCGACATCGTCCGCGTCCGTGCTTTCGGTCAGGTAAAGCGTCATCAGCGGCTTAAAATCGTGGCCTTCCGGAACGGCTGCCACGACGCGGTCCCGATAGGCTGCGGCATCGGCCGTCGTAACGACCGGCGGCACCAGATTGGGCATGACGATCGCACGGCCGAAATGCGCCGAGGTGTCCGACACCACCGCGCGGAGAACTTCGCCGTCGCGAAAATGCAAATGCCAGTCGTCCGGCCGCCTGATCGTCAGTCTGTCCATGCCCTGCTCCGTCTTTTGCGTGCCTCTCCATAAAGAGTTCGGTTGGCAGCGAAAAGGTATCGGCGTTCGTTTTGCGGCAGGTCGCAGATGGCTGTTGTCGTTGTTGAGAATTATTTTCCCGCCAATCGCCACAAGTTGGAATGCAAATTCTCTACACGACATCCCGATTTTGGGCATTGTCCAGCCGAGCCAGACGGCCTAGATCGGCCCTTATGCACAAATCGAACGAGACGGACGCCGCTTTTGGGAGGGAGCGCGTGGACGTGAAAGGCACACGAAATGATCTCCCGTCGTCCGGCAAAGGTGCCGGCATGAATATGACACCGACCGACTTTACACCGTCGAAAGCCGTCGACCTCGACGCAATCGTGCGGTTCGAGGCCGTCTCGAAGCGCTTTCCGGCCGGCCGCGCGTCCGGCGAGGTCGTCGCGCTCGACGGTATCGATCTCGACGCGCCACGTGGCTCGATCTCGGCGATCATCGGCCGCTCCGGCGCGGGAAAGTCGACCCTGATCCGGCTCGTCAACGGACTGGAAAAGCCGTCTTCCGGCAAGGTCATCGTGGACGGCGTCGACATCGCGCCGCTGGGGGAGAAGGCCCTGCGCGGCACGCGCCGCGAGATCGGCATGATCTTCCAGCACTTCAACCTTCTGTCGTCGCGCACCGTATTCGACAATGCGGCGCTGCCGCTGGAGATAGCGGGCGTTCCGCCCCGGGAAATCGAAGCGCGTGTGACACCGCTGCTCGATCTCGTCGGCCTCGCCGACAAGCGAAACCGATATCCGTCCGAACTTTCCGGCGGCCAGAAGCAGCGCGTCGGCATCGCCCGCGCGCTCGCCACCCGGCCCAAGCTTCTCCTGTCGGACGAGGCGACCTCAGCGCTGGATCCGGAAACGACGCTGTCGGTTCTCGCGCTCTTGCGCAAGATCAACAAGGAACTCGGCCTCACCATCATCCTCATCACGCACGAGATGGAAGTGGTGAAATCGATCGCCGACCACGTCGCCGTGATCGAAAAGGGCCGGATCGTGGAAAGCGGGACGACCTTCGACGTCTTCACTCGCCCGCAGCACGAAACGACGAAGGCGCTTCTCGCCGGCATTCCGGGAATGGCGCTGCCCGATTTCGTCGCATCCCGCATTAAACAGGAACCGACGCCGGACGGCGAAACCGTGCTGCGTATCGTCTTTACCGGCACGCATGCGACCGATCCGGTCCTTTCGCGCCTGTCGAAGGAACTCGGTCTCGAGGTCAATATCCTTGGCGGTGCGGTCGACGAGATCGCCGGACGCCCGTTCGGTACGCTGATCGTCTCGTTCAAGGGCGATGCCGCGAAGGTCGAGGAAACGCGCGCGTTTCTCTCCAGTCTCGGTCTCACCACGGAGGTTCTCGGTCATGTCGCCTGATATCGCCTGGCTCATCGTCCGCGCCACCGGGCAGACGCTCCATATGGTCTCGATCGCGGCCGTGATCGGCTCGCTGATCGGCATTCCGCTCGGCGTCTTCCTGGCCACCTCCGGTCGCGGCGAACTCTTCCATGCGCCGATTACGAACCGCGTCCTCGGCGCGATCGTCAACGCCACGCGTTCGACGCCGTTCATCATCCTCGTCGTCGCTATCATCCCGTTTACGCGCATGATTGCGGGAACGTCGATCGGCACGACGGCGGCTATCGTACCGCTGACGATCGCGACGATCCCATTTGTCGCGCGACTGGTCGAATCCGCCATCCGTGAGGTCGATCCAGGCCTGATCGAAACCGCACGCGCCATGGGGGCAAGCCCGTTCCAGATCGTCTGGAAGGTTCTGCTTGCCGAAGCGCGGCCCGGCATCACGCTGGCCTTGACGCTCACCATCGTCAGCCTGATCGGCTATTCGGCGATGGTCGGCGCGGTCGGCGGCGGCGGTCTCGGCGACCTTGGCATCCGTTACGGCTACCAGCGTTTCATGCCGGACGTGATGCTCGCCGTCGTCGTCGTGCTGATCGTCATGGTGCAGATCGTCCAATCGGCCGGCGACCGCCTCGCCCGCCAGTTCGACAAGCGCGCGCGCCCGCGCTGAATTCACCGATCCCAACAGGAGACTATTTGAAATGTTGAAGACACTTGCCCTCGGCACCGCCTTCGCGGCGCTTCTGGCCGGCTCGGCCTTTGCCGAAACCATCCGCATCGGCGTCACGCCCGGCCCGCACGCGCAGATCATGGAAAAGGTCAAGGAAGTCGCGTCCGCCGACGACCTCGACATCGAGATTCTCGAGTTTTCCGACTACGTCGTGCCGAACCAGGCGCTCAATGACGGCGATCTCGACGCGAACTCGTTCCAGCACGAGCCCTATCTCGACAATCAGGTGCGTGACCGCGGCTTCTCGCTCGTCAATGTCGGCTATACGGTGAACTTCCCGATGGGCGTTTATTCCGAAAAGCATGAAAGCTTCGACGCCCTGCCCGACGGCGCAACGATCGGCATTCCGAACGACCCGACCAATGGCGGCCGCGCGCTACTCGTCATCGCCGATTCCGGCGCGATCACGCTTGATCCCGACAAGGGTTTGAACGTCACCATCTCCGACATCACCGAAAACGCGAAGAACTTCTCCTTCGTCGAACTCGATGCAGCCCAGCTTCCCCGTTCGCTCGCCGATGTGGACGCCTCGGTGATCAACACCAACTACGCGCTTGAAGCCGGACTCGACCCGGCGAACGACGCGATCTACCGCGAAGGCGAAAAGGCGCCCTACGTCAATATCCTTGCCGTGCGCGAGGAAGACCGGGACGCCGAGTGGCTGCAAAAGCTCCTCGCCGCCTACCACAATGACGAGGTAAAGGCCTTTGTCGACGAGACTTTCCAGGGCTCGGTCGTCGCCGGCTGGTAAGCCTTAAAGGGCGGCTTCGGCTGCCCTTTTCATTTCAGAACCGCATCAGAACCAGTCCGGCCAGGACGATGGCGATGGCAGCGATGCGAAAGCCGCGCACCTTTTCGCCAAGAAAAACCACGCCGATGATGACCGCGAAGACGACACTCGTCTCGCGTAGCGCGGCTACCAGCGCGATCGGCGCGACGGTAAAGCCCCAGATCGCGATCCAGTAGGCACCAAGCGAAAGCGCGCCGCCAATGAAACCGGCCTTCCAGTTCTGCGCGATCATCTGCCCGGTCGCCCTGCCCTGCCGGAAAAGCGCCCAGGCGAGAAGCGGGATGCCGTCGAGCACGAAGAGCCAAAGAACATAAGCGTGCGGATCGCCTGAGACGCGTGCGCCGATGCCGTCCGACATCGTGTAACCGGCAATGAAGACGGAGGTGATGAGTGCAAAGACGATCCCGCGCGGCGATGCCTTCAGGGCTTTCAGCCCGCCATCGAGTGACAGCGTCACGATGCCGAGGCCAAGAACAAGAATGCCGAGCATCGCGAACGGCGAGATATTTTCTCCGAGCAGAAGAATGCTCGCGCCGAGCGTCAACATGGGTGCGGTGCCCCGCGCCAGCGGGTAAATTTTGCCCAGTTCGCCATACGAATATGCGTTGGCAAGGAAAACATTGTAGCCGACATGCAGCAGGACGGAGAGGCACAGCCAAGGCCATGCCTCCGCGCGAGGAAACTCGACGAAAAACAGGCCGGGCAGCGCAATCAGGGCGCTCATCGCGGCGAGCATCGTCATCAGTGCGACACGGTCACCGCGAAAACGCAGCACAGCGTTCCAGCCGGCATGCATCATGGCGGACGCGAGGACGATCAGGATAACGGAAAGGCTCATGCGCCCGACCTATAGCCGGCCAAGCAAAAGTACAATCGAGCGGTTTGGCACAAACACCTCCGCTCCCTAGTCCAGGGTAGAAAATTTCATTCCGCCTGACCCGCGGGCAAGCGCCATGTGCTTAACTGTGGCCTATCTGGACGCAACGAATCGAGTTCACATGCCTGCGACGACGCCCGTTTTCGACGGTCACAACGACACGCTGCTGCGCCTTCACATGTCGAAGAGTGCCGATCCCGTAGGCGATTTCCTGAACGGCCGTGCCGGCGGTCACATCGACCTTCCGCGTGCCGACGAAGGCGGATTGCGTGCGGGGCTGTTCGCGATCTTCATCCCATCGCCCGGCAAGCCCGCCGATGTCGACGAAATCATGAGCCGGCCGAGCTACGATGCGCCGCTGCCCGAGCGTTGCGCGCAAGAATCCGCGCTCGGTCAGACGCTTGCGATGGCGGCACTGCTCTTTCGCATTGAAGCCGCGTCGAGCGGGCGGGTGAAAGTTTGCCGAACGGCAGCGGAAATCGCCGCGACGGCTGACGCCGCCAATCTCGCCGCCGTGCTCCACATCGAGGGCGCGGAGGCGATAGATGCCGACTTCAACGCGCTCGACGTGCTTTACCAGGCCGGCCTTCGCTCGCTCGGCCCGGTCTGGAGCCGTACCAACATCTTTGGTCATGGCGTGCCGTTCCGCTTTCCCGCAACGCCCGACACCGGACCCGGCCTGACCGATCTCGGCCGCGAACTCGTGCGCCGCTGCAATGCGCTCGGCATCGCGTTCGACCTTTCGCACATTACGCAAAAGGGCTTCTGGGACACGGCCGAACTGTCGAACGCGCCGCTCATCGCCTCGCATTCGAATGCGCATGCGGTGACGCCCCATGCGCGCAACCTGACCGACGAGCAATTGCGCGCGATCGGGCAGACGAAGGGCATCGCTGGCCTCAATTACGCGACCGCGTTCCTGCGGCCCGACGGGCAGATGCGGGCCGATACGCCGTTCGAGATGATGCTGCGCCATATCGATCACATGGTCGAGACGGCGGGGATCGACAGCGTCGGTCTCGGTTCGGATTTCGATGGCGCGATGGTGCCGCGTGAACTCGGGAATGCGGCCGGTCTGCCGCGGCTGGTGGATGCGATGCGCGCGCACGGCTATGCGGCGGAAGAGGTGGACAAGATCTGCTTCGGCAACTGGCTGCGCGTGCTCGGTCAGACGTGGGGTGACTGAAAGGCGAAAAAGCGACCGGCCGCTTTTACCGTTCGCCAACTTCTGGACGCTACAACGCTGCCCATGGCCTCGTGGCGGAGGGGACGCGAGGGACCTGCAAGTCCCGTCACCCCAGGTTCGATTCCTGGGCGAGGCCTCCATTCTTGCACTTTCGCGCAACCCGACCAGTACACGAATGAAGCGGTCGGTTGACACATCCGTCATGCGCATGATCCATCGCTTCAGCGATGTATGAAACTTTACAGACCTACTGGCCGCATATTCTTTTCGCGCTCGGGCTCCTGATGGGGCTGCCGGCGGCGATCCATGCCGCGATGACGAAAGACGACGTGCGCGCGGCGATCGGTTGGGTCGGCGTGATCATGCTGTCGCCCGTTCTGGGCGCGATCATCTACATGATTGCCGGCGTCAACCGCATCCGCCGCGATACGATCGGCAAGACGCGCACGAGCAAGGAAGTCGACAATCTGGCGGATCCCCGGCCCGACGAAGCCGTGCCCGCAGCCCCTGCCGGATCGCGATTTGAAGCGATGCGGACGCTCGGCGACCGGGTGTCGCCGTTCCAGCTCACGGCGGGCAACGACATCCGCATGCTGAGCAGTGGCGACGAGGCCTATCCGGCCATCATCGCCGAGATCGACGCCGCAAAGCGTTTCGTCGTGATGTCGAGCTATATATTCGACAATGACCCGATCGGACGGAAAGTGGCGGATGCCCTCGTGCGGGCCGTTGCGCGCGGTGTCGAGGTGCGTGTCCTGATCGATGCCATCGGCGCGCGTTATTCCCGCCCCTCGATACGAGAGCGCCTGCGGGAAGGGAACGTGCCCAACCGGCTATTTCTCGGCAACATCATTGGTTTTCGCCTGCCCTATGCGAACCTGCGCAACCACCGCAAGATCATGGTGGTCGACGGCCGCGTCGGATTTACGGGCGGCATGAACATTCGCCAGATGTTCGCCACCTCACCGGAAAATCGCGAACCGCACCGCGACACGCATTTCCGCATCACCGGGCCGGTAGTCGCGCAAATCTTCGCCGTCTTCGCCGACGACTGGTTCTTCGTCCACCACGAACGTCTCGACGGCCCGGTCTGGAAGCGCGACGAGGCCGTCTCCAACGGCGCATCGGTCGCACGCGTAATCTTTTCAGGCCCCGATCGAAGGCTGGACTCCACCCACGCGATGGTGATGGGCGCGGCTGCCGTCGCGCGCAAGCGGCTGATGATCGCCTCGCCCTATTTCCTGCCGGACCTGCAACTGGTCGGTGCGCTCGCATCCGCTGCGCGCCGTGGCGTGGCGGTCGATATCGTGATCCCGGCCTCGAACAATCTAAGGCTGGTCGATTATGCCATGACGGCGCAGCTCGATCAGGTCATCGGACCGGGATGCCGAGTCTGGCGTTCGGCAGGTCCCTTCGACCATTCCAAGCTATTGACGGTGGACGGCGCTTGGTCGCTGATCGGTTCGTCCAACATGGACACGCGTAGCCTGCGTCTCAATTTCGAATTCGACGTCGAAGTCTACGACCCGAACTTCGCCTCGCTCATCGAAAGCCATCTGCGCAAGCGCATCGCATCGGGACAGGAAGAAACGCTGGCGACCCTGAGCGGCCGTACCTTTTTCAAAAGGCTGCGCAATCGCATCGTCTGGCTCGCCTCACCATATCTTTGATCGGCCCCATAACCGTTCATCCTCAAATCGACGCATTTGCAACGGATTGCGTGAGAATGCGTTAGATTCGGCAACCGGGACTACAGGATGAAAGCACTCCGCCGGATCGGCAGGATCGATAAAATCGCGAATTCGCAGCATCTCGCCAATCTGCGCGATGCAAAGACCGTATACGAGCGACACGATGGCGCTGGCGACAAAGCCGATCTGGTCGTCGCCTCCTACAACATCCACAAATGTGTCGGAACCGACGGCAAATTCGACCCCATGCGCACGGCGATGGTGATCGACGAACTCGGCGCGGATATCGTCGCCATCCAGGAAGCCGACCGCCGGTTCGGCACGCGCGACGGCCTGCTCGACCTCATCCACATCGAGGAAAAACTGGGCCTGAGCGCCGTTCCGGTATCCATGCGCGATGCGAGTCATGGCTGGCATGGGAATGCGCTTTTGTACCGTGAAGGCGCGGTGCGCGATGTTCAGCGCCTGAAGCTTCCCGGTGCCGAACCGCGCGGCGCGATCGTCGTCGATCTGGAAGTCAAAAGCGGCGTGTTGCGCGTCATCGCGGCGCATCTCGGTCTTCTTCGCCGTTCGCGCGCCCGTCAGGTCGAAGCGCTCATCGCCGAAGTGTCCGAATGCGGGACGAAGCCGACCATCATCCTCGGAGACTTGAACGAGTGGCGGCTCGGCCGCAATTCGGCATTGAGCCGGTTGCCGGAAACGTTCGCGCCGAGCGAGGCACTGCCGAGCTTTCCCTCTCGCTACCCGGTGCTCGCGCTCGACCGCATCGTCGGCACGCCTGCCAACCTTGTCGCGCGGGTGGAAGTCCACGATTCCGAACTTGCCCGGATTGCGTCGGATCACCGCCCGATCAAGGCGCATATCGACCTGACCCCCGTCGAGGTCGAGGCGGCACCGGCATCTATCAGAGCAGCCATCTAGAACGGAACCTCCCGTCCCACGAAGGCGTTCTGTGGGTATAAAAGGAGTTTCTGATATGGCATCCACCCGCACCCTGACAGACCGTGACGAAATCCGCGACTGGGCAGCCGCCCGCATGGGTTCGCCCGCCATCAGCGAAGCGTCGCCCTCAGTCGGCGGCGACGATCCCATCCTGTCGCTCGTGTTCGATCAGGCATCCTATCAGGATCAGGACCGGGGCGCGGACCCATCGATCGCCCTTGGCGGTCGCGAGATCGTCGAATGGGACGAGTGGTTCAAGGTTTTCAACGAAAAGAACCTCGCCCTCGTCGTGCGGGAAGAAGAGCCCGGCCGCAAGGATTCCTTCCACGAAATCATCGCAAGATAGGGCGCGCCATGGCTCCGCGGTCGTTCTGGAAGGGCTATCTCAAACTGTCGCTCGTGACATGCCCGATATCCATGACGCCCGCGACCAGCGCCGGCGAAAAGGTCCGTTTTCACACGATCAACGCCAAAACCGGCAACCGCATCGAAAGCCGCTATGTCGATGCGGTGACGGGTAAGCCCCTGACCGACAAGGATGAGGTCAAGGGCTACGAAGTCGCTGAAGACAAGCACGTGATGCTCGAAGACGACGAACTGGCAGCCGTCGCACTGGAAAGCACGCGCACCATCGACATCGAAAAGTTCGTGCCCGCCGATTCCATCGGCTGGATCTGGCTCGACAAGCCGCACTACATCGCACCAGACGACAAGGTCGGCGAGGAAGCCTTCGCCGTCATCCGCGATGCGATGCGTTCGACGAAAACGGTCGGCATCTCACGCGTCGTGCTCTATCGGCGCGAGCGCGCGGTAATGCTGGAGCCGCGCGGCAAGGGAATCGTCCTCTGGACCCTGCGATATGGCGACGAGGTGCGCGACGATGCAGAGTATTTCGCGGACATCGAAAAGGAAAAGCCGGACCCGAAAGTCATCAAGCTCGTCAAATCGCTGATCGACGACCGGACTGCCGAATGGAGCCCAAAGCTTGTCGAGGACCCGGTTCAGGACAAACTGAAGAAGATCATCGCGGCAAAGAAAAAGAAACAGAAGCCGTTGGCGGCGAAGACGAAATCCGAGCCGGAGCCAGAGACGCCATCGAATGTGGTGTCCATCATGGATGCGCTGAAGAAAAGCATCGCGAAGGAAAAGGCCGGGAAGACGTAGGTCGATCGAGCCTCGAAGATATTAGCGCGGTCGCGGCATTGATCATTTCTTCGTCTTCGCTCCGCCTATGACGGCTTCCTTCTTGCGAAAATCCGCCCACGGATCGGTGTCGAGATTGTCGAGCCGGGCTAGCGCGTTCGCCACTGTAAAGTGATCCGGGCCGATTTCCGGTGACAACTCGTCCCATGATAGCGGCATCGATACGGTAGCGCCGTCACGCGCTCGCGTCGAATAGGGCGCAACGGCCGTCATGCCGCGTCCGTTGCGCAGATAGTCGATCAAAATCTTGCCCTTACGCTTCGACTTGGTGATCGTCGCAACATAGTCGTCGGGCGCATCGGTCGCCATATCGTCGGCGATCTGCTTGGTAAACGCTTTGACCGTATCCCAGTCGGCCTTCGGCTTGACCGGCGCGACGACATGCAACCCCTTGCCGCCCGAGGTCTTGACGAAACCCGTCAGTCCCGCCGCCTCCAGCCGCTTGCGAACCTCGTGCGCCGCTTCGATCACCCTGTCCCACGACACGCCGTCACCGGGGTCGAGGTCCATGATGATCATGTCCGGCTTTTCGATGTCGGCAAGAGACGCGCCCCATGGGTGAATTTCCAGCGTGCCGCCTTGGACGAGGCCAATCAGCCCGTCGAGATCGTCGATGGCGATACCCGGTTCCTCGGAATCGTCGAGCTTCTCGTGAACGGTTAGGATTTCCTTGCTCTGCCCTTTCCACGCATGTTTCTGGAAGAAGCATTGTCCGGCTGTGCCCGTCGGGCAGCGTAAAAGCGCCAGCGGACGGTTGACGACGAACGGTGCCATATACGTCCACACCCGGCTGTAATAATCCGCCAGCCCCTCCTTGGTGACGCCCGCATCCTTCCAGTAGACACGGTCCGGATGCGTCAGCTTGACCGCGCTTTTCGGCTTGTCCTCGGCCTTCGCCGTCTTACCGCCCTCTCGCACGATCTCGCTCGCTTTCTTGTCCTCGCGCAGTCCCCGGAACGAAGCGTGGCGTACATTGCCGTCGGCCGTCCATGCGCGGAATTCGACCTCTGCGACGAGCTTCGGTTCCACGAAATGCGCGCCGCGCTTCGCCTCTGCCGAAAGCGTACCGTCGAACGGTAGCTTGCCGGTTTCGAGCGCACTTAATTGCCGGAACAGGTCTTCGGCGACCCTTCGCGAGAAACCCGTCCCGACGCGTCCCGCATGCACGAGTTTCTTTCCGTCATGATAGCCGAGGAGCAGCGAGCCTATGGCCTTCTTCGAGGTCGAGGACGGGACATAGCCGCCGATGACGAACTCCTGCCGCTCGGAACATTTCGACTTTACCCAGTCGCGTCCGCGTCCCGATTTATAGGCAGCGTCGCGCACCTTGGAGACGACGCCTTCGAGACTGAGCCGGCAGGCATGGCGGAGGATCATCTCGCCATCCTCCTCGAAATGCGCCGAATAGCGCAGCGTAGGCGGTGCATCGGCCAAAAGCCCTTCCAGCGCCGTCTTGCGTTCGATGAGAGGTGTGGCACGAAGGTCCATCCCGTCGAGATAAAGAACGTCGAACGCGTAAAAGGCGAAGCGATCGGCTCGCCCTTCGGAAAGGTCTGCCTGCAAGGCGGAGAAATCGGATGCGCCACCATTTCCCTCGACCACGAGTTCGCCGTCGATGATGGCGTCCTTCAACGGCAGCTTGCCGAATGCCTCCGGCACCGCGTCGCCGAACTTTTCGGTCCAGTCCAGCCCGCTGCGCGTCAGCATCGTCACCTTGCGGCCGCGCACGTGAACCTGAAGCCGGTATCCGTCGAACTTGATCTCGTGCAGCCAGCGCGCACCGTCCGGCGCGGTCGGTTTCAGCGTTGCAAGCTGCGGCTCGATAAAGCCGGGAAATCCGGCCTTCTTCGCCTTTTTCATTTTTGCCGGCTGCGGAGCAGGCGTGTCGGGTTCTATCTTGCCGGTCTTCGACGACCAGCCCGGCGCTTCGTTCTCGACATCGGCGATCATCCGACCCGTTTTCACTGATTCCGGACGCTCCTCCAGAATGTCGGGATCGTCCTCGCCGCGCGCGTAGTCGTCGTCGGCCTTGATCAAAAGCCAGTTGTCGCGCTTCTCGCGCGGCTTTCTGGCCAGGCGCACCAAATGCCAGCGCCCCGTCAGCTTTTCGCCTTCCAGTTCGAACTCGATATGCCCCTTCTTCAGGCCTTTCTGGAAATCGTAGACCGGCTTCCACGTTCCGCGATCCCACACGATAACGGTGCCGCCGCCATATTCGCCCTTGGGGATCGTGCCTTCGAAATCGCCATAGTCGAGCGGATGATCCTCGACATGGACGGCAAGACGCTTTTCACCCGGAACGAGGCTCGGGCCGCGCGTAACGGCCCAACTCATCAGGACACCGTCGACCTCGATGCGGAAATCGTAGTGCAGCCGTGTCGCGTCGTGCTTCTGGACGACGAAGCTGTTGCCTGATTTTTTCTTCCGGGCCGAACCGGACGGCTCGGGCGTCTTCTTGAAGTCGCGCTTCTTGCGATAGGTTTCGAGCGCGGCCATGTCAGCTCGCCTTGCGCTTTTGCGTCTCGGTCTTGGGCTTGCGTCTTGCAGACGCCTTCTTACCCGCGCTCTCACGCAAAGCTTCCATCAGGTCGATGACCTTGCCCTTCGCCTCGCGCTTCGGCTTTTCGATCACCTTGCCGTCCAGCTTGGCTTTGACGAGATCGGCAAGCGCTGCGTCGTAGCGATCGTCGAAGCCGGCAGGATCGAACTTGCCGCTCTTGGTCTTGATGATGTGCTTGGCGAGATCGAGCATCTCGCCTTTGATATTCAATTCGGGAATGCGGTCGAACGCCTTGTCGGCGGCGCGCACCTCATAATCGAAATTGAGCGTGTCGGCGATCAGCCCGCGTCCCTGTGCGTGGATCAGAAGCGTTCTCACGCGGCGAAACAGGACGGCAGTGGCGAGCGCTGCCACGCCCTTCGCCTCCATGCCCTCGCGTATCAGGCCGAACACCTCCTGCGACGCATCGTCGGCGGGTGCGAGATAATAGGGCTTGTCGAAATAGACGGTGTCGACACCCGGACAGGCGATGAAATGCTCCACCGACAGCGTCTTGTCGCTTTCTGGCGTAGCGGCGGCGATCTCCTCGGGGTCGAGCAGGACATATTTGCCTTTGGACGTTTCGTAGCCCTTGACCTGATCGTCGATCTCGACCGGCTTTCCCGTGTCAGCATCCACATATTCCCGCTTCACGCGATTGCCCGTCTTGCGGTTGAGAATATGAAAGGAAATGCGCTCCGATGTCGTCGCAGCCGAATAAAGCGCGACGGCGCAGGCGAGTTCGCCGACTTTCAGATGACCTTTCCAGATTGCACGCGGAGCCACAGCTTGACCTCGATACCAGAAGGCTGCGTGACTAGAACTCGCGGACGCACCAAGCGTTCCCCTGCACGCCTTCTGTGCAGAGCAAAACTTTGCTTGCGCCACGTGCAAATTGGGATTGCCGCACCGCGTTAGACCGGCCTACCATGTCTCCCAGCGAAACAATCGAGGGGCATATCTTGACAGTCGAAGTCGATCTGATCGTCACCGGGGCGCGCATTTTGACCATGAATGCCGCCAATCCAACGGCGAGCGCCATCGCCATATCAGGCGTAAGCATCGCGGCGATCGGCACGGACGACGAAATTGCAGCGCTCGCCGGCCCTACGACGCGGCGGATCGACGGCAAGGGCCGCTCCCTCCTGCCCGGCTTCGTCGAAAGTCATCTGCATCTTTTTTCCGGCGCAGCCGAACTCGACGATCTTCACTTGACCCACGTGAACGGCCTCGACGCGCTGACCGAAGCGATCCGCGATTACGCGGCAGCGCACGCGGAAGAGCCGTTCCTGATGGCCCAGCATGCCGACTACACCGTCATTTCGAACACGGAACGGGTCACGCGTCACCATCTGGACGCGATCATCCCCGACCGCCCGTTTGCGATGATGTCGGCAGACCACCACACGGTCTGGGCGAACACGCTTGCGCTCGAAAAAGCCGGACTTCTCAACGGCAAGGCACTCGGTCCCGGCAACGAGATCGTCATGGGCGACGATGGGCTGGCCCTGGGCGAATTGCGCGAGTTCGAAGCGTTCGCCGCCGTTCTTGCGCTGACCAACAAGGGCCGTGCGGGACTTGGGCTTGCGACCGGCGGCGAACCCGATCCGCTCCCCTCGCCCGACGAGCGCGAGGCGGACCGCGCCATATTGCGCAAGGGTATCGCCTATGCGGCCAGCCATGGAATCACCTCGATGCACAATATGGACGGCAATTTCTACACGCTCGAACTTCTCGCCGAGATCGAGGCGGAGGGCGGACTAGACGCGCGCGTCAGGGTGCCGTTCCACTTCAAGGCGTTCATGGACGAAAGCGAATTGGACAAGGCCTCGCGCATGGCCGCGACCTATGCTTCCGATTGGCTATCGTCCGGTTTCGTCAAACTTTTCTACGATGGCGTCCTCGACGGCTGGACCGCCGTCATGATCGAACCCTATGCCGACCGTCCCGGCTGGCGGGGCGAGCCGATCTTCGATCCCGAACGATTCAAGGAGTTGGCGGTCGAGATCGACAGGCGCGGCTTGCAGATCGCCGTCCACGCCATCGGCGACGGCGCGGTGCGCGGCGTTCTCGACGCATATGAGGCGGCGCAAACGTCGAACGGCGCGCGCGACAGCCGCCACCGGATCGAGCATATCGAGGTGACGACCGCTGCGGATATTCCCCGCTTTGCAGAACTCGGTGTCGTCGCATCGATGCAGCCGTCCCATCCACCGGGCGCGATGGACTTTCCGGTCGAACCGACGGCATCGATGATCGGGCGCGAGCGCTGGCCCTATGCCTATCCGACCCGGTCGCTGAAGGAAGCCGGCGCGCAAATCTGCTTCGCCTCGGACTGGCCCGTTGCCGACATATCGGTGCTGCGCAGCATCAAGGCGTCTCTCATGCGCAAGCCCTGGGGCGACGAGATGACCGACCAGTCGCTGACGCTGCACGAGGCGATCGAGGCCTACACCGCCAAGGGCGCCTATGTCGGGTTTGCCGACGACCGGCTCGGCAGTTTGAAGCCCGGCTATCTGGCGGATTTCGTCATCCTGTCCGACGACATCGAAGCCGTTTCACCCGACGCGATCGACACGTTGAGCGTGGCGATGACTTTCTGTGGCGGGCGCCAGACATTCGACGCGACGGCTGATTGAGACGGACATGGAGAAACGCATGCCTTCCGCAACTTCCCGGTCCGACATCGAAGTTGAAAAACTCAGCAAGGTTTTCGGAAGCGGCGACGACGCCGTGCGGGCGCTCGACGCGGTCAGCCTGACCATTCCCGAAAACGAGTTCTTCACGCTTTTAGGACCTTCCGGCTGCGGCAAGACAACGCTCCTGCGGATGATTGCCGGCTTCGAGCAACCGAGTTCCGGCGCGATCCGCCTCGGCGGATCGGACATTGCGGACCTGCCGCCGAACAAGCGCCCGGTGAACACCGTCTTCCAGAGCTACGCGCTTTTCCCGCACATGACGGTGGCGCAGAATATCGGTTTCGCGCTGAAGATGCTCGGCAAGCCGAAGGCGGAGATCGACGCAACCGTCGCCGAAATGCTCAAGCTGGTGAAGATGGAGGCGATGGCTGGCCGCAAGCCGTCGCAGATTTCGGGCGGGCAGCAGCAGCGCGTGGCTCTCGCGCGTGCCCTTGCGCCGCGTCCGCGCGTTCTCCTTCTCGACGAGCCGCTCTCCGCGCTCGACCTGAAACTGCGCAAGGAAATGCAGGTGGAACTGAAGCGTCTTCAGGGCGAGACCGGCATCACCTTCATCTTCGTCACGCACGATCAGGAAGAAGCGCTTACCATGTCGGATCGCATCGCCGTGATGAGCGCGGGCAAGGTGCGGCAGGTCGGAACGCCGCGCGAGATCTACAATCATCCTGCTGACCGCTTCGTGGCCGACTTCATCGGCGACACCAATTTTCTGAAAGCTACGATCGGACAGGCGAATGGCACAACGGCGCGCGTGCGGCTGTCGTCGGGCCACGAACTCGACGCGGGCCTGCCGGAAGGCATGTCGCCGACATTCGGCGACGAGGTCACGCTCGTGATGCGCCCCGAACATGCGCGCCTTTCGCCCGATGGCCCGCTCAAGGGCAAGGTGGAAAACGCCGTCTATTTCGGCACTGACACCCATATCTATGTGCGTCTCGACACGGGCGATCTCTTCATTCTGCGAAACCAGAATGCGGCCAGCGCCTCCGCCATGCCGGAAAAGGGCGAGGCGATCGCGATCGCCATTCCCGACGGCGCGGTCCAGATCGTGAGGTCGTGAGATGAGTGCGGTGGAGATGGCGCCGCACGGCGCGGATACGGACAAGCCCAAGGCGCGGCGCGGTGACATCGCATGGCGTTGGGGACTGCTCGCGCCCGCGCTCGTCGTCCTCCTTCTGGCAGCTTCCGGTCCGCTGCTGATCGTCCTCGTCTATTCGTTCCTGACGCCTGGAAACTTCGGCGGCGTCCTGTGGGAATTTTCGACGAATGGCTGGTTTCAGGTCTTCTTCTCGCGCGACATCTTCGATGACACGGTCGGCCCCGCGACAGCCCATCTCGACATCTTCCGCCGCTCGATCGCGCTTGCGTTCTACACCACGGTCATCACCGCCATTTTAGGCTTCCCGACCGCCTGGTTCATCGCCACCCGCGCGCCGGATGTGCGGCCGATCTGGCTTTTCCTGGTGACGATCCCGTTCTGGACAAACCTCGTCATCCGCACATTCGCGATCCAGGAAGTCGTGCGCAACGAGGGGCTGATCAACACGATCCTGCGCTCGCTGGGCATCATCTCCGCACCGATCCAGATGCTCTATACCGACTTCGCCATCCTGCTCGGCATGGCCTATGTGTTCCTGCCCCTGATGGTGCTGCCGCTCTACGCAAGCATGGAAAAGCTGGACTTCAAGCTGCTGGAAGCTGGATACGACCTTTACGCCACGCGGCTGAAAGTCCTCTGGCACATCGTCCTGCCGCTGGTGAAGCCGGGCTTCATCGCCGGCTCCATCCTCGTCTTCATTCCCGCCATCGGCGCATATGTGACCCCTCGCATCCTCGGCGGCGGGCGCAACCTCATGCTCGGCAACCTGATCGAACTCCAGTTCGGTCAGGGCCGCAACTGGCCGCTCGGCTCCGCGCTGGCGCTGACGCTTCTCGTTATCGTCGTCGCTGCGCTGATGGTCTATATCCGCGCCACCTCGCGTCAGGAGGGCCAGCGCCATGGGTAAGCGCAATTTCTCGGTCGCGACCCTGCCCGGCTTCGGCGTGATTGCAATCATCACCTTTATCTTCCTCTATCTGCCGATCGTCACGCTGGTCATCTATTCCTTCAACGAAGCGTCCTCGATGTCGCGCTGGGAAGGGTTCTCGCTGCGCTGGTATGAGGCCGCCTTCGCGAACCGGCAGGTGCAGGACGTATCGATCCGCTCGCTCGTGATCGCTGCATGGGCGGCGACGCTGGCGACGATCCTCGCCACGATGGCGGCGCTGGCGACGACGCGCAACGAACGCCGCTTTCCCGGACAGACCATGGTCTACGCGCTCATCAACCAGCCGCTGATGGTGCCGGAGATCGTGACTGGCGTCGCGCTCTTGATCTTCTTTGCGATGATCAAGATTGCGACCGGCTATCAGGGGCTCGGCTACCTGATCGCCGCGCACACCGCTTTCTGCATCCCCTTCGCCTATCTCCCGATCCGCGCGCGCCTGGAGACGATGGACCTGACGCTGGAGCGCGCAGCGGCCGATCTTTACGCAACGCCGCTCAAGGCGTTCCGCTATGTGACGCTGCCGCTTCTGATCCCCGGCATCCTCGCCGGCTTCATGCTCGGCTTCGTCACCTCGCTCGACACCGTCGTCATCACCGAATTCATCAAATCAGCCGGACAGGACACGCTGCCCACTTATATGCTCGGCCAGTTGCGCCGCGTGGTCACGCCGGAGATGAACGCCATCTCCACGCTGTTTCTTCTCCTGTCCCTGATCGCCGTGACCGTCTTCTTCCTCTTGTCACGCAAGAAAGCCTGAATGGAACCGAACAAAATGGGAGTGCATGAAATGAAACTCACTCGACTGGCGCTCGCGGGAGCGGTGCTCGCGGCATCGACCTCGCTGGGCTTTGCCCAGGGCGGCTCGCTCAACATCTACAATTGGGGCAACTACACCAGCCCCGAACTGATCTCGAAATTCGAAGAAGAGACGGGCATCACCGTCACCGTGACCGACTACGATTCGAATGACACCGCGCTGACCCGCATTCGTGCCGGCGGCCATGGCTTCGACATCGTGGTGCCCTCGAACAACTACATGCCGATCTGGGTCGAGGCCGGACTTCTTCAGGAACTTGATCCCGAGGAAATTCCGAACATCGCCAATATCGCGGAGCGCTGGCGCGATGTGGAATGGGACCCGGGCCGCACGCATTCGGTGCCGTGGCAGTGGGGCACGACGGGCGTCATCGTCAACACGTCCGTCTATGACGGCGATATCAACACCTCCGCCATCTTCCTCGATCCGCCGGACGAGTTGAAGGGCCGCGTCAATATCGTTCCGGAAATGACGGACATCATCAACATGACCGTGCGCTATGTCGGTGGCCAGCAATGCACGAACGACCGCGACGTGCTGCGGCAGGCGCGCGACAAACTCGTCGAGGCCAAGCAGCACTGGATCGCGATGGATTACGGCACGGTCGACCAGTACGTCGCCGGTGACATGGATGCAGGCGTCAACTGGAACGGCGCGTCGATGCGCGCTCGCCTGCAAAATGACGCGCTTGCTTATGGCTATCCGAAGGAAGGCTATCCGGTATGGATGGATTCGGCCGCCATCCTCACCGACGCGCAAAATTCGGACAACGCCAAGACATTCCTGAACTTCGTTCTCGAACCGGAAAACGCGGCGATGATCTCCGCATTCGCGCGCTATGCGAACGGCGTCGAGGGTTCGGACGAATTCATGCCCGAAGACATGCGTACCGCACCGGAGATCGTCGTGCCGGCCGAACACGAAGCAGCAGGTTATTTCAGCGTGACTTGCCCGGATGACGTGCAGCAGCTCTACACCCAGATCTGGACCGAGCTTTTGCGCTAACCCCTTTTTCCGACTCGTCTTTTTGGAAGCGCCGGCTACCCGCCGGCGCTTTTTCATGTGTTGCGGAAAAGACTCAACTGCCCTCGCGCATGATGAACGCGTGAAACTTCACGTGCCGAATCTTGACGCGAATCAAGCTGTTACGTACCAATGTTCACAGGGATCAGTGGTGCTTCGCGATCAGTTTGCCGGCATTTGGGGCTTGGGTGTCGATCGCGTCGATCCTGCGGGGGCGACTTCGCTTTTGTCGAGAGTTCAATGCGTTTTGCGACTGTCATGGCGACATGACGGCGACGGGATCGTGCGTCCGCACGACCGTGATACTGGATAATTGGACGATCGACGGCAAGATGACCGAGGCATTTCCGACTTTCAGAACCGATCGCATCGCCGAAGGCGGATTGCGCGAGATGGCGGCGCTGATGCGCGGCTTTTCCCGCCGCATCGGCGCGGACGCCTATCTTCTTTACGAACATCGGCCGAAGACCGGCGGCGCAGGATTGGTCGCCTGCAACTGGCCGTTCGACATGCTGGCCGAACTCGGCAGCGCCGGCATGGAATTGCTGGCCGGGACGGGTTTTGCCGTCGCGCCCGGCGATGACGCGGCAATCTTGACGGTCGACGCCGGCCTGCCCGGCGACATCGCTGCTTCCATGCACGAACGCGGCTATGGCAGCATGGTGTGCCAACACCTGCCGGTCGGGGATGCGATCTTCGTTGCCGTCTACTGCGCCTCGCAGGATGCGGCGATTTCGCTTGAGGAGGCCGAACTTGCACACATGCGCGCCATCTACGCGCTTGGCCAGAGGCTGAAGACAACGCAAGCCGCCGCCTCGCCGCTCTCCGTGCGTGAACGCGAATGCCTGAGCTGGGTAGCCGAAGGAAAGACGACTGAAGAAGTCGCGCTGATACTTGGCGTTTCGGCCAACACGATCAACGCTTATGTGGCCAAGGCCATCCAGAAGGTCGCGGCCACAAACCGCGCCATGGCGATCGCGACCGCGATCCGCACGGGCATGATCTGACGATGTTGCAGGGCGGCTTCGACCAAAGCTTCGATACCCATCAAGACACCGGCGACGCCTCACCTGCTTTCCTGGCGCTGACCGCGCGCGGGCAGGCTTTGGCAGCCATGCTGACGGCCAAGCGGTTTGCGCTGGTTCTCGCCGCGCACAGGGATGGCGGCACGACGCTTCTTCCCTTTATCGACTCCAGCTATCCGGGCTTTTCGTCGCTCTCACGCCTGCTGACGGCAGGCGGCGACGAAAACGGCCTTGCCGAGGCGGCACGATGCGCCACGCCGACGATCTTCGGCGCTACCGTGAGCGCGGTGCCGTCGGGTGTACGCAGCCACGAGGCATGTCTCGTGACCGGCGAGATCGCAATCGTCTTCCCGGTCCATTCGTCCTGTGGACGGCGCGGCCTTGTCGCCGTGAGCGGTGCGGAGCCTGCGCTCGACGAGGACGCGCTTACGCGGGCTCATTTGCGCGCCTTCGCCCTGTTCCGGTCCGCCTGCGCCTTGCGGACGCCTGAAGCCGTCCCCGTCAGCAATCTGACGAGGCGCGATCTCGAATGCCTCAAGCTTACCGCCGATGGTCTGACGAGCGAGCAGCTGGCCGAACGGCTCGGCCTTTCGGTTCACACCGCTAATCAATATGTCTCGGCGGTGGTGGAGAAGCTCGACGCGGTCAATCGCATGCATGCCGTCGCCAAGGCGCTGCGCGCCGGCATCATCTCATAAGCAATTCCGGCAAAAGTCTGCAGCGGTTTTGCGCTCGCAATTGCGCAAAACCGTAATCGGCATTCAACCCGCCTTGCGCATCGGTTCGCTTGCGCGGATACGCGCCGCATCGAGGCTCGCCTTCAAACGCATCGTGTTGAGGTCTGCATCGTCGGACGGATTGTCGAACGAGACGTAATTGACCTCGATCGATGCCGTCTCGGCAGCGAGCGTCAGCGTGAAATAGACTTTCGCGCCGCCCGGATGCAGTTCGAGATCGAGCGCGATTTTGGGTGGCAATTCCCAGGCGGAATGCGCTTCTCCTCCATGTCCCAGACGCAGTGCGCCCGGCATGAAATAAAGCTCGGCCGCGGAATCGACCAGATCGGCAATCGACGAGAACCGCTCCATGCGGATGAACGCGATGTAGTCGGCGACGTCGATCAGCCGCAATTCGCTGACGACCTCCCGGATGGCGTCGGCGACGATGATTTCCCGTGCTTCGGCGTAAGGCTGTTTGATCATGATACTCGACTCCCCTCACCCGGCCCTTGCGAATTGGCGTAAACGATACGAACAAGTTCCGCGACGGCCTGGTAAAACTCGGACGGGATAACTCTATCCACCGAAACTTGCTTATACATGGAGCGGGCGAGATCGACGTTCTCGAAGACCGGAACGCCGTTTTCCTCCGCAATCCCGCGAATCTTCAGCGCCACGAGATCCTGCCCCTTGGCGACGACCATCGGCGCAGCCATTTCGTCGCGCACATAGCGCAGCGCGATCGCGAAATGGGTTGGGTTGGCGATGACGAGCGTGGCGGTCGGCACGGACGCCATCATCCGGTGACGCGCACGGTCGCGCTGCAGGGAGCGCATCCGAGCCTTGACGATGGGGTCGCCGTCCGACTGCTTGATCTCGTCCTTGACCTCCTGTCGGGTCATGCGCAGTTCCTGACGCCAATGAAAGCGTGACCACAAGAGATCGGCCGCAGCGATCACCACCATGATCAGGACGATCGCCACGACGATCTCGATCGCGATCTCCCTGATCGTGCCGACGAATACGTCGGGCGGCGTGAGCATCCCTTCGAGCAGACGATATTGCGCCTGCCGAAGCGCGAAGACGACGAAGCCGCCCACGATCAGGATCTTGCCGATGGACTTGCCGAACTCGACCCAGCCCTGCTGCCCGAAAAGTCGCTCCCAGCCTTTTTTAAGCGACAGGCGCGACAGCTTGGGCTGGATTCGGTCGAGAACCATGCGCGGCATGTTTTGCAGGACGGACGCCGCAATGCCCGCGAACATCAGGAGCGCAAGCAGCGCGCCGAGCACCTTGGCGATTTCGATTGCGACGACCCGGTAGAGATTGACGGCGTCGGGCTGCGTAGCGAGCGACCACTCGTCGGGGCGCTCCAGAAACATCGACAGGAAGACACCGAGTTCGGTCGCGCTTTGCTGCGCGAAAAACACGAAGAAGGTCAAAATGGCGAGGAAGGAAGCGACGGAAGCGAGTTCCTTGGCGACCGGGACCTGCCCTTTTTCGAGGCTGTCCTGGATTTTCTTCTCGGTCGCCTCTTCTGTCTTGCTTTCCTTGTCGGTGTCTTCGCTCATGGCCTAGAGTCAAGCGGCGGCGTCGAGTGACGGCAGTTCGACGACGCCCTGCCCCGAAAGCCGCAACGCGGTCGACGCGATGGACTTGCGCGCGTCGAGGATTGTTTCGAAACCGATATCGGACGGGGCGGACAATTCCGATTCGATCATTCGCCGCGAGCGCGCGCCGATGGCCGACAGAATCGCCTCGCGCAACTCCCCGTCGCAATCGCGTAGCGCGAGCGTGACGATTTCGGTCGACAGCCCGTCGAACAGCGCGACCCGCGATTTCTGGTCGAGCCTGACGATGTCCTCGAAGGCGAAAAGCCGTGAGCGCAAGGCGGCAACATCGGTTTGTCCCGAGGCTTCCAGATCGGACATCACCTCGTCCAGATCGGACTTGTCGAGTTCGTTGAGAAGGCTTGCCACGCGCGCCTGCGCAGCGCCGACATTCTTCGTCTTCGACTGCTCGGCGATCCGGTTCTGCAACTGGCCTTCGATCAGCTTGCGCGCCGCCGGCTGGATAGCGTTGAGCGCGAGCATCCGATTGATGATGCCGCTTCTGGCCGTCTTTTCGAAGGTGAGGAGCACCTTGGCGGCAACCGGCGGCTTCATGTTCGTCAAGATGAGCGCGATGGTCTGCGGGTGCTCCTCGGCGAGAAGCTGGTTGACGCGCGCGGGGTCCATCGTATCGAGCTTCGACCAGATCGTCGGAGCCGTATCGACGCTCGCGCCCGGCTTGCCACGCCCCATGATGACATCCACCTCGTCCGGCGAGAAGGTGTCGTTCAAAATGCTGTCCATCTGGTCGCTGGAATCGAGAAGACCCGCGCCCTCGGTAAACTCGCTTTCGAATTCCGCGACGATCCGCTCCAGTTCGCTTTGCGAAATCGTCTGGAGCAGGCGTGCCGCGTCGATCAATGCCTTCAATTCTTCTTGCTTGAAGAATTTCAAGAGCTTGCCCGCAGACGGCTTTCCCATCGCGACGAGTATCGCGGCCGCCTTCTGGGCTTTCGTCAGACCGCGCAACGCCGGATCGGAGGGCGTGCGCATGTCCTCGGGCATGGAGTTGGCGTGCTTCATCAACCCTGCCTGGTCGTGTCCACGATCTGCGTCAGCTTGACGCCGAAACGGGACGGATCATCTTCAAGCACGGTGATCTCGCCCGACGCGATCTTGCGGCCATTGACGACGATGTCGACCGGCTCGCCGATGCGGCGGTCGAGAGCGACGGTCGAGCCCTTCTGCAACGCCATCAGTTCGGAAACCGGCATCTCGGTCGAGCCGAGAACGATCTGGACGTCGACGGGAATGTTCATGATGACGGAATTGCCTGCCGGCTGCGCGCTGCTCGGCGCGACACGCGGAGCGCTCGCGCCGTTTTCGCTTACAGCCTGCGCGGCCTCGGCCTCGCTTTCGTTCAGAACGCCGCGCAATTCCTCGATAGCCTGGTTGAGCTGGCTTTCCTCGATATCCTCGGGCTTGGCGGTTTGAGCGTTCGTCATATCTTTTCCAGTCCAGTTCAGCCGGAAATCAGGCTGTCCATGAAATCCTTGCCTGCATCGTAGGGATCACGCACGCGAACCGTGAAATGATTTCCGAGCTTGCCGAACTCACATACGAAAATTGTCTTGCGCCGGGCTGACAGGCGCGTGTTGACCTGCGCGTCCTTGGGCATTTCGATGACCTGACCGACTTTGAGGCCAGCCAGTTCGCCAAGCGTCATCTTCGAAAGCGGAATGGTCGCCTGCAGCGCCACGTTGGAGCGCATGACCTCCTCGCCGAAGCGGGCGCGCCAGGCTGTCGGTGTCGACGCCGTCTTTCGTTCGGCCCCGTCGGCGCGATGGGTCAAAAGCACGCGTTGCGGCATCGTAACCGACAAGGTTCCGTACCCAGCCGGGGATGAGATGCGAAATGCGATCCGCACGCCCGGCCCGTCGCGCAGCGCAAGCTTGGAAAGTTCTGCGCCGCAGGCGGGCTGGGTGAGCGGGAAATTGAGATCGAGCGCGCGGTCGCCCGAGCCGTTGAACGCTTTCGCCACCCCTGTGAAGAGCACCGAGACGAGGTCGAGCTCGATCGGCGAGGGCTTGCGGTCGATCGGTTCGAAAGGCTGTTCGGGATCGCCGCCGAACACGGCGCCGACCAGCAGTCCGACGAGGTCGGCATCGGCGAGGATCGCGAGCGCATCGGGCGAGGACTTGGACGGGACGATCGTCATCGCCTCGAATTTCGGCTGGCTCGGCTTTGCTTCTCCGAACCGCACGACCTCGACGGTATCGAGTTGCATTTCCAAAGGGAACGAAACCAGTTCCTCAAGGTCGGCCATGAGTTGCGGGATGACACGCGTCGCCAGCGCTCCGGCAGCCTCGGTGACGCGTTGCGGCTCGCCGGTTTCTCCAACGAGCCGTTCGACGATCGGATTGCGCTGCGGCGCTGATATGCTCGGCTTCAAAGCCATTAAAGAACCCTGACGAGAATCACTTGGCGATTAGGCAGCCTTTTTGACCCCTTCGCCACCCATATTCAAAGTGCTTTGCTCGACCGCATCGATCGAGGGGCGGTCATAGGCCGAAATCGTCTTGCGGCCGAACTCCAGCGCCACCTGCGGCAGCGAGCCGTTCATGTAGGCGAGCAGGGTCTGCTTGACGATGATGTAAAGGCGGTTCTGCTTTTCGCGCACCAGCTTGATCTTGCCCGCGACCGGCGCGACGACGGCGTAGTTCAGGAAAATGCCGAGAAACGTGCCAACGAGGGCCGCGCCAACGAGACCGCCAAGGATTTCCGGCGACTGGTCGATCGCACCCATCGCCTTGATGACGCCGAGCACGGCGGCCACGATGCCGAGCGCTGGAAACGCGTCGCCGACGACGGTCAGCGCGTGATAGGATTTCAGCTTGTCATGGCGGATGGTGTGGATTTCCTCATCCATCAGCGCCTCGATTTCGAACGGGCGCGCATTGCCGATGATGATGATGCGGCAGTAGTCGCAGATGAAGTTCGTCAGATCCTTGTTTTTCAGAACCTTCGGATAGGCTTGGAAGATCGACGATTCCTGCGGATTGTCGATATGCGCTTCCACCTCGTTGCGCGACTTGGTCTTCAACTCGCGCATCAGGCTGTGCAGCACGCCCAGCACTTCCAGATAGTCCTGCTCCTTGGGAACGGAACCCTTGAACGCCTCCATGGTCGCCTTCCCCGCATCCTTCACGGTCGAAAGCGGATTGGCGATCAGGAACGTGCCGACACCGGCTCCCCCGATGATGACGAGTTCCCACGGCTGGAAAAGCACGTCGAGATGGCCGCCCATGGCCATGTAGCCACCCAACACGCAACCGAAAATGACAACGAAACCAATGAGAATGCCCACGACGATCCTTCCAGCGCATTTTAGTCCGCCCCGGACCTTCTAGCTGCGCGGGCTTGCGCGAGGCTTGAACGGCTCCCTGTTCCGCCTGCCAGCTTCGCGCAAGCCGGCCGCGCTATCAGGCTATGTGCCGAACTTTGAGAACGGGGGACCTTGGCCGTGATCGGAACGCTTGCAAGCTATCAGCAAATCACGCGCAATCTCGACCGCTCCATGGCGCGCATCGAAGCGCAGCCTTTGGTGAAACGGGAAACCGAGCACTACCTCGCCAACATCTCAAAGGTCACGTCGGTCGAGGAATTCGTCGACGATTACCGGCTGTTCAACTATGCGATGAAGGCTTTCGGCCTTCAGGACATGGCTTACGCGAAAGCCTTCATGGTCAAGGTGTTGGAGGAAGGCGTCGAAGACCCGGACTCCTTCGCAAACAAGCTGACCGACAAGCGCTACGCCGAATTCGCCAAGGCGTTCGATTTCGCCCGCCATGGCGCGGAAGCCACGAGCTTCAATCCCGCCCAGCAGGGCGCGATCGGCCTATATGCATTGTCGGCGAAGAGGGATGGCATTCCCGCCGACGTCCAGAAAGCTGAAACGACCTACTATCTCAGCACCATTTCCACGATCACTTCGGCCGATGGCCTGCTCGCCAATGACAGGCTGCTCGACTACGCGCTGCGCGCGCATGGTCTGGAAGACCGTGCCGACGACAAGGCTTTCCTGAAAAACCTCCTCGATGGTGGCGTCGAAAACGCGGCGGCGTTCGGCGAAACCGATGAAGAAAAGGCGGAGCTGGAAGCGTTCGTGCGCGCCTATAATTTCGCAGAACATGGCGCGCAGGCAACAACCTTCACCAAGGCCGGCACGGGAGCCATGGGCGCCTATCTGCGCCAGACGCTGGAAGAAGATGCGGGCAATCAGAACGAGGGCGTGCGCCTCGCGCTCTACTTCGAGCGCAAGGCCGGTGGCATAACGAGCTGGTACGAAGTTCTTGGGGATCGGGCGCTGGGACAGGTCGTGCGCACCGCGCTCGGCCTTCCCGATTCATTTGCGCAAGCTGACATCGACAGGCAGGTCAAGTTCTTCGAAAGCCGGCTCGACATCGAGGATTTCCAGGACCCCGAAAAACTGGGACCATTCATGAGCCGCTTCGCCGCGATGTGGGAGATGAACAATCCCTCCTCCGCGGGCCTGAGCCCTACAGCCGTCCTGTTCGGACAGCCGCCGGAATTTGGAATTTCGGGCGACATCCTTCTCACCATCGCCCGCATGAAAAGCTGAGGATCAACCGTGCAGCCCGGACTTTACGTCGCCCTTTCCTCGCAGGTCGCGCTCGAACGCCGCCTGACCACGATCGCCGACAATGTCGCCAATGCCGGCACGGTCGGCTTTCGCGCAACAGGCGTGAAGTTCGAGGATCTCGTCACCGGCATGGGTCAGAAATCGGTCGCGTTCGTTTCCACCGGCGAAACCTATCTGTCGACCCAAAGCGGTGGGATCAAGGAAACCGGCAATCCGCTCGACATGGCGGTCAGGGGCGAAGCCTGGTTCGGAATCCAGACGCCGGCCGGGCTTGTCATGACCCGTGACGGCCGCTTCACGATCCAGCCAAACGGCCAGCTCGTCTCGATCGAAGGCTATCCCGTGGTCGATGCCGGCGGCGCCGAAATCCTTCTCGACCCGCAGGCCGGACCGCCCGTCGTCTCGGGCGACGGAACGATCCGCCAGAACGGAAATCTCGTCGGCGGCGTCGGTCTTTTCGAATTCACACCCGGCATCAATTTCGTGCGGTACGGCAATTCGGGCGTCGTGCCGCCAACCCAGCCGCAACCGATCCTCGACAATCCCGACGTCGGCGTGATGCAAGGCTTCGTCGAACAGTCGAACGTCGATCCGGTTCTGGAGATGACGCGGCTGATCCAGGTTCAGCGTGCCTTCGAAAGCATGGCTGCACTGACACGCAATTCCGAATCCTCGCTCGACGATGCGATCAGGACGCTTGGCGGTGGTTCGTAAATGAGCCATCCCGCCCGGATATCCGCGCTCGAAGCGCTGGAGCGAATCCATATGCGCTTTGCCGATGCGAACGGCCTCGTTCGAACCGGTGGGCGCGTATCGGACGTCACCGCGACCCACATCATGGTCGAGGGTCTGACGCGCACGGCGCGGCTCGGCGACGTTGTCGAGCACCGCTCGCGCGCCGGCTTGCGGCTTGGCGAGGTCGTCCAGATCAGCGGCAACCGCGTGATGGTCTCGCCTTTTGACCGTTCGGCGGACGCAGGCGTCGGCGAAACCGTGACGATCGTCGGCGCGCTCGGCCTTGCGCCCGACGCCTCCTGGCGCGGACGCGCCATCGACGCGCTGTGCCGTCCCATCGACGGTCTTGGCCCGGTTGCTCCCGGCACTGGCGAAACAGCAAGCGCCGCCCCCGCCGCCATGTCGCGGCAACGCGTCGACAAGGGCTTTCGCACCGGCGTCAAGGTCATCGACATCTTCACGCCACTCTGTTTCGGCCAGCGCATGGGCGTGTTCGCCGGGTCCGGCGTCGGCAAATCGACGCTTCTCGCCATGCTCGCCAATGCCGACGCGTTCGACACGGTCGTCGTCGCCCTGATCGGCGAACGCGGACGCGAGGTGCGCGAATTTCTGGAAGACACGATCGGCACGGCGATGAAAAAGACCGTCGCGGTCGTCTCGACCAGCGACGAGAGCGCCATGATGCGCCGGCGCGCGCCCGAAACCGCCATGAGCGTCGCCGAGCACTTTCGCGCGCGCGGCGACAAGGTGCTGCTCGTTCTCGATTCGATCACGCGCTACGCGCATGCACTGCGCGAGGTGGCCATCGCGGCCGGCGAGCCGCCCGTGGCGCGCGGCTATCCCGCCTCCGTCTTCACCGATCTGCCGAAGCTTCTCGAACGCGCCGGTCCGGGACCTGCCGGCGAAGGCTCGATCACGGCGATCCTGTCGGTGCTGATCGACGGCGACGACCACAACGATCCCGTCGCCGACGCCACACGCGGCATTCTCGACGGCCATGTCGTTCTCGACCGCGCAATCGCAGAGCAGGGCCGCTATCCGCCGGTCGATCCGCTGGCCTCGATTTCGCGGCTGGCCCCAAAGGCATGGACGCAAGAGGAGCGTCGGCTGGTGACGATGCTGAAAGCACTGATCGCCCGCTTCGAGGACACGCGCGACATCCGCTTGCTGGGCGGATACCAGCCCGGCGCCGATCATGAACTCGATCAGGCCGTCAGACAGGTGCCGCTGGTTTACGCCGCGCTCGCGCAGTCGCCCCACGACCGCCCGTCGATCGACCCCTTCGCCGACCTCGCGATGGGCCTGAAGCCAAAGGAGCCATCCGGTGAAGTCGCCGCCAACTGAACATCACGAGACCGCATGGAAGCGCTTCATGCATCGGCGCGGCCTGTCGAAAGGCGACATCGCCATCACCGTGGGCGGCCTTGGCCTCGCCTTCGCCTGTGCTGCTTTCCCCTGGTACGTCTTCTACAATCAGGAACAGTTCGGCGTCCGCGAAATGCGTTTTTCGGGCAATATGACGCCCGGCCATATCGGCACGACCGATGCGCCCATACCCTTTGCGGCGACCCCGATGACGCCGGACGATTTTCCGATCATGGAGCTCGACCTCTTCACAACGGCCTCGGCCGTCGTCGACGCGCCCCGGCCAGTCATCGTCGACCAGCCCTTTCCCGAACCGGCGACGGTTCCCTACCGCATCGTTCATATCGCCAACGGGCGTGCGATGATCGAGGACGAAGGCGGCTATTTCGTCGTTCAGCCGGGTTCGACCCTGCCCGACGCGACGAGAGCTTCGTCGATCGAACAGCGTGACGGCAAATGGGTGCTCGTGAACTCCGACGGCCTCGTCGTTCCCGCGCAATAGGCTCGCAAGGCTGACGCAAGACTGGACGGCTAGGTTCATCGTCAAGATCGAGGAACCGTCATGCAACCAGTCAACCTGTTCTCGCTTGCCTCCGAACAGGCCAAATGGCTTTCCGTCCGCCAGGCGGCGGTGTCGGGCAATATCGCGAACGTTCATACGCCGGGCTACGCCGCCAAGGATGTCGCACCGTTCGAACAAGTACTGGCCAACACGCGCGTCGGCCTCGACAGAACGCACGTCAACCACGTCTCGCTCGGCGCGACGGAACAGAATTTCCAGGTCCGCGAGATCGAACCGGACGGTCCCGAACTGCCGGGCCGCAACACGGTTACGATCGAGCAGGAACTGATGAAGGCCGGTGAAGTACGTCGCGGGCTGGAACTCAACACCGGCATCGTGAAGGCCTTCCACCGCATGTATCTGATGACGACGAGGGGCTGAGCTTGGATCCGCTGATCACATCTATGAAGGTTGCCGCCTCCGGGCTGGGCGCACAGTCCGAGCGCCTGCGCATCGTGTCGGAAAACATGGCCAATGCGCAATCGACCGGCAACATTCCCGGCTCCGAGCCTTTCCAGCGCAAGACGATCACCTTCGCCGCCGAACTCGATCGCGCGTCGGGTGGCTCGCTCGTCAACGTCTCCTCGATCGCAAACGACCGCACGGCTTTCCCGCTCGAATATCTGCCGGGGCATGAGGCGGCGAACGAGGCGGGGTATGTGAAGATGCCGAACGTGAACATGCTGATCGAGATGGCCGACATGCGCGAGGCCAATCGCGGCTACGACGCGAATCTACAGGTCATCAAGCAGGCGCGTGAGCTGATTTCAATGACCATCGACCTGATGCGGAGCACCTGATGCTGACGGCCATTCCAGCTTTCCAGAACATTGCCGGCCAGAACATCGCCGGCGCGCAGCGCGCGCTCGAGCCGGCATTTGCCCAACCAGCGCAGACGCCGACCATCGGCCAAAGCTTTTCCGAGGCGCTGGGCGATACCGCCATGGCGACCATCGGCAAGCTGCAGACCGCCGAACAGGCCTCCTTCAAGGGCATGCAGGGCGGCCTCGAAACGCGCGAAGTCGTCGATGCCGTGATGAGCGCGGAGCAATCGCTTCAGGCCGCCATCGCGATCCGCGACAAGATCGTGAGTTCCTACCTCGAAATCAGCCGCATGCAGATCTGACGGAGACGACGCCACCATGAAAGCACTCGCAATCGCGGCGACCGGCATGACGGCCCAGCAGGCCAATCTCGAAGTCATCGCCAACAACATCGCCAATATCAACACGACCGGCTACAAGCGCGCCCGTGCGGAGTTTACCGACCTGCTCTATACGGTCGACAAGCTTCAGGGCGTGCCGACGCGCGCCGATACGGGCCTCGTCCCCGAAGGGGCGAGCTTCGGTCTCGGCGTCAAGCTCGCTGCCGTGCGCAACGTCCACATGCAGGGCTCCTTCGCCTCGACCGGCAACACGCTCGACATCGCGATCAACGGCGAAGGCTGGTTCCAGGTCGAAGGACCGAACGGCGAAAACGTCTATACCCGCGCCGGCGCGTTCAACCTGAACGGCGAAGGCGAACTCGTCACCGTTCAGGGCTACCGCGTCATGCCGGGCATCAACCTGCCCGCAGGCGCTCTCGATATCCAGATCAACCAGTCCGGCGACGTTTTCTATCGCGCGCCCGATGGTGGCGCCAATGCCGAGATGGTGCAGGCCGGCACGCTCAACATGGTCCGGTTCGCCAACAATGCGGGCCTGATGCCGCTCGGCGACAACCTCTTCCGCCAGACCGAAGCCTCCGGCGATGCCGAAGAAGGTGTTCCCGGCGAGATGGGCATGGGCAAGGTCGAGCAAGGCTATCTGGAAAGTTCGAACGTGGACCCCGTACGCGAGATCACGGAAATGATCAGCGCGCAGCGCGGTTACGAGATGAACTCGAAGGTCATCCAGGCTGCCGACCAGATGGCCTCCACCATCACCCAGAGCATGAGGTAAGGCTTCATGCGCCGTCGCGTCACAGGCATCGCAATCGCCGCCCTCGCCTTCATCCTGCCCGGCCTTGTCGCCGCGCAGGAGACGGTCGTGGTGCCGACGCGCGTCATCTATCCGGGCCAGGAAGTCAGCGCCGACGCGCTCGAAATCGTACCGCTGCGCCGCAATCTGCCGAACCCCGCGATCTATGCGCTCGATCTCGACCAGTTTGCGGGCAAGGTTGCGCGCAACACGCTCCTTCCCGGCCGCATGGTGTTCAACGCCGCATTGCGCGACGCTTATGTCGTGGAGGCGGGAAAGCCCGTCGAAATGCGCTTCGTCCACGGCCCACTGACGATTTCCGTGACCGGCGTGCCGCTTCAGCCCGGCTCGGCCGGCGACATCGTGCGCGTCCGCAACCTGGATTCGGGACAAATCGTTTCCGGCGTCGTGATGGCGGATGGCACCGTGCGGGTATCGGCATCATGAAGCGGCTTTTCCTCATTGCCCTTGCGGTCCTTGCAGCTTTCACGCTTCCGGCAGGCGCCAATTCGCGCATCAAGGACGTAGCGACGCTGCAAAGCGCGCGCGACAACCAGCTTGTCGGATACGGTCTCGTCATCGGTCTGCAAGGCTCCGGCGATTCCCTGCGCAACTCGCCGTTCACGGAACAGTCGATCCGCGCCATGCTGGAAAATCTCGGCATCGCGTCACAGGGCAGTTCGGCGCGCTCGCGCAATGTCGCGGCGGTCATCGTCACAGCGAACCTGCCCGCCTTCGTCCAGTCCGGCTCGCGCATCGATGTGACGGTTTCGTCCATGGGCGACGCAGCCTCGCTGCAAGGCGGAACTCTGGTCATGACGCCGCTGCGCGCGCCTGACGGCGACATCTACGCCGTCGCGCAAGGCGGCGTGATCGTCTCCGGTTTCGCAGCGCAGGGCGCTGCCGAAACGCTGACGCAGGGCGTTCCCACCGCCGGGCGCGTGCCGAACGGCGCGATCGTCGAACGCGAGGTGCCCGGCTCCTTCAATGGCGACGCGACACTGACTTTGCAGCTACGCAATCCGGACTTCTCGACGGCAATTCGCATCACCGACGCGATCAACGCCTATGCGCGCCAGCGCTTCGGCACGGCGGTCGCAGCCGAGCAGGATGCGCGAACGGTCACGATTACGCGTCCGCAGAACGTCTCGACCGCACGCTTTTACGCCGAGATCGAAAACCTCGCCATCCAGACCGACACGCCGGCGCGCGTCGTGATCGACGAGCGCACAGGCACGATCGTCATCGGCCAGGACGTCAAGATCGCGCGCGTGGCGATCAGCCACGGCACATTGACCGTTCGCATCACCGAAATGCCGCAGGTCGTGCAGCCGGACCCCTTCACCGACGGACGGACCGCGATCGAGGATTTCACCCAGATCGAGGTCGAGCAGCCTGATTCGCAGGTCGCGCTTCTCGACGGGCCGAACCTCGAAACGCTGGTCGCCGGCCTCAACCGCTTGGGCGTGCGGCCGGACGGCATCATCTCCATCCTTCAGGGCATCAAGTCCGCCGGCGCGTTGCAGGCCGAACTGGTGGTGCAGTAGGTCGCCATGAGACATCTTCCTCTCGCCACCGTCATGTTCGGCCTTTTGATCGCCGCCGGCCCCGCCGCGACGCAGGAAACTCCAGTCCTGTCCGACGACGTAGAGCGCTTTTGCACCAACATCGCCGACGCCGCGCGCGACCAGCGCTATGCGCTTCAGGCGGAGGAGTTGCGCAAGCTTCAGGCCGAAATCGACGCGCGCATCGAGGCTCTCGAAGAAAAACGCGCAGAATACGAGGAATGGCTGCGCCGCCGCGAAACCTTCCTCGCACGGGCGCAGGACAATGTCGTCGACATCTATGGCCGCATGCGCCCCGACGCTGCCGCCGAGCGCCTGACCGAGCTTGGCCCCGAAATGGCGGCCGGTATTTTGATGAAGCTCGATGCGCGCCGCGCCGGCATCATCATGAACGAAATGGAAACCAAGGCGGCCGCCGGCGTGACCAGCGTCATGGCCAGTGCCGCACGCCCGAAGGACCCGTCATGAGCCTGCTTCACGGCGCTGCCGTTCTTTCCGTTCTCGTTCTCGCCGGGTGTTCGCAGACTGCCGAGCTCGGCAAGGAACCTAAGCTGACGCCTGTCGGCTACGGCATGGTTTCGGGCACCCGCCAGACCATGACCTATCCCAATCCACCCTCTCCCGAGGTACGCCGCTCCTCGTTGTGGGACGACCGCCAGAGCCGGCTCTTCACCGACGCACGCGCACTCGACAATGGCGACATCCTGACGGTCCTGATCACGATCAACGACCGCGCCGACCTCAACAACGAATCAGATCGCCGCCGCACTTCGGCGCGCTCGATGGGCTTGTCGGGCAGTGCGGATTGGGAGGGTGCAGGCACAGGCGGTGGGCTGGACCTGACGGCGGCCGGAAACAGCCGCAGCGAGGGGCGCGGATCGACGACACGTTCGGAGCGGATCGACATGCGGGTCGCCGCAGTCGTCACCGACGTGCTGCCGAACGGCAACCTCATGATCATGGGATCGCAGGAGGTGCGCGTGAACGCCGAACTGCGCATCCTGACCATCGCCGGCATCGTGCGCCCGTCCGACATCAGCGCAGGCAACACCATCGCCTATGACCGCATCGCCGAGGCGCGTGTCTCTTATGGCGGACGCGGACGGCTGTCCGAAGTCCAGCAGCCGACATGGGGCCAGCAGGTCTCCGACGTCATATTGCCGTTCTAGGAAAGACAGCCGTGACACTTGCAATCGAAGATCAGACGCCGGCCACAAAAAAAGGCGGCTCGCTCCTCGTCACGGGCGCTGTCCTGCTCGTGCTGACGGCCGGCGCGATCGGCGGCGGCTGGTTCCTCGGCAACATGCTCGGCGCAGAAGCCGGCGCGGCGAAAGCGGATGCCGCAGAAGCTGCCGCGCACGCCGCTTCGAGCGAATTCGAAACAGCGCTGGCGCTTTATCCGCTGCCGGCGATGACGACTGCGCTGGCCGAACCGGCGGATGTCTGGGTTCGGCTCGAAGCATCGCTTCTATTCGATGAACTCGTCGACGAGCGCATCGGCGAACAGGTGCATCAGGACATTTTCGCTTTCCTGCGCAGCGTCAAGCCGTACCAGATCGAAGGTGCATCGGGCTATCGTCACTTCAAGGCCGATCTTGAAGAGATTGCGCGCGTCCGCTCCGAAGGAAAGGTGAAGGGCGTTCTCATCCGGACGATGCTGTTCGAATGAAACTTCTCGCCCTCGCTTTCGCCTTCCTGTGGCTTGTCGCTCCGGCCGAGGCCCAGACACTCGATCTAGGTGCGATCACCGGCGGCGCGGAAGGTTCGACGGTCGGCACCATCATCCAGCTTTTCGGGATATTGACGGTCCTGTCGCTTGCGCCGGGTATCCTCATCATGGTGACGAGCTTCACCCGCTTCGTCATCGCACTGTCGATCCTGCGCGCCGGAATGGGGCTGCCGACGACGCCAGCCAATCTGATTTTGATTTCATTGTCGCTGTTCATGACGTTCTACGTCATGTCTCCAACCTTCGATCAAGCCTGGCAGAACGGACTTCAGCCGCTGATCAACAATGAGATCACCGAGGAGGAAGCCGTCTCGGAAATCGCCGAGCCGTTCCGCGCCTTCATGCTGCGCAACGTGCGCGCGCAGGACCTTGCACTCTTCGCCGATCTTGCGGCCGAGCGCGGACAGGCAATCGCCGAAGGTGAAGTGGTCGACATGCGCATCCTCGTTCCCGCCTTTCTGATTTCCGAGATCAGGCGCGGGTTCGAGATCGGTTTCCTGATCGTTCTGCCGTTTCTGGTCATCGACCTGATTGTCGCGACGATCACCATGGCGATGGGCATGATGATGCTGCCGCCGACCGTCGTCGCGCTACCGTTCAAGATCCTCTTCTTCGTCCTGATCGACGGGTGGAACCTGCTTGTCGGCTCGCTCGTGCGCTCGATCGCCTGAATATTATTTCGAACTGACACACCTCGTTAACATCTGCCCCCTATGAATCGGTCACGCACGACGGACCGATCCCTAGAGGGGTGTATCGCGAGGCATGATGCCGATTCCGCCGCGCCGGTGAAAGCCCGGTATGTCCCGTAGTTTTTCGTACACACAAGGGGCACTAGAAAATGTCTAGCCTTCTCACCAATACCTCCGCGATGACCGCTCTCCAGACGCTGCAGAGCACCAACAAGAATCTCGCGACGACGCAGAACCGCATCGCCACCGGCGAGCGCGTTTCGACCGCTTCGGACAACGCGGCTTACTGGTCGATCGCAACCGGCATGAAGGCGCAGAACAGCGTCAATCAGGCCGTCAAGGACTCGCTTGGCTTCGGCGCCGCAGTCGTCGACACCGCCGTCACCGGTCTCGAAGAGGGCATCAAGCTCACCGAGCAGATCCTCGCGAAGTACATCGCCCGCGAACAGGGCGGCGTTGACACCGACGCCATCGACGACGAAATCGCCGAGCTGGTCTCGCAGGTCGAAACCATCGCACTGGCAGCCGACTTCGAAGGCCAGAACCTCCTTTCCGCTGCAGGTGCAGATCTGACCGTCGTCAGCGGCTACGTCAAGGGTTCGGGCGCTGTCGATACGCTGACGGTCGCTGCCTACGACATGGAAGGCGAAGTCGGCGGCATCACCGACGCAGCCTCGGCTGAAACCGCTCTTGACGCGATGCGCGGCGCTGCCGCCACGCTCGGTGCCTCCAAGGCCCGCATCGACTCGCAGCTCGCCTTCACCGGCAAGCTGATGGACGCCATCGATCGCGGCGTGGGTGTTCTCGTCGACGCCGACATGAACGCCGAGTCGGCTCGCCTTTCGGCTCTGCAGACGCAGCAGCAGCTCGGCATCCAGGCGCTGTCGATCGCCAACCAGAACTCGCAGTCGATCCTGTCGCTCTTCCGCTAAGAGCTTCAAGACTTCTGACCTCCGGGATCGGGCCGCGCATGTCGCGGCCCGATTTCATTTTCGCACAAGCTTGAAAATCTAAGGTCATCGCAACCCGCATTCCCGGAGCGCGCGACCCTTGCCCGAACAGCTCAATACCCTTCTCGACAATCTCAAGGCTTTCGGGCCGCAAAAGCTCGCCATTATGGGCGGCGTCGGCGCCTTCATCGTCGCGACAATCATCATCGCATCGATCTATCTGAACAAGCCGACCTACGAGACGCTCTATGTCGGGCTCGATCGCGGCGACGTGAACCAGATCGGCATGGTGCTCGGCGAAAACGGCATTCCCTTCGATGCCGCAAGCGACGGTACGTCGGTCCTCGTGCCCATCGGCCGCACCGGACAGGCGCGCATGCTGCTCGCAGAGCGCGGCCTGCCGACCTCGACCAATGCCGGCTACGAGCTTTTCGACAATGTCGGCTCGTTCGGCCTCACTTCCTTCATGCAGCAGGTCACGCGCGTTCGCGCCCTCGAAGGCGAGATTGCCCGCACGATCCAGTCGATCGCAGGCGTCAAGGCCGCGCGCGTCCATATCGTCATGTCCGAGCGCGCCAATTTCCGCCGCGAGGAACAGCGCCCCTCCGCATCGGTCGTCATCCGCGCAGAAGGCGGCAATGCAACGCAGGCGGCGATGTCGATCCGCCACATGGTGTCCGCAGCGGTGCCCGGCCTTTCCGTCGAGGACGTGACGGTCCTTGATTCGTCCGGCACGCTTCTGGCCGCCGGCGATGATCCCAACAATATGGCGCTGACCCGTTCGCTCGGCATCGAGCGTTCCGTCGAAGGCCAGGTCGAGGACAATATCCGCCGCGCGCTTGCGCCTTATCTCGGCAACGACAATTTCCGCGCTTCCGTGCGCGCCGAGATCAACACCGACGCGCGTCAGATCGAGGAAACGATCTTCGACCCCGAATCGCGCGTCGAGCGCTCCATGCAGGTCGTGCGTACCAACGACCAGTCGAACCAGCGCGAAGCCTCACCGTCGACTTCGGTGCAGCAGAACCTGCCGGAGGAACAGGCTTCGCCCGGCGCAGGTCCCGAATCTTCCGAGCAGCGCGAACGTCGTGAAGAGACCACGAACTACGAGATCAACTCCAAGCGCATTGCGACCGTTTCGAACGGCTATTCGGTCTCGAAACTGTCGATTGCCGTCGTCGTCAACCAGGCGCGCATCGCCGCCGTTCTGGGCGAGAACGCAAGTGCCGAGCAGATCGACGCCCGCATCGCCGAAATCCGCAGCGTGGTCGCCTCCGCGACGGGCTTCAGCGAGGAGCGCGGCGACGTGATCACCGTTTCGTCGGTCGAGTTCATGGACGGTCTTGCCGGCGTCGAGCCGATCACCCAGAGCTGGCTGGAGGCGGCGGGCCGTCACACCGGCACCATGATCAATGCGCTCGCCTTCGTCGTCGTCGTCTTCCTGCTTTCGTTCTTCGGACTGCGCCCGCTGATGACGGCTCTGACGAAACAGCAGGAACGCACCGAACCGTCATTCGAGGAGGTGCAGAACAGCCTTCCTGCGCCTGACGAGACACAGGCCGCACAGGCCCTTCCAGGCCCGGCAACCTCCAACGTGTCGGACGATCTGCGACGCAAACTCAGGCCCAATCCGCAGGAGCGTCTTGCCCGGATGGTCGACCTCAACGAGGAGCGGACCGCACTCATCCTGCGCAAATGGGCGCATAAGGAGGCCGCATAATGCGCCACCGCTCGCTTGCCGAAGCCCTGCCGGATTTCAGCCGCGCACCTGTCGCGGCCTTCGCGCCGAAGCCGTCACGCTTGCAGCCCGCGCCGATCGTCCCGCAAACGAGCGACGCCGAATGGCAGGCCCGTCTTGACGAGGCCGTAGCCGAAGCGGAAGCGCGTGTCACGACCAAGCTGCAATCTCATCATGCGGCCGAACTGGAAACGCTTGCTGAAACGCACAGCGCAGAACTCAAGACCGCCTCGCAGGATTTTGCCGTGGCTATGGGCGAAGCGATCGCCACCCGTTTTGCCGAGCTTGAAGGCAGGCTGACCGAACTGACGACGGCATCGGCAGCACGCCTTTTGTCGGGCGTCCTGTCCGACGACCTGCGCACGCGTTCGGTGGCAAGAATGAAGGACGTCTTGCAAACTGCTCTTGAAGATGCCGAAGCGGTCAAGATCACGGTCCGTGGGCCTGCTGCGCTCTACGAACCGCTCCGCGCAGCCATGGGCGATGAGGCCGACCGCATGCGTTTCATCGAAGCCCCGACGGCGGACATCTCCGTTCAGATCGACGAAACCGTTTATGAAACGCGGCTTGCCGAATGGTCCGGCGCGCTCACGGAGGCGCTCTCATGACGATGCCCGACGGCGACGATTCCAAGCGCGAGATCATCATCGTCAAGAGACGCGGCGGCGATGACGACCACGGCCATCATGGCGGTGTGTGGAAGATCGCTTTTGCCGATTTCATGACCGCGATGATGTGTTTCTTCCTCGTCATGTGGCTCGTCAACGCCACCACGGAGGAGACCAAGGCTGCCGTCGCAAGCTATTTCAACCCGATGCGGCTGGACGATCCAATGCCCCAGCGTTCCACGCCGGATGCGCAAAGCGATGGACAGCCCCAGGAGGCCGTCGAGGGAACGGTCGGCTGGCAGAACGAAAATCCGGCCGGCGATCGCAGCCAGAACGCCGGGCCGGCGCAACACGGAAATGCGCCCGGCCAATACGACAATGACGACCAGACAAGCGATGCGAACCTGTTTTCGGACCCGTTCGCGGTTCTCGCGGAAATCGCGCAGCAGACGTCGACCTTGCAGAACGTGTCGGCACGTGGCGATGGCGGCGCGCAGATATCGGGACCGGCAACCGGCGCACAGGGCGGCGAATCCTATCGCGATCCTTTCGCACCCGACTTCTGGTCCGAACAGGTCGCCGTTCCGCCGGTCCCGGCCGCCGAGCCGCTGGCGTTCGAGGACCCGGCACCACCCCTGCCCGAGACTGCGGCAGTTCAGGAAACCGAACAGGCACCTGTCGCCGAAACCGTCGCATTCGAACCTGCGGATACGGACGACGAGGTCGAGACGGCTGCTGCCACTGAGCCTGCCGGTGAAAATGGCGTCGAGCAACTGGCGCAGTCGCTGCGCGCCGATTTGTCCGATGCCTTCGGCGAAGACAGCCAGCTCAATGAATCGATCAGCGTCACGGCAGTCGACCAGGGCATTTTGATTTCCCTGACCGACGACATGGAATACGGCATGTTCCAGGTCGGTTCGGCCGTGCCGATCGGCGAACTCGTGCGTGCGATGGAAAAGGTAGGCGCGGCGCTGGAGGCGCGTCCCGGGAAAGTTGCGGTGAAGGGGCATACCGACGGTCGCCCGTTCCGCAGCGCCGAATACGACAATTGGCGCCTGTCGAGCGCGCGCGCACACTCGGCCTATTACATGCTTGTGCGGGGTGGTCTCGACGAGACCCGCATCGCGGAGGTCTCCGGTTTCGCCGACAGGGATTTAAAGAACCCCGAAGATCCATATGACGGCGTCAACCGGCGCATCGAAATCCTTCTCGAGGTCGAGGGATGAAAAGGGCGCTGATAATCGCGTTGCTGGCCGCCGCCGCGCCCTTCTGGGCAGCGGAAGCGAGTTCGCCGTTGCAGCCGTTCCAGATGATCCGCTCGCTTGAGCATGTGCAGGATCGCATCGCCAATGGCGACCATGCGGCACTGCCCATGCAGCGCAAGCTTCTGGAAATGGCCGACGAACGCTTGCGCTCGGCAACGGCCGAGGATTTCGCCGATCCGAAGAACCTGTCCGCGCTTTTGATTTACGCCATGAGCGGCGGAAACCCCGTGACCGTGGCGGTGGCGTTTTCGAAACTCGATCCGGAGCATCCGGTCGAGCCGCTCGCCAATGCGATCCGCGCCTATCTCGGCGGCGATTTCGCGAACGCGCAGGCGCGTCTCGATGCGCTCGAACTTCGATCTCTCGGCGACCATGCACCGTTCGTCGCGCTCATTCGCGGAACGGTGCGCACCGGCGAACGAGCGACCGATGCGCTCGCCGATCTGGAGACGGCGAGGCTCCTTGCGCCCGGCACGCTCGTCGAGGAAGCCGCGCTGCGTCGCTCGCTCCAGATATCCGTCACGATCGCGGACGCGGAAATCTTCTCGCGCACGGCGTCCGTCTATGTCAGGCGCTTCCTGCGCTCGCCCTATGCCAGCCAGTTCGCTGAAACGCTTGTCTCGGGAATGGCCACCATATACGCCGAACTCGACGCGGCAAAGATGGCCGACATCCTGTCATGGATGAGCCGCGAACAGGCCGAGACGATTGCGTTGCGCATGGCGCGGCAGGCTGCGATCAGCAACGATCCGGCCATGATCGCATTTGCGGAAGGTCTTTCCGGCGAGGCACCCGCCGATGACCCGCGCGCGCTGCTCTATTCCAATATCGCAGGCGTCGGCGAACCTCGCGTTGCCGAAACGCTTTCGACTTTACAGTCGATAGACCGCGTACGCCTTTCGCAGAGCGACCGCGCGCTTCTCGATGCCGCGACCGATGTCGCACGCCGCGTGGTCGAACTACCTTCGGCCTCGAATGCGCCTGCCTATGCAACCGTCGAAGCGCCCGACGACACCGAAACCTACATCACCTCGACGCGCGCGAAGCTCAGCGCGATCGATCGTCTTCTGGAGGGCTCGAACTGATGCGTCTCAACGATATCGCTATCATGCCTCAGCCCACCCGTTCGACCGATGCAAGGCATCTCGGCAAGAACACCGACGAGCGAGGTTTCGGCGATATTCTTGAACGCGACGGATTGAATATTCGCGATGCGGGAAACCTACTCGTCGACGACGAAATCGCGGCCCTCGATCCGTTGGGTGACAAGCTCGACCCCGACGCGATGAACATGGATCTAAAGACCGAACCGGGGCTCGGCGATGCGGATAGCATCACCGACCACGTCGACGACCAGACGCCGTCCGCACCGCTTCGACTTTTTGAGCGTATCGGCATCGACTGGCTTGCACTGCGCATGCCTGGACGCGCTGCGTCCGAGAGCGGCGACAAAACCACCCCCACAGATGAGATCATTCCGTCGGTAGACGACGGTACGGATATCTCAATTCCGGTGGTCTCGTCGAAGACTGCACCAGATGGTGACGACGGTTCGAATATCGCTTCCCAGATCGCAGTTACACCGGCTCGCAGCGAAACGCGGTTGATCGATGGCGAAAAAGTACGACGGCCGTTGGGCGAGCGGACGGCGGCGACAGTCGAGAATCTTTCGATTGCGCAGTTCCGGTCCAACGAGGCTTCGACCATGATCGCGGTCGAGCCGACAAACGACCGGAAGCCGGACCTCAAAGTTCGGACGGCTCTGGAGCGGCTCGATAGCCAGACCGACACGAACGCTCTGCGCGCCCCTGCCCCGGCGATAGGGTCGGTTTCCCTTCAGACGGTCCCCGCTCCCGCGCTCGAACTTCAAACACCGGCACGCACCGTCATCGCGGCATTGAGCGAGGCGGCCCCTGAACCGGCGCGGCCGGTGACACCGACGCTGATGCAGCAGCAAGCGAGCGAGCCGATGCGGATTTTGCGGATACAGTTGCACCCGCTTGAACTCGGCATGGTGACCGCAAAGCTCTCGCTGCAAGGCGGCGCGATGGCCGTCGAACTTCAGACCGAGACCCGCGATGCCGCTACGCGGCTCGCGACCGACAGCAACGACATCGTCAAGGCCCTGCGCGGCCTGGGCATCGAAGTCGACCGGGTAACGGTCACGCAATCGTCGCAACCGGCAGCACAACAGCCCGATCAGCAGGCCGGAAATTTCGAACGGAACGAGCGCTTCGCCGATGATGCGTCCGGCCGCGACACGGGCCGCGATCAGCGCAATGGGAGCGCGCGAGGCGAAACTGCGCAGATTGAAGAACGCGATATTCGCGCAACACCTGACCGTGCGGGCGTTTTCATCTAGAGCCGGCTGACGAATAGCGGGCGGGCGGCTTAAAGCGCCTGCGCCCGAATCCCCAATTCCTACCTATAAGATTTCGAGGTTGGCCCCGATTCGCACGAAGCGTTAACCATAACGTGCGAGATTTAATCAGTGATTCGGAGGCGGGCCGATGATAGTGATCGTGGATGAGCGCGACCTGGTAAAGGACGGCTATAATTCACTTTTCAACAGGGAAGGTGTGGCGAGCGTCGGCTTCGGCGCGCGTGAATTCGGCGACTGGGTCGCCAGCGCGGCCGATGACGACATCGGAGCCGTGCGCGCGGTGCTTCTGGGCGATTGCGATACCGAGATCGCCTCGCCCGCCCGCATTCGCGACCGCACCAGCGCGCCGGTCATCGCCCTGTCGGAGCAGCCCTCGCTCGAAAATACGCTGAAGCTCTTCGAGGCGGGCGTCGACGATGTCGTGCGCAAGCCGATCCACATCCGCGAAATTCTGGCGCGCATCGCTGCCATTCGCCGCCGTGCTCAGGACGAGGCGACCTACACCGACATCGGTCAGCTGCGCATCTTCCTCGACGGTCGCGATCCTCAGGTTGCCGGTCAGCCCTTGCCGCTGCCGCGCCGCGAGCGGCGTATCCTTGAATATCTGGCGTGCAACAACGGCCGCCGGGTCACCAAGACACAGATCTTCAACGCGATTTACGGCGTGTTCGACGAAGACGTCGAGGAGAACGTCGTGGAAAGCCATATCTCGAAATTGCGCAAGAAATTGCGCGAGCGGCTCGGCGAAGACCCCATCGATTCCAAGCGTTTCCTCGGCTACCAGCTCATCGGCTGAGAACGTCAAACGTTCCAGCCGTCAGGCTCGCGCAAGCCGATGGTTGCATGATGGCCGAAGGCAGATCGCGAACATCGGAGAAACCGAAATGAGCCTTTACGGAATGATGCGCACCGGCGTATCGGGCATGAACGCGCAGTCGAACAGGCTCGGCACGGTCGCAGACAACATCGCGAATTCGGGCACGACCGGCTACAAGCGCTCCTCGACGGAATTTTCCACGCTCGTATTGCCGAGCAGTCAGGGCAGCTACAGCTCGGGCGCGGTCAAGACCACGATCCGCACGGCGATCGGCGATCAGGGTCTTCTCCAGTTCACCAATTCCGCGCTGGACCTTGCAGTGCAGGGCGATGGCTTCTTCGTCGTGACGGACGCAGGCGGCGTCAACAGGTTCCTCACCCGTGCCGGCTCCTTCGTCGAGGACAAAGACGGCTACATGGTCAATGCGGCCGGCTTCTACCTGATGGCCGCGAACACCAACGGAACGCTCGAACGCGCTCAGGTCGACAGGACGACGCCGAGCGCTGCCGCCTCCACCAGCGCGACCATCACCGCGAACCTGCCCTCACAAGCCGAGATCGGCACGACCTTCACCCGGACCGTTACTGTCTATGGCGGTCAGGGCCAGCAAATTCCAGTGGAACTGGAATATCGCAAGACCGGCGACAATGAATGGGAAGTCGATGTCGGCGACGAGACGCTGACCTTCGCATTCGACGAAAGCGGAACCCTCACGCCGCCGGTCGGTCCGGTTCAGGTCGTGGTGGACGCCGCGACCGGTCAGCAGGTCACCTTCGATCTGGGCGCGACGACGCAGCTTGCGACCGCTTACGAAGCCCTACCGGCCTCCGTAGACGGTTTTCCGGCCGGCACCCCGGACGAACTTGAGATCGGCGTCGATGGACGCGTAACCGCCCTGAGCGATACGGGCGCGTCACGCTTCCTGTTCCAGATACCGCTGGCCCGCGTTGCCAGCCCCGACAACCTCACCGTGATCGCGGGCAACGTCTTCCAGGAAAACCAGCGCACGGGCGAAAGCACGCTCGGATTGGCCGACAGCGGCAATTACGGCAAGATCGTTTCCGGCGCGCTTGAAGGCTCCAATGTCGATATTGCCGAGGAACTGACCTCGATGATCGAGTCCCAACGCAACTACACGGCCAACTCCAAGGTCTTCCAGACCGGTTCCGAGCTTCTGGACGTCCTTGTCAATCTGAAGCGTTAGAAGCGGGCTGACCGCCCGGCGAAAGTGGGAAAATGTCGTTATCGTCCGTCCTTTATACCGCACAATCGTCGCTGGCGAACACGTCGCGACAGACGAGCGTCATTTCCCGCAACATCACCAACGTCTACAACACCGATTACACGCGCAGGGACGCGGCGCTCATCAGCACCGCTCCCGGCGCGCGTATCGTCTCCATCACACGCGCGGCCGACGCCGCCCTGATGCGCCAGAACACGAACGCATTGTCCGCCTGGCATGCCCAAAGCACGCTGATGGCCGGCTTCGATCGCCTCTCCGTATCGGTCAACGGCGTCGATAACGCGACCTCGCCCGCGATGCGCATGGGCGCGCTCCAAACGGCGTTGCAGACATTCTCCGCCTCGCCCGGCGACCGGAATCTCGCGCAAGGAGCCGTAAACGCGGCAGGAGACGTCGTGCGCTCGCTGAACGAAGGCAGCGCCGCGATCCAGAAGCTGCGCACCGACGCCGATCTCGAGATCAAGCAGTCCGCCGACCGTCTCAACACGCTGCTCGCCGATCTCGAAAAGACCAATGGCGACGTCGTTACCGCAACGCGCCTGAAGCGCGACGCATCAGAAGCGCTCGACCAGCGCGATGCAATCGTCAAGCAGATCGCCGAACTCGTGCCCGTCACGACCCATGTGCGCGGCGACAACGAGATGGTCGTTTTCTCGCGCGACGGCATCACCCTTTTCGAAACGGTCGCCCGCGAAGTGACGTTCGAGCCGACACCGATCCACGCGCCCGGCACCGTGGGCAATGGCGTTTTCATCGGCGGCATAGAGCTTGTTTCGGGCAACGGCAGCGACACCGACGGCGGTGGCTCGCTCGGCGCGCTGATGCAACTGCGCGACGAAATCGCACCCACCTTGCAAATGCAGCTCGACGAAATCGCGCGTGGGCTGATTGCCGGGTTTTCCGAGGAACAGGGCGGCGATGCTGCCGGCCTCTTCACGTGGTCCGGCAATGCGGACCAGATACCCGGTGGTCCGGTCGAAGGACTGGCCGGGCTCATCCAGGTCAACACCGCCTATCGCGACAATCCGCTCGCGCTGCGTGACGGCGTAGCCGGCGCTGCCAACCCTGACGGCCATGCCGGATACACCGGCCAGATTCAGCGCTTCATCGATATGTTTTCTGCGACTGGCAGCTTCGATCCGGATACCGGAATAACGGGCGCGGCGAGCCTGTCGGACTTCGCGACCGGCTCTATTTCCTGGCTGGAAGACGGACGCAAATTGTCGTCCGTGGCCGGCGAGAAGAAGGCGGCGATGCTCGCCCGCACCTCCGAAGCGCTGTCGAACAAGACGGGCGTGAATATCGACGAGGAACTCGCCCGGCTTCTCGACCTCGAACAATCATATGCCGCGTCGGCCAAACTGCTTCAAGTCGCCAATGAAATGCTGGCGACGCTGATGGCGACCGTGAGGTAATCCGATGAAGATGACGTCCGTATCCACCAACGCGATCAGCCAGACCCTACGCCTGCAGGTCGCACGCGCGCAGGCCGAGATGATCAAGGCGCAAACGGAAGTCGTAACGCTCCAGGTCGCCGATCGCGGCCTGCATGCCGGCATCCGCACGGGTCAGTCGGTCTCGCTCGACCGCGATATTGCGCGCCTCCAGAACATCAAGGACACCAACGCGCTCGTGTCCTCGCGAATGTCCGCTTCCCAGGAAGCCATGGGCCAGATGCAGGACCACGCGCAGACCTTCATGGGCACATTGACGACCTCACTTGGCGGCGCACTCGACCCCAAGGTCGTACAGTCGCAGGCGTCCGCCATGCTGTCGACACTGGCGGCAGCAGCCAATACGAACGTCGCGGGCGATTTCGTCTTCGCCGGCACCAATACCGATATTAAGCCGCTGGACGATTTCCTGGCGCCGGATTCAACGCTGCGCGCGGCGCTCGACGATCTGTTCGCCGATTTTCTGGGCGGCATCGGAAATCCTGATCCTGCCGATTTAACGGCCGGGCAGGTTGCCGATTTCCTCGACGCTCTCGATGATTTCATGAGTGGGCCCGGTCAGGGTGAATGGACGCAGGCAAGCGACCAGAGCATCACCAGCCGCATCGCGCTCAACGAAACGGCCGCGACCTCCGTTACGGTCGGTGACATGGGTCTACGTGAATTGGTGACGGCCGCAGCCGCCGTCCTGATGATGAGCGAAGCGGGCGTCGGCGACGATGCCATGCGGGTCGTAAGCGAGCGAGCCATCGGCTGGACATCCGTGGGAATGGCGCAGATGACATCGAGCCAGGCGGCGCTCGGCATCGTTGAAGGTCGCGTCACGCAGGCAAGCGAACGGCTTTCGATGCAGGTCGACATCTTCACAAACATGCAGCGCGACATGATCGGCGTCGACGAATACGAAGCCGGTGTCAGATTGACCGCGCTGATGGCGCAGACCGATACGGCGCTGCTTCTCACCACCCGCATCCAGCAGATATCCCTGCTCAAATATCTGTCCTGAAACGCTTAAAAAGATCGGCATACCAATGTACCAATTCGCCTACGCTGACATCCAGACAGATTCCGTCGCGGACGCGCGCGATCGCGAAAAGCAGGTGCTGGCACGCTCGATCGATCTGCTCATCGAGGCACGCGATGCCGGCACGCCGTCGGCAAAGGCCATCGAGGCGATCTACTTCATGAATCGCGTGTGGACCGCCTTCATCGAGGATCTGGGCAGCGCCGAAAACGCCCTGCCCAAGGAGCTTCGCGCCAATCTGATCTCGATCGGACTGTGGCTCCTGCGCGAAGGCGAGGAAATCCGCCAGGGCCGCTCGGACAATTACGACGGACTGATCGAAGTGTCGGAAATCATCCGGGACGGATTGCAATGAAAACGACGTTCAAGGTCACGCTGAAGCCGGGCGAGAAGATCTACGTCAACGGCGCCGTGATCCGGGCGGACCGCAAGGTCGCGCTTGAATTTCTCAACGACGTGCAGTTCCTGCTCGAAAATCACGTCATGCAGCCCGAAGCGGCGACGACGCCGCTCAGGCAACTCTATTTCATCGTGCAGATCATGCTGATGAGCCCGCAGGAAGCAGGCGATGCGCGCGCGATGTTCCGCAACTCGCTTCCCCGGCTGATCGCCTCGTTTGAATCCGACACGATCAAGGCGGACCTGAAACAGATCGACCGGATGGTCAGCGAGGGGCAGGTTTACGAGGCGATGCGGCTGTTGCGCACGCTTTTTGCGCATGAGGACACCATTTTGGCGTCTGCACCAGCCCCGCTGTCGGCTCCCTATCAGCCGCAATTGCTCGCCGGAGAATAACGACATGAATGTCCCCGCCATTGCCAACACGACCAATACCGGACGCTCGGATGTCGGCAATGCCGCAACCGTCGATTACCAGTCCTTCCTGAGGCTTCTCGTCGCGCAGATGCGCAATCAGGACCCGACGGCACCGATGGAATCCACCGAATATGTCGCCCAGCTTGCCACCTTCAGCCAGGTCGAGCAGCAGGTGCAGATGAACGCCAAGCTGGACGAAATCCTGCAGGCCTCGGCTCTGTCTCAGGCCAGCGGACTGATCGGCCGCGAAGTCGTCGACCATACCGGCACCAAGAGCGGCATCGTCAAGGAGATCAAGCTCTATTCGGACGGCGTCGTGGCGATCCTCGAATCGGGCGACCAGATTCCGATCCTGCCCGGCGTCATCATCCGCTGAAATCCTTGCCATGAACGAAGCCGACGCGCTCGATATCGTGCAATATGCGATCTGGGTGGTGCTCGTCGCCTCCAGCCCCGCCGTCATTGTCGGCATGGCAGTGGGCGTCGGCATCGCGCTCGTCCAGGCGCTGACGCAGGTTCAGGAAATTACCTTGACCTTCGTTCCCAAGATCGTCGCGATCCTTTTGACCGTCGCCCTTTCGGGCCCGTTTGTCGGCGCCCAGATTTCCAGCTTCGCAACCGTCATCTTCCAGCGCATCGAAAGCGGTTTTTGAACCCGCATCGCCCGCCCCTCCCCCTTCGCGCAAGCTTCGTCGTCTAGCCTCGCATCATTCCGGCCGTCTTCGCGGCCGCGCATGCATGGGATGCTTGACGATATGGCGATGAACGAGACAGCCGGAACGGCGCAGGTTCGCAACGGCGGACGCGACATCGGTTTCGCGCTCGGCATCGTCGTCATCCTGACGATCCTGTTCCTGCCGATGCCGGTCTTCCTGATCGATGTCGGCCTGGCGTTCTCGATCGCCGTTTCGGTTCTGATCCTGATGGTGGCGCTGTGGATTCAGCGCCCGCTCGAATTCTCGGCTTTCCCGACGGTGCTGCTCATCGTCACCATGCTGCGCCTGTCGCTCAACATCGCGACGACCCGCGTCATCCTCAGCCATGGAAACGAAGGCACGAACGCAGCCGGTAACGTCATTGGCGGCTTTTCGAGCCTCGTGATGGGCGGCGATTTCGTCATCGGCCTGATCGTCTTCCTGATTCTGATCATCGTCAATTTCATCGTCATCACCAAGGGCGCGACCCGTATCGCTGAAGTCGGCGCGCGCTTCACGCTCGATGCCATTCCCGGCAAGCAGATGTCGATCGACGCCGACCTGTCCGCCGGCCTGATCAATGAAAAGGAAGCGCAGGCCCGCCGGCGTGAACTGGAAGAGGAATCCTCGTTCTTCGGCTCAATGGACGGCGCTTCGAAATTCGTGCGCGGCGACGCGATCGCGGGCCTCATCATTCTCGCCGTCACCATCGTCGGCGGCATTGCGATCGGTTATTCGCGGCACGGCATGGAGATCGGCGAAGCAGCCGACGTCTTCGTCAAGCTGTGCGTCGGCGACGGCCTCGTCACGCAGATTCCCGCGCTCATCGTTTCGCTTGCGGCCGGCCTGCTCGTTTCCAAGGGCGGCACGCGCGGCTCGGCCAACCAGGCGGTATTCGGCCAGCTCGGCGCCTATCCGCGCGCGCTTTTCGTTGCCGCCATCCTGTTGTTCACGCTCGGCCTGATGCCGGGTCTGCCGCTTGTGCCATTCGCCATTTTGGGCAGCATTCTTGCCACGATGGCCTATGTCATCCCGCGCCAGCGCCAGCGCGACAAGGACGAGATCGAGGCCGCCGAAAAGACGAAGCAGGCGGAAAAGGAAGAAGAAGAGCGCCAGTCCGTCAAATCGTCGCTACGCACCGCCGAGATCGAGCTTCTGATCGGCAAGCAGCTTTCGACCAGGCTTTTGACATCGCATCAGGAACTCGCATTCCGCATGAGCAAGATGCGCAAGAAGTTCGCCACGCAATACGGCTTCGTCGTGCCCGAGGTGAAGCTGACGGACGATTTCTCGATCCCGCCCAAAAGCTACCGGATCAAGATCCATGGCACGGTCGTCGCCGAATACGAGATGCGCGTCGGCGAACTGATGGTGCTGATCGGTCAGGGCAAGCTGCCATCGGTTCCCGGCGAGGAAGTTCGCGAGCCCGCCTTCGGCATGAAGGCGTTTTCGGTGCCCGAGATGTTCGCTGAGGACATCAAGCGCGAGAAGCTGACCGGCGTCGACAACATGTCCGTCCTGCTGACACACCTATCGGAGGTGATCCGCAACAACCTGCCGCAGCTTTTGTCCTACAAGGACATGAAGGCACTGATCGATCGGCAGGACCCGGAATACAAGAAGCTCGCCGAGGAAATCTGCACCTCGCACATCACCTATCCTGGCCTGCAAGCCGTCCTCAAGCTGCTGCTGGCGGAACGCATCTCGATCCGTAACCTGCATCTCATCATCGAGGCGATCGCCGAGATCGCGCCACATGTGCGCCGCACCGAGCAGATCGTCGAGCATGTGCGCATCCGCATGGCACAGCAGATTTGCGGCGATCTTGCCGAAGGCGGCGTTCTCAAAGTGCTGCGGCTCGGCAATCGCTGGGACCTTGCATTCCACCAGAGCCTCAAGCGCGACGCGAAGGGCGAGGTGCGCGAGTTCGATATCGATCCGCGCCAACTCGAAGAGTTCGGCGAACAGGCGTCGAAATCGATCCGCGACCTTCTGGAAAAGGGAGAACGCTTCGTCGTCGTCGCCGCGCCCGAGGCGCGACCTTATGTGCGCATGATCATCGAACGCCTGTTCTCGACGCTGCCGGTGCTGAGCCATGTCGAGATCGCGCGTGGCGTCGAGATCAAGGTGCTCGGTTCGATTTCCTGATGGACCTGCCGGCCTCGCTCGACGCGGTGGTGCTCGCCGCCTTTCTGGCCTTCTGCCGGATCGGCGCGTGCTTCATGCTCATGCCCGGCCTTGGCTCGTTCCGTGTTCCCATGCAGGTCAGGCTGTTCGTGGCCGTCGCGGTCACATTCGCGCTGCTTGCGCATCTGTGGGACTTCCTCGTTCCCTTCGTGTCCTCGCAGCCCGACGTGCTTCTGCTTCTCGTCGTTTCCGAAGTGCTGATCGGCGCACTCATCGGCACTGTTGCGCGGCTTTATCTGCTCGCCGCGCAATTCATCGGTTCGGCCATGGCGATGATGTCCGGTTTCAACGCGATGGGCGGAACTGCGATCGAGGAGCCTGACCCGCAAGGCGCGCTTGCCGCGATCATTTCACTGTCGGTCCTGCTGCTGCTCTTCGTATTCAATTTTCACCACGAGATGATCCGTGCGCTGGTCGATTCCTATACGGTCGCGCCCGTGGACACGCTCTACAATCCCGCGTCGGCTCTTGCCGATGTGTCCGACACGTTGTCGGAATCGTTCTTGATCATGCTGCGCCTCGGCTCGCCCTTCATCGCCTATGCGATCCTGGTCAACCTTGCGACCGGCCTGATCAACAAGCTGACACCGCAGATTCCGATCTACTTCGTGTCGCTGCCCTTCGTCATCGCAGGCGGGCTGATCCTCGCCTGGTTCTCGATCGGCCCGTTTCTGTCGCTGGCGGTGGACGGCTTCCTCCCATCCACGATCGCGAGATAGACCATGTCGCGCCGCACCGATCGCCTGACCAAGGTTCTCTCCCTTCAGGAAAAGCTGAAAAAGCTGCACGAGACGCGGCAGGCGACCCACGCCGCCAATGCGCGTTTGGCGGGAGCGGAAGTCGAAGAGATCGTCACCGCCTTCAACGCCGAGGGATCGCTTTCGAGCGTCTTTCCCGAGCTTTACCATGCGCGCGTCGCTTCGGCCGCCGCCGCAAGACAGCAGCATCTGGCGAACGCGCATGTCGAGGCGGGCCGCGTCGCCAAGGCGTCCGCGCGTGTCGATGCGGTTCGACGTGAAGTGGACGTCGCCAAACGCGCCGATGCCCGCGCTGTCGAGGAACGCGACCAGATCGAGGCCGTCTCGCGAAGCTCGCCCCGGAAGTAAGGCTGCCACAAGCTTGTTCGCCGATAGTCTGGGACAGAAAGACGGAGGATCGCCTTGGGTCTCACCTTGCCAGCAGATGTCGTATTGAACGTCGTTCGCTCAGCGGATGCGACGGCCATTTCTGCCGCGCACGAAAAGCGGGCGGCGGCAAGCGCCAATGCGTCGGCACCGGCCTTCGAGCCATCAAGCGGTGCTCAGAGCATGCGTGCGGCAGCCGATACGGATTCTACGCCGGCCGCCTTTCGCAAGTTCGAGGCGATGATGCTGCAAAGCTTCCTCCAGTCGATGCTGCCGACCGAAAGCGAAGCGGTTTATGGCGAAGGTCTTGCCGGGGACATGTGGCGCTCGATGCTCGCCGAGCAGATTGCCGGCGTGATGGCCGAGCGCGGCGGCATAGGCGTCGCCGACCGCATTCTCACAGGTCACTACGACCGCATGGCCAACGCTGCTTCGCCGGATCAGTCGGCCGGCGAGCTGGCGATGGAAAGCGCGCTTCACGAAGCCCGGCGCGCAGCACTTCAGCCGGCGATCGACATTGCCGCATCACACGATACCGATTTCTGACCATTCCAGACGACGCAGGATTGCGCGATATGACCATGCTTTCACCCGCACCGTTTCAGCCCGCAAAAGCCGCGATTGCCAGTGCGCGACCGGCCGAACTCGGTATCCTTCTTTCCCGCATCGAGGAAGCGATCGACATCGAGACGAATGCGATCCGCACCGACATGACTTTCGACATCGCAGCGTCCAACGCGCGCAAGAGCCGTCATCTCTACGATCTGACACGTGCGCTGCGCGGTCAGGACGACGAGGCTCTTGTCGCCGCGTTCCGGCCGGAAATCGAACGCCTGCGCGACAAGCTGACGGTCAATCAGGGCGCGATCACCGCGCATCTGGAAGCGGTTTCCGAGGTCGCGACACTGGTCAAGTCAGCCCTGCAGGACGCAGAAGCCGACGGCACCTATAGCCAGGCCGAATTCGCCGACGTGACACGCTGACATGCTGAAACTCGCCGCCGCCGCCATCTGGATCGCCGCCGCGACGGCGGGTTCGATTTTCTATGCGTTTCAGGAAGCGAGCACCGTTGAGATGGCTGCGCCCGCCAGCGCACCGACAGCTTTCGGCGGGCTTGACTATGTGCGCTTGAACGTCATTTCGGTCCCGCAGATGAAGGGCGGCGAGGTTCAGGGCTACTTCCTCGCGCGGCTGGTCTTCACCGCGCCCGCAGAGCGCCTCAAGCAACTCGTGCTGCCTGCCGACGCCATGCTGACGGACGCGGTCTATTCCAGGCTTTACGCCGATCCGATGCTCGACTTTTCCCGCGTCGATACGCTCGACCTCGATGCGCTTCGAGCAAGCCTGCGCGATGCGGTGAACGAGAAAATCGGCGAAAACCTCATTACCGAAGTTCTGGTCGAGCAGGTCGATTTCCTGTCGAAGGCGGACATAAGACGCGCAAGCTTCCGTGGTTGGGACAGCGCCGCCACGCCGGAAAGTACACCGACCGCCGCGCAGCACTGATAGCTTGGCTTCAACCCGATTGTCGTTGACGTAAACGTCAATCGCCTGCTACCACTTTCGCGAATGCTGGCAACTTTGCCGGCCTGTTTTCGAGAGGAGTTCGACATGGATATCGAAGCGATCGCCGCCAAGATGCGCGAGAAGGTTGCGGACGGCGATTTCAGCCGTTCGGTCAAGTTCGATATGGGCGACGATGTCATCGTCATCGACGGCAAGACCGTTTCGACGACCGACGCCCCGGCCGACTGCACGATCAAGATTTCAAAGGACAATTTCGAACAATTGATCGCGGGCGAACTCAACCCGACCGCAGCTTTCATGACAGGCAAGATCAAGGTCGAGGGCGACATGTCGGTCGCGATGCAGCTTTCGCAGCTCCTCTGATTATCGGGTAGTTCCTGAACGACGAAAGGCGGCCCGATGGCCGCCTTTTTTGTTATTGCGCCGATTTATGCCGCAAGCCGGCCTGAGCGACGTGCGATCTTGCGGCCCGTCGCGGTCAGCACGCCCGCTGCGCCCTTGAGCGCGCCGGGAATGAGTTCCAGCGCGAGCAGGCGGTGCCGCTCATAGGGGCCGGGCATAGCAAGGGTGCCGGTCGGCTTGGCCGTAAAGCCGAAGCGTTCGTAATAGGCCGGATCACCGACGAGGATGATCGCGCCGTGACCGAGCCGATGTGCTTCGCCGATCGCATGACGCATCAGCGCCGAGCCGATACCGGCCGACTTCACATCCGGGTCGACCGCGAGCGGACCGAGCAGCAGAGCCGGTCGCCCACCTGCCGCGACGTTCCAGAGCCGCACGGTGCCGATTACAAATCCGGTGTCGTCGCGTGCAACGAAGGCAAGCCCTTCGGCGGGCAAGCGTCCGCGCCGCAATTTCTCCGACGATTTCTTCTTCCAGCGCGATCCCATCGCGCGGTCGAGCAGCGCATCGCGCGCGACAATATCGGCCGACGCTTCCAAAGCGATCGAAAAACCCGCTGCCGGTGCGAAATTATCCTGCTGAAATTCCATCTCCACGATCCTTCACGAGCGGAGGTCTGTCCCACAAGCGAACCTGCCGCCGGCAAACCCGGCGACAGGGCGACCCAACGCGGCTGGTGCCACTCAGATCACACAGCGGCTTGCGCCGCTTAGATCACATACGATCGGAGCGGCTCGAAACCGTTGAAGGCAACGGAGGCGTAGGTCGTCGTATAGGCGCCCGTGCCCTCGATCAGCACATCGTCGCCGATGGTCAGCGAGAGCGGCAGCGGGTAAGGCGTCTTTTCGTACATCACGTCAGCCGAATCGCAGGTGGGGCCGGCGAGCACGCACGGCGCTTTCTCGTCATCGTCGCGGGCGGTCACGATCGGGTAGCGGATCGCCTCGTCCATCGTCTCTGCGAGACCGCCGAACTTGCCAATGTCGAGATAGACCCAGCGCACATTGTCGTTGGCCGACTTCTTGGAGATCAGCACGACTTCCGACTTGATGGTGCCGGCATTGCCGACCATGCCACGGCCCGGCTCGATGATCGTCTCGGGCATGCGGTTGCCGAAATGCTTCGACAGCGACTGGAAGATCGACTGGCCATAAGCCTGTGCGGTCGGCACGTCCTTCAGGTAACGGGTCGGAAAACCGCCGCCCATGTTGACCATCTTCAGGACGATGCCTTCCTCGGCCAGCGTGGCGAACACGCCCTTGGCGTCGGCAAGAGCCTTGTCCCACGCGCCGAGATCCGTCTGCTGCGATCCGACATGGAAGGAAACGCCATAGGCTGCAAGGCCGTGCGCATGCGCGTGGCGCAGCACGTCGACGGCCATGGCCGGCACGCAGCCGAATTTGCGCGACAGCGGCCACTCGGCACCTTCACCGTCGGTCAGAACACGGCAGAACACGCGGCTGCCTGGCGCGGCGCGAGCGATCTTTTCGACTTCCTCGACGCAATCGACGGCGAACAGGTCGATGCCGAGTTCGTGGGCGCGCGCGATGTCGCGCTCCTTCTTGATCGTGTTGCCGAAGGAGATGCGGTCTGCAGTCGCGCCGGCATCCATCGCCATCTCGATTTCGGCGACCGAAGCGGTGTCGAAGGACGAGCCGAGGCCGGCCAGAAGGCGCAGGATTTCCGGGGCCGGATTGGCCTTCACGGCGTAGTAGATCTTCGAGTTCGGCAGCGCCTTTTCGAACGCGTTGAAATTGTCGGCGACGACGTCGAGATCGACGACGAGGCACGGGCCGGCCGGACGACGGGTGGCGAGGAAATCGAGAACGCGCTGCGTTGCCATGTCTATTCTCCCTGACGGCCGAGGCCGCCTGCTGAACACCCGTCTTCGGCGCGCGGCCATGGACGGGCGGTGGACAAAGGGCGCATGCGATAGCCGACACGGAACCAGCCGGTGGAGACACCGGAACCGTGTGACCCGCTTGCGCGGCGGTGAGCGAACGCCATCGGCGGCGAACGCTCGCTTTGTCTGCCTCAGCTTTGGAGATTGCCTCCGCACTGCCGGCAAGGAAGGTGTGCCTCTTCAGTAACCCCGGTCTTTGGACGACCGGCAGAACACCAGAAAGGCCCGCACCGTCGTTGCTTCAAGATGTCCTCGGACTGGCGGTTGGCCGTCAGACCGACTGGAGGGGTTAGTTCCAGGTACCTTACCGTATCCCTCACCAAACGAGGGATCGGCGGACACCCACAGGCACGTGCGACTTTGGGCAAGCGCGATATAGGGATATTCGCCGGTTCGATCAACGAAAAAATCGCATGCGCTTGTAAAACTGCGTCAGTTGAACGACGTTGCGTTCAACGTCAAACGGGAATGAACGATGCCTGCAACGCGCGACGAGTTGAACGCCTTTCTCGACTATCCCGACACCTCTGTTCCGAACGCGCCATCCGGCCCCCTGGCGGGGCTGACGCTCGGTGTGAAGGACATTTTCGATGTCGCCGGATATCCGACCGGCAGCGGCAATCCCGAATATCCCGCAGCGACGACCGAAGCGAAGAAAACCGCGCCCGCCGTGCAAAAACTGCTCGATGCCGGTGCACGGTTCACCGGCAAGACGCAGACGGAGGAACTGGCCTTTTCGCTGATGGGCCAGAACGTCCATTTTGCCCATCCAATCAATCCGAAGGCGCGGGACCGTGTCACGGGCGGCTCGTCATCCGGTTCCGCCGCGGCGGTCGCAGGCGGACTTTGCGACATCGCCACCGCGTCGGATACGGGCGGTTCGGTGCGTGGTCCGGCAAGTTTTTGCGGCCTGATCGGCCTGCGCACGACGCATGGACGAATCCCGCTTGAGGGTACGATGAAGCTCGCGCCCAGCCTCGACACGTTCGGCTGGTTCGCGAAAGACGCGGCAACTTACGAAAAGGTGACGGAAATCTATTTCGGCGAAGCGCAACTCAAGACCAGCTATCGCCCGATGCGCCTTGCCGCTCTCGATGAACTGGTGCTTGGCCCGGACGAGGCCGCCGAATATGCGCGCATGACGACGAAGGTCGCGGATGTTCTCGGCGCGCCGGTCGCGGCAAATCCCCTCTCGCATTCGATCGACGACCTTTACTGGGTGTTCCGCCGCATCCAGGCCTATGAGGCTTGGGCGATGCAGGGTGATTTCGTCGCAACCGCCACCAACATGGACCCCACTGTGCGCGCCCGCTTCGAATTCGGTCGCGACATGGGATGCAGCGCCGCCGTCGACGAGACGAAAATCCGCAACGCGTTGCGTGACGAGCTTGAAACCCTCATCGGAGACGATGGGCTTCTGGTTCTGCCGACCATGCCGGGCGCCGCTCCCCTCGCCAGTTCGACCGGCGACGAATTGCAGGAATATCGCGAGCGGGCATTGCGCCTTTTATGCCTGTCGGGCCTTTCCGGACTGCCGCAGATCACGATCCCGCTTGGAACGGTGCAGGGCGCGCCTTTCGGCATCTCGCTTCTCGGTCCGCGCAATAGCGATCGGGAACTGACGCGGCTGGCGTCAAGCATTCTCGGAGCCGTCTGATGGACACGCTCACACGCATGCGCGCCTTCATCGACGTCGTGGAGGCGGAAGGGTTTTCCGCCGCCGCGCGCAAGATCGGCCGCTCCAAGGCGCTGCTGTCGAAATATGTACGCGAACTGGAAGATGAACTCGGCGCGCTTTTGCTGAACCGAACGACGCGGCAATTCTCGCTGACCGAGACGGGTCACACATATTACAAGCGCGCGATCGAACTGGTGCGCGAGATCGACACCCTGGCCGAATCGGTGCGCGAATCCTCCGGCAACGTGATGGGGCGCATCAAGATTACCGCGCCGCGCACCTTCGGAGATGCGCAGATCGGCCATTCGCTGGTGGATTTCGCCAAGGAGCACCCCGACATCACGCTCGAAATCCACCTCGATGACCGTTTCGTCGATCTGGTCGAGGAAGGTTTCGATCTCGCGATCCGCATCACGCGGCTTTCCGATTCCTCGATGATCGCACGTCGCCTTGCGCCGTTCCGCGTCAGGGTCTGCGGGTCGCCTGAATTGATCGCGCGAGTCGGCACACCCAAACAGCCGCAGGACCTTTCCAAGATGCCCTGCATCATCGACACGAACGGCCGCTGGCTTTCCAACTGGCAGTTCCAGCGCGAAAACGGCGAGATCGTAAGCGTACCCGTGTCCGGGCCGATCGAAGCGAACAGTCCGCTGACGACACGGGCGGCAGCCTGCGTCGGTCTGGGCTTTGCCATACTGCCCGATTTCATCGCCGCGCCCGCTCTGGAAAGCGGCGAACTGGTTGCGGTTCTCGACGAATTCGCACCGCAAGGTGGCGGCATCTTCGCCGTCTATCCGCATCGGCGATACCTGCCGGCGAAAATCCGGGTCTTCGTCGATTTTCTGGCACGCTGGTTCAAGGAACATGAGCGCGCGGGCTGACCTCCGCGTCACTGCGCCCTCCCCAATCTCGCCGCGTTTCTGCTAGAATTTGCCCGAGCAAATCACTGCGGGGCACGATGGCGATCCGGTTCAGAACTTTTCTGCTTGCGTGCGGCCTGTCGGTGCCGGCTGTCGCGCCCGCTTTCGCTCACCCGCATGTGTTTGCAGAAGCACGGCTCGAAGTCGCCGTAGAAGACGGAAACGTCAAGGCGCTGCGCCATGTCTGGCGCTTCGACGACTTGTTTTCCTCGACCGTTCTTTTCGAGTTCGACCAGAACCGTGACAATGAGCTCGATCATGATGAACTGGAGATGGTCGGCTCCGTGATCCACGAATCGCTGGCCGAGTTCGACTACTTCCAGTTCGTGACATCGAACGGCAAGGACATCGCGATGAACGTGCCCGAGCGCATCGTCGCCATGTTCGAAAACCAGCAATTGATAATCGTTTTCGAATCCCGCCCGTCCGAAGGTCTGCCGCTCGAAGGCGATCTTCATTTCGGGGTCTACGATCCGACCTTCTACACGGCGATCGATTTTTACGACGACGACAATCTCGTCGTCGCAGCGATGCCGGATTCATGCGCAAAAGAAGTCGTGCGCCCCGACCCGGACGAGGCGATGGCCATGAACCAGCAATCGCTGACCGACGCCTTCTTCAACGAGCCGGGCGGCGTGGATATGTCAAAGCTGTTCGCCACGCGCCTCGAACTGTCCTGCGGAGCCGAAGGATGATGCGGATTTCAAAACGCACAACGCGCGTTTTCTTTGCTGCGGTCGCCATCGTCTATGTCGCGACGCATTTCATCGGTCACGCGCACGCGCAAAGTTCGCTCGGCATCGGATCGGCCGAGATCGCCGCACCCTCGACCGGGATGTTCGCGGGCACGCTCAACTGGATCAACGCGCAGCAGCAGACCTTCTACCGCTCCTTGACCGGCGCGCTGCGCTCCATGCGCGACGGCGACGGCGGGACATGGATGCTGGTCGCGCTGTCCTTCGCCTATGGCGTCTTCCATGCCGCTGGCCCCGGGCACGGCAAGGCCGTCATTTCGTCCTACATGCTTGCAAACGAGGTCGCACTGCGCCGAGGAGTGATGCTCTCCTTCGTCTCGGCGTTTTTGCAGGGGCTGACGGCGATCGCCATCATGAGCGCGGTCTTCCTGTTCCTGCGCGGCACTTCGGTTTCGATGACCGATGCGACGCGGTTTCTGGAAATCGCCAGTTTTGCGCTCGTCACCGCCTTCGGCGCGTGGCTCTTATGGAAGAAGGCTGGCCCGGCAGTGGCGGGCTTGTTTGGCCGCCGACCGGCGCATGGGCTTTCAGCGGCCGCAGTTCACGATCATCACCATGATCACAGCCATCATCACCACGCGCACGATCATTCGCATGACCATGGAGCCGTCTGTTCGTCCTGCGGGCATTCCCATGCGCCCGATCCTAAGATGCTGGGCGGCGACCGATTCGACTGGAAAACGGCATGGGCAGCGATCATGGCAGTCGGCCTACGCCCCTGTACGGGTGCGCTCGTCGTTCTGTCCTTCGCCTTCCTGAACGGTCTTTGGGTCGGCGGCTTCCTGTCGGTGTTCGCCATGTCGATCGGAACGGCGATCACCGTCTCGATCCTCGCCATTCTCGCCGTCACCGCAAAGAACTGGGCCGTCGCCCTCGCCGGCGACGGACGCACGGGCAACCGGGTGCATGCGGGTATCGAGATCGCCGGTGCGGCGTTCGTGTTCCTGCTGGGCCTGACTCTCCTGACGGCCAGCCTCGCCGTCTGATCAACGCCGCATACGCCCGCGCAGCCAGAAGATGCCGAAGAACGCCAGCAGAAACAGCGCCGCGATCGCGCCCGCCAGCCATGGCGAAACCTCGATTGCGGCAAGCATGATCGTCGGCATGAAATAGGAAAGTCCGCCGAACCCAATCAGGATCGCGGCCGTTGCCAGCATCGTGTTGCGTGTTTCGCGGTTCATCCGTCGTCCTTTGTCACCGCGCAATCTTCAAGCCGCTTTTTCTGCCGGCCGTCGCGCTCGAAATTATCGTCGTCCAGCCATGCTTCGAAGGCGGCACGGCGCTGCGGCCAGTCGCGGTCGAGCATCGCATACCATGTCGTGTCGCGGTTCTTTCCCTTGACCACCATATGCTGGCGGAACACGCCTTCATAATCGAAACCGAGACGCCGTGCAGCGCGACGAGATGGCACGTTGCGATCGTTGCACTTCCACTCGAAGCGGCGATAGCCGAGATCGTCGAAAACATGGCGGGCGAGAACATAGATCGCCTCCGTCGCAAGGCGCGTGCGCGCCATCAGCGGCCCCCACAGGATATTGCCCACCTCGATCACGCCGTTTGCAGCGTCTATGCGCATGAGCGCGAGACGTCCCTTCACGCGGCCGTCCGCCTTGTCGACCACGGCGAAAAAGAGCGGATCGGCCGACGAGGCGATTTTTTCCAGCCAGATCCTGAAATCCTCACGCCCCCCAGCCGGTTCCTCGAACAGGAATTCCATGCGCGCACCGGCTCCCTCCCCGGACGCTGCTTGATAGAGCCCGTCCGCATGAGCTTCAGGGTCGAGCGGTTCGAGCCGCACATGCGCACCCTCGATGACCGATCGTTCGGGCCGGGGCCGTGCCGTCCAGTTTTCGAGCGTTGCCATCAGGCACTCCTTGCGAATTGACATGAACCTCACGCGCTCCCACAAACGGGATCGGTCCGCAATAAGGGAGGGGGTCCTAAACGATGATCCAGACGATATCCGCATTCGATCGTATCGGCGAGGAAAACGCATTCGCGGTGCTGGCACGCGCGACGGAACTTGCAAACGCCGGCAAGGGCATCATCAATCTAGGCATCGGCCAGCCCGATTTTCGCACGCCGGACCACATCGTGGAAGCCGCGATCAAGGCGCTGCGCGATGGCCACCATGGCTATACGCCGGCGACCGGATTGCTGGCGACGCGCGAGGCGGTGGCGCGCCGCACGCTGGCGACGACCGGCGTGGAGGTTTCGCCGGAACGCGTGATGATCATGCCCGGCGGCAAGCCAACCATGTATGCTGCGATCGTCATGTTCGGCGAACCGGACGCTGAAATCCTCTACCCGGACCCGGGCTTTCCGATCTACAAATCAATGATCGACTATACGGGCGCAAAGGCGGTTCCCGTGCCGATCCGCGAGGAAAACGGCTTCGCCTTTTCGGCCGAGGAGACCTTGTCGCTGATCACGCCCAAGACGCGGCTTTTGATCCTCAACTCGCCGGCTAACCCGACCGGCGGCGTGACGCCGCGCGCCGAGATCGAAAAGCTGGTGAAGGGGCTGGCGGCGCATCCACAGGTCGCGATCCTTTCGGACGAAATCTACGACGTCATGACCTATGACGGAGAGACGGCGACCTCGCTCCTCCAGTTCCCCGAAATCCGCGATCGGCTGATCGTGCTCAACGGATGGTCGAAGACCTGGGCGATGACGGGCTGGCGCATGGGCTGGTCGATCTGGCCGGATGCGCTTTATGGCAAGGTGCGCAAGCTCGCGGTCAATTGCTGGTCCTGCGTAAACGCGGCCTCGCAATATGCCGGTATCGCCGCCATCGACGGGCCGCAGGATGACGTGGACAAGATGATGCGTGCCTTCGACCGCCGCCGGCACGTCGTCGTCGAGGGCTTGAACGCAATCGACGGCATTTCCTGTGTCACACCGAAGGGCGCGTTCTACGCCTATCCCAACATCAAGGGCACCGGCTGGCAGGCGAAGAAGCTCGCCTCCGCGCTGTTGGAAGAGGCCGGCGTCGCGCTCATTGGCGGGCCGGATTTCGGCACGCTCGGCGAGGGCTACATCCGCCTTTCCTATGCCAATTCGGAGGAAAACATCCTGCGCGCGCTGGAGCGGATCGAAGCGTTCCTCACCGAGCGTGCCTCATAGCCCGTAATAGAAATAGATCGCGTAGCACGACGCCAGCCCGACGATGATGTTCATCGGCAGGCCGATCTTGATGAAATCGGCGAAGCGGTAATTGCCTGCACCGTAGACCAGCGTGTTGGTCTGGTAGCCGATCGGCGTGGCGAAACTCGCGCTCGCGCCGAACATCACCGCGACGACGAGCGCGCGCGGGTCGACGCCGAGTTGCTGGCCAAGGCCGATGACGATGGGCGTGACGATCACCGCGACAGCGTTGTTCGTCACCGTCTCGGTTAAAGTCGATGCGATCGCATAGACCATCATCACGAGCACGAGCGGCGTGACGTTTTGCATGTAGGGCGTCAGCGCGTCCACCACGAGCGTAACCGCGCCGGCGTTCTGCAAGCCTTGCCCGACGATCAGCATGGCGAAGATCAGGATCAGGATCGATCCGTCGATCGAGCCCCACGCTTCGTCGGCGTCGATGCAGCGCAGCACCAGAATGGCGGCGACGGCGATCATCGCCAGGATACCGATATCCATCACGTCGAACGCGGCCAGAAGCACGACGAGCCCGAGCGCCAGAAGCGCGATCGGCGCTTTGGTGCGCCGGAAAGCACGCGCCGTCGGTCGCGTGACCGAGACGAGATCGCTCTGGTCGGCCAACTCGTCGAGACCTTCGGCGGTGCCTTGCAAAAGCAGCTTGTCCGCTGGGCGCAAGATCACATTGCCGAGGTCTGGCCCCGCGATGTGGTTGTGCCGATGCGCGCCCAAAATGCGCACGCCAAAGCGGCGGCCGAGTGAGAGCGTGGAGAGCCTCGTCGTCTGGTTGAACCGCCCCGGCGCGACCACCGCTTCCACGATGATCTGGTCACCCTCACGCACCACGCCACGCCGCTGGCCGACGCGCACGCCGTTGTTTTCGAGCAAGGTCAGGAGTTCGGACGATTTGGCGAGCACGATCAGCGAATCGTTCTTTTTCAGCACGATCTCGCCGACATCCTTGCGCGCGACCGAACCCTCCGAACGCACGCCCGTGACGCGCAATCCCGTCCTGTTGAAAGCCGCGATGTCCTTGATCGGCGCTTCGGTGAACGGCCCTTCTTCCAAAATGGTGATCTCGGAAAGGTATTCCGCCTCCTCTTCCTCGACCGTGTCACCGCTTTCCTCGCGCCGGTCGGGCAACAGGAATTTTCCCAGGACCAGCATAACGACAAGTCCCGTCGCTGCTGTGACGATACCGATCGGCGTGATCTCGAAAATCGTGAAGGGTTCCAGCCCCTCCTGCCGCGCGACACCGTCGACGAGAAGGTTCGTCGACGTACCGATCAGCGTCAGCGTTCCACCGAGGATCGCGGCGTAGGAAATCGGGATCAACAACCGCGTGGATGCAATGTCGAGCGCGCCGGCAAGGCGGATCACGATGGGGATCAGCACCAGAACGACCGGCGTGTTGTTCATGAAAGCGGAAGCTGCGAGCGCCGCCAGAAGAAAGAAACCGAGCGCCAGAACCGCATGTTTCTTTGCCCGTTCGAGAACGAAGCCCGCGACGCTTTCCAGAACGCCGGTGCGTACCAGCGCGCCTGAAAGTACGAACATCGCGCCGATGGTCAGCGGCGCGGAATTGGAAAAGACGGCCTTGGCCTGATCGGACGAAACGAAGCCGAAAATGATGAAGACGGCAGCCCCGGCCACAGCCGTCACATCAGCCGGATATTTCTCCCATACGAACATCGCGAAAAGCAGTGCGACGAGCGCCAGCGCCACATGCGCCTCGTAACCGGCCATAAACTGCGTCATTTGCCCCTCATATCCAGCTACGGGCTATAACGCGAAGCGTGCCGACTGGCTGCACGTCGAAAATATGCAGATGCGATTTTGAAGAAAGAGATCACAAAGGAAGGCGGCCATTCGCGGCCGCCTGAGTTTGGAACCGGTGCTTGGGAGGAGGAACGATCCGATTCGTTGGTTAAGAATGCGCCGGGTTTCTTAACACAGCGTTAACGCATTTTTCGGCTCAGCAACCCGGCTGCGAGCCGGTTTCGCGCACGAAACGAACGATATCGGCCAGTGTCGGCGCGCTGCCGCGAAACGGAACGGAAATCGCGCCGACGATGTTGATGTGGCCGACGCGGGGATAGATGCGCGCCTGCGACCGATTGCCGGACGCTTGCAGCGCCTCAGCCAGATCGAGGCTGTCCTGTGCCTCGACCGTCCTGTCCGAGCCGCCATGCAGAAGGAGCGACGGCGGTTTGCGGCCCGTCGTGAAATTGATCGGCTGGCTGTCTGCCAGCATGTCTTCGGGGAAGATGCGCCGGTACCGTTCGCTCGTCAGTGGCAGAAAATCGTAAGGTCCGGCAATGCCGACGAACCCGGCAATCGCACCACATGGCGAAAGCCCTTCCCCGCGCAGATAGTTGCCATCCAGAGCCAGCAAAGCGCCGATCTGCGCGCCCGCTGAATGTCCGACGACGAAGACCGGACGCCCTTGCGCAACGGTCCGGTGCGTATAGGCAAGCGCCTTGGCCGCATCGTCGACGAAACCCGGGAAACGCGTGTCCGGATAGACCCGGTAATCGGCTATGGCGACGACGAACCCTTCATCGGCCAGCGCATTTCCGACGAAACGATAGGTCGCGCGATCTCCGCTCGACCAGCTTCCGCCGTAGAGAAAGAGGATGACAGGGGCGTTGGCGGCGGCATCTGCCGGACGATAGACGTCCATGCGATTGCGCGGCCTCGGTCCGTAGGCGATGTCGCCCTTCATCGTCACCTTGTCGCTGTCGGTCAGCGAATTGACGATGCCGACGGCACCGCCGCACGCCGAAAGCGTCACGAAGCCAAGAAGTGCGAACAGGAAACGAAAGAAGGGCATTGTCACCGGCGAATGGAATTCACCGGCAACAACGGAAGCTGGACTTCAAAGTTTCATCAGACCTTCACGCCGGCGACATTCGCCTCGATATGATCGACCAGCCCGTCTTCGAGGCCGAGCCGGCCGGCGAGCATGTCGAGATAGCCGCGTTCCGCGCGCGTTTCCGGCTCGATGGCGAGGCGCGACGCGGTGTAGATCTCCACCCGCTGCTCCTCGGTGCGCGCCGCGCTGACCAGTTCATCGACATTGACCGGCTTTTCGAGTTCGGCAAGCAGGAACTGCTCGCCTTCCGCGTCCAGCCCCGCATCGCCGAGCCTGCCCGCGATCTTCTGCCGTTCCACATCGTCGATATGCCCGTCCGCCTTCGCCGCCGCGATCATCGCCCGCACGATAGTCAGCGCGAATTCGTCCTCGCCTTGCGGGGCCGTCTCGGGATTGAAGCCGTTATCTGCCGGTGGCGGCAAAAGCTCCGGCTCCTGGCCGGCTTGTGGAGCCTGCGGCTTTTGGCCCTTCTGATAGTCCTGATAGGCTTTGTAGGCGAGGCCCGCGATTGCCGCCATGCCGCCGATCTTCACCGCCGAACCGGCAAGTTTGCGCCCCTTGCCCGTCAGGAGGATGCCGGCGAGCGCCGCCGTCGCCATCGGGTTGTCGCGCACGAGTTGACCAAGTTTGCCCGCACCGCCGGAAAGCCCACCTGCCAAACCGCCCAGATCGCCAAGTCCGCCTGCGCCGCGCTGCTGCCCCGGCCGCGCACTGCCGCCGCCTGCACCGGACGAGCCGAGAAGGCCGTCAATAATTTTCTTGGGGTCGAACATGGGCGATCTCCTTGTCTCGCATCTGCCGCGAACGGTGTCAGATTAGCTAGGAGTTGCCTTCGACATTACAATGGCGAGCAGTTCAGTTGCCGATATGACGCGCACCACGCCGCTCCGCGCGCTCGACCTGCCGGTGCCGCTCCGCGTAGCGTTCGCGGTCCTCGTCGCTGCGCTCTCCATGACAGTGGAGACAGGCGACGCCTTCGGCATGAAGCGGCGACTGGCGGTCCTCAGGCGTCAAAGGACGGCGGCAGGCGCGGCAAAGCACGGCATCACCTTCCGTCAGACCATGTTTTACGCCGACACGTTCGTCGAAAACGAAGCATTCGCCCTGCCAGAGGCTTTCGCTCTCCGGCACGTCTTCGAGATAGCGAAGGATGCCGCCTTTCAGATGGTAGACGTCTTCTATGCCAACCGATTTGGCATAGGCCGTCGCCTTTTCGCAGCGAATTCCGCCCGTGCAGAACATGGCGACCCTCTTTCCTTCGAGACGATCGCGATTGGCTTCGACCCAGGCAGGAAAGGCGCGGAAGCTGTCCGTTCCCGGATCGATCGCGCCGGCAAAGGTGCCGAGCCCGACCTCATAGCCGTTTCGCGTATCGACGACGACCGTATTGGGATCTGCGATCAGCGCATTCCAGTCGGCCGGCTCGACATAGGTTCCCGCGTCACGCTCCGGGTCGATCCCCTCGACGCCCATGGTCACGATTTCCGCCTTGAGGCGCACCTTCATCCGGTTGAACGGCATTTGCGACGCGGTCGAATATTTGACGTCGAGACCGGCTAGTTCCGGCATCGCGTCCAAATGAGCGATAAGCACATCGATGGTTTCCGACAGACCTGCGACCGTCCCGTTGATGCCTTCATGCGCCAGAAGAAGCGTTCCCCTGATGCCGTGCGCATTGCAGAACGCGCCAAGCGGCTCGCGCAGTTCGCGCCAGCGGTCGAGCCGCGCGAACCTGTATAGGGCGGCGACCTTGAAGGTCTGTTCGGGAGCGTCGTTCATGCGCGGCTGATTAAGGCTTTCCGGGAAGCTTCGCAACTTATCCTCATGCTTGCAGGATATAGGAATATGATCCTTTTATAAAAAGGACCTCGTATCCATGCTCCAATCCGAAACGCGGAACGCAATCGCACATATCGCTAAAGCTTTCGATCTCGACCCAGCAGCGCTTGCCGCCGTGGCCCATATCGAGAGCAATCTGGTCACGCATGCCGACATCGATGGAAGACGCGAACCGCTGATCCGCTTCGAAGGGCACTATTTCGACCGTCGCCTTTCGGGGTTGAAACTTGAAAGAGCACGGCAGCAAGGCCTCGCCTCCCCTCGCGCCGGAGCCGTGAAGAACCCCGCCTCCCAAACCGCACGCTGGAAACTGCTTGCAGCCGCGCGCGCTATCGACCGGAAGGCCGCCGACGAATCGACGTCATGGGGCATCGGTCAGGTCATGGGCGCGCATTGGGCATGGCTCGGATACGCGACGGTCGACGCGCTCGTTACCGAGGCGCGTGACGGCGTGGATGGGCAGCTGCGGTTGATGGCGCGCTACATCGTCCGCGCCGGCCTTCGTAATAAGTTGGCATCCCGCGACTGGGCGGCTTTCGCGCGCGCCTACAACGGCCCGGGCTTTTCGGCGAACGCATACGATACGAAGCTGGCGCGCGCCTTCGCCATCTATGAAAAGCTCGATTGGCAATTACATGCTGCGTCCTTGCGGCGCGGCGATCGTGGCGAAGCAGTTGCCGACCTCCAACGCCGTCTGGTCGAAAGGGGAGCGGCTATCGCCATCGACGGCATGTTCGGCCCCGCCACCGAGGGCGCTCTTCGCGCTTTCCAGACAGCAAACCGTCTGGCCGCCACCGGCGTAGCCGATGTATCGACGCTGAAGATCCTAGAAAGTCGGCCAAATCCGCTCGCGCGTGTGATGTCATTTCTGCGATCGCTGCGCGTGGCATGATAGAATTCGGGAAACGCGCATGCTAATCGGTTGAAAAAGGAGACACTCATGACCTCATCCCAGGCCGAACGCCTCACCTCGCTCATCGGAACGCAGCCGGTGATCCCGGTCATCCGGATCGATGACTTGGCGACGGCCGTTCCGATGGCCCGCGCGCTGGTTGCCGGCGGATTGCCTGCCATCGAGATCACCTTGCGCACGCCGCATGCGCTGGATGCGATCCGGCAGGTGGCCGCCGAAGTTGCGGGCGCGATCGTCGGCGCGGGAACGATCCTCGACGCGGCGCAGTTCGAGGCGGCCGAAAAGGCTGGAGCGCAATTCATCGTCAGCCCCGGCACGACGCAGGAACTGATCGACGCCGCCCGGTCGAGCGCCGTACCGTTCCTGCCGGGAGCGACGACGGCCAGCGAAATCATGGCCATGCGCGAGGAAGGCTATGGCTTCCTGAAATTCTTTCCGGCCGAGCAATCGGGCGGCGCGCCTTTCCTGAAGGCGATCTCGGCCCCGATCCCCGACGTTTCCTTCTGCCCGACAGGCGGTATCTCGCCGGCCAACGTCAGATCCTATTTGTCCCTGCCCAATATCGTGTGCGTCGGCGGGTCCTGGGTTGTGCCGGGGGCAGCGGTGAAAGCCGGTGACTGGGCCGAGGTCGAGCGTCTGTCACGCGAGGCAGCCGGCCTGCGATAAGGCAGGCAGGCCCAAACAAAAACGGCGGCCAATGGCCGCCGTTTTTTTGTTCCGGTTTGCTGCCGTCAGTTGAAACGTGCAACCGACATGAACTGCACCGCCTTGCCCGAGAAACGGTTGGTATCGGGCTGCGCGGACGCCTGCTGGAAGCCTTCATTGTAGATGACTGCCGGCGGCGTACGCACGATGTTGTAGGCGAAGGACGGTGCGGTCGTGCCGTTGGAAATCTGCTCGACGCGGCTCGGCTCCAGCGCCCAGCGCGCCACTTCCGGTGTCGCATCCACGTTAAGCGAACGGCGTGCCTGACGTGTATCGGTAACGGTCGGCTTGCCCAGCTTGGCCGTCGTGCGAACGCCCGACTCGATCGCCATCATCGGCGAAACGCCTTCCGTGCGAGCGATCAGCGCCGCGCGCGGCGAGGATTCAAGAGCCGCAACCTGACGCTGCTTGATCGCGTTGGCGGTTTCCTGTGCGTCGGGGCGGTGGCCCAAAGGCGCAACGTCGAGTTTGATCGGCGAGGAAGCGGGGCGTTCCGGCAGAGCCGCAAGCGCGAAAATCTCGCCCGCGGTCGTCCCATCACCCACTGCGGCGGAAGCCGTCTGCGTCTCGTTGACGACGACGCCTGCGCGTGCCGAATTGGCATCTTCCGTCAGAAGCTGGCTGATGGCGTCCGATCCGCTGCGGCTTGGGCGCTCGGCCAGAAGCGCGGCGACCGGAACGCCGGTCTCAGGCGTCTTGATCGATGCGACGAGCGACTCGGCCTCGGCGGCCGGCGTCGGCGTATAATCGGGACGGCGCGTCGGCAACGGAACGTTAAGCGCGACCTCGGTCGCCGTCATCGCTTCGGCCTGCACGGCAGCAGCGGACGCATCGAAGCCGTCGGCCATGAGTGCCGTGGCGACTGTTGGGGCCGCCGGAGGAGGTGCGCCGACATCGGCCTGCGGGCGTGGCGCGGCAAGAGGAACCGGAACCGACCGGGCCGGCAAGGCGGCTATGATCGTCTCGGGTGCCTGCGCGGCAGGTGCTGCAACCGGTGCCTGGGGCGTCGGGGCCGAGCGAGCCTGTGCGACGGCCGGCGCGCTTTCCTGAACCGGCGCATTCGAATTGCCGCTTCCGCCACGGAAAATCGAGGCGAGCAGTCCACCGCCGCCGCCGCTACCACCACCACTGCCGCCGCCTGCGCTGGCGACCGCGAATGTGCCGCTGCCCTGACGCGACTTGTAGGCAGCCATAGCCTGCTGGTAGCCGGGCAAGGGCTTGCCGTCGGAGGGAACGTGGATCGTGCCGCCGTTCGGGAACACCGCCATCAGGTCGTTACGGCGCATGCGCGGCCAGTGGCGCACATTGCCGGTGTCGAGATGGACGAAGGGAGCGCCGGATGTCGGATAGTAGCCGACGCCGCCGCCTTCCATGCGAAGGCCGGCCGCACGCAATGTCGAGAGCTTCACGCCGGGAATATAGAAATCGATGGCCTTGCCGCGCGTATGCTGGCTGTTGTCCGCAACGCCGCTGGAGCGCGAACGCAGCATGCCGTTGGTCTTGGGCGAGCGATAGGCAGAGACGACATGGATGGGCTGGCGTCCGCCGGCCTGCTGGTAGACCTCCCACAACAAATCCATCAGGAGCGGGTCCATCTTCGTCGGCTCGTTTTGCCGCCAGTCGCGCAGGAAGCGGTTCAACTGGTTGAGACCGTCCTGATCGTAGCGGTTGCCGCGCTTGAAGGTGATCTGCGCGTTTTCCTTGGTGTGGATATTGTAAAGGTTCAGCGTGCGCGTCTGCGCATCCGCCTTTGCGGTCGCGCAAAACATGAAGGCAAGGGCGATCATAACGGCCAAGAGAGCCGGACGGCCGAAAACAGCGCCGTTGATCCACCGATTTTTGGGCATTCCAGCGATACTGATCAAAACATCTCGCCTTGTCGGCTGTTGCGTGTCCCCGGACCGATTTCCGGACGTCGATTGTCGTCCGAATATCCGCGCTAATGGTTAATCAGCACTTAGTGCGACCGTTTACGGTTCGATGAAAGTGGTTTTACGACATATGCCGAACGACCGAAACCATCGTTAACTGCCTGAAAAAATGGCTATCGTTCCAAGGACCAACCGTCAAGATGCGAGCCTTCCGCTACGTCCTTCGTCGGCGTCTATCCCCATCTCCTTGAGCTTTCGGTAAAGCGTCGAACGCCCGATGCCGAGCCGGCGCGCGACCTCCGAAAGCCGGCCTTCGTAATGTTCGATGGCTGCCTGGATCGCCCGTTTCTCCAATTCGGCCAGCGGCTTGATCTCACCATTCGAATCGAGAAGAGAAACCGTCATTTCATCTTTTGAATCAATATCTTGACGATCCGGAACGGCGATCTGATCCGCAGAGACGGGAGCGTTTTCTGCAGGAACAGGCATGTTGCCGATCTGTGAAGCTATCTGAGCGAAATCAGCGGCCTCGATCGTGTCGTGATCTGCCAGTACCGCAGCGCGAAAGATAACATTTTGCAACTGCCTGATATTTCCGGGCCAGTCATAGGCGGCAAGCAGGTTCCGCGCGCCTTGCGAAAACGCCTTTGCGGCGACCGGAGCAGCGGACCGCGCTTCTTTCAGGAAAATATCGGCAAGACGCAGAATCTCGCCCGACCGGCTGCGCAAGGGCGGCATCGGGATCGAAAGCACATTCAGGCGATAAAAAAGATCCTCGCGAAACCGACCCTCGGACATGCGCTGCGTCAAATCGCGGTTGGTGGCGGAGATAAGACGTACATCGACCTTGATCGTATGACGGGCACCGACGGGATCGACTTCGCCCTCCTGTATGGCGCGCAGCAGCTTGACCTGCGCCTCCAGCGGCAATTCGCCGACTTCGTCGAGGAAGAGCGTACCGCCATCAGCCTCCACGAATTTGCCGAGGTGCTTTTCGGTCGCGCCGGTGAACGCCCCCTTTTCGTGACCGAACAAAATGCTTTCGACGAGATTTTCAGGGATCGCCCCGCAATTGACGGTGACGAACGGTTTATCGCGGCGCGGACCGGCGGCGCGGATCGCGCGCGCTACCACCTCCTTGCCGACACCCGTTTCGCCTTCGATCAGAACCGGCATGTCGGTCGCGGCAGCCTTGCGTGCAAGCTGGGCCGTGCGCTGCATTGCCGGCGACGTACCGAGATCGTCGAGCCCGAGCGCGCGCGCGCCGCCTGTCGAGCCGCGCGCCTTCGCCTTGCCGGCGAGTGTACCCACCTTGACCGCCGTATCGATGGCGTTCTTCAACCTGTCGGGCGCGACCGGCTTGACGACGAAATCGAACGCGCCGAGCCGCATCGCCTGGACGGCCGTGTCGATCGTGCCCTGCGCCGTCTGAACGATCACGGGCACCGTGTGCCCCGCCTTGTCCATTGCTTCCAGCACGTCGAGCCCGGACATTTCCGGCATGGCGAGATCGAGAATGACGGCGGCTATCGTCTTCGTGCCCGGTGTGGTCAGACGGTCGAGCCCGATGCGCCCGTTCTCGGCGACGATGGCGTCATAGCCGAACCGCGTGACGACCGCCTCGACCAGTCGCCGCTGGACCGGATCGTCGTCGATGATGAGAATGCTACCTGCCATGCCGCCCACGCCATTTTTGCGTTGCCTATCGCCGTGCGATTGCTCCACACTGGCACAACTCCATGAACGGGCGCTCAAGAAGACCGGTGAACGAAGCCTTACCGTCCAGCGCCCAAACCCCGCTATCCGAGGAATTTTAATGAGATTTATGCAAGAGCCGATCGCGCCCGTCCACGCTTCGGCGAACCCGGCACGCAGCGAAAGCGAATTCGGCAATCTGCCCGAATGGAACCTTGCCGACCTTTATGCCTCGATCGACGCACCTGAACTCAAGGCCGACATCGCCCGTTCGAAGAGCGATGCGCAGGCTTTCGAAGCCAAGTGGAAGGGAACGCTCGAAGCCGAGGCGGGCAAAGGCAGCGCCGGCAAGCTTGGCGAGGCGATGCGTGAATATGAGGCGCTGGACGAGTTGATTGGTAAGATCGGCTCCTATGCGGCGCTGCTTTATACGGGCGATACCTCCGATCCGAACCGCGCCAAGCTCTATGGCGACGTGCAGGAAAAGCTGACCGACGCGTCATCGCATATGCTCTTCTTCACGCTGGAAATGAACCGGATCGACGACGGCCTCATCGACACCGCGCTCGATGATGACCCCGCATTCGGTCATTACCGGCCCTGGATCGTCGACCTGCGGCAGGACAAGCCCTACCAGCTCGACGACAGGATCGAGCAGCTTTTTCACGAAAAATCCGTGACGGGTCGCGGCGCATGGAACCGGCTTTTCGATGAGACCATGACCTCGCTGCGCTTCGATCTCGACGGTGAGGAATTGCCGCTCGAACCGACGTTGAACAGGCTTCAGGACCCCTCGCCTCAAATCCGCGAAGAGGCCGCACATGCGCTGGCGAAGACGTTCAAGGACAATCTTCGCACCTTCACGTTGATCACCAACACGCTCGCCAAGGACAAGGAAATCTCCGACCGCTGGCGCGGCTTCAAGGACATCGCCGATTCGCGCCATCTGGCGAACCGCGTCGAGCGCGAGGTCGTCGACGCGCTGGCCGAGGCCGTGCGCGAGGCCTATCCGCGCCTGTCGCACCGCTATTACGCGATGAAGGCAAAGTGGCTCGGCATGGAGAAGATGAACCACTGGGACCGCAACGCGCCTTTGCCCGAAACGCCGAAATCCGTCATTTCATGGAACGACGCGCGCGAGACGGTCCTTTCGGCCTATGAGGGTTTCGACCCGAAGATGGCCGAGATCGCGAGACGCTTCTTCGACAGGAACTGGATCGACGCTCCTGTGCGGCCTGGCAAGTCGCCGGGCGCGTTCGCGCACCCGACCGTGCCTTCGGTCCACCCCTATGTGATGCTGAACTATATGGGCAAGCCGCGCGACGTGATGACGCTCGCGCACGAGCTTGGCCACGGCGTTCATCAGGTGCTTGCCGCCGAACAGGGCGCGCTGATGGCCTCGACGCCGTTGACGCTGGCCGAGACCGCGTCGGTCTTCGGCGAAATGCTGACATTCCGCTCGCTGCTCGACCGCACGACCGACAAGGCCGAGCGCAAGGCCATGCTGGCGCAAAAGGTCGAGGATATGATCAATACGGTCGTGCGCCAGATCGCCTTCTACGAATTCGAGCGCAAGGTGCATACCGAGCGCAAGGAAGGCGAACTGACCGCCGACCGCATCGGCCAACTCTGGCTTGAGGTTCAGGCCGAAAGCCTTGGACCGGCAATCGCGATCCGAGAGGGGTACGAGACGTTCTGGGCCTATGTGCCCCACTTCATCCACTCGCCCTTCTACGTCTATGCCTATGCGTTCGGCGACTGTCTGGTGAATTCGCTCTACGGCGTCTATCAATCCGTCGAGCCCGGTTTTCAGGAAAAATATTTTGCGCTTCTGAAGGCGGGCGGAACCAAGCACCATTCCGAACTGCTCGCGCCGTTCGGGCTCGATGCGACCGATCCGGATTTCTGGAAAAAAGGTCTGTCGGTGATCGGCGGCCTGATCGACGAACTGGAAGCGCTCGACCGCGCGGCCTGAAGCAATTTGCGCGGGGCGGCCTTGAACGGTCCGCCCCGTCGAACCTCAACATCTAACCAGGGACACCGCGGCGATCAGGGGCTACCTTTGCGCCCGCAATCCCACGAACACGCTCGCCGTATCGCTGTCGCGCCCGTCGCTGCTGGTGAATTTTTCATATCGCGCACGGCTGGTCAGGCCGAGATAGCGATTGAACCACCATGTCAGCGCGACCTGACCGCTCCACGTCAGGTCATGGGCCGATGAGTTTGCGAAATCGCGATAATCGAGGCCGATGCCCGCCGTGCCGGTCAGGTTCGCGCGCAGTTCACGCGTAACCGACAGGTTCGCCGCATAAAGAAGCGAGCCGCTGGCACCCGGTGCCGTCGCGCCCTCCACCGTGGTCAACGCGGTGAGATCGACAACCGTGCCGCGTTGCGGCGACCACGCGAGGTCGCCACCGATCTCGAAGCCGGACACGCGGTCGAGCGCGGCGTCGTCAGGATTTTCCCAAAGCCAGCCGATAAAGGCTTCGCCGCGCCACTTTTCCGCAATGTCGATTGCGATGCCGCCGCGCAGAGCATAACGGTCGGCCGACCGCTCAAAGCCGGCCGCGTCGATCCGGTTGTCATAGGTGCGCCGGCCGGCCTCGACCTCGGCGAAGGGGATCAGCGCCGGTGACATCTCGTAGCCTGCACGCACGCGGACGGCCGCCAGCGTCGAGTCGCGGTCTTCCTGGCTGACGACCGTACCGTCGGCAAGTTCGGCGTCGGAAAAGGTGTCGCGCGTCACCGCGCCTGTCAGGCCAAGGCGCAGGCGTGCGACTTCGCGCGCGATGCCGACTTCGCCTGTGAGCGTATCGCGGTCTGGCCGGGAGATCGCGCCCTCGACCGTATCGGGTGCGGTCGCCGATTCGGGCCGGCGCAGATAGCCGAACGCCGCGCGCCCCTCGTAGCCATCGGCCAGATCGAGCAGTAATTCGCCGTCGAGACCGGCTTCGAAATCGTCGATATCCGCACCATCGATATCGCGCCGCCAGATACCGAAACCGTTGAGCGCCGCCTCGTGACGCGACCAGTCCGAACGAAGTTCGAACCGCCCGACGGTCTCGGAATAAAACGCGCTTTCCTCATCGGTTCCCCCGTCGGCGTTCGATGTCCAGCCGAGGCCCTGCTCGATGGACGGAAAGAAATCGAACGTGCCGAGCCGCATGCCGACAGGCGCGTAGGGGCTGTCCGACGCCAGACGTCGGGTCGTCTCGATGGAATTGATCCGCTCGGCATCGGAGCCGACGCGCAGATTGCGTTCGAGATCCAGCGAATCCACAGCGGCAAGCGGAACCGTCGCCGTCGTCATGCCGTCGAGCGTTTCTTCCTCGCCCGCGCGGCGCGAAGGACCGATCCGCCCCTGAGCTTCCGCGCGTCCGGTCGCAGGCTCAATCTCCAGATCATCTTCGAACGGATCGATTATTGCTGATGCAGGCCGCGCACGATCGTCGGCGAGCGGCTCGCCTTCGGAGACCGCGCCGTCGCTGAAAGGCCGGTAGTCGCTCGGCGCTCCGGCGGGCTCGGGCACGGGTGCCGGGCGCGGCGCAAACGGATCACGTAACGGCGTACCGTATAAAGTGCGTTCGGCGTCGCGCTGCGGCACCGTCCCGGTCGTCGTCTCGTCGAGTTCCGGCTCGGCGGCGTCATCGATGTTGACATCGGCTGGCGGCATAACCGGCTCGCTCGTCTCGACGAGTTCGTCAGTCAGCGTTCCGCGAAGCGGCAGCGCTTCGTCCTGCGCAAGCGCACCGTGCACCCCCAGCGCGACCGACATGACACCGGCCGCCGCCAGCGCATATGCGCTGCGCCGGGCAAGGATGCCGAGCCGGAAAGTCTGGTCTGCCATGTGCGCTCGGCCACCTCGATGCATGGGAAATCATGCTTACGAAACCGTAAACCGTCTTGGTTAACCAAGCGTTGATCCAGCCTGCGCGAACAAGGCGAATGGACAGGGGCGCGAAGGGGCGATAAGCGCTTGTCCCATGCAACGACAAAAGCCACAGACCGCGCTCGAGCGCGACCAGATCGTCCAGTCCGCAGCGCGCACGCTTCAAATCGAGGCTGCTGGCCTCGCAACGCTTTCGACCTCGTTCGAGAACGGCCTTTCCGACGCGTTCGTGAAAGCCGCAGAGACGATAGCCGGCATCACCGGCCGCGTGATCGTCACCGGCGTCGGCAAGAGCGGGCATATCGGCTCGAAAATCGCGGCGACGCTCGCCTCGACGGGCACGCCGGCCTTCTTCGTCCATCCGGCCGAAGCCAATCACGGCGATCTCGGCATGATCGCCGAGGACGATGCGATCCTCGCGATCTCGTGGTCCGGTGAGACGAGCGAACTTGGCGGCATCATCGCCTATGCGCGGCGTTTTTCCATACCGCTGATCGCGATCACGTCGGGCACCAAATCGGCGCTCGCCCGAGAAGCGACCGCGGTTCTGGCATTGCCGAAGGTGGCCGAAGCCTGTCCGCACGGACTTGCGCCGACGACATCAACGCTGATGCAGCTCGTCATCGGGGACGCGCTGGCCGTGGCGCTTCTGGAGGCGCGCGGCTTCACGCCCGACCATTTCAGGACGTTCCATCCGGGCGGCAAGCTGGGCGCGAGCCTGACCCATGTGCGCGACCTGATGCACACGGGCGACGAAATGCCGATCGTTCCGACCGGAACGCAAATGACGGATGCGGTCCATGTCCTGGCGAAGAAGCGGTTCGGCTGCGTTTGCGTCGTCGGTGATGAGGGCAGGCTCGCGGGCATCGTCACCGACGGCGATCTTGCCCGCAACCTTCACCGCAATCTGGCGAGCCTCACCGTAGACGAGGTGATGACGCGCAATCCGAAGACCGCCGCTCCCGACATGCTCGCCGCGACTGCGACGGGCATCATCAACGACAATGGCATATCTGCGCTGATCGTGTGCGAGGACGAACGACCCGTCGGCGTCGTGCATTTCCACGATCTGTTGCGGGCAGGCGCTGCCTGACGTTTATTCGACAGGCTCGACCCGCAACGTTCCACCCTCCGCGCTGACGATGCGCACTCGCGTTCCGGCCGGCAGTTCCGGGCCGCGAACGAGCCACAGCGTATCGCCAAGCCGCACACGGCCATGGCCATCGCGGATCGGCTCCTCCAACGTCGAGGTCTGTCCGACCAGTTGCTGCTCGCGGCGATTGAGAAGCGGTTGATCGCTCGTTCCCGCGCGATCCGAGCCGAGGAAGTAACGCCCGGTCAAAGCCGACGCGAGCGCCAGGCAGACGAAGACGATGATCTGGACCTGCCAGCTCCACCATGCCGCCTCACCAATCTGGAACGACAATGCGCCGGTCAAAAGCGCCGCAATGCCGATCCAAAGGAGATAAACACCGGGCGCCATGATCTCGAGCGCCAGAAGCACACCGCCGATGATCATCCAGTTCCAGGGGCCGAGACTGGCGAGCCAGGCGCTCATGTCAGGCGTCCCGGGCAGGCGTTACGACCGGCGGACGCGAGGAACGGCGTCGTTCCTGTATGGCCTGCGCGTCGTCCCCGAAGACTTCCTTGGCGATAGCGCCGATGCCGCCCAGCGAGCCGATCAGAGATGAGCCTTCCATCGGCATCAGCACGACCTTGGAGTTGGGAGCCGAACCGATCTTGGCCATGGCCTCGGTGTATCTTTGTGCAACGAAGTAGTTGATCGCCTGGACATCACCCGCTGCAATCGCTTCCGAGACCATCTGCGTGGCGCGCGCCTCCGCTTCGGCCGCGCGTTCGCGCGCCTCGGCATCGCGGAAGGCAGCTTCGCGGCGGCCTTCGGCATCGAGAATCTGCGCCTGCTTGCGACCCTCGGCTTCGAGGATTTCGGCGCGTCGGTTACGCTCGGCCATCATCTGCCGCGCCATCGAATCGACGAGGTTCGTCGGCGGATTGATGTCCTTGATCTCGACGCGGGTCATCTTGATGCCCCACGGCTCGGCGGCGCTGTCGACGATGTGCAGCAGCCTGTCGTTGATCGCGTCGCGGTTGGAAAGAAGTTCGTCGAGGTCCATCGAACCCATCACCGAACGGATGTTGGTCATCGTCAGATTGAGGATCGCGTTCTGGAGGCCGGAAACCTGATAAGCGGCCTGCGCGGCGTTCAGCACCTGATAGAAGGCAACGCCGTCGACCGCGACGATCGCGTTGTCCTTGGTAATGACTTCCTGCGTGGGAACATCGAGCACCTGCTCCATCATGTTCATCCGCATGCCGATCCGTTCCATGAACGGAATGATCAGCGCAAGGCCCGGTGACAGCGTACGCGTATAGCGGCCGAACCGTTCGACCGTATATTGAAATCCCTGCGGGACCGTCTTGACGCCGGCGAAGATGAACAGGAGCACGAGCGCCGCAAGAACGATCACCGCAATCTCGAAACCTGAAAGGAACATGGCCTACCCTCTTGTTTTTTCGCCCTGCGCATCATTTAGGCTTTTTGACCGGGCAGGCAATCCTCGCTGCGGAGGCCTAACGATAACTTCACCTATCGAGTATAGTTTAGCCCGGTAAGTCTGGGTGCGATCACCATGGAATTTATGGATCAGACACGCCGAATGGCGTTGGCGGCGGGCTATTGGCTGAAGCCCGCCCGTATTCGCGACGCGCCCCATCTTGTGGCGGGTATGGCCTCATCGCTGCTGTCCCGCTCGAAGGCCGTGCCTGCTCTGTCGGACATTCGCGAGCGGCCTTCGGGATTCGCCGGCCTCGCATTCGACCCGGACACGCCAACGGTGCTTGAAGCGGCCCGGCGCGGCTTTTATCCATATTCCCATTTCGGGCCGATGGGCTGGTGGTCGCCGCCGATGCGTGGTGCGATGCTCCTGAAGGACGTTCATATCGCCAAGCGCTTCAGGCGCACGCTCAAGAAGACTGAGCTGACTGTCACGATCGATACCGCTTTCGAAGATGTGCTCAACGGATGCGCCGCACCAAGACCCGGTCGCCCGAGGCTGACCTGGCTGACGCCTGCCGCCAAGGCGCTTTACTCGCGCCTTCACCGGCAAGGCCACGCGCATTCCGTCGAAGTCTGGAAAGGCGAAGGCAAACTCGTCGCCGGCCTTTTCGGTGTGGATGTCGCACCTGTCTTTTCAGCGCTTTCGATGTTCCATACGGAAGACGACGCCTCAAAGATCGCCATCGTCAGTCTCTATCACCATCTTGCCGCGTGGGGATATCAGGCCGTGGATCACCAGACGCTTTCGGGTTGGGTGCGCGACCTGGGCGGCATCGAAATGCCGCGCCAAGCCTATATCGACCTTCTCGAAACGCCGCATGAACGCGGCGCAGCGCAGTGGAAGGCGATATTTACGCCTGCCGAAACCGCGATCTGGGAGGCGGGTGAAGTGCCTGCCACGAAGGCTTAAGGCACCAGCCGCTTGACCATCGACTCGATTTGCGGCCGCAACTCGTTGCGGTGAAGCGCGAAGGCCAGATTGGCCTCGACGAATCCTTCCGGCGAGCCGCAATCATACGTCTCGCCCTGATAGCGATACCCGTAGAGTTTCTGGCTGTCGCCAAGACGCAGCATCGCATCGGTTAGCTGGATCTCGTTGCCCGCGCCGCGCTCCTGCGTGGCAAGCAGGTCGAAGATTTCCGGCTGAAGAATGTAGCGGCCGTTGATGTAGAGATTGGACGGCGCGTCGACCGGCTTCGGCTTTTCGACCATAGACGTGATCTGGAAGCCATCACCGATTTCGGCACCCGCACCGACGATGCCGTATTTGTGCGTTTCCGCCGGGTCGCATTCTGCCACCGCGATCACGTTCGAGCCCGTCTTGCCGTAAAGATCGACCATGCCCGACATGCAGCCCGTCTGCGAGTGCATGATCATGTCAGGAAGAAGCAATGCGAACGGCTCGTTGCCGACGAGATCGCGCGCACACCAGACTGCATGGCCAAGGCCGAGAGGTTCCTGCTGACGCGTAAAGCTCGTCGTTCCTGCGGCCGGCTGCATCGAGCGCAGCAGATCGAGTTGCGCCGTCTTGCAGCGTTTTTCCAGCGTGTCGTTCAGTTCGAACTGAAGATCGAAATAGTCCTCGATATTTCCCTTGTTGCGGCCCGTGACGAAGATGAAATGCTCGATGCCCGCGGCCCGTGCCTCATCAACCACATACTGAATCACGGGGCGGTCGACGACCGTCAGCATCTCTTTCGGAACCGTCTTGGTCGCGGGTAGAAAGCGTGTTCCAAGCCCTGCCACGGGAAAAACGGCCTTTCTGACTTTCTTCATCTGCGGGTCCTGCTCCGTTCCTGTCGTTCTCGTAAAAGTGATCGAGCGTGTTCAACGCGGTCGCAAAAGTTCCGTTGCCGACATTTTCGTGTCAATCTTGGCCTATCTTGCACATGGAAGGATGCGCGACAGCTTCGACGCCGCTCATGGTAAACGCTTTACTAACCCGCTCGGTGCACAATCGCTTCAAATCCTGAATCAGGGAGAAATTCATGAGCTTGAAGACATATCTGGGATCATTTCGCCGTTCGGCACGCTCGGTGGGCGTGGCAATGGCTGCAGCCGGCATCGCGATCGGCCTTTCCGTTGCATCGACGCCGGCCTTCGCCGATGCGGGCTTCCAGCGGTGGGTGCAGCAGTTCCGGTCAACCGCGACGCAAAGCGGCATTTCCGGCTCCACCTTCGACCGCGCCTTTCAGGGCGTGACCGCGCCCGATCCGGAAGTTCTGGAAAAAGCACGGTACCAGCCCGAATTCGTCGCGCCCGTCTGGGACTATTTCGACAACCGCGTAAACGACAATTCGATCGGCGTCGGCCGCCAGATGCTTAGCCAGCACAACCGTCTTCTCGGTCAGATCGAGCAGCGGCTGGGCGTCGACCGCCACATTCTCCTGGCGATCTGGTCGATGGAATCCAACTACGGCGAAGTGCTCAAGAACGATCGCGTGATGCGCAACGTCGTGCGTTCGCTCTCCACCCTCGCCTATGCCGACCAGCGCCGCCAGCGTTTCGGCCGCCAGCAACTCGTCGCCGCTCTGAAGATTCTCGAGCGTGGCGATATCGACGTGGGTCACCTGACCGGCTCGTGGGCGGGCGCAATGGGCCATACCCAGTTCATCCCGACGAGCTATCAGGAATGGGCGGTCGATTTCGACGGCGATGGCCGCCGCGATATCTGGAACTCGATCCCCGACGCGCTCGCCTCGGCGGCAAATCTCCTGCGCGCCAATGGCTGGCGCTCTGGGCACGCGTGGGGCTACGAAGTACGCCTTCCTGAAGGCCGCAAGTTCCCCGCAGGCACGATGACGCTTGCCGAATGGCAGCGCATCGGCGTGGTCCGCACCAACGGACAGGCCTATCCGCGCCCCGGCGACCGGGCCGAACTGAAGGTTCTCGACGGGCGCGAGGGTCCCGCCTTCCTCGTCCTTCACAACTTCAACATGCTCAAGCGCTACAACAATGCCGACCGTTACGCGCTCGCCGTCGCTCTTCTGGCCGACCAGATCGCCGGACACGGACAGCTTGCGCGCGACTGGAACCGCCCGTTCACGCGTCTCTCCTTCAACGAGACGCAGGAATTGCAGCAGCATCTTTTGACGCGCGGCTATTATGACGGCAATATCGACGGCAAGATCGGCCCCGCCTCGCGCGATGCCATCAAGGCGTTCCAGTCCCGCATGGGCATGCAGGCCGACGGCCATCCTTCGAAGGAAGTGCTGACACGCATTCGGGGACAGTAGAAGCGGAGACATAATTGACATCGCACGGTCCGCGCATCGCGGCGATCCTTTGTCTGGCGATGATGATTGCCATCGGCGCGCCCATGAGCGCGCCGTTCGGCGTTTCCAACGCGCATGCGCAGGAACAGCGCCAGGGCGGCGGATTGCTGCGCTTTCTTTTCCAGCGCAATCAACCGCAACCGCAAGTCTACGAAGCGCCGCAGCGAGAGCGGCAGCGCAGTCAGCCGCGCAGGCAACAGCAGGGCCAGCGTTCATCGTCACCCGCCGCACCTGTTGCGCCCACGGTCACGAAAGCCGATGATGCGCGCAAGGTTCTCGTCGTCGGCGATTTCGTTGCGGGCGGGCTTGCAGAAGGGTTGGAGACGGCGTTCGAGGCTGACGCCTCCGTCGCGATCGTCAACCGTTCGAACGGGTCGTCCGGCCTCGTGCGCGACGATTATTTCGACTGGCCCGGTTCGCTGGAACCGATGATCGAGGAGATCGAGCCGTCGGCCGTCATCGTCATGCTCGGCTCGAACGATCGCCAGGCGATGCGGGTCGGGGGCGGCAGCGAGGCTCCACGCAGCGATCCGTGGCTTCAGGAATATGAGCGACGTGCGAAATCGATTGCGGATATCGTTTCGGAGAGGGACATACCGCTGATCTGGGTCGGCATGATCCCGTTCCGGCCCAGCACGATGTCGGCCGATATGCTGGCGTTCAACGACGTTTATCGCAAGGTTGCGGAGACCGCCGACGGCGAATTCGTCGACGTCTGGGACGGCTTCGTCGACGAGAACGGCGCTTTCGTGCAGAACGGTCCCGACATGAACGGCCAGCCGACGCGGCTGCGCGCCGATGATGGCATCAATATCAGCCGGACCGGCAAGCGGAAGATCGCGTTCTTCGTCGAAAGGCCGTTGCAGCAGGTGCTCGGTGCCGCGCCGCAGCCCGAACTGGTGTTCTACGGCCCGGTGCTGCCGGACGGCTTTCTCGACGGCCCGCGATACATACCGCGCATCGACCGAACGCAGCCGGTCGCGCTTTTCGGGACGTCTACGTCCGCCGGCGATCTTTTGGGTCGAAACGGCGTGCGCCCGATGCGCGCGGTCCCGACGCCTGCTCCCGAGGCCGAACGTGAAGACCAGGCTGATGACGAAGCGGACGATCTGCCGCCTTCCGGCCGCGCGGACAATTTCATGATCGAGAGGTCTCAGCCGCCAGTCGACAGCGAGACGACCGGCGCGCTTTAGATTAAAGCCAGCCCTGAAGCTCGCGACGCAGGACACTTTCGATCACGTCCATGCCTTCCTCGGAATCGTTGAGGCAGGGGATGTGCGCGAATTTCTCGCCACCCGCATGTTCGAAGATTTCACGCACTTCGCCGTCGATTTCTTCCAACGTCTCGATGCAGTCCGCCGAAAAGCCCGGATTGACGATGGCGATGCGTTTCACGCCCTCCTTCGCCAGTTTCTCGACGGTCTTGTCGGTATAGGGCTGGAGCCATTCCTGCGCGCCGAACCGCGACTGGAACGTCGTGCGCAGGCGATCCGTGCTCCAGCCGAGCCGCTCGCGCAAAAGCCGCGTCGTCTTCACGCAATGGCAGTGATAGGGATCGCCGCGCTCGAAATAGACTTTTGGAATACCGTGATAGGAAGCCAGCACGACCTCCGGTTCGAAATCGAGCGTGGCGAGATGCTTTTCGATCGAACGCGCCAGAGCCTCGATATAGACCGGCTCGTCGAAATAAGGCGGCACGGGGCGCACGGTCGGCATGTGCCTGATCTTCATCAGGGCGCGGTAAAGCTGGTCGTTCGCGGTCGCAGTCGTCGTCGCCGAAAACTGCGGGTAGAGCGGGAACATGACAATGCGGTCGCATCCCGCCTGTATCAGATTGTCGATCGCACTCGCCATCGACGGATTGCCGTAGCGCATGCCCCATTCGACGACGAGCCGGTCGTCGCCGGCAAGCCGCGCGGTGAGCGCTTCGGCCTGCCCGCGCGTGATCGTGCGCAGCGGCGACTCGTCCTTTTGCGTATTCCAGATCTTCTTGTAGTTCGCTCCGGACTTCGACGGACGTAACGTCAGCACCGCACCATGCAGGATCGGATACCACAGCGCCCTGTTCATCTCGATCACACGCGGATCGGACAAGAACTCTCGCAGATAGCGGCGCATCGGGCCGTATGCGGTGCCATCGGGCGTACCCAGATTGACGAGGAGAACGCCGATCTTTCGTGGCTTCACGCGAGGATGACCATCCGGCAGCGGGCCGATGGCCAACGCGTTCTCACGGTCGATCGAGGTTTCGAGTGTCATGCCAGACCTTTCCTGCCGCGCGGCGCGCCGACTTTCATTCGCATGAATACGTGGATGGCCGGAAACTAGATTGTCCCGTTCCACGATCAAGATGGCGTCTGGCCGCAGCCGAAAACGCGAAGGGCCGCCCGAAGGCGGCCCCTTTATGTATGTCGCAACCGGCTCAGTTTGCGGGGATCGTCAGTTCCTGGCCGATGTGAAGACGGTTCGGGTTGCCGAGGCCGGGATTGGCTTCGACGATTTCCGGATAACGCTCCCCATCGCCCAGATATTGCTCGGCGAGGTTCCACAGGCTGTCGCCGCGAGCGACCATGTGCGTTTGCGGTCCACCAGCAGCCTCGATAGGAGCGGCTTCGTCAGCCGGCGCAGGCGCGGCTTCGATCGGTGCGGCCTCATCAGCAGGCGTTGCCTCCTCGATGGGGGCAGCCTCGTCGGCAGGTGCCGGTGCCGGTTCGATCGGAGCTGCTTCATCGCTGGGCATGGCTTCCGGTGCAGCCGGTGCCTCGGTCGGCTCCGGAGCGGGCGGCGCATCGGTCGCCGGCTCCTCGACCGGCGCAACCGGCTCGGAAACGACATCCTGATCGCCGGTCACGGGTGCCTCTTCCTGCGTCGTCACCGTCTCGGTGTCTTCCGAGGCCGGCTCACCGCCCATCTGCGCTCCCGGCTCTTCTGCCGGAACAGGCGTCGTCAGTTCCTCCGCATTCGGTTCCGGGGCTTCGGATGCGTCGGTCGGCGCTTCTTCTTCCATAGCCGGTTCGGTCGGAGCCGCTGCCGAGACGTCAGTGATGCGCCCGTCGAGCGCCGGCTCATAGGGGCTGTTCTCGCGCAGATAGTCCGCGAGAACGACCTCGAGGCCCGGCCCGTAATCATAGGCGTTCTGACCGTTTTCGGAAAACAGTGCGTAGCCGTCGCCGCCATTGCGCATGAAATTGTTGGTTGCGACGAGATAGGTCGCGCTTTCGTCGAGCGGCGACCAATCGCCGTTTTCCTCGATCTCGACGGACTGGATGCGGCCTTCGTTCGGCGCGCCGTTCGGATCGAAGGAATAGCGGATGCCCGCGACCTGCGGGAAGCGGCCCGCGCCCTCCTCGATGCCCGAAAGGCCCTGCTCCAGCGAGGCGATGATATCCGCGCCCGAAAGCTCGAAGGTGGCGAGCGTGTTCTGGAACGGCAGGACCGAGATGATCTCGCCCATCGTCACTTCGCCGGCATCGATGGATGCGCGCAGTCCGCCACCGTTCTGGATGACGACCTGCACGCCCTGGTCAGCTGTGCGGTCGAGCATCGCGTCGGAAACAAGATTACCCATCGTGCATTCGGCGGCGCGGCAGGTCTCGCGGCTGCCGTCGACGGCGGCCGTCGTCTCGGCGACGTTCTGCGTCATCAGTTCGTCGATCGGCGCAGAGAGTTCCGTGACACGTGCAGCGACGGCCTCGTCCGGCTCGACGGAATTGTCGAGAAGGATCGTATCGCCCGATGCGGCGGTCACGTTGCCCTCGTCGTCGAAGGTGATCTCGATTTCGCCGACATATTTGGAATACGCGTATGCCGAAACGATCGGCACTTCGGTTCCCGATGGATTGGCGACCATCGTCGGATAGGCTTCCGCGCCATCTTCGGTGTTGGAGAAAAGCGTGTGGCTGTGCCCGCCGACGATCACGTCGATGCCGTCCACGGCAGCCGCGATCTCCTGATCACGCACGAAGCCGACATGCGACAGGAGGACGATCTTGTTGACGCCTTCGCCTTCCATGCGCGTCACTGCATCGCGCAGATACTCGATCTCGTCCTCGAAAGTGACGTTCGGGCCGCCCTGCGACGTAACGTTCGTATCGGTGGCCAGCACCGAAAGAATGCCCACGCGCTCGCCGCCCTGTTCGACGATCGTCCATTCATCGATTTTACCGGCAAGGCTTTCCTCGACGTCGGCGACGACCGTGTTGCCCGAGATGACCGGGAATTCGGCAGCGTCGATGAAGTCGGCCAGAATGCTCGGCCCGTCGTCGAACTCGTGATTGCCGACAGCCATCGCGTCGAAGCCGATCATGTTCATGAATTCGACGGTGTCTTCGCCCTTGTAGGTCGTGTAGAAAAGCGAGCCCATGAACTGGTCGCCCGCATCGAGCACGATCACGTTGCCGCCTTCGCCGCTGATCGCATCACGCCGCTCTGCGATCTTGGACGCGACGCGCGCAATTCCGCCGAAGCACTCGCCGGCCGTCTCGTCTTCGTCCGAGCAGGTCGCGTCCGACGCGTTGATCGACTGGATGCGCGAATGCAAATCGTTGATATGCAGGATCGACAAGGTGTAGTCGGCAAAAGACTGACCGGCGCTCAGCGCCAGCGTCGAAACCGACAGGGCTGCGACGAGGGTGATTTTCTTCATGTAAGGCGCTCCCGGAATGAACCCATCGACCCCTGACATACCCTTGCGGCGGGCATGTTGCGGTGTCGTATTGTCGCCATGTTCACACCTGGGGAAGCAGGGCGCAAGCGCTTTCGCGCGCCTGTCCCAGCGGAATCCGCCTATCGCAACAACCGTACCCAGCGCGCGAGGTTGACCAGCGACATCAGCGCCCCGGCGACATAGGTGAACGCCGCCGCCCGCAGAACGGAGCGCGCGCCCGGCATGTCGCGTTCGTCGACATATCCGCCCTCCTGCAGGATCGGCAGCGCCTTGCCGAAACTGGCGTCGGTTTCCAGCGGCAGCGTTACGAGATCGACGACGACGCGCACGGCCAGAAGCAGAACCCCGATCGCCACCAGGCCGAAAAAGGCGATCGGCGTGCGCACGAGGAGGCCGATCACCGGTGCGGCCAGGAAGAAAACGCCGGCCGCCCTGTCCGCAAAATGCGCCGCAACGGCGAGTTTTCCACGCAACGCAAACATGCGCTCGCCCCGGTGGTGCTGGATGGCGTGCGCAACCTCGTGCGCCGCAATCGCGACCGCCGAAATGGATCGGCCGTCATGATGCTCATCGGAAAGCCGAACCGCGACCACCGACGGATCGTAATGGTCGCCCCGCTCCGTCGCCTCGACGGCGACATGGCGAAGGTCGAAATGGTCGAGAAGGTGGCGTGCAAGTTCCGCGCCCGTTCCCGGAAGGTCCGGGCGATCCTCGCCGTGGCGCGCGATCGTGCGGCGCACCAGAAGCTGCGGCAGCGCGACAACGATCAGGAAGAAGGCGACCGCAATCAGAGCGAGCATCGAATTGCCTTACGGGCCGCCACCGGCTTCAGATAGGAATGCGGTCCGCGCGATATACTCGGACCGCATGCAATGCCCGGCGTCAGGAAACGCCCTGGCTGCGGATCAGCGAGAACTGGTTGCCTGCCTCACCGGTGCAGTTGAGCTGGCCTTGCATTGCGATCTGGCAATTGACCCGCGAGGTCGTCTGTCGGATCAGCGAGGTCATGTTGATCTCGACCGCGTCCTGTCCGCTATAGGTGTAATTGCCTTCGGCCATGCGATTTCCGGTGTCCGTCGCGATGGTCTCGAAACGTCCGTTGGAGAAGCGCGAGATCGCGACGCCGTCGGTGCTGGCCCATGCACCCTCGACATTGCCCATCGCATTCATCTGCGGTGCCTGATTCATCTGGCGTGACGCCATCTGGCCGGGTCCCGGCCCCATCGCCTGACAGCCGGCCAGCGTAAGAGCCAGAATGGCGCTGCCGAGCGGTGCTAATTTCATCTTGTTAATCATGTGCGGAAAATCTCCTGGTCCCCGAGCCTGAATTTCACCGTTTCACACGGCAAAAGCAAGGCGTTCGGCGCGCATTGCGCGCCCGCCCCGTTCGCATAATGCTCAGCGCACCAAAATGTTTCGGAACTGCCAGGGATCGCTCTCGTCGATATCTTCGGCAAACAGTCCCGGGCGCGCGTCGAGTGGGGTCCAGTCCGTGTAATATCCCTTGACGGGGCCGAGATAGGGCATCTGGATTTCGAGGCAACGGCGGTAATCCATCTCGTCCGTCTCGACGATACCGGCTTGCGGGTTTTCCAACGCCCAGACCATGCCGGCCAGAACCGCCGATGTGACCTGCAATCCGGTCGCGTTCTGATAGGGCGCAAGATCGCGCGTCTCTTCCAGTGAGAGCTGCGAGCCGTACCAGTAGGCGTTTTTCGCATGGCCGTATAGAAGCACGCCAAGCTCATCGACGCCGTCGACAAGCTCGTTTTCGTCGAGGACGTGCTGGACGGACTGCGCCTTGCCCGCCGCGCCGAACATCTCATGCAGCGAAAGAACGGCGTCGTTGCAGGGGTGATAGGCGTAGTGGCAGGTCGGCCGATATTCGACCGCGTCGCTCGCACCCCTGACGGTGAAGAAATCGGCGACCGAGATGGATTCGTTATGCGTGACGAGAAAGCCGTACTGCGCGCCCGGTGTTGGGCACCATGAGCGCACGCGCGTATTCGCGCCCGGCTGTTCGAGATAGATCGCAGCCTTGCAGCCTTCCGCGTGGTCGCGCGCGTTTTCCGGCCGCCACGTCTCGTGCGTGCCCCAGCCGAGCTCTGCCGGTTGCAGCCCTTCGGAGATGAAACCTTCGACCGACCATGTGTTCCAGAACGTATCGAGCGGCTTCGGCTGGATCGTGCGCTGTGTGTCGCGCTCGGCAATGTGGATACCCTTGACGCCGACGCGCTGCATCAGCTTCGCCCAGCCTTCGCGATCGGTCGTCGCCGGTTCGGTGAAGTCGAGTTCGGTCTCACGCGCCAGATCGACCAGCGCCTGCTTGACGAACCACGAGACCATGCCGGGATTGGCTCCGCAGCAGGAAACGGCAGTCGTCCCGCCGAGATTGGCGGCCTTTTCGCGCCGCATCGTCTCGCGCAGCGCATAGTTGGTGCGCGAGGCGTTGGTAGCCTCGGCGTCGAAATAAAAGCCGAGCCACGGCTCGACGACCGTGTCGATGTAGAGGACGCCGAGTTCGCGGCACAGCTTGATGATGTCGAGCGAGCCGGTGTCGACCGAAAGGTTCACGCAAAAGCCCTGCCCCTCGCCCTTCGTCAGGTAGGGAGCGAGCAGGTCGCGATAATTCTCCTTCGTCACATGCTCCTTCACGAAGGGAATGCCGCGTTCGTCCAGAAGCGGCTTGTCGTCGTCACGCGGGTCGACGACCACGAAACGCGACTGGTCATATTTGAAGTGACGCTCGATGAGCGGCAGCACGCCGCGTCCGATAGAGCCGAAGCCGATCAGGACGATCGGGCCGGTGATTTCGCCATGGACGGGCCAACTGCGTTCTGCCATTTCGGGGAGGTCTCCTTCATGCGTCTCAAAGCGCTAGATCACAGTTCCGGGCGCTGTTAAAGCGTCAATGCGCCGGCAACGTGTCAGTTGCGTGAAATGGCCCGGAGAGCGCCGACGAGCCGGTCGCGATCCTGAAGCAGGCCTTTATAAGCAAGCTGATCTCGGTCCATCGCCAGAAGCTGCTCCGAAAAACGCTCCGCGACCGCCGCCCCATCGTCATGTGCGGCAAGGCGGGCAAGCGGATCGAGATAGATGCGGATCGTGAAAAGGATGTCGCCGGAGGCAGGCAGCTTGCGCAGGGTCTGGCGTTCGACGCGGATGAAGGTGCGGGCGGCGATTTCCTCGGCTGAGAATTCCCGCAGCTTGCCGTCCGCACGGTCGATGCGGCTTGCATGCGAAAGCGGATGGTAGAGGTCGTCATTGCCCTGCAAGGACCAGTTCATCCGCTCCACCGAATTCGCCGGCTGCAACTTGTCGAACATGCGCGCGATCAGTTCGGCCATGCGTGTGCCGCGCCCGAATTGCGGAACCGGCTGGTGGATATCTTCCAGCGCGCGGTCGTATTTTTGCGTCAGCGACCATGATGACGGAAAGCAAAGCGAAGCGGCGACGAGCCGCCAGCCATCGTGATCCTTTCGCATGAGCACGAGGTCTTCCTGCACCAGATACGAAGCGATTCTGAGCGGGGATTCTTCGCCCTCGAGCACGATATCCCGCCCGCTGAGCCGCATAGTATCACCGTCATGCCGATGCGTTGCGGTGTGATGTTTGGCAAGGTTCGCGACGATCAGATCGAGCACTTCCTGTTGCGCCTCATACGTATCGGCGCGCTCCACGAACACCTTGCCGGGCAGTTCACCGTAAAGCCGATCCTTTTCGGCAAGGTAGGCGTCGAGCGCGTCGTCCACTTCGAGCCATTGCGAAAACTCCATCGGCTTGAGGCCGATCGTGAACGGTTTCGACGATCCGTCGAATGGCGTGTATCTCATGCCACAGGCTCCAGTCGTGCGCGGATCAGACCACGCAGCGAATTGCCCATGAAGATGGCACGCGCGGCCATGAGGTCGTCCAGCGTCATCACTCGTTCCACTGCGCGTTTCGTCTCGATCAACTCGGCGCGCAGGACGCCGGGCAATGCGCCGCTGGAGAGCGGCGGCGTGACGAGAACACCGTCACCGGGATCGACGAAAAGATTGGTGATCGTGCCTTCGGCAGGTTCGCCATTTTCGTTCAGGAGCAAGACCTCGTCGATTTCATTGATGGAATATTCGGACCGCGCAGCCGCGTAGACCTCGCGCGATGTCGTCTTGTGCCGCCGCAACGGGTCGCGCGCATCGAGCCGCGATGTCGCGATTGCGATGCGCCAGACCGCATCGTCCAGCATTGGAACAAAGGGCGTGGTCGTCACATCGAGCCGCCCGTCGCGAGACAGTTCGAGCCGTACGCGCAATGGACCTTTCGTATTCAGCCTTCCAAGCTGATACTCCACCGCGCTCCTATCAAAACGAAAGCCGAGTTCGCGCGCCGAAGTCTCCAGTCGCGCCAGATGTCTTTCAAGCCGCACGAACGCGCCGTCCGCCTCGTGGCGGAACGTTTCGATCAGGGCGTAGCCGGGATCGTTCCTGTCGCGAAGCGGGCTTTCAAAAGACATTCGTCATATTCTCCCTCCGCCGTGGAATCGAACACCACGCCACCGCCGACATTATAGACGGCCTCGCCTTGCGCGTAGAGCGAGAGGGTGCGGATCGCAACGTTGAAGCGCATGCGGTTGCCCGGTGCGATCCAGCCGATCGCCCCGCAATAGACGTCGCGCGGCGTGTCCTCCAGTTCGCGCAGAATTTCCATCGCCCGGATCTTCGGTGCGCCGGTGATCGAGCCGCAAGGAAACAGTGCCGCCATGATGTCAGCGACGCTCACGCCCGGCAAAAGCTTCGCGCGCACGCGGCTCACCATCTGGTGTACGGTCGCGTAGGTCTCGACCTTGAAAAGATCGGGCACGTCGAGCGTCCCGACCTCGGTGATGCGCGAGATGTCGTTGCGCAACAGATCGACGATCATCCGGTTCTCGGACTGGTTCTTTGGGTCGGAAGCAAGGAACGCGCGCTGCGCCTCGTCCTCTTCTTCCGTTGCGCCACGCGGCGCGGTGCCCTTCATCGGCAGGCTCTCGATCCAGCCGTCGGGCGAGACGTTGAAGAAAAGTTCGGGCGAGCGCGACAGAACGACCGGCCCGTCAAGCTCGATAAGCGCTGAGTTGCGGACCGGCTGGCGCGCGGCAAGCGCATCGAAAAGCGCCAGCGGATCGCCCTGCCATTTCGCATGAACCGGAAAGGTCAGATTGCCTTGATAGCAGTCCCCAGCCCGCAGATGATCGTGGAGCGTCTTGAAGCGTGCGCCATAGGCCGCCGCCGACCATGCGGCTTTCGCATCGGAAATTTCCGGCTCGACATTTGACCGGAGCCGGAAAATGCGCGCCGCCGTCGCTTCGCATGGGCCGTCGAATACACCGAAGCAGATGAGCGGTGCCCGCCGGCCATCCGGCAATAGCGGCGCGAGCTTGGGTTCGAAGAGATATCCGGCTTCATAGGACAGATAGCCGGCAAGCCATTTACCCGCCCCGCGCATGCGTTCGATATCAGCAAGCGCCGGCCAAAAATCATCCGCATCCCACGCGACGATCAGTCGTTCCGGTTCTGCGAACAGCAATTCGCGATCCGCCAAATCGTCGCGGAAAAGAGCGAAACCGCGCAGGTGCTGCGAAGTCATGTCCTGTCTTTCCGCGTCGAGCCGAAACCGCGTGCGTCGATCGCGTCGGCGATTTCCTCGCCCATCTTCAAGGTGCGCACGATGAGCGGCACGGCAAGTGCGACAAGGCTGCCGTCGAGCCCCCTCGCCCGCTGCGCTTCGCGCACCTCCGCGCCGACCGAGGCGATCATCGGAATGAAGCGCAGGGCGAGCGACAGCGCAAGGCTGATCTTCTCGACATCGACGCCGAGCCGGGCAAGCGGCGAAAGCCCTTTCTCGATAGCGGCCATCATGGCCGAAGCTGGCGTCGTCAGCGTGACGATACCGGCAAGCAGAACCAGCGCAACGAGCCGCAGGCCTGAGGCGATTGCGATTTGCCAGTCGTTCAGCCAGACATGGGCCAGAACGAGAAGCACAAGAATGACGACCAGCGGGCGCATGGTCGCAGCCGCATCGCGCAACGAAAGACCGGCGACGGGATAAAGTATCAAAACGACCAGGACGCAGGCCGCGAGCAGGGCCGGACCCGAAACGAAGAACAGCGCTGTGCCGGCTGCCGCGAGCGCGAAAATCTTCGACCCCGCCGGCAAGCGATGAACGATGCTCGTTCCGGGCTGGTAGGTCGAGATCACGCCATCAGTTCCAGATAATGCGCGACCGCTTCGCGCGGCGGCCCGTCGAAGGCGATGCCGCCCTTTTCGAAGACGAGAACCCGCTCGAAATCCGCGATTAGATCGAGGTCGTGGGTCACGATGATCGCCGTCTCATTCAGACCCGCGATCGTCCTCGCCACGAGCCTCTTGTTGCGCAGGTCGAGCAGCGTCGTCGGTTCATCGAAGACGATGTAGCGCGGCTCGGTGATCGTGACCCCGGCAATCGCCAGCATCTGCTTTTCGCCGCCGGACAGGCGATGCGCCTGCTCCTTGGCGAGATGCGACAGGCCGAAACGGGCAAGCGAAGCTTCGACGCGCTGCGCGACTTCGCCCTTATCGACTTTCCGGTTTTTCAGGCCGAAAGCGAGGTCTTCCTTCACCACCGGATAGACGATCTGGTTGTCCGGGTTCTGGAAGACGAAGCCGACCACCGCGCGCACGGCTTTGCCATCCTTCGCGGTGTCCAGCCCATCGACGCTCACCCAACCCTTCGTCGGCGTCAAAAGTCCGTTGATCAGCCGTGCGAACGTGCTTTTCCCCGAACCGTTCGCACCGATCACGGCGATGCGCCGTTCGGCAAGGTCGAGGCTGAGCGGCTTCAAAACCTCGCGCTCGCCGAAGCGGTGGCTGACGCCGGAAAAGCGGATCATGCCCGGCGCGGCGCCTCGATCAGCGGATAGGATTTTCGCACGGTCACGGCGACGGTGGCCGCGATGCCGGCCTTGATGAGATCACCGGGGATGAAGCCGAGCGAGCTCGCCGCCGCCTCGAAATAGGAAAGCCCGGTGACCATCGATATCCACGCGATACCGAACACGTAGAGGACGACGATGCCGCCCGTCACGCTCGCCGCGAACGCTTTCAGCCAGTTGAGGTTGGACCAGAGGCGCTCGCAGATAAGGCCGGTGACATATGCTGCCAGAATCCACGACAGGATGAACCCGCCGCCCGGCCCGGCGATGACCGCCAGCCCGCCGCGACCGCCCGGCAGAAGCGGAAGTCCGACGGCGACCAGCGCCACGAACAGCGCCAACGCCGCGCCGCCGCGCTTCGCACCGAGCACCGACCCTGCGATCATCGCGCCCATCGATTGCGCCGTGATCGGCACGCCGATGACGGGCAACACCAGCGGCGGAAAGACGGCAAGCGCGGCCGTGAAAGCGGCAAAAAGGGCGATGTAGACGATATCTCTGGTGTTCATCTCGGGTGGGCGCTCCAGTTGGCTCGGGATTTCGTAGCGTCTTGTCCGGCGATGTTCAACGCAGCCGGCAACTTGTTCACCGCCATGCGCGTTGAGCGGCGACATTGCCGGAGTTCTTCATGTCCAAGCATTTCGACCCGCCCCTCACTCTTGCCGATGGCCGCTCGCTATCGGGTATCGACGAGGCTATCGCAGCGCTTTCCGATACGGGCTGGCCGGAGCGTGGTCCGCGTCATGACGAAGCGCTCGATATCTGCCTCAAGGTCCGAGACGGTCATCGCTCCATCTTAGAGGTCCGCCCCGCGCTCGTTCTGGCAGCGCAGGAAGCGGGTATCCTCGGCTAGATGTGCAGCGCATGGCCGAGCGTTCTGAGCGCGGCCTCCTGAAGAGCTTCGCTTTGCGTCGGGTGCGCGTGGATCGTACCTGCGATATCTTCGAGACGCGCGCCCATTTCGAGGGCCAGCGAAAAGGCCGCCGACAATTCGGAAACGCCCCGTCCCACTGCCTGAATGCCGAGGACCAGATGGTTGTCTGCCCGCGCGACGACGCGAACGAAGCCGGTCTCGTCGGCCATCGACATGGCGCGCCCATTGGCCGAGAACGGAAACTGTGCCGTCTTGATCTCGCGCCCGGCTTCTTTCGCCTCGTCGGGCGACAGACCGACGGATACGATCTCCGGATCGGTGAAGCAGACGGCGGGGATCGCGACCTTGTCCCAGCTTCGCTTGTGACCTGCGACGATCTCGGCGACCATTTCGCCCTGCGCCATGGCGCGATGCGCCAGCATCGGCTCTCCGGTCACGTCGCCGATGGCGAAGATGCCGCGCATGGAGGTGCGGCATTCGTCGTCGATGCGGATGAAGCGGCCATCCATGTCGAGAACGAGTTCCTCGCGGCCCCAGCCTTCCGTCGCTGGTTTGCGTCCGACCGTGACGAGAACGGCATCTGTCTCTATCTTGCGCTCGTCCCCGTCGGCCGTCTCGACCAGCAACGCTCCCGCGCCCGACAGCCCCTTTGCCTTTGCCGAAAGAACCATGTCGATACCGAGTTCGCCGAGCCGTTTTTCGACCGGCCGCACCAATTCCCGGTCATAAAGCGGCAGGATGCGATCCTGCGCCTCGACGAGGGTGACGTGCGACCCGAGCTTGGCAAACGCCGTACCGAGTTCGAGGCCGATATAGCCCGCACCGATGACGGCGATCCGCTCAGGCAACGCGGTCAGTGCCAGCGCTTCGGTCGACGACAGCACCTTAGCCCCGAAAGGCAGGCTCGGCAGTTCGACCGATTGCGAACCCGTCGCGATGACGATGTTCTCGGCACGGATGATTTGCATGCCGGTTTCCGTCTCGACCTCGACGGTCTTGCCGTCCCGGAATTTCGCCTGCCCGGTGACAATCTTGACCTTCGCTTTTTTCAAAAGGCCTGAAACGCCGGTCGTCAGTCGTCCGACGATGTTGTCTTTCCACCCTATCGTCTTTTTCAGGTCGATCTTAGGCTCGGAGAGCGAAATGCCGACCGGCGACGCGCCTTTGGCGGCTTCAACCGCGACGTGAAATTCGTCCGCCGCATGGATGATCGCCTTGGACGGGATGCAGCCGACATTGAGGCACGTTCCTCCCGGCTTCTTGGCCTCAACGATAACGGTATCGACGCCGAGTTGGCCGGCGCGGATCGCGCAGACATAGCCACCCGGACCCGCACCGATGACGAGGAGCTTGCAGGAAATGTCTTTCATGATCTGCTCCTCAATCGACGAAAATCAAAGCCGGCGTTTCCATCAGCGCCTTGATGCGCTGGATGAAACGGGCGGCGTCCCAACCGTCGATCACGCGATGATCGAAGGAGGATGAAAGGTTCATCATCTTGCGCGGAACGAATTGCGTGCCATCCCAGACAGGACGCATCATCATCTTGTTGACGCCGACGATCACGACCTCCGGATGGTTGATGACAGGCGTCGTCACCACGCCGCCCATCGCGCCGAGCGAGGTGATCGTGATGGTCGACCCGGAAAGTTCGTCGCGGCCCGCGGTGCCGGCCTTCGCGGCTTCGGCAAGCCGAGCGACTTCCGCGCCACAATCCCAGATATCGCGCGCCTCGACATGGCGCGCGACGGGCACGACGAGACCGCCCGGTGTCTGCGCGGCAATGCCGATATGGACACCGCCATGGCGATGGACGATGCCTGCCTCGTCATCGAAGGTCGCGTTCATCTCCGGCTGGTCGGCAATGGCCTTCACCATCGCGCGCATCAGGAACGGCAGCAGCGTCAGCTTGGGCTGGTCCGGCTTCTTCGACGCGTTCATCGCCGCGCGCGTTTCTTCCAGCGCCGTGACGTCGACCTCCTCGACATAGGTGATGTGCGGAATGGATCGCTTGGCGAGCGCCATCTTCTCCGCGATCTTGCGGCGCAGGCCGACGATCTTGACGTCCTCGACATCGGTGCGGCGCTGAAGGCCTTTGACGGCGCTCCCCTGCCGGCCAGCCGAAAGAAAGCCGTCGAGGTCTTCATGGCCGATACGGCCGGCGGGACCGGAGCCTGCAACCTGCCGCAGATCGATGCCCGCTTCCTTTGCGCGCAAGCGCACGGCGGGCGATGCCAGCGGCTTTTCGCCCTCGGCGCGTGGTGCACCGGAGGAAAACGCAGCCTTCGGTTTTTCAGCGGGCTTCGGCTCGGGCTTTGCCGCGGCCTTCGGCGTCTCCTTCGCGGGTGGCGGCGGAACGTCTTCGCCTTCTTCCGCCATGCCATCTGCAACCGGCGCTTTGCCCGCCCCGTCATCCATCGGAGCCTCTGAAGCCTCGCCGGCCGTCCTGATGCGGATCAGCGGCGAGCCAACCGCGACCACATCGCCGATTTCAGCGCCGAGCCAGGAAATCTCGCCCTCGACAGGCGAAGGAATCTCGACCGTCGCCTTGTCGGTCATGACGGCGGCGAGTACCGTGTCCTCACGTACCGGATCGCCGATTTTTACGTGCCATTCGACGAGTTCGGCCTCGGCGACGCCTTCGCCCACATCGGGCATCTTGATCGTGTGTTCGCTCATCGATCAGCCCTCCATGACTGCGCGAAGCGCTTCGCTGACGCGCGCGGGACCGGGGAAATAGTCCCACTCCTGCGCGTGCGGGTAAGGCGTGTCCCAACCCGCGACGCGCTGAACCGGCGCTTCGAGATGATAGAAGCAGTGCTCCTGGACGAGCGAAACTAGTTCCGCACCGAAACCGCTCGTCATCGTCGCCTCGTGGACGACGACGCACCGGCCCGTTTTCTTCACCGATGCGACTATGGCGTCGAGATCGAGCGGCAGAAGCGTGCGCAGATCGATCACCTCGGCGTCGATGCCTGTGTCCTCAGCGGCGGCCAGCGCGACATGCACCATCGTGCCATAAGCGAGGATCGTCACCGCTGAGCCCTCGCGGCGCGTTACCGCCTTGCCGAGCGGCACGGTGACGTGATCGGCTTCAACCTCGCCGAGATCGTGCTTCGACCACGGCGTGACCGGACGGTCGTGATGGCCATCGAAGGGGCCGTTATAGAGGCGTTTGGGTTCGAGGAAGATTACCGGGTCCGGGTCTTCAATGGCCGAGATCAAAAGTCCTTTGGCGTCCTGCGGATTGGACGGCACGACGACTTTCAGGCCCGAAACATGCGTGAACAGCGCCTCCGGGCTCTGGCTGTGCGTCTGCCCGCCAAAGATGCCGCCGCCGGTCGGCATGCGGATGACGATCGGACAGGTAAACTGCCCGGCTGAGCGGTAGCGGATGCGTGCGGCTTCGGAGACGATCTGGTCGTAAGCCGGGTAGACGTAGTCGGCGAATTGCACCTCGACGCACGGTTTCAGACCGTAAGCCGCCATGCCGATGGCGGTGCCGACGATGCCCAGTTCGGAAATCGGCGCGTCGAAGCAGCGTGAAGTGCCGTATTTTTGCTGGAGGCCCGCCGTGCAGCGGAAGACGCCACCGAAATAGCCGACATCCTCGCCGAAGACGACGACGTTGTCGTCCCGGCCCATCGACACGTCCATCGCGTCGCGGATCGCCTCGATCATGGTCATGCGCGGCATGGTCTAGACTCCCGCCTGCTGGCGCTGGCGGCGCAGATGCGGCGGCATATCCGCATAGACGCCCTCGAACATGTCACGCGCCGAAGGCCGCCCGCCGGCATGAAGCGTGCCATGCTTTTCGGCCTCCTTCTGCGCCGCGATCACGCCGTCCATAACCTCGGCTTCGGACTGTTTGTGGCGTTCCTCGCTCCACGCGCCGCGTTTGATCAGATGGTTCTTCAGCCGGATCACCGGATCGCCGAGCGGCCAATTGTCGGATTCGGTTTTCGGGCGATAGGCGGACGGATCGTCCGAAGTCGAATGCGCACCGACGCGGTAGGTGACATATTCGACAAGCGTCGCGCCAAATCCCATTCGCGCGCGTTCCACCGCCCATTTTCCGACGGCGTGGACGGCAAGATAGTCGTTGCCGTCGACGCGCAGCGACGGCAGGCCGAAGCCGAGACCGCGCGCGGCGAACGTACCCGAACCGCCTCGCGCGATGCCTTGAAAGGTCGAGATCGCCCACTGGTTGTTGACGATATTGAGAACCACGGGCGCGCGATAAGTCGAGGCAAAGACGAGCGCTGCGTGGAAATCGCTTTCCGCAGTCGAACCGTCGCCGATCCAGCCGGCAGCAACGCGGTCGTCGCTCTTGATGGCCGAGGCCATCGCCCAGCCCACAGCCTGCACGAATTGCGTGCCGAGATTGCCCGAGATCGAGAAGAAGCCGTGATCCTTTGCCGAGTACATGATCGGCAATTGCCGCCCCTTCAACGGGTCGGCCTCGTTCGAATAGATCTGGTTCATCATGTCGACCATCGGATAGCCGCCGGCGATGAGGAGGCCCGCCTGCCGATAGGTCGGAAAATTCATGTCGCCGGGTTCCATCGCCCGGCGAAAAGCGCAGGAAACGGCTTCCTCGCCCATATGCTGCATATAGAACGAGGTCTTGCCTTGCCGCTGCGCGGTTTGCATGCGCGCGTCGAAGGCGCGCAGCGTCATCATGTGCTTCAGCCCTTCGAGCAGTTCCTCGTCGGTAAGTGACCCCGCCCACGGGCCAACCGCCTCGCCGTCGCGGTTGAGGACGCGGATGATCGAATAGGCCATGTCGCGAATGTCGCGCGGATCGACATCGACGGGTGGGCGCTCGACCGTTCCGGCGCGCGGGATCTTCACGTTGGAGAAATCCGGCTGACCGCCCGGCCGCACCTCCGGCTCCGGAACGAACAATCCGCCTTTTCGCATTTCCGCCATAACGATCCTCCCTTTCAGGTCAATTTAGGACAGGAATACTGACCTAGTCACCCCCCGACCGTTGGCGAAATTCCTCACATCGACTTTTCGAGAAGTGAGAGTACGGCCTCTTTCGTCAGCTTGACCGGATTGCCACCTGCGGTCGGGTCGACAATCGCCATATCCGCGATCAGTTCCTTGCGGGCATCGTCCATGTCGAGACCGGGGATCAGTTCGCGGAGCGTTGCGGGCACGCCGAGTTCCTTGCGAAGCGCCATGATGTGATCGCGAAAACCGTCGAAACCGCCCTCGATGCCGCAATAAGCGGCAAGGCGAGCCACGCGATCCTCTATCGCCTCGCGGTTGAAATCGAGCACATAGGGCATGAAGAGCGCGTTCGTCATTCCGTGATGCGTGTCGTAAAGCGCGCCGATCGGATGCGACAGCGAGTGGATCGCGCCAAGCCCCTTCTGAAAGGCGGTCGCGCCCATGGCGGCAGCCGCCATCATGTTGGCGCGCGCCTCGATATCGGAACCATCGGCATAGGCTTTCGGCAGATACTTCAGAACCAGCCGAACGCCTTCCACGCCGATGCCATCGGCCATCGGATGAAAGCCCGGCGCACAATAAGCTTCCAGGCAATGCGCCAGCGCGTCCATACCGGTTCCGGCGGTGATGACCTTCGGCATACCGACCGTCAGCGCCGGGTCCGCGATCACGGTGACCGGCAACATTTTTGGATGGAAGATCACCTTTTTCGTGTGCGTCGCCTCGTTGGTCAGAACGCCCGCACGCCCGACTTCCGAACCCGTTCCGGCGGTCGTCGGCACGGCGATAATCGGAGCGATCGCATCGCTGTCCGCGCGCGTCCACCAGTCGCTGACATCCTCGAAATCCCAGATCGGCCTCGTCTGCCCGGCCTGGAACGCGACGAGCTTGCCGAGGTCGAGCGCCGAGCCGCCGCCGAACGCGATGACACCATCGTGACCGCCTGCCTTGAACGCTTCGATGCCCGCAGCAAGGTTGGATTCGACCGGGTTTGGCTTCACATCCGAAAAAACGCCATAGGCAACGCCCGCATCGTCGAGCAGTTTCAGCGTGTCGGCAACGACCGGCAGCTTCGCAAGCCCCGGATCGGTGACGAAAAGCGGGCGCGCGATACCGGCGGATTTCAGCACGGCGGGCAGTTCGGCGATGCGCCCCTCGCCGAAGAGCACCGTGGTCGGAAAATTCCATTTGGAAGTGAAGGTCATTTCGTGTGCTCTCAGATCGCTTCGCGCAGATGATAGCCCTTGGGCCGCGTAAGGTTTTCGTAGCCGATGCGGCCCATCGCGCCGCCCTTGCCGGTGTCCTTTACACCGGTCCATACGAGGCCGGGATCGACATAGTCGCAGCGGTTCATGAAGACCATTCCGGTTTCGATCCGGTCGCCGAGGCTGGCGGCGCGGTCGGTGTCGGTGGTCCAAAGCGAGGCCGTCAAACCGTATGGGCTGTCGTTCATGAGTTGCACGGCCTCGTCGTCGTCGCGCACCTTCATGATGCCGACGATGGGGCCGAACGATTCCTCGCGCATCACGCTCATCTGGTGATTGACGTCGGTCAGCACCTCCGGCGCGAGATAAGGCGAGCCGGCGCGGTCATTCTCGACCTTCATGCCGATATGGGTCGTCGCGCCCTTGCGTAGCGCCTCGGCCTTCTGCTCGCGCACGAAATCGGCAAAGCGGGCCTGCGCCATCGGTCCCATCGTCGTTGCCTGATCGAGCGGATCGCCGACGACATAGTTCTTCGTTTCGGCGACGAAGCCCTCAACGAAATCGTCATAGACTTTCTCGTGAACATAGATGCGCTCGATGCCGCAGCAGCACTGGCCCGAATTGTAGAACGCGCCGTCGACGAGGTTGGCGACGGCATGGTCGAGCTTCACGTCCGGCAGGACATAGGCGGGGTCCTTGCCGCCAAGTTCAAGGCCGAGCGTCATGAACGTGCCGGCCGCAGCCTTCTCGATGGCTTGTCCACCCGCGACCGACCCGGTGAAATTGCAATGGTCGATCCGGCCCGAGCCGAGCAACTTTTCGGTCTGGCCGTGATTGAGAACGATGTTCTGGAAAACGCCCTTCGGCAGACCCGCCGCCTCGAAGGCCTTCGCGAAGCGCTCGCCGACGAGCAGCGTTTGCGCCGCATGCTTCAGGATCACGGCGTTTCCGGCCATCAACGCCGGGACGATGGTGTTGACGGCCGTCAAATACGGATAGTTCCATGGCGCGATGACGAGAACGGTGCCGAGCGGCACGCGCTTCAGATAGCGTCGAAATCCGGTCTTCTCGTCGGGCGGCATCACGTCGGCAAGGGCGGACGCGGCGAGATCGACCATGTAGCGCGTGCGCTCCTCGACACCGCCTTTTTCACCGCCATAGCGGATGGGTCTGCCCATCTGCCAGGCAAGTTCGGGGACGATCTCGTCATTCATGGAGACGAGCGCCGCAAGGAAGGCGTCGAGATATCCAGCGCGCTCGGCTATCGACAGCGCCGCCCAGTCGGCCTGCGCCGTCTTCGCGCGTTCCAGCACGGAATTGATATGAGCTTCGGAGGCAACCGGACGTTCGGCATGAACCGACCCGTCGACGGGCGAAATGAGTTTGATGGTATCCACGATTGTCTCCGGATTTCAGTATCGTTCGAAGCCGCGATGCAATTCCCAGTCGGTGACGCGGCGGTCGTATTCGAGTTGCTCCCAGCGGGCGGTGTGGAGATAGTGCTCGACGACGTCATGACCGAACGCGGTGCGCAGCATGTCGGAGCGTTCGAGCGTCGAGATCGCCTCGCGCAGGGTCTTGGGAATCTCCGGCAAGCCCTCTCCCTGATAGGCGTCCCCCTCGAAAGGAGCACCAAGCTCAAGCTTTTCATCGATGCCGGCCAGTCCCGCCACAATGAGCGCCGCAAACGCGAGATAAGGGTTCAGATCCGCCCCACCGATCCGGCATTCGGTGCGGATGCCTTTGGTGCCCTCGCCGCACAGGCGAAAACCTGCGGTGCGATTGTCGCGGCTCCAGATCATCTTGGTCGGTGCAAACGTACCCGCCTGGAAACGCTTGTACGAATTGACGTATGGCGCGAGAAACCAGGTGTAGTCGGCCGCATATTTGAGCTGTCCCGCCATCCATGAACGCATCAGCGGCGACATCGTGTTTTCGGCCTTGGTGTCGAAAAAGAGCGGCGTCTTGCCGTTGGCCGACCAGACCGAATTGTGGATATGGCTCGAATTGCCCGCCAGCGAATAGTCGTATTTCGCCATGAAGGTGACGGCCTTGCCCTGCGCGTGGGCGATCTCCTTGGCGGCGTTCTTCAAAAAGACGTGCCGGTCGGCCATTTCCAGCGCGTCGGAGTAATAGACGTTGATCTCTTCCTGTCCCGGTCCCCATTCGCCCTTCGAATTCTCGACCGGGATGCCCGCTTCTTCCAGACCGTTGCGCAGGGCGCGCATATAGTCTTCCTCTTTGGAGGTGATCTGGATCAGATAGTCGCCGATATGGGGGGACGCGGTGCGCAGGTCCTTCCAGCCCTGTGTGCGTGCGCTGTCGTAGGTTTCCTCGAAGAGGTAGAATTCCAGTTCGGACGCGAAATAGGCGAGGTAGCCGCGCTCTTTCAGCCGCGCGACCTGACGCTTCAGGATCGCGCGCGGCGAATGCGGCAAATCCTCGTGATGACGATGGTCGAGCAGGTCGGACAGAACGAGCGCCGTCTTTTCGAGCCAGGGCGTCAGGCGGATCGTGGACAGGTCCGGCTTGATGACGAAATCGCCATAGCCCTTTTGCCAGCTTGCCGCCTTGTAGCCGGGCACCGGCTCCATATCGATGTCGTTGGCAAGCAGGTAGTCGCAGCCATGTGTCTCGTCATGGGCCGATGCGATGAAATGGCGTCCGGTGAACCGCTTTCCGATCAGGCGTCCCTGCATATCGACGGCTGCGACGAGAACCGTATCGATCGCTCCGTCCGCGATCAGTTTCTTCAATGCGTTGAAGGAAAGCGCTCCGGTCATGCAAATCCTCTTTGCCTCACACCGTCCGCGACGGCCGTAACGGCATTTACATCACGTATTCGTGCATGTGCAAAGCGGCCCGGAACGCACTTTAATGCCGATCCTTACGGATATTTAACAACAAAACTGGTGCATGGCACGAGACGTGCTGGCATAAGAATCGCACGATAACGTGCCTGCCCATGTCGCAATGCATGCGGTCGCTCTCTCATCGAAGACAATACTTCGGAGACTGCGGTCAAAAGTCAGATAGCCGGAGTACCACATGCCGATCTGGAAACAGCTTGCCATATGCGCCGTCCTGCTCGTTGCAGGCGCGATTGCCTGGGCGCTTTTCGGCTCCCCGCGCGAGACGCTGGCAGGCCTGGGGATCGGATCGGCCCCTGAGGTGGCGCAAATGCAGGCACCCGGCCCAAATCCGGAACAAGGGACGGCCCGGCAGGGTGGTGGCGTGTTCACCGTTGCCGTGACAACGGCGACGATCAATGATCGCCTGCAGGCGATCGGCACCGGCCGTGCGGCCGAAACGGTCGCTGTCACGCCATTCGCGTCAGGTCGCCTGACGGAACTTCTGGTCCGCTCCGGCTCGACAGTCGATGCCGGAGACATCATCGCCCGGCTCGATTCGCAGACCGAAACCATCGCCGTCGATCGCGCCCGCTTCGCGCTGGAAGACGCAGAGGCTCGGCTTCAGCGTATCGATCAGCTTCGCGCGTCAAACACCGTGTCGCAGGTGCAACTGACCGAAGCGCGGCTCGGCGTCGAAAATGCCCGCCTAGCGCTGCGCGATGCGGAATTGACGCTCGAACGGCGCGACATCGAGGCTCCCATTTCTGGCGTCGTCGGCATCCTGCCCGTTTCCGTCGGCAATTACGTGACGAGTTCGACCGAAATCGCCTCGATCGACGATCGCTCTAGCATCCTCGTCGATTTCTGGGCGCCGGAGCGCTACGCAGGCATGATCGAAGTCGGCGCAGCGCTTCAGGCTTCGCTGATCGCTCGGCCTGATCAGGTCTTTCGCGGGGAAGTAAGCGCGCTCGACAACCGCATTGACGCCCAGAGCCGCACGTTGCGCGTCGAAGCGACCATCGACAACCCCAGCGATGCGTTGCGTGCCGGCATGTCCTTTCAGGTCGAGATGTCGTTTCCGGGCGAAACCTATCCGGCGGTCGATCCGCTCGCCGTGCAATGGGGCACTGAGGGCGCGTTCGTCTGGGCCGTCGATAACGGCGTCGCCCGCCGCGTGCCCGTCCGCGTCGTCCAGCGCAACACCGATTCCATCCTGATCGCGGCCGAGATCGAGCCGGGCGTGCAGGTCGTTTCCGAAGGCATCCACTTGGTGCGCGAGGGAGGCGACGTGCGCATCGCGCAGCCGCGCGGCGAGACTATCCCCGCCGTCGAAGCACGCGGTTCTTAAGGAGACGGGCGCGATGTCGAACGCCACCGCAGCCGCCAAGGACGACGCCAATGGCATGACCGCGCTCTTCGTGCGGCGCGCCGTGCTGGCCTTCGTGGTCAACGTCCTGATCGCGGTCGCCGGCCTTGCCGCCTTTTTCGGCGTCGAGGTGCGCGAGCTTCCCGATGTCGACCGTCCTGTCATCACCATCCGGACCGAATATACGGGCGCGGCTGCCGAAACGATCGACCGCGAACTGACCTCCATCCTTGAAGGGGCGGTCGCCCGCGTTCCCGGCGTCAACAACATGTCGTCATCGTCGTCGTTCGGCAATTCGCGCGTCACGGTCGAGTTTAATGACGGCGTCGACCTCGACACAGCCGCATCCGACATGCGCGATGCGGTCAGCCGCGTGCAGAACCGTCTCCCGGAAAACGCCGAAGCACCGCTGATCGTGAAGGCCGACGACAACGCGCAGGCGATCATGCGTCTGTCGATAACGTCTCCGTCGATGAACATCGAAGACATGACGGTTCTGGTCGAGGACCAGATCATCGATCAATTCGCCTCCGTCCCGGGCGTCGCCGACGTGCAGATTTATGGCGACCGCGAGAAGATTTTCCGCATCGACATCGACCAGAACCGGCTTGCCAGCCTCGGAATGACGGTCGCGGACATCCAGAACGCACTCGCCACCATGTCCTTCGACACTCCGGCCGGCAGCCTCACCTCGTCGTCGCAGGCGCTTGTGGTGCGAACGCAGGCGCCCGTCACGACGCCGGAGGATTTCGAGAATATCGCCATCAGCCCGAACGCACGGCTGCGCGACGTCGCCAACGTCACGTTGGGGCCGGACATCGGCGAATCCGTTCTGCGCTCCGACGGCATGCCCGGCATCGGCCTCGGCATCATCCGGCAGGCACAATCGAACACGCTCGACATTTCCGTCGGCGTGCGTGAAGCGATGGAGCGCGTGCGCCCGACCTTGCCGGAAGGCATGAACATCTACGTCACAAGTGACGACGCGACCTTCATCGAGGGTGCGATCCACGAGGTGGAGATCGCGCTGGCCATCGCCGTCACGGTCGTTCTCCTGATCATCTTCATCTTCCTGCGCGACTGGCGGGCGACCGTCATCCCTGCGCTCGCCATGCCAATCTCGCTGATCGGCACCGTCGCCGCGATCTTCCTGATGGGCTTTTCGCTCAACATCCTGACGCTTCTGGCGCTCGTCCTGGCCGCCGGTCTCGTTGTCGACGACGCCATCGTCGTTCTGGAAAACATCGTGCGCCGCCGCAATCAGGGCATGGGGCCGCGCGCCGCCGCCGTGCTCGGGACCAAGGAAGTCTTCTTCGCCATCCTTGCGACCACGGCCACGCTCGTCGCCGTTTTCGTGCCGCTCTCGTTCCTTCCCGGACAGGCGGGCGGCCTGTTCCGCGAATTCGGTTTCGTGATGGCGATCGCGGTCTTCATTTCCTCCATCGTGTCGCTGTCGCTTTGCCCGATGGTCGCCTCGCGAATTCTCAAGCACAACGACCTTGGCGAGACGCCGGGCAGCACGGGCGAACGTGTCGCTGGAGCCTTTGCCGGCTTTTATCGCCGCACGCTCGCCGCCTGCCTCAACGCGCCCATCGTGGTCGTCGCGATCGCACTGGTCTTTGCGGGCGTAGCCGGCTTCGCCTTCACCGCCCTGCAATCGGAACTGACGCCGCCCGAGGATCGCTCTGCGGCGTTCATGCGCGTTTCTGCGCCGCAAGGCGTGTCGATCGACTACCTTGCCCAGCAGATGGCGGAGGTCGAACGTCTCATTCAGCCTCTGCGCGATTCCGGCGAGATCATCGCGACCTTCTCGCTTGCCGGTCAGGGCGGTGCGACGAACAATGGCTTCATTTCGCTGACGCTCGCGCCATGGAGCGAACGCGACCGCACGCAGCAGGAAATCCTCGACGAAGTGAACACGCTGGTCGAGCAGGTTCCGGGCGTGCGCGCCTTCGCGTTCCAGCCCAACAGTCTGGGCATTCGCGGCGCCGGCTCGGGCCTGCAATTCGCCATTCTCGGCAACAACTACCAGACCCTCGACGCCGCCGCGCAAGCGATCGTGGCCGAGATGCAGGACGATCCGCGTTTTCAGCAGGCGCGCCTGACGACCGAATCCACCCAGCCGCAGCTTTCCGTTTCGATCGATCGCGAGCGCGCTTCCGATCTCGGCATCGAGATCGCCGGTCTGGCGCAGGCCCTGCAATCGCTGCTCGACGGACGCGAAATCGGGGAAGTATTCATCGACGACCGCGCATTCTCGGTCAAATTCGTATCCACGACCAATCCGGTCAACGATCCGACCGATCTGGAAAGCATCTATCTGAAAACCGGCGACGGCCGATTCGTGCCGGTTTCGACGATCGCCTCGATCCGCGAGGTCGCCGTCCCGCCATCCCTTTCGCGCGAGGACCAGATGCGCGCCGTGTCGATAACGTCGGCCCTTGCAGAGGGCTTTGCGCTCGGCGATGCGCTCGCTGAGGCGACGCGGATTTCCGAAAAGCATATGCCCTCGGGTGCGCGCGTCCTGCCGCTCGCCGAAGCCGCGACGCTTGGCGAAACCGGCAACGCGATGATGACCGTCATGGCCTTCGCGCTCATCATCGTGCTTCTGGTGCTTGCCGCCCAGTTCGAAAGCTTCGTCAGCGCGATCATCATCATGGCGACGGTGCCGCTCGGCCTTGCCTGTGCGGTGATCGCCATGCTTTTGACCGGCACCAGCCTCAACGTCTATTCGCAGATCGGGCTCGTGCTTCTCGTCGGGCTGATGGCCAAGAACGGTATTTTGATCGTCGAGTTCGCCAATCAATTGCGCGATCGTGGGCACAATGTGCGCGACGCGATCGAGGAAGCATCGAACATCCGCCTGCGTCCGGTCGTGATGACGATGCTGTGCACCGTCGTCGGCGGCGTTCCCTTGGTGATGGCCTCGGGTGCGGGCGCGGAAGCCCGCATCGCGCTTGGCTGGGTGATCGTCGGCGGACTTGGCCTCGCCACCATCTCGACCTTGTACCTGACGCCCGTCGCCTATCTGCTCCTCGGCCGTTGGGTAACGCCGAAGGTCGAGGAAGAGGCACGGCTCGACCGTGAACTCGGCGAAGCCGAGGCGAACGAGCAGCGCAAGCTCGCTCCGGCCGAATAGAACTCTTCGTTGAAGGTCGCGAAATGAAAAGATCGCTCGTTCTTGCCGTCGCGATGGCGATAACAACGATCTCGCACGCCGCGCCTGTCTCTGGACGATACGGCCCGACCCTCCTCGTCGTGGATGGCAAGCATCTGAGCGGCGTTATCGGGGACACGGCGCGCGGCAACGGTACGGATGAAGCGCCGCAGTTCATGTGCCGAGCGCTGGTGACGGGGCGCTTCGACGGCGATGTTGCCGAACTCGTCGCCTGGCTTCCCGATGATCCGCAACGTATCGCAGGTACGTTGACGAGAGACGGAGCCGACATTCACGTGCGTCTGGACGAGAACCCGCCCGGCTGCGGCATGGTCTCCAACATGACCGGTGACGGACAGCGTTGGTGGCTGGAGGAAGCGCGCCCGGACTGGATCGCGGTCGGGATCGTTACCACCGAACGCGCCATCCTTCACTCCGAACCCACCGAGGACACGGAACGCGAACGGCCTTATCTCGTGGAATGGGACGTTGTTGCCGTGCTTGAACAGCGCGGAGACTGGGCGCGCGTCGAATACGTCCAAAGCGACCCGCTCGCACGCGGCTGGATCAAGGTTTCCGATCTCGCGCTTGCCGGGCCGGGTGAGGAATGAGCGCGCCGCAAAAATCGCCGGACGCCGCCGCGCGGGAGCGCGCCGCCAGAAGCCGCCGACGGCGCAGGAATGACGCAGAATTCAAACGAATATCGCGCGAAGCGGGACCGCGCTGGAAGTCGGCCTTGTTCGGCCTGTGTTTCGTCGTACCGGCCGGGCTGATTATCGTATACGCATCGGCACGGATCGAAACGATGCTTGAAACGCTGCGTATCCGCGAGGCCGTCATCGACACGTCGAGCGAAATGTTCGGCATCATCCTTGTCGCCCTGTCGATGACCGGCATCGGGATTCTTGCACTGCTCGGCGCGATGCGGATGGCATGGGCCTATCATCATGCCGGGGCGATATTCGGCGGCATCCTCGCATGCCTGCTGTTGGGCATCGGCCTGATGATCACTGGCGGCGAGATCAACGCGGCGCTGATGCGTTACAACGGCTATGAGCCATGCGACCGCAAGAGCTATTATCGCATGACGACGACCTTATGGGCGTTGCAAGAGCGCGGCTGCGACGGCGTCGATTACACGACATGGCGGCCATTGCGGTAAGCCGTTCGCCGGTAGCGCCCATGCGGATCACATCCTGCCGGACAATCGTTCTGCGATGTCTTACTCTCGGCGACATGCAGCCCGACAGCACCTTTTTTGTCATCGCCTCTCAAAACAGTCCGACGCCACGGATCACCCTTGGCCGCATGGCCTGCGATGAAACGCTGACGCTGGATGCCGCCCGCCTCGCAGCACAATACGCTTTGCCGTGGGGCGACATTCTTCTCGTCCTCGACGATGATTGCCCGTTCGAGGAGGAGCTTCACCTCGTGCTTGTCAGGAAAGGCGCGATCCTCGATCGTCTGGGTATCGGATTTCCCTACACGCCAGCCATCTTCGAGGAGATGGGCCATGATGGTTGCGAACTGCGCTTCACCTTCGAGTCCGACAAGCTCTGGATGCTGCATGTAGAGGAAAGCGGTACGCGGAGCCTGTCATGGTTGCCGGCCGGGACGCGCAAGCGCGGACGCTGGTTAAAGCCACGCCACCTTCATCTGTCCCGCTCCGATCCGAAATAAGGTGCGCCCACGAACGCGTTCACATTGCTTCGATACGCTCGATCAGCAGCAACGCCGCAACGATGAGCCCGATTGTCCAGATAAAAACCGACGGCCACCAACTCCACGTTTTCGAATGCGGCCAGATGGGCAAAAACGCGATTGCGGCGACCAGAAGCATGACGATGAGAATGACGATCATTCCCGCATCCTAGCGAATGAACCGGCGTGCAGACAGCATTACTGATCGCTTGAAGTCCAGCCACTAAAAACGCCGCCCGAACCAGCGGGCGGCGTTTTCATCTTTAGGACAAGGTTCAGTTGGCTGCTTCGGCCTCTTCCTCGCCGCCATCCGCTGCTGCACCGTCGCCATCTTCCGGATCGATGCGGATCACTTCGCGCCACATGCCGCCCTGGACCTGCGAAAGGACGATGGTCGTCGCGCCCTGATGGTCCTCGGGACCGTAACTGATCTGCATGCCGCCATTGATCTCGTCGGTGAAATCGAGGCTTTCCATGCCTTCGCGGAAGGATTCCGCCGTCAGGTCGGGACCGGCGGCTTCGAGCGCGTTGACCAGCGTCAGCGCGGCGGCGTGGCCGAGTTGCGCAGCTGTACCGGGCGTTTCGCCCGTGCTGGCCTGATAGCTATCCGCCCATTCCTTCACTTCAGGAACGTCGAGACGCTCCTCGAAATCGACCCAGCCCGATGTCGCGTAATACCCCTCGGTGACGCCTTCGGGCACCTTGGCGACGGCGGTGTTCATGGCAGCCGACGATCCGATGAACTTGACGTCGTTCCAGCCCAGCCGCTTTGCCGTTCCGATCGCAACGATCGTCTGGCGCACGCCGACGCCGGTCGCGACGATATCGCAGCCAAGTTCGCGCAGACGCGTCACCGCGCCGACGAAGTCCTGTTCGTCGGGACGATGCGTGGTTTCTCCGGCGAATTCGACGCCCCGCGCTTCGGCTTCATCGACGGCTGCTTCATGCACTTCGAGGCCGAAATCGGACGGGATATACATCGAGCAGATCTGCTCCGCGCCGTCTTCCTCGATCAAATGGCCGATGCCCGCGCGCGTCCCGTCGTAATAGGACGACGTGCCGGCATATTTATAGGTGATGTCGCCCTCAATCATCTGGCGCGCGGAGGTGAGCGGCGAAACATTTGCAACCTGCCGCGCCTCCATCAGCGGAAAGCCGGCGATATTGTGGGGCGTACCGAGGTTCAGGATCATCGCAAAGACCTGATCGGAATTGATCAGCTTGTTGAAATTCTGCACCGCGCGCGGAACCTGATAGCCGTGATCTTCGGCGATGAACCGGATCTGGCGGCCATGGACGCCACCATTGGCGTTGACCTCGTCGAAGATGAGCTGCGCGGCCTTGATCGCGCCGACATTGAACGCGGCAAAGATGCCCGAAAGGTCACCGTTCGAGCCGATCCGCACTTCCGTATCGGTGACGCCCTGCGTAGCGAAAGCGGAGGACGACATGCCCGCGGCAAGCCCCAGCGCCAATATGTATTTCCCAGACAGAACTTTCATTTCATTCCTCCTCTCGGGGTTGTCCCGCATTCCTCCTGTATGGCCCTTTTCAGGCATCGGATTATCCGAAAACCGGTTCCCACTTTTCGGTCCGATGCCCTAGCCATACATCTCGTCAATCAAAGGCTTGTGCTTCTTCTCGACGAAACCTCGCTTCAGCTTCATCGTAGCCGTCAGTTCCTCGTCTTCGGCCGTCAAGAGAACGTCGATGAGCCGGAAATCCTTGATCTGCTCGACGCGCGCGAATTCGCGGTTCGTGTCGTCCACGACCGATCCGATCAGGTCGCGCACCTCCTGCGCGGCGCAAAGCGAGCGGAAATTGTTGAACGGCACCTTCCGGTCCTGCGCGAATTTCTCAACGTTTTCCTGATCGATCATGATCAGGCATGCGAGGAACTTGCGCTGGTCGCCGATAATGACGGCATCGGAAATGTAAGGGCTGAATTTCAGTCGGTTCTCGATCTCGGCGGGCGTGATATTCTTGCCACCGGCTGTGATGATGATGTCCTTCATGCGTCCGGTAACGAACAGATAGCCATCGTCATCGACGCGCCCGACATCGCCTGTCCTCAGCCATCCGTCTCCGGTGATCGTCTCCTCGGTTTTGTCCGGCTTGCCCCAATAGCCCTTGAAGACATTGGGCGCGCGATACTGGATTTCGCCCTCGTCCGAAATGCGGATTTCCGCCCCTGGGACAGCCGGGCCGACGCTGCCGGTGCGGCTTTCGCCAAGACGATTGACCGAGATGACGCCGGAACTTTCCGTCATGCCGTAGCCTTCGAGGAGTTCGACGCCGACGGCGCGATACCATTTCAAAAGGTCAGGCGAGATGGGTGCCGCACCGGTCGTGCCCCGTCGCAACCGGTCGAAGCCGAGCATGCGGCGCAGGTTTCGTAGCACCATGAAATCCCAGAACGCATAGGCGAGGCTTGTTGCGGTGGGAACCGGTCGTCCGGTCTCCAGCGCGGCGGCGCGCTTCATGCCGGTTTTGACCGACTGGCGATAAGCCCATCGCCCGAGCGGCGAGGCCTCGTTCGCCATGATCGTCACGCGGCTGTAGATCTTTTCCCAAACGCGCGGCACGCCGGTAAAGATGTGTGGCGAGACCTCGCGCACATTGTCGAATACGGTTTCCGGGCTTTCGGCGAAATTGACGGTCGATTTCAAGCCGATCGGCGTGAACACAGTCACCAGCCGTTCGAGAATGTGGCAGAGCGGCAGGAAACAGACCTGCTCGTCGCCCTCGCCGACCGGAAGCGTCAGCACTGAACCGATTACCGAGGCAATGATGTTTGAGTGCGTGATCATCGCGCCTTTGGGCTGGCCGGTCGTGCCGGACGTATAGACAAGGATCGCTACATCCTGCGGCTTCGACTTGGCGATTTCCTCGTCGAAGAGGTCGGGGTGATCCTTCAGCCCACATTTCCCAAGTAAGGCGCTGATTTCGCTGTCCTGACCATTATATTTCCTATATAAAACATGGTGTTGAAGGCTGCGAGGGGCGCGTTTCATGGATCACCCAGAGGGTGCGGGCTTGCAACGGGCAGATCGGGTGGATTTCGACCCTCGCGTGCGGCTGGAATTTCGCGGCACGCAGCTCAGTTCCGACGGCGGCCTTCTGGTGATGCGCGAGCTTGATGACGCGCTCGGGTTGTCCGATTTGGCGTCAGCGGCGCTGCGCGATACTCGCTCTGGCAAGAACACGGTCCATCGGCTCGACGGCCTGTTCCGGCAATCAGTCTTTGGGCGGCTGGCCGGATACGAGGATGTCAACGACGCCAACCGTCTCGCCTGCGATCCGGTCATGCGCCAAGTTGTCGGCGGCAGAGCGGTCGATGCACAAGCGGCCTCGGCATCGCAGATGGGACGGTTCGAGACCGAGACGCTGGCTCTGGCCGGGAACCGTGCCGCGCTGGCCGACCTGAACGGGCAATGGATCGACCGGTTCCATGACCGTAACGGGCTGAAGTACATCGTTCTGGACATGGACAGCTCGGTCAGCCCGACCCATGGCGACCAGGAAGGGTCCGCCTGGAATGGCCATTTCGACTGTAGCTGCTATCACCCCAACTTTCTGTTCAACCAGTTCGGGATGCTGGAACGCTGCGCCCTGCGCCATGGCAACGTCCACAGCGCCGATGGCTGGCGTGATGTTCTCGACCCCGTCATTGCGCGCTACGCGGAGCGCGACCTTGGTGGCAGGTTCTTCCGGGCCGATGCTGCCTACGCGATCCCGGCGATCTATGAGCGATTGGAAGAAGCGCGGTTCTTCTACGCCATCCGGCTGCCCGCAAACGCGGTCCTCAAGGACAAGATCGCGCATCGGCTAACGCGCCCTGTCGGGCGGCCGTCACTGACCAAGGTCAAGCGGTTCTTCGAGGAATTCGAGTATCAGGCGGCGTCCTGGGACAAGGAACGCCGGGTGATCGCCAAGATCGAATGGCATCCGGGCGAACTGTTCCCGCGTGTCGGCTTCATCGTCACCAACCTGCCGATGGAGCCGGACTGGGTGGTGCGGTTCTACAACCAGCGCGGCACCGCCGAGCAGCACATCAAAGAGGGCAAATACGCCTTTCGCTGGACGCGGCTGTCGTGCCGGAAGTTCCGCGACAATGAGGTGCGGCTGCAACTGCACGCCCTGGCGTACAACCTGGCCACCTTCTTGCGCTGCATCGAGCTGCCCGAGGCCATGGCCGACTGGTCGTTGACCAGCCTGCAACTGAAGCTGATCAAGATCGGGGCACGTGTGGTCCGTCACGCCCGCACCATCACCTTCCAGCTGGCCGAGGTCGCTGTCACCGGCACGATGGTACGCGCCATCCTCGCCGCTATCCGCCGATTGCGAGCGCCACCGCTATGCGCATGATCGCGATCCACGCTCAAACTGAACGAAAGCGGCTGGACAGATCTGTCCGCTGCGCTGAAAAACGCCGCCCCTGGGCAAGGAAACAGCGGCTTCGCGGTCTGATCCGTCCAGATCCAGCAGTCTGCGCGACCGCAGGTGCCGCTTGCGGCAGAAAATCCTTGTCTAGCGCTCGGATACAGGCGATCTTCACCTCAAACGACACGCCACTTGGGGAATGCAGGTTCAGATAGTCGCGGCCGATCCTGTAGAGATCGTCGAGGAAGATGACCTGATCGTCGGCAAAATCGTGGAGGCCGTCACGGTCGAACACGATGACCTTCGAAAGGCCCGGCATTTCGCCGCGTATGGACAGGAACTTGTCGAGTTGCTCATCATTTTCGACCAGCAGGAACCGGCTGTCGGAATCGTTGACGAGATAGGCGAGTTGCTTGGCAGAATCCGTCGTGTAAACGCCCGAGGATATGCCGCCGACCGACTGGATGGCGAGATCGGCGTAGATCCATTCCTTGTTGTCTTCCGACAGGATCGAAACGGCTTCGCCGCGTTTCAGCCCGAGCGCCAGCAGACCGAGGCCGATTAGCCGCGCATGCTCATAAAAGTCCGTCCAGCTATAGGACAGCCAGATGCCGAAATCCTTTTCGCGATGGGCGATCTGAGGGCCGAGTTCCAGGCAGCGCTGGCGAAACAGCTTCACCAGCGTGTCGCATCCGTCGAAGTAGAACGGACCTTGAACGAGGTCCTCGTTGAAGGAATGGCCGCGAACGGTCTGCATCGGCGGCAGTTTTTCGGCGATGGTCATGCTTCTACCTCCACGTCTTCTTCTGCTTCCAGCGCTTCTGGCCGCGCTGGGCCTCCTCCGTCTGAACGCCAAGATAGAATTCCTGCACGTCCTTCGACTGCAGGAGCCTGTCGGCGCTGTCGGCCATGACGATGCGGCCAAGCTCCATGACGTAGCCGTAATCGGCGACTTCAAGCGCGACCTTGGCGTTCTGTTCGACAAGCATGATCGTCACGCCCTGCTCGCGGTTGAGCCGCCGCACGATCTGGAAGATTTCCTTGACCAGCAGCGGCGACAGGCCAAGCGACGGCTCGTCGAGCAGCATCACTTTCGGCCGCGCCATGAGGCCGCGCCCGATGGCGAGCATCTGCTGCTGTCCGCCCGACAGCGTGCCGGCTGCCTGCCCGCGCCGTTCCTTCAGGATCGGGAAATAGGAAAAGACCATTTCCTCGTCGGATGCGATTGCGGCCGTGTCGGAGCGCGTGAACGCGCCCATGCGAAGATTTTCCTCAACGGTCAGGAGCGGGAAGACCTCGCGCCCTTCGGGAACATGGACCATACCGAGCCGCACGACCCTGTCGGGGTTCGCGCCCGCGATGTTCTCTCCCTTGTAGAATATCTGGCCTTTTTCCGGGTCCATGACCCCGGAAATCGTCTTCAAAAGCGTCGTCTTTCCTGCGCCATTCGCGCCGAGCACGGTGACGATCTGTCCGTCGCGCACGTCAAGGCTCGCGCCACGGATTGCCATGATCGGCCCGTAATAGCTTTCGAGGTTTCGCACCGAGAGCACGATCTCGGGATCGGCTTTATCCGCAGGGGCGGTCATCGTCATGCCAGCACCTTTTCGTGTTCGTCGGCGACGCCGATATAGGCCTCGATCACCTTGGGATGGTTCTGCACCTCATGCGGCGTGCCCATGGCGAGCATCTTGCCGTCGGCAAGCGCCAGCACACGATCCGAAACGGACGCCACGAGATGCATGTCGTGTTCGACCATCAGCACCGTGATGCCCATCTGCTTCTTGATATCCTCGACCCAGAAGGCGACGTCCTGCGTCTCCTCGACCGAAAGTCCCGATGCAGGCTCGTCGAGAAGGAGAAGACGCGGCTCGATGGCGAGCGCACGGCCCATCTCGACCACCTTGCGCACGCCATAGGGCAGGCCGGCGATGTACTTTTCGCGATAGGCCTGAAGATCGAGAAAATCGATCACGCGTTCGACCGCCTCGCGGTGGCGGCGCTCTTCGGACCGCACGAAGGGCGTGAACATCAGTTCCGTCCACATATGGCTTTTCCGGTGGCGGTGACGCCCGACCAGAAGGTTCTGCGCCACCGTCGCATGGTCGAACAATTCGATATTCTGGAAGGTGCGCGCGATCCCGAGCCGCGCCATTTCGTGCGGCTTCCTATCGAGGATGGTGCGCCCGTCGAAGCGGATATCGCCTTCGGCCGGGTCGTAGATGCGGCTGATCAAATTGAACAAGGTGGACTTGCCTGCCCCGTTCGGCCCGACCAGCGCGAACACCTCGCCTTCCTCCACATTGAAAGACACCTGACTGACGGCGGTGACGCCGCCGAAGCGAAGCGTGACATTGTCGATTTCGAGGAGGCTCATCGCATGCGCTCCGTCTTGAGATAGGCTTTCTGGCGGCGGAACATGTCCTTTCGATAGAAGGGGAAAAGCTCGAAATAGGTGCGGATCTTGATCCACCGCCCATAGATGCCGCGCGGCTCGAACAGGATCACGAGGATCAGAATGACGCCGAAGATCGCCGTTTCCAACCCTGGAATGGCGATCGACCCGCCGCCGATGATACGCCCGATCGCATCGCGTGCGATCGCGATGGTCTGCGGCAGCATGGCAACGATGATCGCACCGAAGAACGCACCGTGGATGGTGCCGAGGCCCCCGATGACGATCGCAAGCAGAAGCTGGATAGAGATGATCAGGTTGAACGTCTCGTAGTTGAAGACGCCGGCATAATGGCCCATCAGCGCACCGCCAAGACCGGTGATGCCGGCTGAAAGCCCGAAGGCCACGGCCTTGGCGCGCGCCACGTTGATGCCCATCGCCTGCGCCGAGATTTCCGAATCCCGGATGGCCGCGAAGGACCGGCCGAGTGGCGAGCGCTCAAGATTGCGATAGAGAAACACGACGGCGAGCACGATCGCGAAGACGAGGTAATAAAGCAGCCACGGCGTGCGGTAGCGATCGATTTCGAGACCGAAAATATCGATCGGCGGCGCGAAAAGCCCGATGACGCCGTTGGTCAGCGGCGTGGCGATGACGATGAATTCCTCCACGAGAATCACCACCGCAATCGTCGCGATTGCCAGATAAATGCCGTGCAACCTTGTGATCGGCAGCGCGATGATCGCCCCGGCGACACCAGCGATCAGGCCCGCCAGCGGAAACGACAGCAGGAAGGGAAGACCGAGGCGTTCCTGCAAAAGCACGTTCGCATAAGCGCCGATGGCGAGAAACGCGGCATGGCCAAGGCTCGCCTGTCCGGTCTGGCCGACGAGGACCATCAGCCCCATGCAGGCGACCGACCAGACCAGAACGTTCGTCACCTCGCCGAGCGCGAAGGTGGAAAGGACGAACGGCAGCACGAGCATGATGATGAGCAAGCCCGCATACCAGCCCATCTGCTGGGGGTGGCGAAAGAGATTGATGTCGGCGTCGTAGCTTGTCTTGAAAACGGTTCTCATCGCCTCACACCTTCTTCGCGTGGACCTGGGCGAGAATGCCGTGCGGTCTGAACACCAGGATCAGGAAAAGAAGCAGGTAAGGCATGACCTGATTGTAGTGGGGCGGCATGTAATAGGCCGCGAAAGGCTCGATCAGCCCGACGATCAAGCCACCCAGAAGCGCGCCCGGCAGCGACCCGAAGCCGCCGATGACGGCGGCCGCGAACGCCTTGATGCCCAAAAGCCCGATCGACGGATCGATGGAGCCCTTGGAGGCGAAAAGGATACCGGCGACAGCCGCGACCATACCCGACAGCGCCCAGATCAGCGAGTGAATGCGCTTGACCGGGATGCCCATATAATAGGCCGCAAGCTGGTTCTGCGAGGACGCCTGCATGGCGACGCCAAGCTTGGTGCGGTTGAAATAAAGCCAGAGCAGCAGCGTCAGGATGGCGGTGACCGCGATCACCATCACCTCGTCGAGGCCGAGTACGATCCCCCCGAACCTGACATCGCGGCCCGCGATCGGCGAGGCGAGCGAGATCGGCTCGTGCCCCCACATGACGCCGGCGAAAAAGCGCAGGACGAAGCCGAGCGCGATGGTCAAGATGACGATCGCGATCTGCGACTGGCCGAACATGCGCCGCAAAACGACGAGATCGAGTGCGTAGCCGAACGCGCCCATGATCGCGATGGCGATGGGAACGGACAGCCAGAACGGAAGATCCATGAATTGCGGATTGGTCAGCCCAAGGCAGATGAAGGCCCCGAGCATCATGAAATCGCCTTGGGCGAAGTTCACCGCTTCGGTCGCCTTGTAGATCAGCACGAACCCCATCGCGATGAGGCCGTAGACGCAGCCATTGGCAAGGCCGCTGACGATGAGCTGCAATACGCCCACAGGCGCTCCTCCTCCCGGTTTCCGGCACGGGGTGTTGTCGGCCTGCGGTCCGTCCGGTTTCCCGGCTCCTCTCGAACCGCAGGTTGAACCCTGCGTCGGCTTTCGACTTTATGCTGCCCTCACTCAAGGGCAAGCGTTTCGCTCACACCATCGCGTTACGGCGCGATGAAAACCTTGCCGTTCGGTCTGGCCAGTTCGTCCGCAACGCGCGAAACCGCTTCCTCAAGTGGCACGATCGCGGTCACGTCCGTCTTCCAGCGCCCGTCCGCAAAGCGCTTTTGCGCCTCGATGACCGCAGCCATGCGTTTTTCGTCTCCGGCCGAGCGCATCCACTCGGTCAGCCAGAAACCCTCGATTTTCTTGTGCATGAAGATCATCTGGCCCGGTTCGATGATCGGGGTGACGCCCGCATCGAGCCTGCCATAGACGATCCAGCGTGCGCGCTTACCCATCGCGTTGAAGATTTTTGCGGCGAGCGGGCCGGTGACGGCGTCGAGAAAGATGCGTGGTTTCTCGCTGGCCATCACCTCGGAAAGGCGCGCGTCGAAATCGGCAGCTTCCGCGTTCAGGACATGCGCCGCGCCGATGCCCTTCAAAAGCTCGATCTGGTCGTCGCGCCGCACGATGGCGATGGGGCGGTAGCCTTCGTCCTTCGCGACGGAGATGATCAGCTTGCAAAGCTGGCTTGCGCCGGCGGTGACGACGAACGCCTTTTCGCCCTCGTCCCGGACGATGCCGAACATGGCAAGCGCGGTCAAAGGATTGACGATCATCGCCGCCGCATCCTCGTCGCGCACGCCATCCATCATGATCGGTACGCATGCACCGGCCTCGGCGACGGCATAATCCGCCCAGCTTCCCCAGTTGGAAAGGCCGGTCGCGAACGCCACGCGCTTGCCCATCAGCCCTTTTGCCTCCGCACCAGCCGCGACGACTTCGCCGACACCCTCGAAGCCGGCCGGCTGTCCCTGTTTTCGCGGCTGGCCGTAGAGCCCTTTCAGGAACATCACGTCGGACGGATTGATCGAGGCGAGCGCAACCTTGACCAGAACCTGGCTCGGCCCCGGCTGCGGCACCTCGATTTCGCCCTGTTCGACATAAGGCTCCATGGCCTCAAGTACCGTTCCCGAATGGTCGCGCGAATAGCCGTCATTCTTGAGAAGCAGGGCTTTCATGGTTTTGGGCAGCGCCATGTCGTTCCTTTCAGGGCTTCAGGATGATCTTGCCGGCAGCGCCGCGGCCAAGCACGCGTTCGAGAATGGAAGGCGCTTCGGCAAGCGGATAAACGCCTTCGATGACGGGCTTAACCTTGCCTTCGAGATACCAGCCAACGAGTTCGCTCATATTGTCGGCATAGGCCTGCGGTTCCTTCGCGGTGAACGCGCCCCAGAAAACGCCGACCACGCTGTAGCCCTTCACCAGCGTCAGATTCACAGGCAGTTTCGGGATCGTGCCGGAGGCAAAGCCGATGACAAGCAGACGCCCGCCCCAGCCCATCGAGCGCGCGAGGACGTCGAAACCCTCACCGCCGACCGGATCGAACGCCACATCGACACCGTTGCCGCCGGTCGCTTGTTTCAGCGCATCCTTCAGATTGTCGTAGCCGAGAACGATATCCGCGCCGGCCTGTCGCGCGATTTCCTGCTTTTGCGGCGTCGAGGCGACGGCGATGACCCTTGCGCCCATCACCTTGCCGATTTGCACGGCGGCAACCCCCGTCGCACCCGACGCGCCGAGCACGCACAGCGTTTCGCCGGATTTAAGCTGCCCGCGCTGCTTCAGCGCATAATGGGATGTGCCGTAACCGCATAAAAGCGCACAGGCGTGCTCGGCCGGAAGTCCGTCCGGCAGCTTCATCACAGCGCCATGGTGAACCGCATTGAGTTCGGCATAGCCGCCGAGCGTGCCGAGTGCGGCAACACGGTCGCCCGGCGCAAATCCCGACACGCCCTCGCCAATGGCTTTCACGCGGCCGGCCATTTCCATCCCGGGAATAAAGGGCGGCTCAGGCTTCATCTGGTAGAGGCCCTGCACCAGCAAACCGTCGGGAAAGTTGACGCCGATCGCCTCCGCCTCGATCAGCACCTCACCCACGCCCGGCACGGGGTCGGGCATGTCGGTATAGTCGAGTTCGGCGATCGGGCCGAAGCCGCGTGCGACGATGGCCTTCATACCTTCTCCTGCGTGTACTTCTTCAACTCCTCGCGCGCGACCTGACGGCGATGCACGGCGTCGGGACCATCGGCGAAGCGCAGCGTGCGCAGATGCGTCCACGAACGAGCGAGCGTCGTGTCCTGGCTGATCCCTTGAGCGCCGAACATCTGCGCCGCCTCGTCCGTCACTTTCAGCGCCATGCGCGGCGCGACGACCTTGATCTGGCTGATCCACGGCGCGGCGGCTCGTTTGTCGCCCTGATCCATCATCCACGCGGCCTTGAGGCAAAGCAGCCGCGCCTGCTCGATCTCCATGCGGCACTCGGCGATGATATCGTAATTGGCACCGAGTTCTGACAGCTTCTTGCCGAAGGCCTCGCGGCGCAGTGCGCGCTTGCACATCATTTCGAGCGCCATTTCCGCATGGCCGATGGCACGCATGCAATGATGGATGCGGCCCGGCCCAAGCCGCCCCTGCGCGATCTCGAACCCCCGGCCCTCACCTAAAATGAGGTGCGACGCCGGCACGCGGACATTCTCAAATTTCAGGTGCAAATGGCCGTGCGGCGCGTCGTCCTCGCCATAGATCGTCATGGCGCGCAGCTTGGTGATGCCGGGCGTGTCCGCCGGCACCAGGACCATCGAGTGCTGCTGGTGCTTGCCGCGCCCGGCATCGGGCGTATGCACCATCACGATATAGATCTTGCAACGCGGATCGCCGGTTCCCGATGCCCACCATTTTTCACCGTTCAGGACGTAGTCGTCGCCATCGCGCTCGCAGCGCATGGAGATGTTGGTGGCATCGGACGACGCCACGTCCGGCTCGGTCATCAGATAGGCCGAACGGATTTCGCCGGCGAGCAGGGGTTTGAGCCATTTTTCCTTGTGTTCGGGAGCGCAATAGCGCTCGAACACTTCCATATTGCCTGTGTCGGGAGCCGAACAGTTGAACGTCTCGGCTCCCAGATGCGCCTTGCCCATTTCTTCGGCGAGATAGGCGTATTCGACAGTCGACAATCCGTAGCCACGCTCCGAATCCGTCAGCCAGAAATTCCACAGGCCGCGTTCCTTCGCCTTCGCCTTCAGCCCTTCGAGAATTTCGGTCTGCCGCGCGGTATACTCCCAGCGATCGCCTTTCCCCACTTCGGCGAGAAACTCCTCATCGAGCGGCATGATCTCATCGCGCACCATGCGCGCGACCTTCTCGTGAAGCGGCTTCAGGCGCTCGCTCATGCCAAGGTTCATCTGAGGATTCTCGTTCATTCACGGGGTCCTTCGTTTGCGCCGAGACCGCGCCAGGCGCAGGTGACGACTTGGGCAATGAGATCCTCGATATCGGCGCGGGTTTCCCCGGCGCGCGGCGAGTACCAGAAGATCGGTGAGTTCAGCGTCATGAACATGAGCTGATTGGCGACGGACAAATCGGGAAAGTGGAAGCGCCCCTCGCTTCGCCCGCCGGCGATGAGTTCGCGAAAGATGTTGCCGTAGCGCGAGCGTGTTTGCACCAGTTCGTCGTAGCGGCTTTTCTGCTGTTCGGTCGGCGCGCCGGTCTGATGCATTTCAACGCCCATCCACACGACACGCTGAAACGCACGCGTGGCCATCATCTGTTCCACATGGACACGGGCGAAGCTTTTCCAGCGGACATGCGCCGGCCCTGTCATCGCGCGAAGCGGCTCGAGCGCCTCGTAGTTCATTTCCATGCCAGCACGGAACACTTCCGCAAAGAGATCGGCCTTGGATTCGAAATGGTGATAGATGCGGCCCTTGGTGGAACTGAGCGCCCGGGCGACATCGTCGATCGACGTCGCAGCATAGCCCCGCTCGTGAAAACAGCGTGCGGCCGCCTCCAAAATGGCGCTGCGCGAACTGTCGACGGTGCGTTCCCCGATATCCAGACCCACCATACTCCTCCCGTCGCTGCCCTGCTTTGCCGGTCTTCTGCCGGTTTTTGCGAAGGCTCTTTACGGACGGCAAATGATGAACATACTATCGGGTATGTTGTCAACGCGGCCGCCGGACGGCTCGTGCCACATCCTGGGGAGGAATGATGAGCTACATCGACGACCTGTTTTCCGTTGCCGGCAAGACCGCGCTCGTAACGGGCGCTGCGACCGGCATCGGCCGTATGGCCGCGACGGCGCTGATGCATGGCGGGGCAAATGTTTTGATCGCCTCGCGCAAAGCACACGACTGCGCACAGACCGCCGAGGAGTTGAACGCGCTCGGCACGTCGGGACAAGCCGAAGGCTTCGGAGGTGATATAAGCACCGAAGACGGCATCGCCGCGATCGTCGGTGAGGTACGAAAGCGCACGGAAAAGCTCGACATCCTTTTCAACAATGCGGGCGTGTCATGGGGCGCAGAACTTGCCGAGTTCCCCTATTCGGCATGGGCGAAGGTACTCAACGTCAACGTGACGGGGCTTTTCCACCTGACCCGCGAACTCCTGCCGGAACTCGAACGGGCGGCAAGCGACGAGGACCCGGCGCGCATCATCAATCTGGGTTCCGTCATGGGCACCCAGCCGATCGCCGACGGCGCCTATTCCTACACGGCATCTAAGGCGGCCGTGCATCATCTGACCCGCACGCTCGCGATCGAGTTCGCCGGGCGGCGCATCACCGTCAACGCGTTTGCCCCCGGCCCTTTCCAAAGCCGCATGACGGCCTTCGCCACCGCCAGCGAAGAGCAGGCGGCGCATGTCGGATCGCGCGTGCCGATCGGCCGGATCGGCGCGCCGAGTGACATCGCGGGCGCGACCTTGTATCTGTGCTCCAAGGCCGGCAGCTATATCACGGGCGCGATCCTTCCCATCGATGGCGGACAGTCGGTCCAGCACGGCATGTCACTGTTCAAGGAATAAGGTTTTTGTCCATGGAAGGTCCGCGTTTGGCGCCGGTCGCGATCGATCAGCTCGTCTCCAATGTCGGCAATGAGATCGGCGTTTCGCCCTGGCGTGTCGTCACGCAGCAGATGATCGACATGTTCGCCGATGCGATCGACGATCACCAGTTCATCCACGTCGATCCGCAGCGCGCGGCGCAAACGCCGTTCGGCGGGACGATCGCCCATGGTTTCCTGACCCTGTCGCTGTTGTCGGCGTTTTCCTATGAGGCTGTCCCGCCGCTCGCCAATGTCGAGATGGGCGTCAATTACGGCTTCGAGAAGGTTCGGTTCGTCACCCCGGTCAAGACCGGCGCACGCGTGCGCGGACGGTTCGTCCTTGCTGACGTCAATGTGCGGCCCTCTGGATGGGTTCAGGTGTCGACCGACGTGACCGTTGAGGTCGAAGGTTCGATCAAGCCGGCACTGACCGCACGCTGGCTGACGCTCGCCGTGTTGCAGAAGGAAGACGCACAGGCATGAACGAAGCGAACGCGCTCGACGAAGCCGCCCTTGCCGGCTATCTCGCCACCGAGGTCGACGGCTTTCACAGTTTGCGAGACATCGCCAAGTTCGATGCCGGCCAGTCCAATCCGACTTATCTTTTGACGGCCGAGAGCGGCCGCTACGTGCTGCGCGCCAAGCCGCCGGGCGAACTCTTGAAGTCCGCCCATCAGGTCGATCGCGAATTTCGGGTCATGGAGGCGCTGGCCGAAACCGACGTTCCCGTCCCCCGCGTGCTTCATCTGTCGGGGGAAGCCTCGCCCATCGGGCGCATGTTCTACGTGATGGAATATGTCGAAGGGCGGATTTTCTGGGACCCGGCACTGCCGGACGCCGCCGACAATGGCGAGCGCGCGGCAATCTATGACGACATGAACAAAGTGCTGGCCGCGCTCCACTCCATCGACCTGAAAAAGACCGGGCTAAGCGACTTCGGAAAGCCGGGCAATTATTTCGAACGTCAGTTCTCACGTTGGTCGGCGCAGTATCGTGCCTCGGAGACGCAGCGCGTCGACGCCATGGAAACGCTGATCGCATGGCTGGAAGCGAACGCCTTGCCCGATGACGGGCGCGTCTCGCTGGTGCATGGCGATTACCGCCTCGACAACATGATCTTCGCGCCCGAAGAGCCGAAAGTCGTCGCGGTTCTCGACTGGGAACTGTCGACGCTCGGTCATCCCTTTGCCGATCTTGCCTATCAGTGCATGCAGTGGCGTCTGCCCAACTCGTCGGCCTTTCGAGGGCTGGGCGGTATCGACCGTGAAGCGATCGGCCTTCCAACGGAAATCGAATATGTCGACGCATATTGTCGGCGGCGGGGCATCGCCGGCATCAATAACTGGACCTATTACCTCGCTTTCTCGTTCTTTCGCCTCGCTGCGATCTGTCAGGGCGTCTACAAGCGCGCCCTCGACGGCAACGCGTCGAACCCTGAAAAGGCGCGAACATACGGAGACGCCGTCGCACTGCTCGCCGGACTGGCGGTCGAAGCGATCGAAACCGGCAGATAATCAATGATGCGATCCTGGAATTTTGAATGAAGCGCTTCGATGGGTTGACGGTCATCGTCACGGGTGCCGCCGGCGGGTTCGGCAAGAAACTGGCCGAACGCCTTTTGTCGGAGGGCGCAAGGCTCGTTCTTTCGGACATAAGGGACGAACCGCTAAATGCGCTTGCCACTTCTCTCGGCGGCGAAATCGCCGTCCTTGCCGGGGATGTCGCGCATGAGGAGCACTCGCGCGATCTCGTTGCCTTGGCCGTCGAACGCTTCGGTCGGCTCGACGTGGCATTCAACAATGCCGGTATCGCGCACAATTTTTCGAAACTGCCGCTGATGGATTCACAAGAGGCGCGTCGGGTGATCGATATCGATCTGATGGGCGTCTTTTATGCGATGAAGCATCAGCTCCCCGTTCTTGAGCGCCAGTATCGGCGCGACGGTAAGGGCGGCGCGATCGTCAACATCGCCTCCGTCGCCGGGATTGCGGGCGCACCACGGCTCAGCGTCTATTCCGCAGCCAAGCATGGCGTGGTGGGTCTGACGCGCTCGGCCGCCGCCGAATACGCGTCAAAGAACATCCGAATCAACGCCGTCTGTCCGTCCTATGCGCGCACGCCGATGGCGACCGACGCTCTTGGCCGTGTCGCGGATGACGCCGTTTCGGCGGAGAAAGAACTGACGCGTGGCGTTCCGATGCGGCGACTTGCCGAAGTGGACGAAGTGATCGAAGTCATGATGTTTGCAGGCTCTCCTGCCAATTCATTCATGACCGGGCAAACACTGGCTGCCGACGGCGGAATAACTGCCATCTAAGTGCATCGCCTTTTGAGCGACCGGGCAATTTTAATTTAAGGTCTCTGCTGCACCATGCGTTGATTGTGCTGAAATAATAATACGCATCGGGGAGCGTTGGCACGCATGCATGGGTGGCAAGGCAAAAGACCGCAAGTTCGGCTCCCGCGTTTTCGCGGCAGTCATGCGCAGTTTTTGCTCGTCACGGTCGTCGTCGTCTGTGCGGCGATATTCGCCATCCATCAGAACCAGAGAATATTCGAGCAGAAGCTGCGGGCAGACGTATTTTCTCAGGCGTCGCTCATTCGCTCCAAGCTTGAGGGAAACATCAACGCCAGCGTCCAGCTTGTGCGCGGCCTCGTGGCATCGATCGAAGCCAATCCCGACATCTCGCAGGATCAATTCTCGCGGCTGGTAAGCTCCTTGCTGACGCAGGACGTGCAAGTCAGGCATATCGTTGCGGCGCCCGATCTCGTGGTGCAGATGATCCATCCGATGGAAGGAAACCAGCGCGTTCTCGGCCTCGACTATCGTACCAGCCAGGCACAGCGCCAGATCGCGATGCAGGTCCGCGACACGGGCAAGTTCATTTTCACCGGCCCCATCGACCTCATTCAGGGCGGACAAGGCTTCGTAGGCCGGTTTCCTGTATTCACGCAGGGTCCATCGCCCCAAGACGCGTTTTGGGGCCTTGTCTCAGCCGTTATCGACGTCGACCGGCTCTATGCGCAAAGCGGCCTGCTCGATGAGAATCTTCCCATCGACGTCGCTCTTATCAGCCGAGGCGCGGACGGCGTTCGAAAACAGTTTTTCGGCGCGGAAAGTATCCCGTCGAACGACCCGGTTTTGCTCGATGTCAATTTTCCATCCGGTCGCTGGCAGATCGCGGCAGTACCCCGACAAGGCTGGAACCAGCCGGTTCCCGACAGAAGCCGGCTTTACGCCTGGATTATAGCAGCGGCGTTTTTGATTCTCGCGCCAAGCTTCGTCATGGGACGGCTCATGGACGAACGTCAGCGGCATATCGTCTTCATGCGCGAGCGCGAGTTCGAGCTCGAGCAGGTCTCCCGGCGCCTGCGGCTGGCATTGCAGGCATCCCGCATCGGTATCTGGGAGATGGATATCAAGAACGGTGAGCTGTTCTGGGACGACCGGATGAACGAGCTCTACGATTTCCCGACCGACGGACGCATGCGCAACTACACATACTGGTCGCGCCGGCTTCACCCTGACGACAAGCAGCGCGCCGAATCCGATTTTTCGGTCGCGATGCATCAAAGCGGCAGGTATCGCTCCGACTATCGTCTGATTCTGGAAAGCGGCCATATCCGCCACATCCGGGCGATTGGCAGGGTTTATCAGGATGGCGACAACCCGCCACAGATCGTCGGCGTCAATTGGGACGTGACGGAGGATGTCGAGCGAACCGAACAGTTGAACATGGCCGTGCTTTTGTCCGAAGCGCGCAACGCCGAGCTTGAGACGATCCGCGAACGGATCGAGTTCAACGCGCTGCACGATTCACTGACCGGCCTGCCGAACAGGCGTTTTCTCGACGAGGTGATGGCAGACCACGCCGCAGCGTTCGGCAAAGGGGCCGAAGTCGCAGCGATCCTTCAGATCGACCTCGACAGGTTCAAGGAAATCAACGACACGCTGGGCCATGCGGCCGGCGACGCCATGCTCGTCCATGCTGCAAATGTCCTGCGCAATTCGGTGTCGCCGCAGGATTTCGTCGCACGGATCGGAGGCGACGAATTCGTCATCGTGCGGCGCGCGAGCGATCCCGCGTCGCTGAGCATCGAAAACCTGGCAGACCTTGCGGCGAACCTCATCGTCAGATTGCAGGAACCCAAACGCTTCAACGAGCACGAATGCCGGATCGGCGGGTCGGTAGGTATCGCCGCAGACACGGATTTTCTGGCCGATCCGGCACGCCTTCTCATCAATGCCGACATCGCGCTCTATCGCGCGAAGCGAAACGGCCGCAACTGTTTCCAGTTCTTCTCGGAGGAATTGCAGGCGGAGATCGTCACGCAAAAGCGGATCGCCGACGAAATCCTGCTCGGACTGGAGCGCGGCGAGTTCGTCCCTTACTATCAGCCGCAGCTCGACGCCAGGACGTTGAAACTCGTCGGCGTCGAAGCGCTGGTGCGCTGGGAACACCCCGAAAACGGCGTGCTGGCCCCGCAGCATTTCCTCAAGGTGGCGGAGGACATCAACGTCGTCGACGAGATCGACCGTCGCATGCTGGAACAAACCATCGCACAGCTCGGTCTTTGGGAAATGCAGGGCCTCCGCGTGCCCAAGGCCGCTGTCAACGTCTCGGCCAAGCGTCTTCACGGCGACGGCCTTCTGGCCAGCCTGCGCAAAATGCAGATCGAGCCCGGCCGGATCGCGTTCGAACTGGTCGAGTCGATCTTCCTCGACGAGCATGACGACCTTTTGGCCGCGAACGTTCAGGAACTGAAGGAAATCGGCATCGATATCGAAATCGACGATTTCGGCACCGGTTACGCCTCGATCGTATCGCTCCTGCGCCTCAAGCCCGCCCGGCTCAAGATCGACCGGCAATTGGTTCAGCCGTTGGTAGGCTCACCCGCGCAGCGCCAGATTCTCGGCTCCATCATCGAGATGGGTCATTCGCTCGGCATCGAGGTTTTGGCCGAAGGTGTCGAGACGATGGAGCATGCCAAAATCCTGAGAAACATCGGCTGCGATGCGCTGCAGGGCTATGCCTTTGCAAAGCCGATGCCGCCCGGCGAACTGATCGATTTCGCCCGGACAGCCCGGCTTCGCTACGCGTCCTGATCAGACGGCGGCGTCTCTGGCGGCCTCGCTCAGATACGAGAATGCGTAATCTGCAAATGAGCGCCAGCACTCGACGCGAAACGTGTTTTCGTCCGTCCGGTAGAGCACGATCTCGATCTTGTGCAGGATCGTGCGCGATGCAGCTCCAACGGGAAAAGCCGCCAGCGACAGGTCTTGCGGGCAACCTGCATTGATAATAGTTGCCGCGCCCGGACCCGTGACGACGAAACCGACATTACGGTGGGAAACGTCAACGGTGGAGTGAAATTCCGTAACGGATGTGAGCAAGGCGACGAGATCCGCGCCGGCATCGTCGATGATCAGCCATTCGTCCGGGCCGAGCCACAACGCATGGCGCGAACCGTTCGACGCCGAGCTTTTCGGTTTCACGGGCAGTTCGAGACCCAGCGCCTTCGACAGTGACTGAACGCTCTCGGCCGGCGCGCGAAGCGACAGGCGCAATGCGGGTGGCGCGACCGTGATGGAGACGGTCGGCGCGGTGGTCTGGTGGCCCGCGAAAAGCGGGCGACGTTCCGCAACGATCATGTGTGCATCAACCATTGAGCCGCTCCCCGCTTTCGTCGAAGAAGACCGTCCCGGTCACCTCCACCTCGATCGTTCCGTTCGGCATCGGCACGAAGAGGCGCTGACCCGTCTTTTCACGTCCATCAACGACCAGCGCCAGCGCGATCGATCGACCGCAATTAGGAGACCAGTAGCTCGACGTGACGTGGCCGATCATCTTCATCGGGATCGGCTGGTCACGGGTGGCAACAACCTGCGCGCCCTCTTCCAGAACCACATTCGGATCTACCGTCTTCAAACCGACAAGCTGCTTTCGCCCGCCGCCCACAAGATCGGGACGTTTGAGGCCGCGAATACCAACGAAATCCGTCTTCTTCTTGCCGATGGCCCAATCGAGCCCGGCATCGTTCGGCGTCACCGTTCCGTCCGTCTCCTGGCCGACGATGATGTAGCCCTTTTCGGCGCGCAGGACGTGCATCGTCTCGGTGCCGTAAAGGCACGCGCCGTGCTTTTGCGCTTCCGCCCAGACGGCCTCAATGACCGCTTCGCCGTAATCGGCCGGCACATTGATCTCGAAGCCGCGCTCCCCGGTGAACGACATGCGGAACAGCCGAGTCGGCACGCCGCAGATCGTCCCCTCGCGCACCGACATATGCGGCATGGCGGCGTCGGAAATGTCGATCCCCTCGACCAGCGGCGCGATGATATCGCGGCTTTTTGGCCCCTGAACGGCGATGACCGCCCATTGTTCGGAAATCGAGGTCAGATAGACCTTCAGATGCGGGAATTCGGTCTGGAGGTAGTCCTCCATGTGGTTCATGACCCGCGCCGCGCCGCCGGTCGTCGTCGTCACATGGAAGCGGTCTGCCGCCAACCGCCCTACGACGCCGTCATCATAGATGAAGCCGTCCTCGCGCAGCATGATGCCATAGCGGCAGCGGCCGGGTTCGAGCTTCGCCCAAGGGTTGGTGTAGAGCAGTTCCATGAAGGCAGCCGCGTCGGGTCCGACCACCTCGATTTTGCCCAGCGTCGATGCGTCGAAGATACCGGCCGACTGGCGCACGGTTTTCGTCTCGCGCGAAACTGCCTGCGCCATGCCCTCTCCCGCCTGCGGGAAATACCACGCGCGCTTCCACTGGCCGACATCCTCGAACACCGCGCCGTTCTTCTCGGCAAAGCCGTGCATGGCGGTGCGCCGCGTCGGATCGAACAGAACCCCGCGCGAATGGCCGACGATCGCGCCGAACGTGACCGGCGTATAGGGCGCACGGAACGTCGTCAGCCCGACTTCGGGAATCGGCTTGCCGAGCGTTTCGGCTGCGATGGCGAGGCCGTGCATATTCGACGTCTTGCCCTGATCGGTCGCCATGCCGTTGGTGGTGAAACGCTTGACGTGTTCGATGGAGCGCATGCCCTCGCGCACGGCCTGCCGCAGATCCTTCGCGGTCACGTCGTTCTGGAAATCGACGAAGGCCTTGACGGCATCGTCCGGCCCCGCGCCCGGTGCGGCACCGAGCATGCCGCCTGTCCAGTTCTCGCTCGTCGCGGCAGCAGGACGTGGGCCTTTAACAGCGCCCGCCGCCTTTTCGCCGGCCGCATAGGCTTCCTCGATCACGGCTTCGAGCGTATCGGTCCCGTTGCATGCGCCGACAGACGCGCAATCCTGCGCAGATTGGCCCGGCAGAAAACGCTGCGTCGCGTCATCGAACGCGACCTTGCCACGCGACTGCGAGAAGAGGTGAACGGACGGCGTCCAGCCCGACGACATCAAAAGGGCATCCACCGGGATCACCCGCGCCGCGCCACCGTTTTTCGGCGTCACAGCCATTGAGGAGACGCGCAAGCGTCCGCCCGTTTTCGTCACCGAATGGCCGGCGAGAATTTCGATACCGAGTGCCTTGGCTTCTTCGGTGGCGGTGCCTTGCGGATCGTCGCGCAGATCGACGATGGCCGCGATCCCGACGCCCGCCTTCTTCAGGTCGATTGCGGCGGCATAGGCGGAATCGTGCGCGGTGAAGACGCCGACATTCTTCCCGACCGCCACGCCGTAATGATTGAGATAGGTGCGCGCCGCGGACGCCAGCATGACGCCCGGCCTGTCATTGCCAGCGAACACCATGTGCCGCTCGATCGCACCGGCGGCGACGATCACCTTTTTCGCACGAACCTGCCACAGACGCTCGCGCGGCAGGTCCTTGCCGGGGTTGGCGACATGCTCCGTCACGCGCTCGACCAGCCCAACCATGTTCTGCGCGTAATAGCCGAAGGCGGTCGTGCGATTGAGGACACGCACGTTGTCCCTGGCTTTCAGGCTTGCAACGCTCGCCTGCGCCCAGTCCCAGCCGGAAACACCGTCGATCGCAGCACCACCTTCGAAACGCAATGCTCCGCCGAAATCCGCCTGTTCGTCGGCGAGGATGACACGCGCGCCAGATGCCGAGGCCGCCAGAGCCGCCGCGATGCCCGCAGCGCCGCCGCCGAGCACCAGCACGTCGCAATGCGCGTAAAGCGAGGAATAGTGATCCGGGTCCGGCTCTTCCGGCGCGACGCCTAGCCCTGCGGCATGGCGGATGAACGGTTCGTAGACCTTGTCCCATGCCGCCTTCGGCCACATGAACGTCTTGTAGTAAAAGCCAGCCGAAAAGAAGGGCGAACCCAGATCGTTCGCCTCGCCGACATCGTAGGCGAGCGAAGGCCAGCGATTTTGCGAGACGGCGGCAAGGCCGTCATAGACTTCCTGCACCGTCGCACGCACGTTCGGCGTCTTGCGCGCGCCGTCGCGATGGATGCCGACGAGCGCGTTCGGCTCCTCGGCGCCTGCCGACAGGAAACCGCGCGGGCGGTGATATTTGAACGAGCGGCCGACAAGATGAACGCCATTGGCCAGAAGCGCCGAGGCGAGCGTGTCGCCTTCCACGCCCTGCATCGCCTTGCCGTCGAATGTGAAGCGCGCGGTGCGCGCGGGCGTCAGCCGGCCCGCGCCTGCGATGCGATAATCCGCGTTCATCGCACGTCTCCCTTCTCTAGCATGTCGACGTTCAGTTCGGCAGGTTCGCGATTGGCCCATGCAGCAGGCTCGGCCGGAGCCATCAGCGTGATTTCAGGCTTCGGTTCACCGGCCTTGTAGGTCAGGTAAAACCTGTCGGTGACGGTGTCACGCGCCGCGTTGAAGAAGCGCCCACAGCCATGGATATGGCGCCACCGCTCGAAGATCAGACCCTTCGGATTCTGGCGAATGAAGAAGAATTTTTCGAACTCGTCGTCCGAAAGCTCCGTCATCTCCGTCGAACGCGCGATATGCGCCTCGCCGGCATGGCGGAACTCGAGTTCGGGACGCTCTTCCTCGCAATAGGGACAACGGATGAGAAGCATGGCGCTGCCGTTTCGTTCTAGTGTGTCACATCGAGAGCGGCGAGAAGTTCGTCCGCCACATATTGAGGATTTTCAAGCTGGGGTAGGTGTCCAAGCCCCTTCATCTGCCTGAAGGTCGACCGTTCGATCCTGTCATGAAGCTCCCTGCCCCGCGAAACAGGAATCCACGGATCGTCCTCGCCCCACAGGATCGCGACCGGGCAACGGATGTCGTTCAGCCGGTCCTCGAATTCGTCCGTCAGGCGTTCGTCCGCTTGGGCGAACTGGGCATAGAAACTGCGTCGTCCCGCATCGTCCAGCCACGGCGCGCAGAGCCGTTCGAAATCCTCGCCCTCAAGCTCATTGACCAATGCACCTTTGATATATGCGCCAACGACCGCGCGATGAATATGGACCGGCAACCGTGCGAACACGTCGGTATTTGCGCTGACGAGGTCGAAGAAATCGGACCCCCATGGGCTGAGCGCCACGACATTCATCAATACCAGCCGCTCGAAATTCGCATCGTGGAGAAGATGGGCCCGCAACGCTACCGCGCCGCCGACATCATGGGCGACGACCGACGGTGCGTCGAGTTGCCAGAGATCGATCATCTCGACCAGCAATTCACCTTGTGCGTCGAGCGCCGTCGACCGATCCGCATCCTTGGACGAGGCCCCATAGCCCGGCATGTCATACCAATGGACGGTGAAGCTTCGGCCGAGCGCTTCGATGACACGATGCCAGCTATAAGACGACCATGGCCAGCCATGGGCAAGGACGAGCGCAGGCCCCTCGCCTGCGCGGCCCCACGCGACCTCGCCCTTGCTCGTATTGGCAGTCTGGTCAACGTTCCACATCACCTGTCTCAATGCGCAACGGCAGCGGCAGCCGCCTCTCCGATCAGCCGACGCGTGCGGAAGTGTTCGAGATTGAACTGGCGGACGCAGAAGACCGTCTCGAACTCATCGTCCGGGAGTTCGTGACGCTCTTCCTCGCAATAGGGGCAGCGGATCAAAAGCATGGATCGTTCCTAAAGTTCGCCGGGACCGACATGGGTCCCTCGCGGTTGATCGCACAAGCGTCGGCCGAGGCTTTCGAACGGCCCCATTCTCACGATGAGGTCTTCGACCGTTTCGGTTTCGGCGACGAGATGCCGGTTCGCCATATTGAGAAAGACAGCGTCCATGGGATTGGTCGAAACGAACACCATTCCCTCTTCCTCGTCGGGAATGAAGATGACGACTTTCTGACCCGCGCTCCATGTGCAGGCGAGCGATCCATGATCGACGGTAAACGGCCAGCTACGCTCGTCTCCCGAACGTGAAATCGCCTGCAAGCGCACGTCTTCCGGGCCGCCGAAATGAAAAAGGCTCCGCTCGTTGGCCAGAATGACAGGTGCGCCGATGGCAGCTATGGCGGCGACAGTCAGCATCAATGCGCGACGGCAGCGGCAGCAGCCTCGTCGATCAGGCGTCCGGTACGGAAGCGGTCGAGATTGAACGGCGCGTTGATCGGGTGCGGATTATCGTTGGCGATGGTATGGGCGAAGACATGGCCCGACCCCGGCGTCGCCTTGAAGCCGCCGGTTCCCCAGCCGCAATTGACGTAAAGCCCCGGCACCGGCGTCTTGGCGAGGATCGGCGAGCGATCGGGCGTCACGTCGACGATGCCGCCCCACGAGCGCAGCATCTTCATGCGCGTGAACATGGGAAACATCTCGCAGATCGCGTCGAGCGTGTGGTTGAGGATGTGGAATCCGCCCGTCTGCGAATAGGACGTGTACTGGTCCGTTCCCGCGCCGATGACGAGTTCGCCCTTGTCGGATTGTGAGATATAGGCGTGAACCGTGTTCGACATGACGACGCACGGAAACACCGGCTTGACCGGCTCTGAAACCAGCGCCTGCAGCGGGTAGGATTCGAGCGGCATGCGCACGTCGGCCATCTGCATGATGACGGAGGAATGACCGGCAGCGACGACACCAACCTTTTTCGCGCCGATGAAGCCACGCGTCGTATCCACGCCCGTCACATGCCCGTTGGCCGAGCGGCGCACGCCCGTCACTTCGCAGTTCTGGATGATGTGGACGCCGCGATCGGCGGCCGCGCGCGCATAACCCCATGCGACCGCGTCGTGACGCGCCGTGCCACCGCGCCGCTGGAGCGCCGCACCCATCACCGGGTAGCGTGCGGACTGCGAGATGTTGAGCGGCGGGCAAAACGCCTTCGCCTCCTGCGGCGTCAGCCATTCATTGTCGACGCCGTTCAGCCGGTTCGCATGGATATGCCGCTTGAAGACCTGCACGTCATGGACGTTGTGCGCCAGCATCATGACGCCGCGCGCCGAATACATGACGTTGTAATTCAAATCCTGGCTAAGCCCGTCCCAAAGCTTCACGGCATGGTCGTAGATGCCCGCCGATTCGTCATAGAGATAGTTCGAGCGAATGATCGTGGTGTTTCGGCCGGTATTGCCGCCGCCGAGCCAACCCTTTTCCAGTACCGCGATATTCGTGAGGCCGTGTTCCTTGGCGAGGTAATAGGCTGTCGCCAGACCGTGCCCGCCCGCGCCGACGATGATCACGTCATATTCGCTGCGCGGCTCGGGCGAAGACCATTGCTCCTCCCAGCCCTTGTGGGCCCGAAGCGCCTCGCGGGCGATGGCGAAGACCGAATATTTGCGCATGAACGCTTTGCCTCGATGCGTGTGGCGGGACGATTTCATGACTAGCGAAAACGAAGCTTTCGCCTTGCACTGATTGCGACTTCGATTGCCCGTTTGCGCCGCCCGAATTCGGCTGCGGCGAATTGACCGGTTGTATTCCAGCGAAACCGCCGTCGAATTCTTCTCGACAAGCGTATCGGCCGGTGATATGAGCCGCACCGATCCGTGGTGCGCGCGCCACGCGGCGCAGTTTCCTGCGCTTTGAATTTTGAAACTCGATCGAAACGGCCTTGCGCCAACGGTAACGACAGGAACGCTAAGTGCAGGTACTCGTCCGCGACAACAACGTTGATCAGGCGCTCCGCGCGCTCAAGAAGAAGATGCAGCGCGAAGGTATCTTCCGCGAGATGAAGATGCGCGGCCATTACGAGAAGCCGTCGGAAAAGCGCGCCCGTGAAAAGGCCGAAGCCGTTCGCCGCGCCCGTAAGCTGGCCCGTAAGCGCGCCCAGCGCGAAGGTCTGGTCGGCGGTGGCCGCGCTCCGGCCGCAGCGGCGCGCTGATCGCCGCTTTTTGGTCCTTTTTGCCGAATTAAAAGAGGTGGCGCGAGCAATCGCTGCCACCTTTTTTCGTTGTCTGCGTTAGAGTTCCAACGATCCGCCGCCCAGCGCCAAACGAGGGAATAATCCGATGAATTCGACCGGGAGCCATTCTAAACGCATCGCTACCGCGTTGGCCTTGATCTCCGCTTTGGGGCTTGCGGCCTGCCAGACGGCACCGGAGACGATGGCGAGCGTCTCGCCCATGGACGCCGCGCAGGCGTCGACCGAGAACATCTCCTCGCTGACCGCCGTCATCGAACGTTCGCCCAACGACGCCGAAGCCTATAACGTCCGCGGATCGGCCTATGGCCGCGGTGGACGCAACCGCGAGGCGTTGGCCGATTTCGACCGCGCGATCCAGCTCAATCCGGGCTTCTATCAGGCTTATAACAACCGCGCGCTGATCCACCGCAACATGGGCAACACGCAGGCGGCGATGACCGACTACAATCAGGCCATCCAGCTCAATTCGAATTACGACGCCGCCTATATCGGGCGCGGAAACCTAAATCGCGCGAGCGGTCGCACCAACGAGGCGTTTCAGGATTTCGAGCGCGCTATTCAGCTCGATACGACCAATCCCCGCGCCTATTACAATCGCGGCCTGATGTACCAGCTGCGCAACCAGCACGACTTCGCCATCAATGATTTCGCGCAGGCGATCTCGCTGTCGCCGAACGCTGCAGAGCCTTACACGGCGCGCGGCCTTTCTTACCTCGCCATCGAGAACGAGGATAACGCGCTCTCCGACTTCAACACTGCGCTCGTCCGCGACAAGACGAACGCGGAAGCTTGGGCCTATCAGGGACTCATTCTGGAACGTCGCGGCGATCGCCAGCGCGCATCGCGCTCATTCGCCGAAGCCGCGCGCCTCGATCCGAACCTTCAGGTCGCCCGCGACGGGCTGAGCCGCACGCGCGGCACCGGCTGATCAGGAACGAAGTCGCTTCTGTCTTGTTGTTCAGCCGCAAGAACGAGACAGGAGAATTTCGATGTTCCGCACCATAGCCGCCACCGCGCTTTTAGGCGCATCCGCAATCATTCCGGCTCACGCTCAGGACACGCGCACGGAGGCCGGCTTGCTCGAATGCGTCATCGAGGGTGACGTCGGCGCAATCCTCGGCTCCTCGCGCGACATGGAATGCGTGTTCAATCCGTCCGACGGCGCGCCGCAGACGGCCTTTGTCGGCGTGGTCAATCGCTACGGCCTCGATATCGGCGTCACCAGCGAATCGATCATGCAATGGGCGGTGCTGATGCCCGCGACGATTACGCTTACGCCCGGCGAAGCGCTCAGCGGCGACTATGTCGGCGCAAGCGCAGAAGCGACGGCCGTGATAGGTGGCGGTGCGAACGTCCTCGTCGGCGGATCGCAGCAATCGGTCATGCTCCAGCCGCTCAGCGTTCAGGCGCAGACCGGCCTCAACCTCGCGCTCGGCGTAACGGAATTTCGTCTGCGCGCGATCGAATAGCGAAATGGTTCAGAGCTTGCGTGCCGCCTGCCGGCGGCGCGCGATCTCGTAGCTGATGGCTCCCAGAACCGTCACCGCGATCATGACGAGCGCCAGCGCGTTAACGGCAGGGGTCAATCCGGTACGTACCTTGGTCGCGATGAAAACGGTCAGAGGCGTATCGAACCCGCGCACGAACAGGGTCGTATTGTAGTTCTCGATCGATTGCAGGGTCGCAAGAAGCGCGGACGCGATGAGCGCGGGCTTCAGGAACGGCAGTAGGATGCGGCGAAATACCATGAATTTCGATGCACCGAGGCCGAGCGCCGCCTCCTCCTGCGCGCGATCGAAACGTTGCAGGCGCGCCGCAATCATCAGCATCACATAGCAGATGATGAAGCTTGCCTGCGCGACGACGATTAGAAAGACACCGCCGCCAACGCCGAGTTGACGCCACAGGACCAGCGTCGCGATGCCGATGACGACGCCGGGCGTCAGAAGCGGCGACACCATCAGTGCATAGAGAAACCCGCGTGCCCGCGCATGCAGGCTCGTCAAAATCAGCGCCGCAGCCGTGCCGACCGGCAGCGCGACGATGACGACGAAGAAAGCAACGACGAAGGAGGTCCATAGCGCCTGCCACATGGCCCGGTCGCTCCACATGGCGGAGAACCAGTCGAGCGTCGTGCCCTGCCAGGGCGTCACCGTCGGAAAGCGGCTCGTGTTAAACGCGGCCGCGCCCATGATGATCAGCGGCGCGAAAAGATAGAGCGCGAACACCACCATGTAGAAGACGAACACGCCCTTCGCGATCCGGTCCGACGCGCTCATTTGGCCACATCCGTCAAATTGACGCGCGCGATTTTCAGCGTGACGAGCACGACCAGCAGGCAGAGTACGAGGAGCACCAGCGCGTAGGCAGCGCCACGGTTCCAGTCCCCGCCCTCGAAGAACCAGTTGTAGATGATCTCGGTGAACCAGCGACTGCCCGGTGCGCCGAGCAGCGCAGGCGCGACATAAGACCCGGCTGCAAGCATGAAGGTGAAGACGCAGCCCGTCGCAATGCCTGCCTTGGCATGTGGAATGACGACACGCGTATGAATGCGCCACGTCGATGCGCCCAGATCGCGCGCGGCCTCGATCTGCGCCTTTTCCAAGCTCTCGATGGAATTGTAGATCGGGAAGAGCATGAAAAGGATGTAGGCATAGACCATCCCGGCCAGCACGCCCGTATTGCCGTACCATCTGATCGGCGCGTCGATGATGCCGAGGCTCGTCAGCGCGACATTGAGCGGCCCGCGAAAGGCAAGCAGGATGTACCAGGCGAGCGTGCGCAGCACCTCGTTGATCCAGAACGGGATCGTGAGCGCCAGAAGCACGATGGCCAGTTGCCCGGCCGTGGCGCGCTGCGCCAGCCAGAAGGCGATCGGGTAGCAGACGAGAAAGGTGATGAACGCCACGAGCGCGCTCGCCCAGATCGTCTTGAAGAAGATCGACCGATGCGTCGCCTCGTTGGCGAGGTAGAGAATGTTGTCGAGTGAATAGACGTCGCTCGGCCCGCCGATCTGCGAGGGCGGCAGGTTCGGCCGCAGCGCGTAGTCCAGCATCGTCAGATTCGGTGCGATCACCATGCCGGCGAGCCAGATCAGTACCAGCGCGATGAAGATCGTCGAAAGCCCGCCGCCGAAACGCCGATAAAGACTACCCATCGCCGAGCACCACGGCGTGCTCCGGCGCAAAGCCGAAATCGGCGCGAGCGCCGACCTTTGGTGCGTCGGCAAGGCGCGTGCTGGGGATGGAAGCAACGAGCGGGCGACCGTCCTCGAAACGGCCGTGGGCGAGCGCGAACGCGCCCTCGAAATCCACGCGCTCGATGGATGCGGCAATCGCGTTGCCCTGCCCCGTCACCGGCATCAGCGCCTCGGGCCGCACATAGAGCGTTGCCGCCTGCCCGGCGCTGAGACCCTGTCCGCGTCCGCGCAATGGCCCCATCGGCGTGTCGAGCACGATCATGCCACCGTCCGTCGCCTGAACCTTGCCCGCGATCGCGTTCGTCTCGCCGACGAAGCGTGCGACGAAGGCGGTCTGCGGATTGTCGTAAAGCTCGCGCGGAGCGGCGACCTGCTGCAGCACGCCCTCGCTCATCACCGCCACACGGTCGGACATAGCGAGCGCCTCGGACTGGTCGTGCGTGATATAGATGAAGGTGACGCCGGTTCGCTTTTGCAGCGAGCGCAACTCGGCGCGCATGTGCTGGCGCAGCTTCAAATCGAGTGCGGACAACGGCTCATCGAGAAGCAGAACCTTAGGCTCGACGGCAAGCGCGCGCGCGATGGCGACACGCTGGCGCTGGCCGCCGGAAAGCTCGCCGGGCATGCGTTCGCCATAGCCCTCGAGCGCGATCAGCTTCAGGAGTTCGTCGGCCTTGGCGCGGCGCTCGGCCTTCGAAGCTCCGCGCGCCTCCAGCCCGAACGCGATGTTTTCCCACACGCTCATTAGCGGAAACAGCGCCAGCGACTGGAAGATCATCGCCGTCGGCCGCGCATTGGGGCCGAGCCCGGCCATGTCCTTGCCGCCGATCAGCACCTTGCCTTCGGTCGGTTCCAGAAAGCCGGCGATCATGCGCAGGATCGTCGTCTTGCCGCATCCCGACGGGCCGAGGATCGAAAAGAACTCGCCTGCCTCGACATTGAAGGACACGTCGCGGACCGCGCGCGTTGCGCCAAAGGTCATTCCGACCTGATGAAGTTCAACCGAATGCGACATCTATCCCCGCAAGATGGAAACGGGGCGGCAAGCCGCCCCGTTCAGGTAGTCATCAGGCCGAAAGGAAACGGTCCTGATATTCGTTGCGCTTGGTGACGAACCAGCTTTCCTGGATCGGCCACCACCACAGCTTCTCCAGCGCATCGCCCGGATAGGCAGCGGCGAAGAACGCCTTGGCTTCGTCCGAGGTCAGGTCGGCCGCGCCGACTGCGGTCGAGTTGATCGAGGTCGCGTTGGTGTACATCGCACCGGCTTCCGGGGTCAGGAACCAGTTGATGAAGGCGTAAGCCTGATCGAGATTTGTCGCGCCCTTGGGGATCGAAACGCCTTCCATCCAGGTCAACGCGCCTTCCTTCGGCGCGATGAAGCCAACTGGCAGGCCTTCCTTGGCAAGCGCCGCCCCGGTCGAGTCCCAGGTCTGGCCGATCGCCGCGCCGTTGACGCGGAACGCGCCCTGCGCCTCGTTTTCGTTGTTCCAGAACTGGATGATGTTGCCCTTGCGCGCAATCGCCTCGGCGAGGATCACGTCATAGATTTCGACCATCGCCTCTTCGGACTGAAAGGCGTCGAGCATCGGGCGCGGCAGCTTGCCTTCGGCTTCGAGCCAGAGGCCGAGACCGACGAGGCCCGAATGGCCGCGCACGGTCGCCTTGCCTTCCTGCTCGGGCGCCCAGATGTCGCCATAGGAAGCGGTGCCATATTCCAGCGGAAGCTGGTCCCTGTCGAAGGCAATGGCCTCCGTGCCCCAGTCGGTCGGCACTTGGTAACGCTCGCCCTCGACGACCGCGCCAAGGTTCTCCGAATTCGACCATGCGCTCGGCAGGCAGCGGTCGACCTCGACCTTCGACTCGTCGATCGGCTGGACGAGATCGAACTCGACATAGTTCGGCACGCGGTCGACGGTCGGCCAGATGATGTCGAACCCGCCGCCATTATTTGCGCGAAGCTGGTTCAAAAGCTCGTCGTTCGTGCCGTAAGGCGTGTAGTTCGCCTGAATGCCGGTCGCCTCCTGAAAGGCGGTCAGCATCTCGTCATTGAGGTAGCCGGCCCAGGCGAAGATGTTGACCGAGCCGGACGAGCTCTGCGCGAAGCCAGAGCGCGACACGAACGGAGCGGCCAGCGTAAGGCCGGCCGTCGCCGCAGCGCCCTTGAGGATAGTACGACGTGGAAAGAGTTTCATTGAGGGGTTCTCCCGAAAGTTGCCAGCCACGGCATTTAGCTCGCTCATGATACAACCAGATGACGGTTTTGCGCGTTGTGAGCCCGCAGCAAACCCGACATCTCAGAATATACAGCATTGATTTTAGCCGACTTCCTTCATCTTTCACAGATGATCATTCGATTTCGGTCTGGGTGAACCAGTCGATCACGAGCGCCCGCATGTCGTTGACATGCTCACCGGTCTCAAGCGCCCCGGCGAATTCGGAAAGCCGCGCTGCCGCCGTCAACATGAAAACGTCTTGCGGATCGATATTGCGCCCGGTGAGCCTGCCATATGCCCGCATCGACCGTCGCGCGAGATTGGGCGAGATCAGCGAAACGGGAACGAATTCGCGCGCAGCCGGCCCAAAGCCGGAATCTGCGAAATCGAAAATGCCGTTAAGACGCGAAGCCTCGTGATCGAAGGCCATGTTCCAGCCATGGGCGTCGAAAAATCCGTAGATATCGTCATCCCATTTGCGCGCTGAATAGCGCCCCAAAGCCGCCTGCGCCCTATCCCTCACCGAGGTGGGAATCAGCGACCAGACCGGCGCGAGGGTTCCGGGCCGCACGTCCCAGCGCTCGGCTGGGCTGGCACCGGCGGCATGCATGAACTTGCGGTCGATCGCGTGGAGTTCGGCGAAGAACTGCGCCAACGTCTCGGCAAGCGCGTCTCGTGCATCGTCGGGCAGACGCTCGTAATCCGCTGCCAGGAGGACGCTGCCGCCAAGCTTTTCATGAAGCGAAAAGAGTATCGGGCGCTCGACGAGCTTCATGTCGGGAACGGGCAGAGCCAAATGCGGGCGTACTGCCGCAAGCAGGCGGGCCTCGCGGCGCAGCGCTTCTAACGCTTCCGATCCTTGCGGAAACTTGGCGATGAAGCGGCCGTCGATATCGACGGCCAGGCTGTGCCAACCACGGCCCGCAACCGAAAAGCGGGCTGACCGGAACTGCGGAAAAGCTTCGATGACGGCCGCACGAAGTTCCGGCGGAACCTCCGCCGGAGCTTCAGGCAGCATCAGTGATCCATCGCCTTGACGATTTCCTCGGTCATCTTCTTGGCGTCGCCGAGCAGCATCATCGTGCCGTCCTTGTAGAACAGCGTGTTGTCGATGCCGGCATAGCCGGAGCCGAGCGAGCGCTTGACGAAGAGGCATGTGCGCGCCTTGTCCACGTCGAGGATCGGCATGCCGTAGATCGGCGACGACTTGTCGTCACGCGCTGACGGATTGGTCACGTCGTTAGCGCCGATCACATAGGCCACGTCGGCCTGCGCGAACTCGGAGTTGATGTCTTCGAGTTCGAAGACCTCGTCGTAAGGCACGTTGGCTTCGGCCAGGAGCACGTTCATGTGGCCGGGCATGCGGCCCGCGACCGGGTGGATCGCGTATTTCACCTCGACGCCGTTGGCCTTGAGCTTGTCGGCCATTTCGCGCAGCGCATGCTGTGCCTGCGCCACCGCCATACCGTAGCCCGGCACGATGATGACCTTTTGCGCGTTCATCATCAGATAGGCCGCGTCGTCGGCCGAACCCTGCTTGACCGTACGCTCAATGCCGTCATCCGCGCCGGCTGCCGCCGTCTCACCGCCGAAGCCGCCCAGGATGACGGAGATGAAGGAGCGGTTCATGCCCTTGCACATGATGTAGCTGAGGATCGCACCCGACGAGCCGACCAGCGCGCCGGTGATGATGAGCGCAAGGTTGCCGAGCGTGAAGCCGATACCCGCCGCAGCCCAGCCCGAATAGGAGTTGAGCATCGACACGACGACCGGCATGTCCGCACCGCCGATCGGGATGATGATCAGGACGCCCAGCGCCAGCGCCAGAATGACGATCAGCCAGAAGGCGAGCGTCGATTGCGTCGCAACGAGAATGATCACGAGCACCACTAGCGCGATCGCGATGCCTGCATTGATGAAATGGCGCGAGGGCAGCAGGATCGGCTTGCCGGACATGCGCCCGTCGAGTTTCAGGAACGCGATGATCGAGCCGGTGAAAGTGATCGCGCCGATGGCGACGCCCAGGCTCATTTCGATCAACGCCTGCCAGTGAATGTGCCCGACCGTACCGACACCGAAGCTTTCCGGCGAATAGACGGCGGCCGCCGCGACCAGCACTGCGGCAAGACCGACGAGGCTGTGGAAAGCGGCGACGAGCTGCGGCATCGACGTCATGGGAATACGCCGCGCAACGACCGCGCCGATGCCGCCGCCGATGGCGATGCCAAGGACGATCAGGACGAAGCCGCCGAAGGTCGGACGTGCCAGAAGCAGGGTCGTGACGACGGCGATGGCCATGCCGACCATGCCATACATGTTGCCCTGCCGACTGGTCGTCGGATGCGAAAGCCCGCGCAACGCCATGATGAACAGGACGCCGGATACGAGATAAAGGAAGGAGGCGAAATTCTCGCTCATGGATCAGCGCCTCACTTTTCTTTTTTCTTGTACATCGCCAGCATGCGCTGGGTGACGAGGAAGCCACCGACGATGTTCACCGAAGCAAGGATCAGCGCGATGAAGCCGAAGCCGGTCGCGATGCCCGACGACGAGATGCCGACGGCCAGCAGCGCACCGACGACGATCACCGAGGAAATCGCATTGGTCACGGACATAAGCGGCGTGTGAAGCGCAGGCGTCACCGACCAGACGACGTAGTAGCCGACGAAGATCGCCAGCACGAAAATAGCGAAGCGAAAGACGAACGGGTCGATCGCGCCGCCCGTTGCAGCCGCTGCTGCGTGACCCGCCGCCTCGGAGGCCTGAACGTCGGAAAAGGCGAGCCGCAGGGCCGCGACCGATTGTTCAAGGCGCTGGATGGCGCGTTCCATCGCGGTCATTTCCATCACGCGTCCCCCTTCTTCGAAGCGGCTTTAGGCTTGGCGGTTGCCTTGGGCGCAGCGTCGAGATCGGGCTCCGTGCTGTCGGTCGCAGCCATCGGCACCGGCGCGTCGGCCTTGACGAAATTCGCATGCACGACGCGGCCCTGATGGGTCAGCAACGTCGCCTTGACGAGTTCGTCCTCGGGCTGAATCGAAAGGGTCTTCGTTTCCTTGTCGATCAGCGTTTCGAGGAAGGCGTAGAGGTTCTTGGCGTAGAGAAGCGAGGCCGATGCGGCGATGCGGCCGGCAACGTTCAGATGGCCGACGATCTTGACGCCGTTCGCGCTCGTCACGACCTCGCCCGCCTTCGCGCCATCGACATTGCCGCCGCGCTCGACAGCGAGATCGACGATGACCGAACCGGGCTTCATGGACGCGACCATCTCGGCCGAGACCAGCTTGGGCGCGGGACGGCCGGGAATGAGCGCGGTGGTGATGACGATGTCCTGCTTGGCAATGTGCTCGGCCGTCAGCGCGGCCTGCTTCGCCTGATATTCCTTGGACATTTCCTTGGCGTAGCCGCCTGCGGTCTCCGCCGCCTTGAATTCCTCGTCCTCGACGGCAAGGAACTTCGCGCCGAGCGAGGCGACCTGTTCCTTGGCGGCGGGGCGCACATCCGTCGCGGTGACGACTGCGCCCATGCGCCGCGCGGTCGCGATCGCCTGAAGGCCCGCGACACCGACACCCATGATGAAGATTTTGGCGGCCGGAACGGTGCCCGCCGCCGTCATCATCATCGGCAACGCGCGATCATATTCATAGGCGGCATCGACGACGGACTGATAGCCGGCAAGGTTCGCTTGGGAGGACAGGATATCCATCGATTGCGCACGCGTGATGCGCGGCATGAATTCCATCGCGAACGCCGAAATGCCAGCCTGCGCCATCGCCTCGATGGCGGCGTTGTTGCCGTATGGGTCCATCGCGGCGATGACGGCGGCGCCGGATTTATAGGCTTTCAATTCCGTGCTGGCGGGACGGCGCACCTTCAAAACGATATCGGCAGCAGCTGCATCTGCAGCGCTGCCGATCCGGGCACCGTTCTTCTCGAATTCCGCATCGGGGATGCGCGAGCGCTCCCCGGCTCCGGCCTCCACCACCACGTCCAGCCCGAGCGCCTTCAGGCGCTTGACCGTTTCGGGCGATGCGGCGACACGCGGTTCGCCGGCCTCGATTTCTTTCGGTATGAATACGATCTGCGTCATGAACCCCTCCCCTCGGCCGATCTGATCTTATCGCGGGAAGGTCCCGCGACAATCGTTCGTCAGCGCAGGGAAAAAGCCCCGATACCGCAGATCAGAACGAACAGAATGAACGACGAGATGAAGCCGGCGGACGTGAAGAACCCGAACGCCATCGCGACGAGCAGGGCCACCACGATCAGCGTCGCGTATTTCGTGAACTCGAGGAAGAAATTGTAGGTCTTCTCGTGTTCGGCGTAGTCCATTTCGGCGCCCATTTCGAGCGGACCGGAGGGATGCTGTTCTGCCATGGGTGGCTCCTCGCAAATTCGTCCACCGCTGATAACGAAAAGCGCGTTTGAGGGCAATGGCAGTATTGTCGCGCCGGCGGCTATCCTGCGAGTTCGGGAAACAGCCCGATAAGACCGATGACGATGAGGTAGAAGGCGACGATGTAGTTGAGCAGACGTGGCATGATCAAAATGACGACGCCCGCGATGAGCGAGATGAGCGGAGTCAGGGCGAGATCGGGCATTTGGGCGGTCCTCTGGCGTTGATGGTGCAGCGACATAGCTAGGCCGCTCGCGGCGTAGGACAAGCGCCGACAAACGATCTGCGCATTTGCGCGGTCAGGCTTGCCCGTTGAAGCGACTGTAGACACCGCCGCTATTGACGAGTTCATCATGCGCGCCTTCTTCCACGATGCCGGATTTATCGATCACCACGATGCGGTCCGCATTGCGGATCGTCGCCAGCCGGTGCGCGATGACGAGCGTAGTGCGCCCTTTAGAAAGATCGGCAAGCGACTGCTGGATTTCGCGTTCCGTCTGCGTGTCGAGCGACGACGTCGCTTCGTCGAGAATCAGGATCGGCGGGTTCTTCAGGAAGATACGCGCGATCGACAGACGCTGCTTCTGGCCGCCCGAGAGCTTCACGCCGCGCTCGCCGATAACGGTTTCGAACCCGTCCGGCAATGAAGCGATCAGCCCGTCGAGCCGCGCGCGATGCGCTGCCTGTTCGATCTCCGCGTCGCTCGCGCCAAGGCGTCCATAGGCGATGTTTTCGCGGATCGTGCCGCCGAACAGGAATACGTCCTGCTGGACGATACCGATCTGCGCGCGCAGCGAGGTGAGCATCATATCGCGGATATCGATGCCATCGACGGTGATCGCCCCGGCTTCAACCTCGTAAAAGCGCGGCAGAAGCGAGCAGAGCGTCGTCTTGCCGGCTCCTGACGGGCCGACGAAGGCGACAGTTTCGCCTGCTGCAATGTCGAGGTCGATGTCTCTCAATACGGGTCGGCCGGGTGAATAGCCGAACGTCACGCCGCGATATGCGATGTTGCCGGTGAGCTTTTCGACCGAACGCGCGTTCGAACGGTCGGCGACGTCCGGCTCGGTATCGATCAGCGACAGATAGCGCTGAAAGCCGGCGATGCCCTTAGGATAGGTTTCGATGACGGCGTTGATCTTCTCGATCGGGCGCACGAAGACGTTGACCAGAAGCAAAAAGCCGACGAAGCCGCCGCTCGTGAGATCCCCGTTGATCACGTAATAGCTGCCCGCGATCATGACGACGAGCTGGATCAGCCGCACGCTCATGTAAGACAGCGAGGTGCTCGCGGCCATGATCTTGTAGGCAGCAAGCTTGGTCGTGCGGTAGCGGTCATTGTCGCGCGCGAAAAGCTTGCGCTCGAAATCCTCGTTGGCGAAGGCCTGCACGACGCGCATGCCGCCGATGTTTTCCTCCAGCCGCACGTTGAAATCGCCGACGCGCCCGTAAAGCGCCTGCCAGTTCTGCGTCATGCGACCGCCATAGCGTGTCGTGATCCAGGCGATGAACGGCACGATGGTGGCGGTGATCATGGCCAGCGGCGGATGCACCCACAGCATCAGCGCCAGCGCACCGATCAGCGTCATGATGGCGATGAAAAGATCCTCGGGGCCGTGATGAGCGACCTCGCCGATCTCCTCCAGGTCCTTCGTCACGCGCGCCAGAAGGTGGCCGGTCTTGTTCTCGTCATAAAAGCGGAAGGACAGCTTTTGAAGATGGTCGAACGCCTTTCGGCGCATCTCGGTCTCGATATTGATGCCGAGCATGTGGCCCCAATAGACCACGACAGCCATCAGCCCCGTATTGACGATGTAGAGGGCGAAAAGACCCACCGCCGCGAGCATGATCGCGCCCCATTGCGCCGTCGGCAGCAACGAGTCGATGAACCATTTGACTGCGAGTGGGAAGCCGAGTTCGAGCAGTCCTGCAAGGATCGCGCAGGAAAAGTCGAGGATGAACAACCCTTTCCAGGGCGTATAATAGGAAAAGAAACGGCGGATCATCGATTGCGTCCAATGGGCATTTAAGTCGCTGGGTCGATGTGCCTTGCGACAGGAGACGACCGCATGACGACCGTCAATCGGCGAGACCGCGGTTCAGGATCCGCACGACGCGGATAGCTGATAGGCGAACGCCGTCGCACAGGCAAGCGGGTTGCGGCGATCCGATCTTGGTCCAGCAAATAGTGCCTCTATGGCAAGCTCATCCTACCGAGCCGACATTGTTGGCAATGTGAACAAATTTTCAGCAATAATTCGTCTTGCATCTATTCTAATCAGCTCGATTGCAAAGCTCACCTGTGTGGCACGGCTCTTGCGTTTCTTCTGCGGCAACCGCGCTCGTCATGCGCGGAATGAATTTGAACCAAAGGGGAAGGCGAAAATCATGCAGAAAAGACTCAATCGGACGCGCTCTCTCGCCGCTGGATGTTGTGTCGCGGCGATGATGGTTTTTCAGGCCGGCGCAGCGCAGGCCGAAACGACCCTGCGTATCGGCATGACGGCCGGCGACATTCCGCGCACGCTCGGCCAGCCCGATCAAGGCTTCGAGGGCAACCGCTTCACCGGCCTGACGATGTATGATGCGCTGACCTTATGGGATCTGTCGTCGCAGGAGGATGCGAGCGTCGTCATCCCGGGATTGGCGACCGAGTGGTCGGTAAACGAGGACGACACGACGAAATGGACCTTCGTGCTGCGTGAAGGCGTGACCTTCCACGACGGCTCGCCGTTCAATGCCGAAGCGGTGGTGTGGAACGTCGAGAAAGTGCTGGACGAGGAAGCGCTCCACTACGACGCCAGCCAGGTCGGCGTCACCGCCTCGCGCATGCCCACGTTGCGCAGCGCCGTCGCGATCGACGAATACACGGTCGAGCTGACGACCTCGCAGCCCGATTCCTTCCTGCCGATCAATTTGACGAACCTGTTCATGGCCAGCCCCGCCAAATGGCAGGAACATTTCGACGCGGCGAGTGGTGATGACGATGCCAAAGCGGCTGCGGCATGGGAAGCCTTTGCTCGCGATGCGTCGGGAACCGGCCCCTGGATCATGGACGCTTTCGCACCGCGCGAACGGCTGGAACTGGTCAAGAACGAAGGCTACTGGGACGCCGAGCGCGTACCCAATGTCGACAGGCTCATTCTGCTGCCGATGCCGGAGGCGAACGCCCGCACGGCCGCGCTTTTGTCGGGACAGGTCGACTGGATCGAGGCGCCTGCGCCGGACGCCGTTCCCCAGATCGAAAGCCGCGGCTTCGTGGTGCACAAGAACGAAGCGCCGCATGTGTGGCCGTGGCAGTTCTCGCGTGTCGATGGTTCGCCATGGAACGACATCAATGCCCGCAAGGCCGCCAATCTGTGCATCGACCGCGAAGGCATGCGTGACGGCCTCCTCGCCGGCCTGATGGCACCTGCTACAGGCGCAGTTGAAGAAGGGCATCCCTGGCGCGGCGACGTCACCTTCAACATCACCTTCGATCCCGACGAGGGCCGTAGGCTGATGGAGGAAAGCGGCTATTCGGACAGCAACAGGCTGACGGTCAAGGCGCTCACCTCCGCCTCCGGTTCCGGCCAGATGCAGCCTTTGCCGATGAACGAATACATCCAGCAGGCGCTGGCAGAATGCCATTTCGACGTGCAGCTCGAAGTGCTCGAATGGAACACGCTCTTCACCAACTGGCGTCAGGGCGCGAACGATCCCGGCTCGCTGGGCGCGCACTCCACGAACGTGACCTTCGCCACCATGGACCCGTTCTTCGCGCTGGTGCGCTTCCTTCAGTCCGAAATGGCACCGCCGGTTTCCAACAACTGGGGCTACGTCAACGAACCGGTCTATGACGAACTGGTCGCCAAGGCGCGCGAGACCTTCGATACTACCGAGCGCGACGCCGCACTGGCCGAACTCCACGCGGCTTCCGTCAACGACGCGGCGTTTCTCTATGTCGCACATGACGTCAGCCCGCGCGCGATGAGCGCCAAGGTGACCAACGTGATCCAGCCGAAAAGCTGGTTCATCGATTTCTCGCCGATCACCGTCGAGGAATAAAACCGGGCGGCAAACCCGACCCGTGGCGCGCTTGATGGTGCGCCACGGCCAGTCCCCGAAAGGCTCGCTCCTCAAAGGAAAGGCATGCCGCGTCCATGCTCGTCTATCTCGCCAAGCGTCTCGTCTACACGGTCCCGGTCGTGTTCAGCGTCGCTGTCGTCTGCTTCATGCTGGTCCACCTGTCGCCGGGCGATCCACTGGTCTCGATCCTTCCGGCCGACGCCTCGGCGGAACTCGAAGCGCGGCTGAGAACGCAATACGGCTTCGACCGCCCGCTGCCGGTGCAGTTCTGGATATGGATATCGAATGCGGTTGCCGGCGATCTTGGCACCTCCATTGCCAATGGACGCCCCGTTCTCGGCGAAGTCATGCGCGCCGTAAGCAACACGCTTCTTCTGGCTTGCACGGCCGCCGTTCTGGGCTTCGCACTCGGCATCTTCTTCGGGCTAATCGCCGGTTACTACCGCGATAGCTGGGTCGACAAGCTGGCAACCTCAATAGCCATCGCAGGCGTGTCCGTTCCGCATTACTGGCTCGGCATGGTGCTGGTCATCATCTTTTCGGTGCAGCTCAACTGGCTGCCCGCAGTCGGCGCGGGGCCGGGTAACTGGACATGGACGTGGTCCCATCTCCAGTTCCTCGTCCTGCCGGCGGTGACCATGGCGGTGATCCCCATGGGCATCGTCACCCGCACGGTGCGCGCGCTTGTCGGCGACATCCTGTCGAACGACTTCGTCGACGCGCTGCGCGCCAAGGGGCTTGGCGAGGGACGTGTCTTCGTCCACGTCGTGAAGAACGCCGCGCCGACGGCGATCGCGGTGATGGGGCTGCAACTGGGCTATCTTCTAGGCGGCTCCATCCTCATCGAAACCGTCTTTTCCTGGCCGGGCACGGGCTTTCTGCTCAACACGGCGATCTTCCAGCGCGACCTGCCGCTTCTGCAGGGGACCATCCTTGTCCTCGCGCTGTTCTTCGTCTTCCTCAACCTCTTCGTCGACCTTTTGCAGGCGACGATCGATCCACGCATCAAGCGAGGCTGACACCTATGGCCATCGCAACCGAACCCCTCGTCGAGATCGCGACCGTCGAAAAGCGGCGTGGCTACTGGACGACAGTCGGACGGCGTCTCGTGCGCGATCCGCTGTCGATGATCTGTGCCGGCGTGCTGGTGCTGATATTTCTTTCGGCCATCTTCGCGCCGTATCTGGGCCTTGCCGATCCGTTTCGCGGATCGATGATCTCGCGCCTTCGCCCCTTCGGCACAGAAGGGCATCCGCTGGGCACGGACGAGCTTGGCCGCGACATGCTTTCGCGCCTGATCTACGGCGGAAGGCTGAGCCTTTTGATCGGCATCCTTCCCGTCTTCAACGCCTTCGTCATCGGCACGATCCTCGGCGTCATCGCAGGCTATAATGGCGGCTGGGTCAACTCCGCCATCATGCGCACGATCGACATCTTCTACGCGTTTCCCTCCGTTCTTCTGGCGATCGCGATTTCGGGAGCGCTCGGCGCGGGTATCCTCAACTCGATCGTCTCCTTGACCATCGTGTTCATCCCGCCGATCGCACGCGTTGCCGAAAGCGTGACGACAAGCGTGCGCAATCTCGACTTCGTCGATGCGGCGCGTGCCTCGGGCGCGAACGCGCTGACCATCATGCGCGTGCATGTGCTGGGCAACGTTCTGGGGCCGATCTTCGTCTATGCGACGAGCCTGATTTCGGTGTCGATGATCCTTGCGGCCGGCCTTTCCTTCCTCGGCCTCGGCACCCGTCCGCCACAACCCGAATGGGGGCTGATGCTCAACACGCTGCGAACCGCGATCTATGTCGATCCTTGGCTGGCCGCGCTTCCCGGAGTGATGATTTTCGCAATCTCAATCGGCTTCAACCTTTTGAGCGACGGCCTGCGAAGCGCCATGGACATCAGGAACTGACATGCTCGAACAGATCGAAGACAAGGGCGGCCCGCGCCAGAAGCTCCTCGAGATAAAAGGGCTTCGAAAACATTTTCCGGTCGGCGGTGGGCTGATCGGCAAGAAACAGGTCGTGCGCGCTGTCGACGGCGTCGACTTCGCCGTTGCCAAGGGTGAAACGCTCGGCATCGTTGGTGAATCGGGCTGCGGAAAATCGACAACCGCGCGCCTTCTCATGCATCTCATCGAGCCGGACGAAGGACGCATTGTCTATGACGGCGAATCCGTCGGCGGTTCGCTCTCGCTGCGCGAATTGCGCCGGCGCATGCAGATGGTCTTTCAGGATTCCTACGCCTCGCTCAACCCGCGCCTGACGATCGAGGACTCCATCGCTTTCGGACCGAAGGTGCATGGCCTCGGCGACAAGGAGGCGAGAGATCGGTCCCGCGACCTTCTCGGCCGCGTCGGGCTGAAGCCCGAAACCTTCGCCAACCGCTATCCGCACGAACTTTCCGGCGGGCAGCGCCAGCGCGTGAACATCGCCCGCGCATTGGCGCTGATGCCGCGCATCGTCATTCTCGATGAAGCTGTCTCCGCGCTCGACAAATCGGTCGAGGCACAGGTGCTCAACCTTCTGATCGACCTGAAGCGCGATTTCGGCCTGACTTACATCTTCATCAGTCACGATCTCAACGTCGTGCGCTACATCTCCGACCGCGTTCTGGTGATGTATCTGGGCGAAGTCGTCGAAATCGGCCCGGTCGAGGAATTGTGGGGGGCCGCGCGCCATCCCTATACGAAGGCGCTACTCGCCTCGATGCCGACACTCGACCCTGACCGGCGCACGACCGAAGCGCCGCTCGCCGGCGATCCGCCCAATCCGATCGATCCGCCATCCGGCTGCCGTTTCCACACGCGATGCCCATTCGCGGAGGAAAGCTGCACGCAGACCTCCCCTTCCCTTGCGGCGGTCGGCGACGAACACGCCGTCGCGTGCCTGATGTATGTGCCGGGTTCGGGACATTCCCGCGCCACCGGTTCCCAACAACCCGTTCTGGAGCCGTCATGAAACCGATCATCTCTATTCGAGACCTGAATGTCACTTTTCACGGCGAACGCACGGTCCATGCGGTCAACGGCGTCAGCCTCGACGTTATGCCGGGCGAAGTGGTCGGACTTCTGGGCGAATCCGGTTCGGGCAAGAGCGTGACCATGCGCGCCTTGATGCGGCTTTTGCCCAAAAAGCGCACGAAGATAACCGGCGGCATCGAAGTCGACGGAAAAGACGTACTGGCGATGGGCGACAACCAGTTGTCCGACATGCGCGGCAAGGTCGTGTCGATGATCTTTCAGGAACCCGCGCTTGCTCTCGATCCGGTCTATACGATCGGCACGCAGATCGCCGAATCCGTCGTGCGACATGAAGGCAAGAGCATGAAGGAAGGGCAGCAGCGCGCGCTCGAAATGTTGGAGCGGGTGCGCATTCCCTCCGCAAAACGCCGGCTAGACGCTTATCCGCACGAAATGTCGGGCGGCATGCGCCAGCGCGCCATGATCGCGCTCGCGCTCGCCTGCCGACCGAAAATTCTCCTCGCCGACGAGCCGACGACAGCGCTCGACGCCACCGTCCAGATCCAAATCCTGTTGCTTTTGCGCGAATTGCAGGCCGAAATGGATATGTCGGTCATTTTCGTGACCCACGACCTCGGCGTCGCCGTCGAGATCTGCGACCGGATCGCAGTCATGTATGCCGGCGAAGTTGCCGAAACGGGTACGATGGCGCAGGTCGTGCGCGACCCGCGCCACCCTTATGCGCAAGGCCTCCTGTCCTCGACGGTTCTCGGCGCGAAACGCGGCGAAAAGCTCACCACGATCCCTGGAGCCCCGCCATCCCTCGATCGCGCGCCGACCGCGTGCTCGTTTGCGCCGCGCTGCCGTTTCGCGGTTCCACGCTGCATGAGCGAGCGACCGCCTGCGGTCGCGCTCGGTGAGAATCGCATGGCGCGCTGCATCTTTGCTGAACGTACGGCCACCGAAAAGCTCGCCAAAACCGAACCGGCACTCGCATGAAGCTTCTCGTCGTCAATCCCAATTCCACAGCGGCGATGACGGACAAGATCGCAAGGTCGATTAAGCCCTTTGCGGCGACGGATACGCAGCTCTCCTTCCGCAATCCGCACACGAGCCCGGCAAGCATCGAGGGACATTTCGACGAGGCGGCGAGCCTTGCCGGCATGCTCGACATCATTGCCTCGGCCGAGCGCAACGGTAATGATGGCACAATCATCGCCTGTTTCGACGATCCGGGCATCGGAGCCGCGCGCGAAATCGCGAGCGGCCCGGTCATGGGTATCTGCGAGGCGGCGATGATTGCGGCAAGTGTTATCGCCGCGCGTTTTTCGGTCGTGACGACGCTGCCGCGTTCAATCCCGATCATCGAGGATTTGGCCGTGCGCTACGGCATGGAGCGTCGCTGCCGGCGCGTCCATGCGGCCGATATCGCGGTTCTGGCATTGGAACACGATCCCGATGCGCGCATGATCGTCCGTGATGCGGTCCTTTCGGCAGTCAAAAGCGACGGCAGCGACGCCATAATTCTCGGTTGCGCGGGCATGGCGGACCTGACCGACTGGCTGTCTCAGGAAGCGGGCGTGCCCGTCATCGATGGATGCCTTGCCGGCCTGAAGATCGTCGAAGGACTTGCCGGCGCAAAGCTGACGACAAGCAAGGCCGGCGCCTATGCCTGGCCGCGCGCCAAGAACTGACGGCCGGCTCCCGACTAGGTGACGTCGTGTGACGAATTGTCATTCGATGCTGCAGCGCAACGCACTAGATTGTCTGCCGATGACCCGCCTTCCGATTTCGCTCGCAATCTTGCTATCCATGCTCGCCGGACTGGCGACTGCCTCCGCTTGGGAGCGATGCGTAACCGGCGTCAGCGGTCCAATGGCGAAACCCAATCTCGTCGACGCCCTTTGCACCCCACCGACGATGCTCGACGAGAAGCAAGCCATACGCTGATGAAGCAGGGGCGCGTTAGCCAGCCCTGTTCATGCGCTTCATCGCAGCGATGGCCGTTTCATATCCTTCGGCTCCCAGCCCTGCGATAACCGCCGTCGCGATCTTCGAGACCAGCGAATTGTGATAGATCGCCTCGCGGCGATGGACGTTCGAGATATGAAGCTCGATGATCGGCCCGGGAAACATCTTCAGGGCGTCCAGAATGGCGATCGATGTGAAGGTGAAGGCGGCCGGATTGATGACGATGCCCGCCGCCGGCCGGTCGATCGCCTCGTGAATCCAGTCGATCAACTCGTATTCGCGGTTCGACTGACGAAACTCGACGGGGATATCGCCGGCCGCCTCGCGGCACATGGCTTCGACCTGCGAGAGCGTCGTCGAACCGTAGATTTCGGGCTCACGCTTACCCAGACGGTTGAGGTTCGGACCGTTGAGAACGTAAATCGGCGACGGCATTTTTCAAAAGTCTCCTGCTGCCTCAGCCCGAATAGCCGAACATGCGCGGTACCGCGAGAACGAGCGCCGGGAACAAGGTGATCAATATGAGTGCGGCGAACATTCCCGCCAAAAAGGGCAGCGCATCTTTGACAATAGCCCTCAACGGCGCGCCGGATACGCGTGCGACGACGAACAAGAGCAGGCCGTAGGGTGGCGTGATCAGCCCCAGCATGATGTTGAAGACGACGACGACGCCGAAATGGATCATGTCGATGCCAAGCGCCTGCGCGGTCGGGATCAGCACCGGCACGATCACGAGCAGGATCGTCGTGCCTTCCAGAACGCAGCCCAGAAGCAACAGCACGATGTTGACGATGATGAAGAACGTCAGCGGCGTCAGTTCGAACGAAAGCAGGAACGCGCTGAGCGAGGCTGGAATGTTCTCGATGGTGACGACGTAGTTGAAGACCATCGCACCGGCGATCAGCATACCGACGGACGTTGTCATGCGTCCGGCCGATAAAAGCGAGGCGTAAAATTCGCGGATGCCGACATCGCGGTGAATGATGACAGAGACGATCAGGGCGTAAAGCGCGGCGACGGCCGCGGCCTCCGTCGGTGTCATCACGCCGCCGCGAAGGCCGACGAGCAGGACGACCGGGAGCATCAGGGCAGGAAGAGCGCGCAGCGTTATGCCGGGAATCTTGCGGGCCGGAACGGGGGCCTCTGTCGGAAAATTCTGCCGCCTTGCGCTCCACGCAACGACGAACATCTGCGAAATGGCGATCAGCAGTCCCGGCAGGATGCCGGCCAGAAACAGGAAGCCGATCGACGCGCCGGAAACAAGCGAATAGATGACCAGCGGAATGGACGGCGGCAGGATCGGCGCGATGACGGCGGAAACGGCGGTCAGCGCAGCCGCGAAACTCGGCGTATATTTGCCGTTTTCCGTCATCATTTTCTGCATCATCTTGCCCATGCCGGCGGCATCGGCGATGGCCGAGCCGGACATGCCCGCGAAGATCAGGCTTTGCAGCACGTTGACCTGCGCAAGCCCGCCGCGAAACCGTCCCACGATGGCGTTGCAGAAATTGAGAAGCCGGATCGTCATCGAGCCGGAATTCATGAGCTCTGCCGCGAGGATGAACAGCGGCACGGCAAGCATGGTGTAGCTCGTGAACATGGAGTTCAAAAGCTGTTCGGCCGCCGTGCCCATGTCGAGACCGGCCGCGTAAAGATAAAGGATCGATGCGGCGATCATCGAATGGCCGATCGGCAGCCCCAGAAGGCTGAGCGAAACCAGCGTCACGAGGCACAGCGTGAAGGGATCGGAAAGGCTCATAGGCCGGAGCTCTTTTCGGTTGGGTCGATCTCTCTTGGAGCGCGCTGGAACGCTTTGCTGATCAGCCAGCCATAGCGGACGATCACGGCTACGGCGAAGACCACATAGATCGAATAAAGATAGTCGAAGCGGATTTTGAGATAGGCCGTCGACTGCACCTTCATGAAGGTCACGTAGTCGACCACCGCCGGCAGCGAGAAGAGATACAGGCCAATAAGCGCAAGACCGCCGACCACCACCATAACGCGCCGCGCTGTTGGACCGACGGCATCGAAAAGAAGATCGAAGCGGATTTCCTCATTCTCACGCACCACGAAGGCAGCACCCCAAAGGACGAGCCACAGCCACATGATGACCGTCAGCTCGGACGTCCAGCCGATCGGGAAATTGAGAAAATAACGAAAGACGATCTGCGCGATGAAGCCGAAGAACATGACCGCCAGCATCAGAGCCAGAATGTTTTCAGCACGCGCGTAAAGCCACCGGCCGACGCTGGTCAATCGCATTGCCGTCTCCTCATGCCGGTTTTCAGAAATTTACAGCCGACGGATGAAAGGCGGCATGGCGCACGCAATTGCGCCATGCCGCTCGATACGTCGATCAAAGCGCGTTGATGCGCTCGACCATGCCTTCCGGCCAGCTCTCGGCCAGCGGCGAGTTCAGGTACATTTCCTGCGCGTGGGTGCGAAACGCATCGATATCCGGCTCGTGGATGGTCAGGCCCTGTTCCTCGAAGAAGGATACGAGTTCCGCTTCCTGCGCGATGTGCTGCTCGGTGCTCCAGTCCATCGCGTTGTCGGCGGCGGTCTGCATGGTTTCCTGCTGCTCGGGGCTGAGCTTGTTCCAGGCGTCGAGCGAGATCGTCAAGACGTCGAAACCGACAAGATGCGAGGTCAGGACTATCTGATCCATGACTTCGTAGAACTTCATGTTCTCGACGTTCGGCAGCGGATTGTCCTGCCCGTCGATCGCGCCGGTCTGCAGGCCGGTATAGACTTCCGCATAGGCCATCGGCGTCGGGTTGGCTCCGATGGCCTGGCCGAGGAACTGCCAGGCGTCGCCGCCGGGCATGCGCAGCTTGATGCCGGCCATATCCTCCGGCGTGTTGATTTCCTTGTCGCCGACAAGGCCGACCTGGCGCGCGCCGAAATAGGTCGGGCCGAGAATCTTCACCTGAAGCTGGTCCTCGACCATCTGCTTCATCTCGTCGCCGGCTTCGCTGTCGAAGAAGGTCTTGAGATGCGCGGCGTCGCGGAAGAGATAGGCCGAGGTCAGGATCGACCATTCGGGGATCTGGTTCGCGATGTCCTGCGGGGCGATGTTGCCCATCTCCAGATTGCCGCGCTGCAAGGCGACGAGTTCGGTCCCCTGCTTGAACAGATTGCCGCCGTAATAGCCCTGAAACGCGAAGTCCTCGCCGATCTCGTCGGTGAACTTCTTCATCATCTCGGCGCGGATGTCCTGTTCGGAGAACACGGCTGAAAAGCGAAGTCGTTCCTGCGCAGAGGCCGGAAGCGACGACAAAATGAGAACTGCGGCGCCCGCAGCCATGAGAGCGCGACGGCTCATGGAAATCGACATGTCTTGATCCTCCCTGATCACGTGAGAGCCGGCCCCCAGGGCCACCCTTCCCGAAATTCATGCCATGAGACATAAAGTTGATCAATACGCGAAATCGATTTCGTATGAGATTTTCTGTTATGTCATTTTCTTTGCGTGTCGCTTGAAGATGCAGGTTCCCGCGGTCTACTATGTCGGCGAACAGGACGAATGAACGTGCCTCATCAAGACCCGGCCCCGGAGACGACCAGCGAGACTGCCTACAGGCAGATACGGCACGACATCATTTTCGGCCGTTTGAAGCCGGGGACACGGCTTCGCCTCGAAAGATTGAAGGACACCTATTCGGCAAGCGTCAGCACTTTGCGCGAAATCCTCTTCCGGCTGAGTTCCGAGGGCTTCGTCGCGGCGGAAGGACAAAAGGGATTCGAAGTCGCGCCGGTCTCGCAGCAGAATTTCCGCGAAATCGCTTCCATGCGCGAATTGCTGGAAGGTCACGCGCTGATGGAATCATTCCAGCGCGGCGATCTCGACTGGGAGGCGCGGGTCGTATCCGCCCATCACAAGCTGTCGCGCTACGAGGCGCGCATGCTTGCCGGCGAGGAAACGGCGACCGAGGCCTGGAAGCATTACGATCGCGAATTTCATTGCGCGATGATAGATGCATGCGGTTCCGAAGCGCTGATGTCAGCACATGCGCGCATCTTCGACCTGTTCGTGCGCTATCAAGTCATCGCCGTGATCTTTCGCGGTTTGGCGGCGGCCGAAGAACATCGCCGCTTTCTGGCGCTCGCGCTCGATCGCGACCATGCGGGCGCCGTCGCGCTCCTGCGCCAGCACATCTCGGCCTGCGTCGAGCACACGACACAAAACGGAATCCTCGTCGCATGAAGCAGCAAGCCCCTTCAACGCAAAAGGCCGCCAGACAGGCTCCCGTCCCAGAAAACGAAAGCGTCACGCAGCAGACGATCAGCGAGCAGGCCTATGAGCGCATCCGCTCCGACATCATTTTCGGACGGCTGCGCCCCACGCAGAAGCTGAAACTTGAAAAGCTCAAGGACACATATGGCGCAAGCGTCAGCACGCTGCGTGAAATCCTCAACCGCCTGTCGTCCGAAGGCCTCGTGGTCGCCGAAGGTCAGCGTGGTTTCGAGGTCGCGCCCGTTTCGGTCGGCAATCTCCGGGAAACGGCTGATCTGCGCCTCCTTCTGGAATCACACGCGATGGTGCAATCCTTCGAGGCTGGCGATGTCGAGTGGGAGGGCCGCGTCGTCGCCAGCCATTACAAGCTATCCACGCTGGAAAAACGGATGAGGGACGGCGACCTTTCGCAAACCGAGACATGGAAACGCTACGACTGGGAGTTTCATCAGGCGCTGATCTCGGCATGCGGCTCCAAGGTGCTGATGGATACGCATGCAGCCGTTTTCGACAAATATCTGCGCTATCAAATGATCGCGCTTTCGTTTCGCGGCGATATCGCAGCGCAGGAGCACGAAAAACTGCTCGATTGCGCGCTCGAGCGAAACGCAACCACCGCACGCGCAATTCTGGAAGCCCATGTCAGCGGCGGCGTCGAACACGCGCTGGCGACAGGCACCATCAAATAATAAACATTTTCATATGAGATAATCTGTTTTGCCATTTGAAATGGCATAAATCGGATGTATCTTTTCTTCATTTCGTTGGGAGGGAAAAAGATGATCAGGCTCGGGCTGATCGGGGACAATATCGCCCGATCGCAATCACCCCGACTGCACCGTCTGGCGGGCAGAATGTGCGGCCTCGAAATCAGCTACGAACCTCTGATACCGGCCGATCTCGGGCTGGATTTCGCGGATGTGTTCGAGAATTGCCGAACGGGCGGGTTTCAAGGCATCAATGTCACCTATCCCTATAAGGAAGTGGTGGTCGGGCGCCTGCGTATCGACGAGCCGCTCGCGAAGGCGCTCGGAGCTTGCAATACGGTTCTTTTCCAAGGTGGCGGTCCGCGCGGCTTCAATACAGACTGCACCGGCTTTGCCAGCGCCTTCGAAAACGCGTTCGGCAAGACATCGCCCGGTCGCGTGGCAATGGCCGGCGCAGGCGGTGTCGGCAAGGCGATCGCCTTCGCGCTCGGCAAGCTTGGCGCAACAAGTCTGGCGGTGTTCGATCCCGATCGCGCGAAGGCAGAAGCGCTCGCCGCGTCGTTGAAACCGCTTTTTCCGCAACTCTTCGTCACGCTTCCTCATACGCTCGCTGAAGCCGTCGAGAATGCCGACGGCGTCATCAATTCGACACCGCTCGGCATGGTCGGCCATCCCGGCAGCGCGTTTGCGGACTTGCCCATCGAGCGCTGTCGATGGGCATTCGATGCCGTCTATACGCCGGTCGAAACGCAATTCCTGAAAACGGCGCGGGCAGCTGGCGTCGAAATCCTGTCTGGCTACGAACTGTTCTTCTATCAGGGCGTCCATGCGTTCAGCCTTTTCACCGGATACGAGGTCGACGAGCGGGCGCTGCGCGCAGCACTGCTCGAGCCCGAAACCTTCGACCGCGTGGCATCATGAAAACGTCTATTGCGACAGTCTCAATCAGCGGCGATCTGCGCGAGAAGCTGGAGGCGATCTCGGCCGCGGGCTTCGACGGGGTGGAGATTTTCGAGAACGACTTCCTCGCCTATGACGCCTCGCCGGCCGAAGTCGGGCGCATGGTGCGCGACAACGGTTTGGACATAACGCTGTTCCAGCCCTTCCGCGACTTCGAAGGCTTGCCCGAGCCGCAACGCGCGCGCGCCTTCGACCGGGCCGAGCGCAAGTTCGACCTGATGGGCGAGCTTGGGGCCGACATGATGCTGATCTGCTCGTCGGTTTCGCCCGTCGCGCTTGGCGGTATCGATCGCGCGGCGAACGATCTGCGCGAACTGGGCGAGCGCGCCGCAAAGCGCGGCATCCGCGTCGGCTATGAAGCCTTAGCCTGGGGCCGCCATGTCAGCGACCATCGCGATGCCTGGGAGATCGTCCGCCGTGCCGATCATGCCAATATCGGCCTGATCCTCGATTCCTTCCATACGCTGGCGCGCGGTACCGACGTCGAGACGATCCGTTCGATCCCCGGCGACCGCATCTTCATCGTGCAACTTGCCGATGCGCCGAAGATCGACATGGACCTCCTCTACTGGAGCCGTCATTTCCGCAACATGCCCGGCGAAGGCGATCTGCCGGTCGTCGATTTCATGCGCGCCGTCGCCGCCACCGGCTATGACGGCCCGCTGTCACTGGAAATCTTCAACGACCAGTTCCGCGGCGGCTCGCCGCGCTCCATCGCCGCCGACGGCCACCGCTCGCTGGTCTACCTGATGGACCAGGTTCAGCGCACCGAGCCGCAGATCGCAATCGAGGTTCCGGAAATGCCCGACCGCATGGCGGTTAAAGGGGTCGAGTTCGTCGAATTTGCCGCAGGACCGGCCGAGACGAAAGAGCTTGGTGCGCTTTTGTCCACCATCGGCTTTTCGCAAAACGCACGGCACCGCTCCAAGGACGTGACGCTTTGGCGGCAGGGCGGCGTCAACATCATCGTCAACACCGACAAGGCTGGCTTCGCTCACTCCTCCTATCTCGTCCACGGCGTCTCGGCCTATGCCATCGCGCTGAAGGTCGAAAACGCGAAGGACGCGGTCGCACGCGCCCGCGCGCTCGGCGCGGAAGTCTTCGAACAGCGCCCCGGCCCCGGCGAACTCTCCATCCCCGCCATTCGCGGCGTCGGCGGCGGCGTGATCTATTTCCTCGACGACACGTCCGAACTCGCCGACATCTGGAACGTCGATTTCGAGCCGCTGGCTCCCGGCGCCGTTGACGCCGGCCTCGAAGGCATCGACCACGTCGCGCAGACCATGGCGCATGAGGAGATGCTGACCTGGCTTCTTTTCTACACGTCGATCTTCAAGGCGCACAAACTGCCGATGGTCGATGTCGTGGATCCCGCCGGACTGGTGCGCAGCCAGGTCGTCGAAACCGATGACGGCCAGTTGCGGCTTACCCTCAACGGCGCGGAAAACCGGCGCACGCTGGCCGGTCATTTCATCGCCGAAAGCTTCGGCTCATCGGTGCAGCATCTGGCCTTTGCCAGCCGCGACATCTTCGCAACGGCCCGGCGGCTGAAGGAGCTCGGCTTCGCCACGCTGCCGATCTCGCGCAACTATTATGACGATCTGGAGGCCCGCTTCGGCCTCGACCCGGACTTTGCCGACGCGCTTGGCGAGGCCAACATCCTCTACGACCGCGACGAGACCGGCGGCGAATATTTTCAGCTTTATAGCCGCACTTTCGGCGAAGGCTTTTTCTTCGAGATCGTCGAGCGGCGCGGTGGCTACACGGGCTACGGCGCGCCGAACGCACTCTTTCGCATTGCCGCGCAGAAAAAACTCATGCGCCCCGCCGGTATGCCGAAAGTCGGTTAGCCCCTTGCCCGCTTGCGCTCGCTCAACAGCCAGCGAGCGGTCTCGGCATCGGTGACGATCGCTGTCGCCAGTCCAGCGCTCAGTACCGCGCGCAAAATCGCCCTCTTGTGGGGTCCACCGGACGCGACGACGCGATGGGTGATCGCGCGATAGCGGTCAAGGTCGAGCGAGATTACCTGACGGTTGAGAGGATGGTCGACGGGTTCGCCGTTCGCATCGAGATAATAGCCGAGCAGATCGCCGACCGCTCCTGCGGAAACGAGCGTTCGCACATCCGTGTCAGCGGGCAGCCCATACCTGACCTGCAGCGAATGTCCGGTCACGTCGCCCACGCTGAGAAAGGACAGATCGACTGCGGCCGCCTCGTCCAGAAGCTCGCTGAAAACGGGCTGGGCGGCGATGAGATCGCGGGAAGCGGGGCTGTCGGCATAGATCGGGGCCGCGAAATAATGGCACTGCGCATCGAGCGCTTCGGCAAAACTGTGGACGATTTCGAACGTGTTGATCTCCGCACCACGCGTCAGCCCGCCCATCATGGAGCAGACCGTCATGCGCGGATGGGTCCGGCTGACGCGGTTCATGTGGCGCACGGTTTCACGCAAGGTCGAACCCCAGCCGAAACCGAGCGACGCTGGCCGAAGCGTGGCGACAAGCTTGTCCAGAAGGCCCGCCGCCACCCGGCCCATGGCGCTATACATCAGGTCAGGATTTTCAGGGGTCGGAGCGACGGCAACCTCCACCAGACCGTAGCGCTCGCGAAGCTGCGCCTCCAGTTCGACGTTCTCCGCAAGAGAAGATGAAAAGCTGACCCGCACGATGCCGCTGTCGAGCGCGTCCGCCAAAAGCTCGTTGACACGCCGGCGCGTCAGATTCATCCGCTCGCCGATCTGCGCCTGCGTCAGGCCCTCGACATGGTAGAGCCACGCCGCCTTGACCATCACTTCATGTAACTGCACGTCCCCTCCGCCCAAATGTCACACAGACGTAACATTTGTAACCTAAACCCCGCCCCGGGTCGGTTGCAAGCTGTCCCACAGATCGAAACGGAAGTCGACATTTCGACCGGGGAGCCAAAGTTTGGCAATGGCCGACAACTCACCAGAGCTGATCATATTCGACTGTGACGGCGTGCTGATCGACAGCGAGCCGGTGGCCAGCCGCGTATTGTGGCAAGCATTGACGCGCTCCGGCATATCGATCTCGCTCGAGGACGTGCATCACCGCTTCGTCGGCTATTCAGAGGCCGATGCGCGGCGGATCTGCATCGAGGAGCTCGGGGCAAACGAGCCTGACCGGATATTCGCCGAAGCGCGCGACGATCTTTATGCCGAATTTTCCAGTTCGCTCGCACCGATGGCAGGCATGAGCGAACTGGTTGAAAATCTCGACACGCTCAAATGCGTTGCGTCGAACAGCACCATGGAGCGGCTGGAACGTAGCCTCGGCCTGTTCGATCTTTGGGCCGCCTTCGCGCCGAGCATCTTCAGCGCGGACATGGTGGCGCGCGCCAAGCCCGCCCCGGACCTTTTCTATCTGTGCGCGGCAAAGCTGGGTGTCGCTCCGGACGCCTGCCTGGTCATAGATGACAATCCACACGGCATTACCGGGGCGCTCGCGGCGGGAATGACCGCTATCGGTTTTGTCGATCCGGCGGACATACGGCCCGGCCGCGCTGATGTGCTTTTGGCTGCCGGCGCGCATGGCGTGGCGAGGGGCGCAGGCGAACTTGCCGCCCTACTGAACAGAAATCCGGCGGGTGCGTTCGCGCGTCCGCTTGGCCGGTCCCGCGCGGAGCCGGCCATCGCGTAATCGTTTCCCGCAAAAGAGCGGGCAACGGTGGAATTCGACAGACCAGAGCAGGACGCAACGAACCGCCCGCACGCGGAACCCTTTCGCGCGCGCCGGGCATCCCATGGATCAGGAGATGAACATGTTGAAACTCAATCGACGCCACGCCCTTGGCCTTATGGGCGCGGCAACCGGCAGCCTTATCTTGCCGCGCATGTCGTTCGCGCAAGGGTCACGCCCTTCCATCACGATCGCCGTGCAAAAGATCACCAATAACAACACGCTCGATATCTGGGCCGAACAGTCGAATGTCGGCGAGCGCGTGTTTTTCCCCAATCTGTGGGAAGGACTGATCCTGCGCGACTGGATGGGCAATCAGGGACCGGTTCCGGGCCTTGCGACCGAATGGCGTCGCCTCGACGACAAGACGCTGGAACTGACGCTTCGCGAAGGCGTGAAGTTCCACAATGGCGACGAACTGACCGCCGAGGACGTGGCGTTCTCCTTTTCCGCAGAACGCGTCTTCGGTGACACGCAGCCTGCCGGTGGCGAAACCATCTTCGCCGAACAGCATCAGCCGGCGACGGCCCGCGAACTGCCGGCTGCCGTTCCGGGTGTTGGCCGCCGCCTTTGGCCGGCGCTTGCCGGCGTCGAGGTCGTCGACACGCGCACCGTGCGCTTTCACAATGCGACGCCCGACGTGACGCTTGAAGGTCGCCTCTACGCTTATGGCAGCCAGATCGCCAGCCGCCGCGCCTGGGACGAAGCCGAAAGCTATGCCGCATGGGCACGCAAGCCGGTCACGACCGGCCCTTACATGGTCGACGAATATCGTCCCGATGTTTCGCTGACGCTCGTCGCCTTCGACGAATATTGGGGTGGCCGCCCGCCGCTCGAGCGCATCACCTTCGTGGAAGTTCCCGAAGTCGCCTCGCGCGTCAACGGCCTGTTGTCCGGCCAGTACGACTTCGCATGCGACTTGCCGCCGGACCAGATCGCCGCCGTCAGCAATGCGTCCGGTTTCGAGGTGCAGGGCTCCACGATCCAGAACCATCGCGTATCGGTGTTCGACATGCACCACCCGGTGCTCGAAAATCCGCTGGTTCGCCGCGCTCTTACGCACTCGATCGATCGTCAGGCGATCGTGGAAGCATTGTGGGGCGGCCAGACCGTCGTTCCCGCCGGCCTGCAATTCGAATCCTTCAAGTCCGGCGATATGTTCATCGACGGCTGGACGGTTCCCGAATTCGATCTGGAACTTGCCCGCGACCTTCTGAGGCAAGCCGATTACAAGGGCGATCCGATCCCCTATCGCCTCCTTAACAATTACTACACGAACCAGACGCCGACGGGTCAGATCCTCGTCGAGATGTGGCGTCAGGCCGGTCTCAATGTCGAGATCGAGATGCAGGAAAACTGGGGGCAGATCATGGATGCGGGCTCGCAGCGCGGCATCCGTGACTGGTCGGCCTCCGCCAACATCAACGATCCTGTCACGCCGATGGTCGCGCAGTTCGGGCCGAACGGTCAGGTGCAGCAGGCACGTGAGTGGTCGAACGACGAGGTCAACAAACTCTCGGTGGTACTCGAAACGAGCACAGACGGTGCCGAGCGCAAGAAGGCCTTCGCCCGGATGCTCGAAGTCTGCGAACGCGAGGACCCGGTCTATCAGGTTCTGCACCAGAACGCCGTCTTCACCGGCATGAAATCCTCGCTGAACTGGAAGGCTGCGCCTGCCTTCGCGATGGATTTCCGCTCGGGCAACTGGAACTCCTGAGATGGTCCGAAGCGGCGGTGATTTTCACCGCCGCTTCTTTTCTTAACATTTCAATTTATCGGGAGAGGAAGGCGCTATGCGAGCCAATCTCGTGGAAATTCGCGGCCTGAAGGTCGCGTTCGACGGAACGCCGGTTCTTCATGGCATAGACCTCGACGTCGCGCCGGGCGAAGCCCTCGGCCTTGTCGGGGAATCGGGCTGCGGCAAGTCCGTCACCTGGCTTGCAGCACTGGGCCTGTTGCCGGGCAAGGCGACGGTGTCGGGTTCCGTCAAGATCGACGGGCAGGAAGTTCTCGGCCGCCCGCGCTCCGTTCTCGAACGCATTCGCGGCGGGCGCGTCGCGATGATCTTTCAGGACCCGTCGAGTTCGCTCAATCCGGTCCTGACGGTGGGCCGTCAGATCGTCGAGGCGCTGGCGCTCCATCGCGGGCTGGTGGGTCATGCAGCCAAGATCGAAGCCGTGCGTCTGCTTGACCTTGTCGGCATTCCCGATGCGCGCCGTCGCTTCGATCTTTTCCCGCACGAATTTTCCGGTGGCCAGTCCCAGCGCGTGATGATCGCGATGGCGATCGCCGGTCAACCCGATCTCCTTGTCGCCGACGAGCCGACGACCGCACTCGACGCCACGATCCAGGCGCAGATCCTCGACCTTCTGGCCGCACTTCGCGCAGAGACCAGCATGGCGACGGTTTTCATCAGCCATGATCTGGGTGCCGTCTCGCAGGTCTGCGAACGCGTCTGCGTCATGTATTCGGGACGCATCGTCGAAGCGGGACCGATCGACACGCTCTTCGACGAACCGCGCCATCCCTATACGCGCGGCCTGTTCGACGCCATTCCGCGCCTCGATGGCGCGCGCGAACGCCTGATACCCATTCCCGGCACCGTGCCGAACCCGAAAGATATGCCGTCCGGCTGTGCATTTTCGCCGCGCTGCGCGCGTTCGACCGATGCCTGCAACGAAAGCGTGCCGGTGCTGGTCGCGCAAGCGAAAGGACGAGCGCTCGCTTGCCGAAATCCCGTGCCAGAACGGCCGGCGAAACCCGTACGTGAAAAGTTTCTGGAGGCCGTGCTTTGAACAAGCCTCTCATCAAGGCCACGAATCTCGTCCGAACCTATGCGGTGCGTCGCGGACTCTTCGGCACGATAACGCCGGTACGTGCGGTCGACGGGGTTTCGCTTTCGGTCATGCCGGGCGAAACGCTGGGTATTGTCGGCGAATCCGGCTCCGGCAAATCCACGCTCGGCCGCATGCTCCTCGGCATCGATCCCGCGCAGGGCGGCAGCGTCTCTTTTGACGGCAAGCCCATGCCGCGTCTCGGCACCGCCGAATGGCGGGCGCTACGAGCGCGCATGCAACTCGTCTATCAAGACCCGCTCGCCGCGCTCGACAAGCGTCTGCCCATATCCGCGCAGATAGGCGAGCCGCTCGAAATCCACCGGCTTTTGCCCAAGAACGAGCGCCTTGGCCGCGTCGAGGAACTGATGGCTGCCGTCGGCCTGCGGCGCGATCAGGCGGATCGTTTTCCTCATGAACTTTCCGGCGGCCAGCGTCAGCGCGCGGTCATCGCAAGGGCGCTCGCCTCCCGGCCAGACCTACTCGTATGCGATGAACCGGTTGCCGCGCTCGACGTGTCGATCCAGGCGCAGGTGGTCAACATGCTGCGCGATCTGCAGGAAAGCCAGCGCATCGCTATGGTCTTCATCAGCCATGACCTCAAGGTGGTGCGAAACATCGCTGATCGCGTGGCCGTCATGTATCTGGGGCATATCGTCGAGGAAGCGTCGTCCGACGTCATCTTTGCCAGTCCGCGCCATCCCTATACGAAGGCGCTGGCCTCCAGTGTGCCGGTGCCCGGCAGAAAACTCGAAGGCCGCCTCATTTTGCAGGGCGAACCACCCAATCCGGCCAACCGTCCTGCCGGTTGCCCGTTTCATCCTCGCTGCCCGATCGCATCCGACATTTGCAAGACGGCACGGCCTGAACTGCAAACCATCGCGCCGCAGCGCAATGTCGCCTGCCACATGGTGACGCCGCAGACCGCGGCGATCGCCGCCTAGGAGCCAGTCATGATCGGATTTGCGCTTTCGAAATTGCTGCGTGCGGTCATCACGATCTTCGCGGTCATGACCTTCGCCTTCGTCGTTCTTCGACTGTCGGGCGATCCCGCACAGGTCATGCTCGGCCCGGACGTGCCGATCAGCGCGATCGAAGCTTTCCGCAGCCAGTGGGGCCTCGATCAACCTATATGGGTTCAGTATCTCGCCTATATCCAGTCGGTCCTGACGGGCGATTTCGGCGTTTCCATGCGCGACCGCGCACCCGCGATCGATCTCGTCCTGGAGCGCATCCCCGCAACGTTGCAACTGACCATTCCGGCTTTGTTCCTGAAGCTGGCGCTCGGCATTCCGGCCGGCGTCTACGCGGCACTCCATCGCCAGAGCGCGGCCGATCGCGGTGTCATCCTGCTTGCCGTCCTCGGTTTCACCATCCCGTCTTTCGTGCTCGGGTTGCTTCTGGTGCTGATCTTCTCGGTCACCTTCGGCTTGTTGCCGTCAGGCGGCTACGGCTCGTTTCAGCACTCGATCCTGCCGGCGATCACGATGAGCATCGGCGGCATCGGCATTCTGGCGCGCTTTTCCCGCAGCGCCATGATCGAGGTGATGGGCCAGCCCTATGTAAGAACCGCATCCGCCAAGGGCGTGAAATGGTCGGACGTCATCTGGCGTCATGCCCTGCCCAATGCGGCCGTTCCGATCGTGACCATCGTCGGCTTCATGGTCGGTTCGCTGATCGCCGGCGCCGTCGTCGTCGAAACGATTTTCTCGTGGCCCGGTATCGGACGGTTGCTCGTCGTCTCCGTCACAAATCGCGACCTGCCCGTCGTTCAGTGCATCCTTTTGATGATCGCCGCGACGATGGTCGTCTCCAACCTGATCGTCGACCTGCTCTATGGCTGGCTCGACCCGCGCCTGCGCATGCAGGCGGCGCATTGAGGAGCGCGTCATGACCGCACTCGACATCACCCCCGGAGGCGAACGCGGCTTTCTTGCCCGCAGGGTCAACGGGCTGCGCCGCGCCCTTCCTTTCAGCGTCGGCCTCGGCATCTTCTGGCTTGCCGCCATGGTGTTCGTTGCCGTCTTCGCCGACTGGCTGCGCCCCTACGGCATCACGGCGATGGACCTGTCCAGCCGTCTCGTCGGCCCCGGCGATCCGCAACATCTCCTCGGCACGGACGAACTTGGCCGCGACGTCCTCTCGCGGCTGATCCAGTCGATCCGCATTTCGCTCGTTATCGCCTTCGGCGCGACGATCCTGTCGGCCGTAGTCGGTACGACGCTCGGCTTCGCCGCGGCGAAGTTTCGCGGCGTTGTCGAACACCTTGTGCTGGCGCTGGCCGATTTTCAAGCGGCGCTGCCCTTCCTCATCATGGCGCTCGCCGTACTCGCCTTCTTCGGCTCGTCCATGTGGCTGCTGATCTGCCTGATGGGCTTTTACGGCTGGGAGCGCTATGCGCGCATCGCACGCGGCCTCGCCATCTCGGCCAGCGCGCAGGGCTATTCCTCGGCGGTCGTGCAATTGGGCGCAAAACCGAGCCGGGTCTATCTGAAGCACATCCTGCCCAACATCGCCTCCACGCTGATCGTGTCGATGACGCTGACCTTTCCGGAAATCATCCTGATGGAAAGCAGCCTCTCCTTCCTCGGCCTCGGCGTCCAGCCGCCCGAATCCAGCCTGGGCAACATGGTCGGTTTCGGGCGCGAATATCTGACGACCGCGCCGTGGATCATGCTCGCGCCGGCCTTCGTCATCATGCTCACCACGCTGTCCATCTCGCTCGTCGGCGACTGGCTGCGCGACAAGCTCGATCCCACCGTCCGCTGAACCACGGAGATTTCCCATGACCAACATCACCGGCCATCGCGGCGCACGCGACCTCTGGCCCGAAAACTCGCTGGGCGGCTTCCGCAACGTTCTGACGCTTGATGTGGATACGGTCGAATTCGACGTTCATCTGACGGATGCCGGCGAACTCCTCGTCATCCATGACGCAACGCTCGACCGGACGAGCGAGGGCACCGGTCCTGTCCGCGCCCTCACGCCGCAGGAACGCGCAACGCTGCGCCTGAAAGATTGCGACGAGACGATCCCGACGCTTGGCGACGTTCTGGAAACGCTGGCCCCGGCGACGAACAAGCGCCTGCACGTCGAGATCAAGTCCGACTCGGACGGGCGCGCCTATGACGGCATCGTCGAGCGGATCGTCGCCGAGATCGACCGGCTTGGGCTGCGTACGCGTTGTCATCTGACGTCGTTCGACGTCTCGGTGCTGGAAGAGTGCCGGCGCATCGCGCCCGATCTTCCCCGCCTCGTTTCCGTCAACGCGGCATGGGCGAACCGGCAGGGCGGCATCGAAGCGTTCCTGTCGCGGATCGACGGTCTCGTCGACATCGTCGCCGTCCATCACGAACTGATGGAGGCCCGCTGGGACGAGATCATCTCCGCCATTCCGGTCGAGCGCCTTTGCGTATGGACGCTCAACGATGCGGGGCTGATCCGCAACTGGCTCGATCGCGGGATCGGCCACCTGACCACCGACCGCCCCGACCTTGCACTTTCCCTGCGCGCAGAAAACCGCGCCGCCGCCTGATCTTTTCTTTTCAAAGGAGACATTCACATGAGCAACATCATCGGCACCGGCTTCAACGCCGGCTCGGTCGACGGCGAGTTCGACAGCCTCGAGACCGATCTTCGCCGCCTTGCCGACATCGGCGTCGACACGGTCGAGCTTGGCCTGACGAGCCTCGACCTCATCGCGGGTGGGCGGATCATTCCCGAGCGCGCCGAACGTCTCGTCGCGCTCACGAGCCAGTTCGATTTTCGCTACACGGTTCACGGTCTCGTGTCGTCGAACTTCATGGACCCCGCAACGTGTCGCTACCAGATCGATGCGGCAAAGGCGCTGGTCGAGCTTTGCGACCGCGTCGGCTCGCGCATCATCGTGCAGCATAGCGGTTGCCTGCGTCCCGACCAGGTCCACGAGCGCGCGGACGCCGATGCCCGCGAGCGCGAGGCGCTGATCGAACTGGCCGAATTCTGCAAGCCTTACGGCGTGAAGATCGCGCTCGAAAACATCTTCACCACCGAACCGGGGCAGTATCGCCAGACGCCGAGCGAAGTCGCCGCCACGGTCGAGGCGATGAACCATCCGAATCTCGTCGCGCTGATCGATTTCAGCCACGCCTATATCGAATCCACCTATCGCGGCCTCGATTTCCGCGCCGAGCTACGCGCGATGGCGAAGGTCGCAGGCCATCTCCACGTTCATGATTCCTTCGGGCGGCCGCAGGGCTTCTACCGGCCTTACCACCTTCAGGAAAACACCGCGCTCGGCATCGGCGACCTGCACATGCCGCTTGGCTGGGGCGATATCGACTGGAATGACATCTTCGCCGAACTCGAATTCCTGCCCGACACGGTGCTGATGATGGAGGTCAATCGCCGCTATCGCAGCGAGCAGCCCGAGAGTCTGGAACTAGCGAAGCAACTCATCGCCCGCAACGGGACGGCTGCAAAAGCCGCCTGATTGCCGAACGTCAGTGTGACTTTATCGCCTCGTGTCCGCGCGCACGGGGCGATTGATTTTTGCAATGATGTCTCGTCCCGACACGCCATGGTTTGATCATCAATTATCGGGATTCAGGCTCGTGCGCAAAGAAGGATATGGGAGACGAATGTACACCGGCTATAATCATACGTATGAACCTCAAATTTCTCGAAACCTTCCTGTGGGTCGCTCGCCTGAAGAACTTCTCGGCGGCTGCCGACAAGCTGAACATCACGCAAGCCGCCGTCTCCGCGCGGATCGCTAGCCTTGAGGATGAACTGGGCGTTCGTCTGTTCGAACGCGAGGGCCGGAGCGTCCAGCTTACGTCACATGGCATAAAGGCTCAGGAACGCGCGCAGGCGATCGTGTCCCTCGTGCGCAATTTCGTGGCGGAAGTGTCGAATCCGGAAAGCCAGCGAGGTACGCTGCGGCTTGGTGTGATCGACACGATCTCGCTGAGCTGGCTGGTCGAACTGATCGACATGGCACGCCTGCGCTACCCGAATGTGCGCTTCGAGCTTTATGTCGACACCAGCCTTGCCATCAACGATATGCTGCTGCGCAATGAACTTGACATCGGCCTTCTGATGGGTCCGGTCATCGGCCAGAACATCCTCAATCTTGAACTGTGTCGTTATCGCTGCTCATGGGTAGCTTCGCCGGTCTACGGGCTGGGTGGAAGACCGGTGACCATAAGGGAACTCGCAGCGCATCCGATCATCTCGTTTCCGGCTGGCTCCAAGCCACATGCCTGGCTGGCAAGGCTTCTTCTGGCGGCCGGTGCCGACACACCTTTGGTGTTCGAATCGAATTCCCTTGCAACGAAGGTGCGGCTGGCACGCGACGGCATCGGGGTAGCCGCCCTGCCCACAGTACTTATCGAGGAAGAGGCGGCGGCGAAGGGGCTCGAAATTCTCGACGTGACGCCGGATTTCCCGCCCCTTCTTGTCCATGCATCCTATGTGGACGATGGCCACTCCATTCTGCCCGGCAGCATCGCCATGATGGCTGTCGAGGTTGCGGCGAACTACGCAGACAAAAAGAAAAACTTTATGGAAAAGGCTGGCAACCCGACGTGATCTACAAATTTATTTTGTAGATTTGGAAAAAAATTTCGCGTTGGACAGACCGCATCGTCCTGCACCACCCTCCTGCCCATACGGAACCTCATGGGATGGAGAAACATGAAAATCGTCCAAATCCAGATGAACAGCCAAGGTGATAAGGCAGGCAACCTTGCCGACGCGGCCCGGCTTTTCGACGAGGCAGCCCAGGAAAAGCCGGATATCGTCGTTCTTCCGGAATATTGGGCCCTGCTCGGCAGCAGCCCCGATGAATTCCACGCCAGCGCCGAAACCTTCCCCGATGGTGACGCCTATGCGCTCATGAAGGCTAAGGCGGCCGAGCACGGCTACTACGTCCACGGCGGCTCCATCGTCGAGAAGGATGGAAATTCTTTCTACAATACCACCGTCGTATTCGACCGGTCCGGCGACGAGGTCGCCCGCTACCGCAAGATCCATCTTTTCGATGTCGACGTCCCCGGCGGAGCGCGCCACCGCGAAAGCGAGACGATCGCCCGCGGTGAGGATGTGGTGACCTATGAGGTCGACGGACGCAAGGTGGGATGTTCCATTTGCTACGACATCCGGTTCCCTGAACTGTTCCAGGCGCTGCGCGACAAGGGCGCGGAAGTCATTATGCTGCCCGCGGCCTTCACACTGATGACCGGCAAGGATCATTGGGAGCTTCTGGCCCGCGCGCGCGCGGTTGAAACGCAGACCTATTTCCTTGCGACCGGCCAGTTCGGAACACATGCCGACGGCAAGAAGGCCTGTTACGGCCACACGATGGCCGTCAACCCGTGGGGGCATGTGATCGCGCAGGCCGGCGACCAGGTCGGTCTTGCCGTTGCGCGGCTCGATTTTCCCTATCTGGAAACGGTCCGCCAAAACCTTCCCGTCGCCAACCACCACGTTCTTTGAAAGCCGTCAGCATCATGTTCGTCATCAATGATCTTCCCCCGCAGATTCCCTCAGAGACGATCGACCTTCTGGAAAAGGTCGAGACGGCGACGGTCGGCCATATTCTTCATTCCGGGTTCGTCGATTCGCGCCTGCGCGCGGTCCTGCCTGAAAAGCGGGTTGCCGGCACGGCAGTAACGCTGCGTATTCCCGGAGCGGATTCCACCCTTTTGCACCATGTCCTGTCACTGGTAAGGCCGGGCGATTTTCTGGTCATCGATCGCTGCGGAGATACGCGCCATGCCTGCTGGGGGGGTGTCGTTACCCATGCGGCCAAACTTGCGGGCATCAAAGGCGGGGTGATCGACGGGCCCGCAACCGATTTTTCGGAAGTGCGCAAGGTCGAGATGCCGCTCTGGTGCGCCGGGCCGTCGCCGATCACCACCAAGCTTCTCGGTCTCGAAGGTGCGTTCAACGTGCCGGTCAGCGTCGGCGGCCAGACCGTCGAGCCGGGCGATGCGATCCTTGCCGACGAATCCGGCGTCCTGGTTTTGAAACCGGCCGAGGCTCGTTCGATCGCCGAGCGCGCCATCGCCATGCAGGAGCGGGAGATCACGCTTCTGGAGCGCCTTCGAAATGGAGAAAAGCTTCCCGCAATCTCCGGCGCGACCGACAAGATTGCGGCGGTGAACGCCGCAGCAGGCTGACCGGCGCAGCAAATTTGACGGATTTGTAGCCCAGGCTTCGACAATAAAAATGCAAGGCGAGCCGGATGGCTCCGCCTTCGGGGGAACAAAAATCAACTATGGGAGAGTGCGCATGAAAACGAAAATATTGATGGGCGGCATCGCCGCCCTGGCCCTTCTACAGTCGCTCAACGCGGCACAGGCACAGTCAGGGCAAGTGACGATCGCATCCTATGACGGCATCTTCCAGACCGAATACATGGATACCGTCATCGCCGCGTTCGAAGAGGCGTATCCCGACATCACGGTAAACTACTATCCGATGGCGAATTCGGCGGCCACCCTCGGCACATTGCGTGCACAGCGCGCGGCCCCGCAGGTCGATGTCGTAATTTTCGATGTCTCGGTCGCCAAGGCAGCGACCGATGAGGGCCTGCTTGCCGAACTCGATCGTGACACCGTCACCAATCTCAACGATCTCTACGACACCGCTTTCACCGAGGGCGTGAACGCGGCTGCCGTCACTTTCGACAATCTGGTTCTCCTTTACAACACCAGTGCCATCGGCGAGGCGCCGACGAGTTGGGAAGCGCTCTGGGACCCCGCGCGCGAAGGACGCGTGATCATTCCAGCCGCGCCCGACATCCAAGGCGTCGCCTTGACGATCATCGCGAACCAGCTTGCCGGGGGAGAATCCTACCTGGATGGGCTCGATGCGGGCGTGGAAAAGATGGCCGAACTCGCTCCGCTCGTTCAGACCTGGGAACCGACGCCCGATCCCTACCAGCCGATCATGAATGCACAGGCCGATATCGGTATTGGCTGGAATGCGCGCGGACAGATTTTCTCGGATCAGTCGAACGGTTCGATGGGCGTCGTCATCCCTTCCGAGGGATCGGTGTACCAGATCAACGTGATCGGCACTGTCGAGGGCAGCGCCAACGAGGAAGCTGCCAAGACCTTCATGAACTTCGCGCTGTCGCCGGAGGCGCAAGCCCTCTTTACCGAGCGCATGTTCTACGCGCCCACCAACGAGAAGGCTGAGCCTTCCGCCGAAGCCCTCGATCGCACGGCCGCCACGCCCGAGCGCATGGAAACGATGATAAATATCAACTGGCTTGAGGTGGCACAGTTCCGCGAGGCGCTGACCGAGCGCTGGCGCCGCGAGATCATTCCGCGCAGCCGCTAGGACACAACAGCATATCGCGGGTTCGTGCCCGCGATATGCTCTTCCACATCCAGACGTGATAACCTGCCGGCACTCGTGCAGGAGGCAAGCCCGAAAGGCTGGACGGTTCGCCGCAGCGGACCGTCACCAAGTCACACAGGCAGGAGAATTTATATGCTCGCAACCAGTCCCGCCGTGACGCAATCACCCGGTGCAGAAGAAGGCGACTCGCATCTTCTGCTCGACCACCTTCAAAAAAGCTTCGGCGACTTTCAGGCGGTCGAGGATCTGAACGTTTCGGTCAGGCGCGGCGAACTGATTGCGCTTCTCGGACCATCCGGCTGCGGCAAGACGACAACCTTGCGTATGATCGCCGGCCTCGCATCGGCGACATCCGGGCGCATTCTGGTGGACGGGCGCGAAATCCAGTCGTTGCCCGCTCACGACCGCGACATGGGTCTTGTCTTCCAGAGCTACGCCCTTTTTCCGCACATGACGGTTGAGCGTAACGTGGCTTTCGGGCTCGAAATGCGCGGCGTCACCAAGGATCACCTCAAGACGCGCGTCGCCAGGGCGCTCGAACTCGTCCAGCTCGGCCATCTTGCCCAGCGCCGCCCGCGCGAACTGTCAGGCGGTCAGCAGCAGCGTGTAGCTCTGGCGCGCGCGCTCGTTATCGAGCCGAGCATCCTGCTTCTCGACGAGCCGCTATCCAACCTCGATGCCAAGCTGCGCGACCAGATGCGCGTGGAAATCCGCGACATCCAGCAGCGGCTCGGCATTACCAGTGTCTTTGTCACCCATGACCAGGTCGAGGCGCTGTCGATGTGCGACCGCATCGCCGTCATGAACAAGGGGCAGTTGGCACAGATCGGCACACCCCAGGATATCTACGAGCGGCCCGCAACGCCTTTCGTCGCCGAGTTCGTCGGACGCATCAACAAACTGCCTGGCCGGATGAAGGACAACTCCACCATCGCCGTCGCCGAGCGAACATTCAAAACGACGCGCAATATCGGTGAAAGCGGCGACGTCACGTTGATGATCCGTCCGCATCGCATTGAGATGGTGAAGCACGGAACACCTGTCGACGGGCGCAATGTGGCCGAAGGAACGATAGCGCGCGCAACCTATGTCGGCGATATCCTCGAATATTCCGTCAAGCTAAACGACGGCACGACGCTCGCGGTGGAAACCGCGACTGGAGGCCACAGCCGCACCTTCTCGCAAGGAGACGAAATCGAATTGCGCTGGTCCCCGGACGACACGATCGTGTTCGGTGCCCAAGCATGAACACCACTCAAGCCGCGCCGGCACGCGCTCCGTTCAGGCTGAGCGGACGCCAGCTCGTCCCGATCCTCATCCTTCCGATTTTGCTCGTGAACGCGATCTCGTTCCTTTGGCCGACCTTTAGCCTCCTGCGCATGAGCCTCAACGAACCCGTTGCGGGCGGTGCGATCCGCGAGACGCTGACGCTGCAGACCTACATCGATGTGATGACGGACGGCTTTTATCTGGAGCTCGTGTGGAACTCGATTTATCTGTGTTCGATCATCACGATCGTCACGCTGATCCTGTCTTATCCGATCGCGCTCTTCATCCATCGCGCAGACCCGAAATGGCGTAGCATCCTGACTTTGATGGTGATCTCGCCGCTGCTGGTCAGCGCCGTCGTGCGCACCTATGGATGGGTCATCATCCTGGGAGATCAGGGGCTCATCAACGCCTTCCTGATGAACTCGGGCCTGGTCGAGCGACCCGCCCGTCTTATCTTCAACAATTTCGGCGTCGTCGTCGGCCTTATCGAAATCCTGATGCCCTACATGATCCTGTCGCTGATGGCCGGTTTCGGGCGGCTTGATCCACGGCTGGAAGAAGCGGCGCAATCACTCGGCGCCAAGAGATTCACCACGCTCCGGCGGGTCACCATTCCGCTGACCGCACCGGGTATCGCGCTTGGCTGCCTTCTGGTTTTCGTCTTGTCGATCTCGTCCTTCGTCACGCCGAAGCTTCTTGGCGGCGGGCGGGTCTTCCTGCTCGCAACGGAAATCTACGACCAGTCGATCGTACTCTTGAACTGGCCGCTAGCCGCTTCGCTCTCGATGCTCGTTCTCGTCATCTTCGGCGCGGCGCTCGTCGTCTATTCGCGTATCGTCAAGGCATTGGACTGACCGATGGAACAAAAGAACTCGATCCCCTTCACCATCGTCGTGGCTTTGCTGTTCATTTTCCTGCTGGCACCGGTGCTTCTCGTCTTCCCGATGAGCTTTTCGGGCGACAGCTTCATGTCGTTCCCGCCATCGTCGTGGAGCCTTCGCTGGTATGAGGCGCTGCCGCAGAACCGCGTCCTGATCAATGCGTTGTGGACGAGCCTTGGCCTCGCATCGGTGGTCACGATCCTGTCGCTGATCATCGCGATTCCAGCAGCCTACGCTATCGCGCGGATGCAATTTTTCGGCCGTGAAGCACTATTCGCGCTTTTCACGGCACCGCTCCTGCTTCCATCCATCGTGCTTGGCCTTGCAATCCTGATCGTCTTCGTGGGAGTCGGGTTGATTTCGACTTTTCCCGGGCTCGTTCTTGCCCATCTCGTCGTCACCTTGCCGTATGCGCTGCGTGTTCTCGCCACCGCTCTGTCGACGCTGCCGCATGATGTGGAAGAGGCCGCCGCCAGCCTCGGCGCAGCGCCCCTTACAGTGTTTCGCCGCGTGACGCTCCCGCTGATGACGCCCGGTATCGTGGCGTCCGCCGCACTCGCCTTCCTCGTTTCGTTCGACGAGGTTGTGATATCGCTCTTTGTGGTCGGTCCACGCATTACCACGCTGCCGGTCGAGCTCTATCGCTATGTGGATACGCGCGCCGATCCGCTCGTTGCCGCCGCTTCCGTATTTCTCATTTTGGGAACGGTCGCCGTAGTCCTGATCGTCGAGCGCACGATGGGTCTCAACAAGGCCGTCGGGAAAAACTGAGGATTGCGGCCACAACTACGCTGATAATCTGCCGAGCCCAATTAAAGCGGACGCGCCTTTCCCGGTCCTTCAGGCCAACGCCGGGCGGGCTATAGCAACCATTCATGATCAGGGTCGGCGATAAAGCGCCACTTGCGCAGGGGGCCGGCCATCACGTTGAGATAATACATCTCGTAGCCGTGCGGAGCACCGCAGGGATGATGACCGCGAGGTACGAGCACCAGATCGTGGTTCTTCACCGTCATCGTCTCGTCGAGCGCGCCATCCTCAGTGTAGACGCGTTGCACGCCAAAGCCCTGCACGGGGTTCAGCCGGTGATAGTATGTCTCCTCCAGATAGGTGATCTCGGGAAACCGGTCTTCGTCGTGGCGGTGGCTCGGATAGCTCGACCAGTGTCCAGCAGGCGTGAAGACCTCCGTCACGAGCAGACTGTCGGCAACGTCGTTATCCTCCATCGCGATGTTATTGATATACCGTGTATTGGAGCCCTCGCCGCGCGGGGTGAGCACTATGCCATCTGGGCCAAGCCGTCGCGCTTCCTGCCCGCCCTTGCCCGGCGCGAGGCAGACAGCAAGTGTACAATCGGTTTCGGCCACCGCCTGCCACTCCCTGCCGTTCGGCGCGTACAGACAGTGCGGCGGCGTCTTTTCGAAAACGTCCATGCGTTCGCCGAGAACGCCCCAATCCTGACCGGCCGCCTGAACCCGAGCCTTTCCCTCGACCATGACGATGATCGCCTCGTTCGACCCCAACGAGCCACCGGCTTCATCCCCGGCTTTCAGACGATGAAGCTGGAAGCCGACATAGGTCCAGCCCGCTCCCTGCGCGGTGATGTCGTGAACGAGGCCAGTCTCGCCGAGGGGCTTGCGAAGGAGGTTCATGCCGCATTCCTTCCGCGATCGAGTCCGGCGTCGCGCGCCATCGTCCTAAGCGCCTTCAACCCCATTGCCTGGTAATGTTTCGGTTCGCGAACGGACGGGTCCTGCTCGGCCTCGATGACGAGCCAGCCCTCGTAGCGGTGCTCGGCCGCGGTTTTTAGGACCGGCGCGAAATCGACGCCGCCCTCCGGATCACCCGGAACGGTGAACACACCGCGCCGTACGCCTTCGAGAAAGGAAAGCTTCTCCTCGCGAACCCGCCGCATAATGTCTGGGCGCACGTTCTTGGCATGGATATGCGAGACGCGGTCCATGTGACGACGCGCAAGTTCGGCCGGGTCGCCCCCGCCGAAGAAGCAATGCCCGGTATCGAGGAGGAGGCGCGTCGCGGGGCCGGTTTCGGCCATGAGGCGATCGATCTCGGCCGGACTTTCGACCACCGTTCCTATGTGATGATGGTAGACGAGCGTGATGTCCTGCGCGGCGGCATATGCGGCCAATGCCTCGATACCCGCACCGAAGGCCTGCCATTCTTCGTCGCGCAGCACCAGCTTGTCGTTCACTGCTTTTGTATCGTCGCCATGGATCGCATTCGACGTTTCGCAGACGATGATCACCTTCGAGCCGACCGCCTTCAGGAGATCAAGGAAGGGCTGCATCGCCGACTTTTCGGCCTCGATGTCATTGATGAGGAGGTTGCTCGAATGCCAGCCCGAAACATAGCGAAGCCCGCGAGATCCAAGCTCCTTTGCGATGCCCTGCGGCGTGTCGGGCAGCTTGTGCCCCTTCTCGATGCCGTCGAAGCCGATAGCAGCCGCCTCGTCGAGGCATTGTTCCAACGAAATGTGGGCGCCAAGCGAGCGGTCGTCGTCATTGGTCCAGGCGATCGGGTTGGTGCCGTAGAGGATCATCCGCGTTCCTTCAGCTTGTTCTCGTAAGCGACGCGCGCGTCCCGCACTTCCGCGCGCCCGGAGGTTTCAGGTACCGCGACGTCCCACCAGTGGCCGCCATGCGGGGTCGATAGATAGGGATCGGTCTCGATGACGACGACGTAGGGACCGGTCATTTCCGCCCGGCTCGCCAGCGCCGCCTCAAGTTCGGCGATGCTGCCTACCTTGACGGCTTCAGCGCCCATTGCGCGCGCATGGGCGACGAAATCGATTGCCGGTGCGTTGGCAAGGTTCGAGGAGGCGTAGAGATTGTTGAACTCGGCACCGCCCGTGCCCAACTGCAGCCGGTTGATGCAGCCAAAGCCGCGATTGTCGGTGACGACGATGGTGATGGCGATGCCCATCATGGCGGCTGTCGCCATCTCCGAATTGGCCATCATGTAGGAGCCGTCGCCGACCATACAGACGACGTCGCGCTCCGGCTGGGCGAGCTTGATGCCGAGTGCCCCGGCGATCTCGTACCCCATGCACGAATAGCCGTATTCCATGTGATAGGCACCGGGGCGCGGGGCCTTCCAAAGCTTGTGCAGTTCGCCCGGCATGGTGCCGGCCGCGCACATCACCACAGTGTCCGCGTGGCTGGCACGCTGCACGGCGCCGATCACCTGCTGGTCGGTCGGCAGTGCATTTTCGCTGTCCTCGGGCGCGGCGGTGAGCGGGTCGACAGCGGCAAACCATGCGGCTTTCAGGCCGACCTTAGGGGGCGGCGCACGGTGGTCGCCCAGCGCGACCGTGAGCGCGTCGAGCGCGCTAAGAGCGTCGGCGCAGAGCGGCTCGGCACCGTGCTTCATCGCGTCATAGGCAGCGACATTGACCGAGACGAGGCGCCGCGCGGGGTTCGCGAACAAGTCCCACGATCCGGTTGTGAAATCCTGGAAGCGCGTGCCGACACCGATGACGAGATCGGCCTGCGCGCTCACTTCGTTGGCCGAAGACGCGCCGGTGACGCCGACCGGGCCGAAGTTCCATTCGTCATCCCATGAAAGAGCCGACTTGCCGGCTTGGCTCTCGACGACGGGAATGCCGAAGCGCGCGGCGAAGACCGCCAGCGCCTCGCACGCCCCCGAATAATGCACGCCGCCACCGGCCACGATGACGGGCGACTTCGCTGCGCGGATGAGCCGCGCCACCGCCTCGACTTCGCGCGGATCGGGTGCCGGCCGTCGCCTGTGCCAGACGCGTGGCGCAAAGAAGCTCTCCGACCAGTCATATGCCTCAGCTTGTACATCCTGGCAAAAAGCAAGGGTGACTGGGCCGCATTCGGCCGGGTCCATCATCACGCGCATGGCGCGTGGCAAGGCGGTTAGAAGCTGTTCGGGTCGGGTGATGCGGTCGAAATAGCGGCTGACGGGTTTGAAGGCATCGTTCGCCGAGACGGTGCCATCGGCAAAATCCTCGATCTGCTGCAGCACCGGGTCGGGACCGCGCCCGGCGAAGACATCGCCCGCCACGAGAAGCACGGGCAACCGGTTCACATGGGCAAGCGCGGCGGCCGTGACCATGTTGGTCGCGCCCGGCCCAATGGAGGATGTGACCATCATCGCACGGCGGCGGGAAAGTTGCTTGGCATAGGCAATGGCGGCATGCGCCATCGTCTGCTCGTTCTGGCCGCGAAGGGTGGGGAGCGCATCGCGCGCGCCTTCCAGCGCCTCGCCGATACCCGCGACATTGCCGTGGCCGAAGATCGCCCAGCATCCGGCGATGAAGGGCTCGCCTTCCTCTGTCATCTGGTTGGCGAGGAAGCGCACCATGGCCTGCGCGGCCGTCAGGTGGATCGTCGTCATGCCGCGGCATCCTCTCTCGCTTGCGGCCGCGCCTCGTCCCAAAGGGCGCAGAGCGCGGCGAAATTCTCGGCCATAAGCTGCACGGCGGTATCGTCGTCCATGCGCCCGGCCAGCCAGTCGCGCGCAGGCTCACCGAAGATCGTGCGGCCGACGGCGAAACCCTTTACCAGCGGATGACGTGCGGCCTCGCGGAAGCTTGCCGCAAGCGCGTCCCGGCTCGCGTCAAGCCCAAGGACGACGACTCCCCGGCAATGCGGGTCGTTTTCCTCGATCGCGGCGCAGGCCTGTTCCCAGGCGTGCGCGCTCGTCAAAGGCTCCAGCTTCCACCAGTCGGGGAAAATGCCGATCTCGTAGAAGCGGCGAATAAGCCGTGCCGTCGTCTCGTCATCGACCGCCGCGACCCTGGAGGGGATGATCTCTACGAGGAACTCCAGCCGGTTGCGGCGCGCGGCGGTGAAGAGCCTGAAGAGCGTCTCCTCCTGTGCCTTGCGCATCTCCTGCTCGTCGTTCGGGTGGCAAAAGCACAAGACCTTGACGACCTGTTGCAGCGGCCACTCGCTCAATCCTCCGCCATCGGGTCCGAGTTCGGCCTCGAGTTGCAGCGGGCGCGAACCGGGCAGTTCGACGGGGCGGCCAACCCAAAGGCCGGTGCCGCTTGCCGCATGCAGCGCGCGGCGGCCAAGGCGATCGTCGCACAGAAGACCGTAACCGGGCCGCCCGTCCGCCACCTGCATCGTGGCGCGCAGGCACAGTTCCTTGAAATGGCCGATCTTCGAAGGGCTCGCGCCCTCCATTTCCTCCAGTTGCATGCGGTGGTCGAACGCGAAGACGCGCATCGCGGGCCATTGCCCATGCCGATTTGTCGACCAGTGAAGCTGCTCGAGTTCGGCGTCATTGCGAAGGTCCGGCCGCACAACGCCGCGCTTCAGGAAGAATTCCAGTTCCGCAAGGCTCGGATAGGCCGGCGTACAGCCGTGGCGCGAGACCGCGAAAGCGCCGCAGGCATTGGCATATTCGAGCGCGCGGGGCCATGCCTCGTCGTCGAGCCAGCCTTTCAGGAGGCCGGACATGAAGCCGTCGCCTGCGCCGAGCACGTTAAAGACCTCGATCGGGAAACCGGGACCGGTCTCGCCCTCGTCGAGGGACGCGGGGATTTCACCAGTGAAGGCCACGGCACCCGACGCACCGCGTTTGCATATAAGTGTCGCGGAGGTCTTCTCGCGCACCTTGCGCAGCGCCTCCAACGTATCGGTCGAACCACCTGCGATGTGGAACTCCTCCTCGGTGCCCACAATCAGGTCAAAGAGCGGCAGGTGAGCCTGCAATCGCGCCGTGACGGCCGCACTCTCGATGAAGCGGTTTTCCCCGTCGCCATGCCCCGACAGGCCCCACAGGTTCGGCCGGTAGTCGATATCGAGCGCGGTGCGCGCGCCGTGGAGGCGGGCAAGGCGCAAGGCCTTTAGGACTGCCGCTTCGGTGCGCGGGTTCGACAGATGCGTTCCAGTGACGACCACCGCGCGAGCCTCGGCGATAAAGCTCTCCTCGATATCGTCCTCGCACAGCGCCATGTCGGCGCAGTTCTCGCGATAGAAAATGAGCGGAAAGGCATCCTCGTCGCGAATGCCGAGAATAACGAGAGCGGTCAGGCGTTCAGGATCGGTCCTCACGCCGCGCGTGTCGACGCCCGCCTTCGCCAGTTCCTCGCGCAGAAAGCGGCCCATATGCTCGTCGCCGACGCGGGTGATGAGCGCCGATTTCAGGCCGAGGCGTGCGGTGCCCGTCGCCATGTTGGTGGGCGAGCCGCCGACATATTTCTGGAAGGAGCCCATGTCCTCCAGCCGGCCGCCGACCTGCGACCCGTAAAGGTCGACCGACGAGCGGCCGATGGTGATGACGTCGAGCGGCTTCACACCGTGCCTCCGAGCGAGCCTTCGAGTTCAGCCATTTCCTGGCCGCCGGCCATCAGATCCTGCAACTCCTCGGCTTTGATCTGGCCGCGCGCGGCGGTTCCGAGCGTCTTGCCGCGATTAAGAACGGTGAACCGGTCGCCGACGGCGAGCGCGTGGCGCACGTTATGCGTGATGAAGACCACACCTATTCCGGACTTTCGGACCTTATCGATGGTGGACAGGACATTGGCGGTCTGGCGCACGCCCAGCGCGGAAGTCGGCTCGTCGAGAATGAGCACCTTGGCGCCGAAATGAACCGCGCGAGCGATAGCCACCGTCTGTCGCTCGCCCCCGGACAACGTACCGACGGCCTGCTCGGGTTCGCGCAGGCTGATGCCCATTTGCCTCATCTTTTCCATGGTGACGCGATTGGCCTCCTTGAAGTCGATGAACTTGAAGGGGCCGACGCGGCGCACCGGTTCACGGCCCATCCAGAAATTGCGCGTCACACTCATCAACGGAATCATCGCCAGATCCTGGTAGACGGTGGCGATGCCGGCTGCCATCGCATCGCGGGGATTAGCGAAGACGACCGGCTCACCGCTGACTTTCATCTCGCCGCGCGTCGGCTTGTGGACGCCGGCCATCGTCTTGATGAAAGTCGATTTGCCGGCACCATTGTCGCCGAGAAGGCAGTGACACTCGCCTCGCCGGACATCGAAGGACACCTCGTTCAGTGCGATCACCGGGCCGAAATGTTTGGCGATGTCCTTCATTTCGATCAGAGGGGCTGTCTCGATCGGCGACGACATCAGCGTTCCCCCGTGATCATGCGACGGATATAGGTGTTGAAGATCACCGCCAGGATCAGGATCGTGCCGAGAAAGACGCGGAACAGCGAGCTTTCGGCCTGGGCGAAGAACAGGCCCTGCTGGACGACGCCGAAGATGAGCGCGCCAAGAGCGGCACCGACGATCGTGCCATATCCGCCGGTCAAAAGCGCGCCGCCGATGACGACGCAGATGATCGCCTCGAACTCCTTCAAAAGCCCGCGATCGGCAGCCGCCGAGCCGAACTCCATCACCTGACAGGTGGCGAAGACCGTGGCGCAAAAGGCGGTGAACATGAACATCAGGATCTTCACCCGGTTCACCGGCACGCCGACATAACGCGCCGCCTGTGCATCGCCGCCGCTCGCATAAATCCAGTTGCCGAACCGCGTGCGGGTTAGAAGGATATGTGCGAATATGATGAGTGCGAGCGCCCACATGATGACCATCGGAATGCCGTCGACGATTGGCTGACCGGTGCGCGCCCCGCGCGTGTAGGTCGCAATCCAGTTATTCTCGGCCATCCAGACGAACAGGCCGCCGAAGAGCTTGCCGCCGAAAAGCCAGGCGAGCCAGTCGCCTTCCGCGAGCGGCGCCACGCCCCCGATGATGGTCTGGCGGGTTGTCAGGATCGACAGCCAGATCGTCAGCCCGCGCAATATGTAGAGAAAGGCGAGAGTAACGATGAAACTCGGCAGGCCGGTGCGGATGACGAGAAAACCGTTGAGTGCGCCGATTGCGATCGCGACCGCGAAAGCGGCCAGAATAGCAGCCCATACCGGCCAGCCCCACTGAACCGAGAGGATGGCGATTACGATCCCCGAAAAGCCGATCATCGATCCGACCGAGAGGTCGAACTCGCCCGCGATCATCAAGAGGCAGGCACCGACCGCGATGATTGCGAACTGGGCCGAAACGACCGTCCAGTTCATCGTTCCCTGAAGGTTGAACATGCCCGAATCGCGAGCGATCGCGAAGAAGAAAACGAAGACCAGTATGGCTCCGCAAACTGCTCCCAGTTCCGGCCGGATCATCGCCGAGCGCAGGCGCGATCTGGTTTGGATGCGTTCGTCGGTTGCTGCGCTCATCGCGCCGCCCTCCCTCAATCATGGAACGTCCGAAAGCCGCTGGCAGATGGCGGGGCTGTTGCCCCGCCCGCTGGTGGCTAGCGATATTCGCCGGCGAGCGCCTCGACCTGGTCGAGATTGTCGACCGTGATGAAGCCGGGACCGGAATTGACGTCGTTCGATGGGATGACGCCGTAGCGGCTGTAATTGGTCAAAAACACAACGGGCAAATAGCCCTGCAGGAAAGGTTGCTGGTCGATTGCGAAGTCGATCACGTCGTCGCGGATCGCCTGCGCGATCGCGGGCGACAGGTCGAAGGTGGCAAAGACGATATCATCCCCACCAAGCCCCTGCTCTGCTACAGCGCGAATAGTCGGCTCGGCCGAGTTGGGTCCAAGCGTCAAGATCGCGTCCGTGTCGGGGTTCGCCGTCAAATAGGCTGACACCGCGTTTTGCACCTGAGCGGGATCGAGCCCGGAATCGATCATCTGGTTGCCGAGTTCGACGCCGAGACCTTCGGCAAATCCCTGGCAACGTTCTACCGAGGCGGGATTCGTGATGTAATGGTTCACGCAAAGGAAGGATGTCGCGCCGCCTTCCTTGGCCCGTATTCCGGCAAGGCGGCCCGCCTCGTGCTCGGGCTGGCCGACATGCATCAATGCACCGAGTTCAGCCGATTGTTCGGCCGTTCCGGAATTGATCGTTATCACCGGAATGCCCTGATCGACAGCGGCGCGGATCGGTCCGGAAAGCACATCGAAATCGGCAATGGTCACGATGATGCCGTTCGGCTGCGCGGCCGTCGACTGTTCCACGATACGGGCCATGTCAGCCAGATCGCCAGTCGGCGGGTTACGATAATCGACCGTCACGTCCAGCTCGTCGGCGGCAAGCGCGATGGAGTTGCGGATGGTGTTCCACCACGAGTCGGAATCGGGTGCGTGGCTGATCAGGACGAACTGCTCGCCGCCCGTCTCCTGTGCCGAGGCGGAAAGCGGTTGACCGGTGACAGCAAAGCCCAGCGCGGTCGCGCCCAGAAGAAGCGTTTTCATGAAATCCTCCCACGGATCGTTTCACCGGCTCTCCCTTGGCACCGGAATGAATGGAATATTCCGTCCATTTTCTGAAAAGCGCAAGCCTCTATTCCAAATTTGTTTCCGAAAGCCGCTTCAGGTTCGCTTTTGGGCCAGCGCGTGCGCACGGCGCGTTCCGGTCGCCACCGCAAGTGCAGTGGCAAGCGAGAGGGTCGCGGCAAGTGGACGAAAGGCACCGACATCGACTTCGTTGACTGTCAGGATCGTGCAGTCGAGCCGCCTCAGCGGGCTCGTCAAAGTGTCAGTGATAGCGACGACCGGGAGACCACGCCGCCGCGCCTCCTCGGCAAGTTCGATCGTTGCCGGGGTGTAGGGAGCGAATGTGACGGCCAGCAGGGCGTCGCCCGACCGCAGCGCATGGTGGGTGTCGATCTGCCCTACCGAGCCATGCATCATGGACGGAATTTCCATCTTCTCGAGCATATAGGCCATGTAACTGGCGACGGGGAAGGCGCGGCGAAACCCCGCAATATGAAGTGTCCCGCAGCGCGCCATGGTTTCGACGGCCGTCTCGAGTGCCGCAGCATCGATCTTCTCGGCAAGATTGGCCAGCGAGTGGCGGCCGGCCTCGACGAACTCGGCGAGGAGCCCGGCAGGCGAGTCCTGACCTTGCGCGCGCAGCGTCTCGATACGTGTCGGATAATCAGGCCGGCGCGGCGCGTAAATATCGCGAAACAGCCGCTGCATTTCCGAAAAGCCCGAGAACCCGAAAACCTGGCAGAAACGCACAAGTGCCGAGGGGGGGACCTCGGCCACCTGAGCAAGTTCCGCCACAGTCGATACCGCGATGCGTTCGGGAGCGCGCGCGACAAGATCGGCACATTGGCGCAGGCGCTTCGGCAGGCCTTCACTCTCGGCCGCAAGACGCTCTTGGAAAATCATCATCCGGTGCGCGGCACTTTGATCCGACATCGCTTCTCCTTCGACCAGTGACTTGACAGCACAAACCCCAATAGATCAATTAATGGAACAAATATTCCATTTCGACAAGCCGCAAGGAGGATTGCGGCGGCGAATGGATGGGAGAGAACATGCAAGACATCGGCGTCGGCCTTATAGGCACGGGCTTCATGGGCAAGGCGCACGCGCTCGCCTGGTCGAACGCCAACCGGGTGATGGGTGGCCTGCCGCCCGTGCGTCTCGAACTGCTTTGCGATACGCCGCTGCAAAAGGCCGGGGAGATGGCGGCTCAGTTCGGCTTCGCACGATCGACCGACGACTGGCAGAGGCTCATCGCCGATTCGAACGTCGATGTGGTGTCGATTACAACCCCGAATGCACTTCACCGGCCGATGGCCGAAGCGGCGTTGGCCGCCGGGAAGCACGTCTGGTGCGAAAAGCCGATGGGCGTGACGCTCGCCGATGCCGAAGCGATGGCGGCGGCTGTCGGCGACAGGACCACGCTCGTCGGGTACAATTACCTTCGCAATCCGGCTTTCCAGCATGCCCGACACCTTATTGCGCAAGGTCGCATCGGGCGGCTCTTCCATCTGCGCGGCTGGGTTGACGAAGACTATCAGGCCGACGGCTCGCTGCCCTGGACATGGCGCTGCCGCTCAGCCGAGGCAGGCCTGGGAGCGCTGGGCGATATTGGCGTGCACCTCATCTCGCTCATGCAGGCGCTTGCAGGGCCGATCGTTTCAGTCGTCGCGGAAACCGCGGCCGCCTACCCCACCCGACCGATGCCCGGTGGCGGAGACGGTCCGGTCGAAAACGAGGATTTGGCCTCGGCGCTGGTTCGCTTCGAGACGGGTTTCCACGGCACGATGACGATCTCGCGTGCCGCCTGGGGCCGCAAAGGTTCACTTGGCTTCGAGGCGCACGGAACCAACGGCATGCTCGTTTTCGATCAAGAGCGGCTGAACGAACTTCAGCTTTACGTTAACGAGGGCGAGACGGCAGAGGCAGGCTTTCGTACGATCCTGACGTCGGGGGAACATCCACCTTATGGCGCATTCTGCCCGGCGCCTGGCCACTCTCTCGGCTTCAATGATCTGAAGACAATCGAAGCGGCAGACCTGCTGACCGCTCTTGCCGGCGGAGCGAAAGCCGGCCCCGATTTTGCCGAAGCACTCGCTATCGAGCGCGTCGCCCATGCCATCGCCCGCTCGGCTGAGCAGGATGGGCGCCGGATTCAGGTTTCTAACATTTGCGGCTGAGCCGCGGTCAAAACCCCTTGAAAGGTCACAACATGCCGCTTTCCATCGCTGTTCTGGGTGCCGGGCGCATTGGCAAGGTTCACGCCATCGCCATTGCCGCTACGCCGGGCGTGCAGCTCGTTGCCGTTGCCGACGCTCATGCGCCTTCGGCGCAGGAACTGGCAGACACCCATGGTTGCCGCGTGGCAACTATCGAAGACATCGCGGCCTCCAGCGACGTTGACGCCGTGGCAATCTGCACGCCGACCGACACGCATGCCGAGCTGATCGAGCTTTTTGCGAAGGCCGGAAAACCGATTTTCTGCGAAAAGCCGATCGACCTTTCCCTTGATCGTGTGAAGCGCTGCCTTGCGGTCGTCGAGGAAACGGGCACACCCTTGATGATCGGCTTCAATCGTCGCTTCGACCCGCATTTCGCCGCGCTCAAGCGAACCATCGAAGAGGGGCGGATCGGCGATATAGAGCAGGTGATCGTGACAAGTCGCGACCCCGGTCTGCCGCATCTCGACTATCTTCCGCGCTCAGGTGGTCTCTTCCGAGACATGACGATCCATGATTTCGACATGGTGCGCTTTCTCTTGGGTGAAGCGATCGAAAGCGTCTTCGCCACCACCTCCGTTCTGGTCGATCCAAAGGTGGGCGAACTCGGCGACGTGGATACGGCGAGCGTGATGCTGCGAACGCCAAGCGGACGGCAGGCGGTCATCGTGAATTCCCGTCGCGCGACCTATGGCTACGACCAGCGTATCGAGGTTCACGGTTCGACCGGCATGGTCACGGCCGAGAACCAGCACGAGGCCGCCGTAACACTCGCGACCGGTGCGGGCTACACGCGCCCACCCCTCCAGAATTTCTTCATGACGCGCTATGCAGCAGCCTACCGCGCAGAAATTGCCGCTTTTCTGAAGGCACTTGAAACCGGCGAGGCCATGACCCCTTCAGGAATGGACGGGCTGATGGCACTGAAACTTGCCGATGCCGCAGACGTTTCGGCGCGGGAGGCCCGTGTCGTGCGGCTGGCAAATGGCTTGACCTGACGCAGACATTGCTTGTCCCATGAGCAGCTTTCTCGAATCCGCGTGACGCACACTATGAAAGGCTTGGCTTACCAATCAGCGCGCGAATTTATTGCTGCTGATGCAGGTCGAGCAGCCCTTTCAATTGAGCGTCTGACTGCCGCCGCGTCACGGGCCGCTCGATCATGCGCCAGACGCGAGGAGGCGTGTCGCTCTTGTGCAGGCTACGTATGGTATCGCCGATGATTGCGTCGGCCTGGGTCAGGCGCTGATTGTATCTTACATATTCGATCCATGTCGGCAGATGATAGGTCTCGACCCAGCGCTCGGGATGCTCCATGTCGCGCATGAGGCTCCATCGTCGCGCGCCGTCGCGTTTTCGGATGCGGCGGCGTTCGGCCATGAGCTCGGTGAAGTCCGATACGTCGGCATTGTCGATTTCGTACTCGATCATGATCTTCACCGGGCCGCTGCGTGGCTGGATGTCGAGTTCGAGCTTCGGCTGCCGCCACCTTGTCAGTGGATCGAGATTGAGCGTCTCGAGCGCCGGCAGCGCAAGATGCCCGACGAAACCAAGAGCGCCCGCCACAGCCATGGCGAGGGCTGCGCCGAGCAGAGCCGTCGACGGGTCGTAGACGTCGGCTACGACGCCCCATATCCAGCCGCCCAGCGCCATACCCCCGAATATGGCTGTCTGGTAAAGCGACAATGCGCGCCCGACCACCCAGCGCGGTGTGGATAACTGGACCGTGATGTTGAACGAGGACAGGACGATCACCCACGCGGCGCCCGTGATCAAAAGAGCGATGCAGGTCAAAATCGCATATGTGCTCAGCGCCATCGTCAGCGCCCCGAAGGCAAACGCGGCCATGCAAATGCGTACGGTAAATTCGGACGTAAAGCGCTCGCGAACGATGCCGCTGGCGACCGCGCCGAGCACAGCCCCGATGCCGAATGCACCGAAGAGGACGCCGTAAAGGAGAGCACCGCCTTGAAGGATGTCGCGCGCGACGAGCGGCAGCAGCGCGAGGATGGCAATCACGGCGAACCCGACGACGAGGCTGCGCAGCAATACCTTTTCGAGATTTGGCGACATGGCGATGTAGCGAAGGCCCGCCTGTATCGCCAGGCCGAGCGACTCGCGCGGCAGCGTCTTTTCGGCTCGTTCGGGTTTCCATCGCAGCAGAACGAAAATGAGGCCGACATAGCTTGCCGCATTGATCGCGAAAGCGGCCGCCGCTCCTAAGCTGGCGACGATGACGCCGCCGATCGCCGGTCCGACGCTGCGCGTCAGGTTGAAACTCATGCTGTTCAGCGCGACGGCGGCAGGCACATCCTGTCTTGGCACCATGTCACCGACCGATGCCTGCCATGACGGATTGTTGAGCGCCGTGCCGCTGCCGATGAGAAACGTGAAGGCGATAAGCAGCCAAGGCGTCAAAAGCCCGGCATAGGCGGTGATCGCCAACAGCGCGGACACCGTGAGCATGAAGCACTGCGCCGTCAGCATCACGTTTCGCCGGTTGTAATTGTCCGCGATCGCGCCTGAAACAAGCGAGAACAGCATGATCGGCAGCGCTGTCGACGCCTGAACCAATGTGACCATGCTCGCCGACGACGAAATGATTGTCATCAACCACGCCGCGCCGACCGTCTGAATGAGCGCACCGAAATTGGACGCGAGACTGGCGAACCAGACCGACCTGAAAACGGGATGACCGAGCGGAATGAGCGGAGGCAGGCGTTTGGTATTCAAGACGACGTCCGAAATGGAAAGGTCCAACCACCGCAAATCGCTTCGATGCGCTCTCCGGTTCGGCTACGAACCTTGCGCCGGTTTTATCGTCAGTTCAACGAGCAATGTCGCCCCAGCTTCCATCTACCCTGAAGATGATCGTGCCGGTTCAGGGTGCTCGCGCTGACGTCGTCCAGACAACAAGATTGAATACCCTTCCACTGTGTCAGGTTCACCCCTCAATTGGCCGGCATCTTTATCGAATCGTCGAGATATTGATTGGTGTAGGCATCTTTCACGTCGAAGGGCTGCTCGAGGTCAAAATAGGTGGCGACCATCTCGTAATCGGCCGCCACCCGCTCGGGGTCGAAGGCGCCCAGTGCCACAGTTGTCGTGGTTTCGTCGGTCATCAGTTCCTTGATGCGGTTCCATTGATCGGTCTGGTTGGAATGATCAAGACCGGAGACCTCGCTCATCAGCGCCTCAAGGCATGGATCGACATCATCCACACATGCTGCGAAGGCGCGCTGCGTGACAGCGGCAAAATCAGCGATGAGTTGCTGGTTGTCAGCAAGGAAAGCGCTGTTGACGATGATGGAGTTGCCATACGGATTAACGCCGATATCGCGCCAAGCGACGAAACCAAGATCGTCCCCAAATTCGCGAACCTTCAGGTCATGTTCGTTATAAAAATCGCTGGTGATATCGATCGCGCCACTCTTGAGCGAGGTAAGTTTCGCCTGAGGCGACACGTTCACGAAACTCACCGAATCCGCGTCGATACCTACGGTCTCCGCAAAAAGCGGCCACATCACCCGCGACGCATCCGCCGGCGGATTTCCGATCGAGTGGCCCGGAAAATCTTCCGCAGTTTCGATGCCGCTGCTCTTGAGCCAATAAAAGCCCTGCGGAGAATTGGCGTAAACTGTCATGATGGCGGTCGCGTCAGCACCCTGCCCCTTGGACAGAAGCACCGTCGCCATGTCCGCGATACCGATTTGCGAGAAGCCGGCGCCGACGCGTTGCGCCGCCGCGCCGGACCCACGCCCTGCCTCGATTGTGAGATTTATGCCGGCTTCCTCGTACCAACCCTGTGATTTGGCATAGTAATATGGGGAATGATCCGCAGTCGGCACCCAGTTCAGCACCATGTTGACATCGGCAGCCTGGGCGCCGGTCGAAACAATCAAGGCTGCCGATATGGCTGAAAGCATCGTTGTCTTGCGAAGCATCATGGGGTCTCCAGCGTTTTAAGCGGTTTCGTATCAGGCGATGTTCGTCCCACATTCGGAAAAGCCGAGTGGCAAACTATAGGCACGGATGTTACGTTAGATCAACAATCAGTCAACCGTTTGGTTACAACGGAGAACAACAAGCATGGACGCTCACCCGGCAGTTGGCCGACGCAAAAGCAAACCGGAAACGCAACGCCGTGACCCGGCGGCGACGAGCCGCTCATTGCTGAGAGCAGCAGTTTCCGAGTTCAGCGAATTCGGTTTTGAAGGGGGGCGTGTCGACCGCATCGCGAGACAAGCCGGCGTCAACAAGCAGCTCGTCTACCATTATTTCGGCAGCAAAGAGGAACTCTACAGGGCAGCCCTTGAAGAGGTGTACCGGGAGATCAGAGAACGCGAGCAGGAACTGCATCTGTCCGACCTCGGGCCGAAGGAAGCTATGGAAACCCTGGTTGGTTTCTCGTTCGATTATCTTGCCGACCACCCCGAGTTCATCGCGTTGATCAATGACGAGAATCGCATGGACGCGCGGCACTTGAAAGCATCCGACAAGGTTACGGAGATGCATTCACCGATCGTGCGACTTGTCGAGGAGACGCTCGGGCGTGGCGTCAAGGCTGGCATTTTCAATGACCGTTTCGGGCCGGTGAACCTCTACCTCTCGATCGCAGCACTGTCCTTTTTCTACTACGCCAATCGCAGCACATTATCGGTGATCTTCGACCGCGACATGGGGTCTCCTTCACAGGTCGGGCGGCGCCGTCAACACGTGATCGATCTCGTCTTGTCAGCATTGAGGCCGTGACAATAAGATCAATCAACTGGTTGGTTGACCGCTCTGAAATTGCATACTAGCCTGCTCCAAAACAAGGGAACGGGCATGGTTTCAGCAGCAGAAGTTACGCCACGGGATGAGGCAGCGCGTCTGGAGCGGCGACTGGTAAATCGAATGCGCTTGGTTGCTGTAGGCGCGCATGTGGCTGCGTTTGCCCTTTGGGAAATCCTGGTCCGGGTTCTCGAGGTGCCGCGCTTCATCTTGCCTGCTCCGAGCCAGATTCTAGCGACCTTGGGTTCGGCCCGCTACGACTGGGTCGGCAATAGCTGGGTGACAGGCATCGAGATCGTTGGCGGATACCTGCTGGCAACCGTTCTTGGCGTTGCGACCGCGCTTCTGTTTTCATGGTCGCGTGTGTTGGTAATGGCCGTCTTTCCGCTTCTGGTGACGCTGAACATGATCCCCAAGGTGGCGCTCGGCCCCCTTGTCATCGTCTGGTTCAGCTACGGCATTTCGACCAATATCCTGATCACCTTCTCGCTTTGCTACTTTCCTATTTTGCTGACGACGGTTCGGGGTCTGCGCGAGGTGGAGCCCGATCTTCTGGACCTGGTTAAGTCGCTCAAGGGATCGCGCTGGCAGATGTTCCTCTACATCCAGCTTCCCGGTGCGCTGCCATACATATTTTCCGGAATGAAAGTTGCCGCGATCCTGGCGGTTGCAGGCGCAGTGGTCGGCGAATTCATCGCTTCCGATCGGGGACTTGGATATCTGATGATACAGGTTCAGGCCTCGCTCGACACCCCGGCCATGTTCATGGCTGTCACCTTGATCACGCTTATCGGCATCGCGCTTTACCTGTCTGTGATGCTGCTCGAAAACCTGATCGTTCCCAAGGATGCGAGGATGCCATCGTGAATATCGAACCTAACATGCGCGGCATTGAATTGCTCGATCCCGCGCATCTGCCCGATGGCTTCGACAGCCCACAGGAACTCGATGCGTTTCTGGCTCGTCCTTCAAAGGTACTTGTCCAAGATATGGCGTCGCTCGAAGGCGACATCATGATCCTTGGCGCCAGTGGAAAGATGGGACCGAGCCTTGCCCGGTTGGCCCGTAACGCCGCGCCCGGTAAAAAAATCATCGCGGTGGCAAGATACGGCGATCCTGACGCCCGAAGCGAACTTGATCACGCAGGCGTGGAGACTATCGCCTGCGACATGTTGGACGCAAACTCTCTCTCAACCCTGCCAAAGGTCGAAAACGTCATCTTCATGGCCGGACGCAAATTTGGCTCGGGAGGCAATCAGCCACTCACCTGGGCGACCAATGTCCATATGTCCGCATCGGTGGCACAGACGTTCACCGGCTCGCGCATCGTCGCGTTCTCGACGGGTTGCGTCTACGCTTTTTCGTCAACCGACGGCATGGGGTCCGACGAGACTTCACCGCTCGACCCGCCCGGTGAATATGCGCAATCCTGCATAGGGCGCGAGCGTATGTTCGAGTATTTTTCTCAGGTACACGAAACGCCGGGGCGGCTCTATCGCCTGAACTACGCGATCGACCTTCGATACGGGGTGCTGCACGACATCGCGGTGAAGGTGCGCGACGGTCGGCCCATCGACGTGTCCATGGGGCATGTCAACGTCATCTGGCAGGGAGACGCCAATGCTATTGCCCTGCGTTGCCTGACACAGGCAAGCGTGCCGACAAGCCCGATCAATGTGACCGGGCCAGAGGTCATCCCCGTCCGCTGGCTGGCCGAGACATTTGCCGAACGTCTCGGTCGGGAGGCTGTCATCACCGGTCAGGAATCGCCGAAGGCATGGCTGTCAAATGCTCGCCTTTCGAACGGCCTGTTCGGCTACCCGATGGTGTCCCTCGACAAGATGATCGGCTGGACGAGCGACTGGGTCGCGCGCCAGATGCCCTCTCACAATAAGCCCACGCATTTCGAGGCGCGCGATGGTTCCTACTAAGATGGAGACACCTCATCCGTTGTCAGCCGCGCATATCGGTGAGGCGATGGAACTGGTCGCCGAGGCCGGCTGGAACCAGCTACCCGCCGACTGGCTGCAATTCATCCAACGCGGAGAAGTGCTCGGTATTTTCGACGGTGCGACTCTTGTCGCAACCGCTGCCATCATGCCCTACGACAACGATTTTGCCTGGATAGGCATGGTTCTGACCCGCAAGGCATGGCGCGGGCGCGGAATGGGCACTGGCCTGCTCAAGGCATGCATCGCCCGGCTAGAGGCAGCTGGCCGCACGGCATGGCTGGACGCCACCCCGGCGGGAGAGCCCATTTATCGGGCGCTCGGCTTTCAGCCGGTCGACACCTTTCAACGCTGGCAAGGTGTTGGTGGTTCGTCCGCTTCCTCTGACACCGGACCTGAAAGCATGACCGCGATTGCCACCGCCAATGTCGCGTTCGGCGCGGATCGCACGGCGTTTCTCCTCAGCCTGAAAGCTCGCTGCCCCGCCGCTTACCGAGCGACTGATACCGGCGTTTCATTCGGGCGCGATGGCCGGATCGCGACCCAGATAGGCCCGGTGATCGGCTCCAGCGAGGATGCGATCATCGAACTCGTCGATCACGCGATCGCCGCGCTTGACGGTCCCGTCTTTCTTGATGTGGCCGATCGCTATGAACAACTTGCCGAATATCTGCGCACCCGTGGTTTTACGACACAACGTCCATTCTTGCGGATGAGGCGCGGGCCGCACGAAATGCCGGGCGAGGCCGCGCGCATGGCCGTAATCGCCGGACCTGAATTCGGATAGGAACAGCAAATGGGCCTGCACCACACGCAACTGCCAAGTGACATCAGCGCTATCCTGCGCCGAGGATCGGTGATCCCTGCACATCCGCTTGCTCTCGATGCACGGCGCAAATTCGACGCCAGGCGCCAGCGTGCGCTTACACGATACTATGTCGATTCCGGTTCCGGTGGTCTCGCCGTCGGCGTCCACACCACCCAGTTCGCAATCCGTGATACCGGGCTTTACGAACCGGTACTGAAAGCGGCCGCCACCGACGCGGCAGAATGGACGGATCGCCCGCTCGTTATGATCGCCGGCGTGGCGGGCAAGACCGGACAGTCGATCGCCGAGGCCCGCATTGCGCGCGATCTTGGCTATCATGCTGTGCTCGTCAGCATGAGCGCCATGCGCGGTAGCTCAGGCGAAGAGTTGATCGAGCACTGCCGCGCGATAGCCGACGAAATGCCGATCATCGGCTTTTACATGCAAAGCGCCGTTGGGGGTATCGACCTCGACGCCGCGTTCTGGCAGCGCTTTGCGTCGATCGACAACGCGATTGCCATAAAGGTTGCCCCGTTCGATCGTTATCGTACCCTCGACGTGATGCGCGGCGTCGTTGCGGCAGAAGCTGAAGAGCGCATCACGCTATATACCGGCAATGACGATCACATCGTCGCCGACCTTCTCACACCCTTCGACATTCCAAGAAACGGCGACATACTACGGATACGCTTTCGCGGCGGCCTTCTCGGACACTGGTCGGTATGGACGAGCAAGGCGGCAGAACTTCTCGAGCGTATCCATGCGGTCAGCGATGCTCGCGACCCCGTTACAGCCGATCTTCTGGCACTCGATGCGCGCGTGACCGATTGCAACGCGGCTTTCTTCGATGTCGCCAATAAGTTTCACGGCTGTATTGCTGGTTGCCACGAGGTTCTGCGAAGGCAGGGGCTCTTGGAAGGTATCTGGTGTCTCGATCCTCAAGAGGGACTGTCCCCCGGCCAGGCCGAAGAGATTGACCGCATCTATGCTGCCCATTCAGACCTTGCCGACGATGCTTTTGTCGCGGCCAACCGCGAGAGGTGGCTTTCATGAGTGGTGTTGCAGAACAACCCGTCCGCAATGACGTCGCACCTCTCATCCGTTTGCAGAACGTCCGCAAGGTCTACCGAACCGGGGGCGCTGAGTCGCTTGCCGTTTCGGACGTCACGATCGACATTCACGAAGGCGACTTGCTTTCCATCGTTGGCCCGTCCGGTTGTGGGAAGACGACGGTTTTGAAAATCCTTGCGGGCCTTCACAATGCTGATGGCGGTTCGGTTCGCATCGGCGATGGTCACAATTCGTTTGCCGAGGGGCGGGATGTGGGCATGGTGTTCCAGCAACCGCTGCTATTGAAATGGCGCACGATCGCCGAGAACGTGATCCTGCCCGCACAGATACTCGGACTTCCAGTCAAAGCTGCACGCGAGCGCGCCCGTGACCTGCTTGAAATGGTCGGTCTTGGGCACGCGGGCGAAAAATATCCGTTCGAACTGTCCGGTGGCATGCAACAGCGCGCCGCAATCGCCCGCTCGCTCGTTCACGATCCCAAACTGGTCCTGATGGACGAGCCATTCGGTGCGCTCGACGCCATCACGCGTGAGAAGATGAACCTTGAAATGCTGCGCATCTGGCAGGAAAGCCGCAAGACTTTCGTTTTCGTCACGCACGGCATCCAGGAAGCGATATTTCTGGGCTCGCATTGCGCGGTGCTGACCGCTGGGCCAGCGCGCATGGCTGACCATTTCAGGATCGAACTGCCCTATCCACGCAAGCTCCATATGAAGACCAGCGATATGTTCGGCGCCTACGTTAAAAGGGTCTATCGGCAACTGGGGATGGAGTGAACTTGGATGCGAAATTCATTCTGCAGGCCAGCTAAGCCCTGAACAGCCTCAGTTCGCGGCCCTTGTGGGTCCATCCCCCATCAAATAGTAATTATTAATTTGATTGAAAATTGAATTAATATCATCTTTAGATATTAATATAAATAAATTATTATCTACAGGATTAGATAACTCAAGCGCGTCAATTTCTATCCGCTCGCAGTCCAATTCAATGGCCTTGACATTGTCGCGCAAAGTTTCTGTCCTTTCGCGCGATGCGAAAGCAGAGGTTAGTTTCAAATACCGTCGTACAGCTCGCAGTGGACGCACGACATTATCGCGCCATTCCTGTGTGTACTTGTCAGCCCTCTCAATGTCAGCGTCGCTGAATTTGCCTTCGTTATGGCTGGCAAGCCAAACCATATAGATCAGGACATTGACATCCACACCAGCCCTGTCCTGTAACTCTAAACAAAGCGGCGCAACGCCGTCTCTCGCATAAAACTCCAGTGCAAAATCCCACAGCCTCATGGCACCTCACCTCTCGAGGTTGAACGCGTGCCTGCCAGTCGAGCATCGTAGAGCCTTTGAAGTTCACGCCGGTTGGTAACGCCGAGCTTTTGGTAGGCGCGTTTGCGATATGTAACCACGCTGGCAAAACTTATGCCGGATCGCGCGCAGATGTCGTGCTGTGTCCACCCTGCGATCATCGCAGAAGCGACTTCGACTTCGCGGCGGCTGAGAATAGGATCGCAACTTTGGAGACACGCTGCGATTTGGGCCGGCGATAGACGTGCCGATGCAAAGCTATCGTCCATTATGGTGACATGCTTTGCCAGCGTCGCGATTAAAATAGGGGCCAGTTGTTCGAGCCGCTCGCGTTCGAGCGCATCGAAACCACCGCGAGGGCGGGCCCGATATGCGCTGGCGAATAGCCGGGGCTCAGCTGCATGATAGAAACTTAGCCGCTCGACGACTTCGGCTCTTTCATAGCAGTCTCTCCTGTATTCGGCATCGCTGATGGAGGCTGGTGACTGGCGCAAAACACGAATCGATCCGCCTTCGGATTTCTCGGCGAATACCTGCCGACTGATCCGGTCTCGCCTCCAGAAACGAAGCAAATACGCCCACGATGCCTCCTCGGCAAAACCGGGCGACATCTCATAGTCTCCGCACGCGAAAAGATAGCGTAAACTGCCATCTGGCTGAACTGCGAATGCTGAACACAGATCGACAGCGGCGACAGTGTTCAGCAAGCGATTAAAGGACGAAGAAAAGCCATCGTTACCCGTTTGTGAAACGAGCGAAGCTATAGCTTCCACATATCCGGCGTCGTTCACCGCGCAATCCTCTCAAGATCTGGCAACGTCCCCCTAGAGGGGCGACAGAAGTTGCCCGGCGTGTGGGCTAATTTCGAATGGTTTTGCGCAACCATCGGAGGAAAAACATGACCACCGCACCGAGGATAAAGGGCCTTTATCATTTTTCTTACCCGTGCCGGGACGGCGAAGAGACCAGGCGTTTCTACGAAGAATTTCTCGGTCTGCCGCTGGTCAATTGCATGCAGGCGGATCGGGTGCCCAGCACCGGAGAGGAAAAACCATACGCGCATTTTTTCTTTGAAATGGGGGATGGTTCGTACATGGCTTTTTTCGATCTGGGCGAGAACGTCATGCCGCTGCCATCGCCGAACACGCCTGACTGGGTCCAGCATTTCGCCATGGAGGTGGATACGGTCGAGGAAGTTATCCAGATGAAGGACAGGCTGAACAAGGCGGGCGTGAAGACGACGGACATCGTCGATCACGATTTCATCAACTCCATCTACTTTTTCGACCCGAACGGGCTGAGGCTGGAGGTGACGGCGCGCACCGAAGCGCCCGGCTACCTTGAAAAGGCGGCGTCCGAAGCGCATCAGGAAATGGATAACTGGATGAAGAGAAAGGCGGAACTTTCCGCCAATCGCCGGTAAAAAAACCGAGGCAAACGATGCGCGCGGTGCCGGATCGTCAAGCGGCGATCCGGCATTTACCGCACTGATTGCGGTGCTGTTCACACCAGCAATCCCTGGCGATGGCTCCAGTCCATGACCCGATCGGTGCAGACTTTCAGAAGCTCCGGTTGGCCGAGATAGTAATGGGTCGCGCGGGGAATCGTCAGATATTCCTTTTCCGGTGTGCCGAGCAGCCGTGCAACCGTTGGATTATGCGTCGCGGGGACAGCCTCGTCCGCATTATTCTCGATCTGCAGTACAGGCGTGCGCTGGATCAACGGTGCGTTGATGGTCGCCCTGGCATTCGACAGGTCATAGCTCCATTGGCTTAGCCACGAACGCAAGGTGGTGAAGCGAGCAAGTCCAACTGGACCAACATTCACCGTGCGCGGATCACCCATATAGCTTGTACCCACGGGACGGTCGTTGGGATCGATCGCAGGATCGAACCACCTTACGTCGCACATGGTCCGATGGACGACGAAGGCCCGTTCCTTCTCGAACGAATTGCGGCTGCGTAACGTGTCCAGAATATCCTGGCACCAGGCGGTGATCTTGCGATTGCGAGCAATCTGAGCATCGCGGAAGCGCGCTACGAATGCAGTGTCGTACGGCGGCTGAAACGGGCATTCGGGCGAATAGATATCCAGATCGGGATCGCGGTTTTCCGGATCCAATTCGTCCTGTACTGACGGGTCGAGCCATTCGGTCAGTGTTTCGGCTCTGGAGAGGTGCGCCGCGATGAAAACCACGCCGTCGGCTGGTATCAGTCCGGCGGAAACCAGATCGACCTCGTCGCCGGCCGGCGTGTGCGTAATGGTCGGACTTTCGGCCTGTGCCTGATAGAAGAGCGAAAGGGAACCGCCACCCGACCAGCCGACGAGGACAATCTTGCGGTACCCAAGCTCGTCGCGCGCGTAGGCGATCCATTTTCCAAGATCGATGACAACCTTTTCCATGATCAGCGCGCTGTCGTTTTTCGGGTAGCGGCTTGCTGCGCACAGCACATGCAACCCGATATCCGCAAGAGCGATCGGCATCGGCAGGAGTTGCAACGTGGAGGTTGGATGCATGAACACGTAAAGTGTTTCGGAGGTACTTTCGTCTGCACGAAGAAGTTGGCCTTCGAGATTGATCATGCCCGAATTACCGGCAAAGCCGTAGCTTTCAGTGAAACTTGCGGTGTCGGGAAAGGATACGATGAGCGCAGTGCGCTTCCAGTTCTCACGACCTGCCGCAATCATGTTCAGTGCACCCCGTTGCGATCAAGCCAGTCCAGCGTTCGCGACCATGCAAGTGCGGCACTTTTCGGCTCGAAGCTGGCGCGTTCGTCACAGTTGAAGCCGTGTCCGGAGGGATAGACGTGAATTTCGGATTCGGGTCGCTTTCGCCTGATCGTCTCGACATCGACAATCGGGATCGTATGGTCCATCTCGCCAAAATGCATCAATACCGGGCAACCCGGCACCTCGGCAGCTCGTAGGGCGATCTGACCACCATAGTAGACGATCGCCGAGGAAATTCCGGACATGCGCGTGGCACACAGAAAGGCGAGCGAGCCGCCGAGACAAAAACCGAGCGCCGACACCTTGCCGGTTTGCCCGGCGATCGCCGCTCGTGCAGCCTCCGCGTCCAACAAGGCGGCATCCCAGTCGAACCGAGCCAACAACGGCCGGGCCGCGGTTATCTCATCGGCCGAATAGCCGGATTCGAAATCAGGAGACAGACGATCGAACAGTTGGGGCGCGATAGCGACATAGCCTTCCGCGGCCAGACGGTCCGTGACCGCGCGGATATGAGAATTCACGCCGAAGATTTCCTGGAACACCAGAACGCCGCCGCGCGGCGAACTGTCGGGTTCAGCAAGGTAGGCCGACAGTTCGTGTCCATCTGATGCGCTCGCTACGATTGTTCGTGACTTCACATAAACCTCCCTTTGCGGCTACCCGGCAAATCGGTGTGGGCGAATTGTCATGGCTGATATGCCAGCTGCCGCGAAATCTGATCGGCGACGGCGCGCACGCGCGACGCCGTCTGCCCGTTCGCGTGCAGTTCCCTGTCACTGCTCATACCCAAAAGGGTAACCGCAGCGGTGATGTCGCCGGAAAAATCGAAGATCGGGGCAGAGATCGAGGCTGCGCCCATGTTAAGCTGATTGTCGGAAAAGGCGACGCCACCCTGCCTTATAGCATCGAGCCCGCGCTCTATCGGTATACGCAGATCGTCCTCGACGTTTTCGCCGCGCAGAATCTGATCGATCGCAGTCCGGGGTTTGTGGGCAAGGAAAACCTGCCCAGTCGCCGACTTATAAAGGGGAAGCACGTAGCCGACCCGCATGGAAAACGGCATTTCAATCGTGCTTTCCACCTTCGATATGATCACCGGCCCTCTGTTACCCCACACGGACAGAAACACGAGGAGGCCGGTCTCGGCTTGCAACTCGTCCATCCCCTGACGCGCAACCTGCACCACGTCGAGCTGCCGCAGGGCGGCGGCGCCTAACTGAAGCGCATACGGCCCAAGCCCATAACGCATGGACACCGGATCCTGCTCAATCAAGCCGATTTGCGTAAAACTCACCATGTAAAGATGGGCTTTGCTGGCCGGCATTTCGGCCTGCTCTGCGATCACACTGAGCGGGAGTTTTCCGTTGGCGCGTTCGAGCACGCGGATCAGCCGGAAACCGACATCGATCGATTGAATTCGCCGTTGGTTACGGGCGGGAACGGAACCGGTATCGTTCATTTTAAACTCGTGGCCGGATGGGTTTCAGGCGGGAACCAGCGGGACGGAAGTTGCATCATAGGTGAAAAGCCATTCGTAGCGCTCCTTGATCTTCGGTTCAGACCATTCAACGTCGACATAGGCTTCGGCAAGAGTGCTGTCGCGTAGCGCCGCGTTGTGGAATCGCCCAAGGTTGGCTTCCGCACCCCGTACGATGCGTGACGTGCGGTCGTTTCGAGCCGATTCGTATCCCGCGAATGCGCGTGCATAAGCGTCCGGATATTCAGCAATCGCCCTAGCAAGAACCAGACCGTCCTCAATCGCCATAACGGCGCCCTGAGCAAGAAATGGTAATGTCGGATGACAGGCGTCGCCTAAAAGCGTTACCCGCCCGCGACTCCATTCCGTCATCGGAGGTCGAAGCATCAGAGCCCATTTGTAAGGCGTGTCGATATTGCGGATCAGTGTTTGGACATCTTCATGCCAGCCGGCGAAGTCAGCGGCGCACTCTTCCCTGGTTCCCGCGATCGACCATGATTCGACCTGCCAGTCCGAGCGTTCGACAACCGACACGTAGTTCATCAGTTCGCCACGGCGCAACGGGTAGTGAATGGTGTGGCCGCCGGGACCGATCCAGTTTGTGCCAACCGGCTTCAAGAGGTGGGACGGCAATCGCTCAGCGGGTATGACGCCGCGCCAGGCAACGAGGCCGGTAAAAACGGGATCGTCGCGACCGAACAAAATTTCGCGTATCCGGGAATGAACGCCGTCCGCCCCGATCACGATATCGGTTGAAATGCTGTTTCCATTCTCGAAATCGACGGTCACGCTTTTGTCGGACTGATCGATGGCGACACAACGCTGCCCAAGCCTGATGGCGTCAGGGGCGATTCGCCGAATGCCCATAGCCAGCGCCTGATGCAGATCGTTCCGATGAATTGTGACATAGGGAAACCCGTAACGTTCGATCGACTGTTTGCCCAGATCGAACAGCTTCCACGTCTTGCCGGAGTTCCAAAGACGGATTTCCTTGCCTTGCGCCTCGGACGCGACAGCCATGATGTCGTCTTCCAATCCGAGTTCGAACAGGACACGCGTACCATTGGCGCTGATCTGGACGCCGGCTCCCACCTCCCGCAGTTCGGGCGCCTGCTCGAATACCTCCACTTCGAAGCCTTCGCGCAACAGAGCCAATGCGGCCGTCAGTCCGCCAATTCCCCCACCTATGATGGCAATCTGCATATGAACCCTCCGTACTCCGCACTGTCGACCGCGGACTTTTATAACCCAACGTTTGACAGAGTATAATTGATTTTGTCAAAAACCAACAATTCCTTGTATCTGGACGTTAGCTCCTTCGTTGGTTGACAACTTAATTCATCATCGTACAATTCATTTCTATTAAATCAAAATGATATTGGGAGGATCGATGTCGTTTGATCAGCGGGTTGCCCAAAGCCGCTTCGCTCTGCAAGATTTCCTTGCCGAGTTGCAGTCTCGTGGCGAACTGGAAGTCCATGACGACCGCGTAGCGCTTGCAGATGTCGCCGGACATCTCGACGGCAACTCGAAAGCGGTGCTTTTCAACGACGTGTGCGATGAAGGAATTCCGCTTGTTGGCGGTGTCGCAGGAACACGCGAACGCCTTGCAATCGCCTTTGGTACGACAGTCCAGAACCTCTTGCCCGAAGTGTTGCGCAGACTACGCCAAGCACCGCAGTCACATGATGTTTCCGGCGACGATGCTCCGGTTCAGGAGGTTGTTTTGACGGGCGACGACGCTGACTTCAGCCGGTTGCCCGTCCATCTTCAGCATGACGCCGACGGCTCGCTCTACATTTCTTCGGCAATGGACATTGTGCGCGATCCCCGCAGCGGGACGACTAATGTGGGAATTCGCCGCCTGATGCTGCGCGGCCGGCGCGAAGCCGGCGTGGATTTGGTTGCACCAAGCGATCTGCGTGCGATTTACGAGCACGAGGCGCGTCAGGGGCGAACGTTGCCGATCGCGTTCGTTGTCGGCTCGCATCCAGTCGACCATGTCGCCGCAACGATGCGGATTCCCATTGACGAAGTGGGGCTGATCGCAACCTTGCGCAGTGAATCGCTGCCGCTGGTAAAATGCGTGACGAACGACCTGATGGTGCCGGCCGACGCGGAATTCGTTCTCGAGGGCTATTTGTCCGCCGAGGGCCACGTCGAGCCGGAAGGGCCGTATGGCGAATTCCTGGGCTATTATGGCGGTGTGAAGATGAACCCCGTCTTCCATCTCACCGCGATCACGCATCGCGCGAAACCGGTTTTCCAGACTTCCACCATCGCCGGACGCGATCTGGCCATGACCGACGCGTCACAACTGATTGCGCTGCGTACGGAGGTGACGGTCTGGCGCGCGCTCGAAAGCGCAATCCGCGAGCCGCTCGGTGTCTATACGACGACGTCATCGGGTGGCATGTTCAACGTGCGCATCTCAATGCGCCAGCGCGTACCGGGTGAGGCTCGCAATGCAATCGCGGCGGCGATGGGCTCGCTTGCCAACGTCAAGCACGTTTTCGTTTTCGATCCCGACATCGATATCTTTTCCGATCAGCATGCCGACTGGGCACTCGCCACGCGGTTTCAGGCCGACCGGGACCTTGTCGTCGTCTCCGGCTTCCGCGCCCTGCCCCTCGACCCCTCCCTTGCTGGCGCGCACATCGGCGCGAAAGCCGGTTTCGATTGCACCATGCCGCTGAAGGTAGCCGCAACATTGGAAGCACGTGTGCCGACACCGCCGCTTCTCAAAGGCGAGCGCTTCGATACGATCGAGGCTGCACTTGCCAACGGGCCGAAATCTTTCAGCGCTTTGATGGCCGCCATCGGAACCCGCGACGGTCGCGAAATACTGGATGTGTTCGATCGGTTGCGTGCCGAAGGGCGCCTGGGTCGTTCGTCTGATGGCCAATGGACGCTTGGCAAAGGCTAGGATCGACGCATGCAAGGAAATCGCGTGCCAGCCGATATGCAGGATGGCCCTTTCATCGGACGGTCGATGCCGCGTTTCGAAGACGAACGGCTCATCACAGGAAACGGACGCTACACGGACGATTTCCGGCTGGACAATGAATGCCATGCCGCGTTCGTCCGCTCGCCTCATGCTTCGGCGCGCATCGCCGCCATCGATGTTTCGCAAGCGCTGTCGCGGCCAGGCGTTCTGGCTGTTCTGACCGGCCAAGACTATATCGATGCTGGCGCAGGACCGATTGATCATTTCGCCGATCCCGCAGATGCGCGCGATCACACGAAACGTGCTTTTCGCGGACCCGACGGGCATGTATCAATCGACATTCCTCACCTGCCGATGCCGCTCGAACGGGTGCGTTACGTCGGGGAGCCTGTCGCAATGGTCGTCGCCGATACCGCGCTGCAGGCCCAGGACGCCCTGGAGGACGTGTTCGTCGATTACGAGGAATTGCCATTCGTCGTCGATGCGCGCCAAGCGCTTGATGAAGATGCGCCGCTCGTCGATCCAGATATCGCAGGCAATCTGGTGGTCAGCGCCTCGTTCGGAGAACGTGAGCGAACCGAAGTGGCGTTGGCGGCGTCACACCTTGTCATAGAAAAGACCTTCATAAACCAGCGTATCGCAAACGCCCAGATGGAGCCACGTTCTGCCATCGTATCTTTCGACGCAGCCTCCGGCTACCGGATGATCGCCGGCAGTCAGGGCGCGGTTCGCCAACGCGATACCATGGCACAGGCGCTCGGCATCGACAGGAAACAGATCGAGGTGATCTGTCCGGACGTTGGAGGCGGGTTCGGACCACGCACGAACCTGTCGCCGGAACAGCCCGTCCTTGCGATCGCGGCCAAACGGCTCGGTCGGCCCGTCCGCTGGACAAGTTCGCGCACCGAAGCCTTCATGTCTGATTATCAGGGGCGGGACATCGTTCACGCCGCCCGGATGGGTTTTGATTCTGCCGGGCGCATCACAGCCTACAGCGTCGAGATGACCGGGAATGTGGGTGCATACACGGTGTCGTTTGTGCCGATGTCCAACAGCTACCGTGTCATGACCGGCGTGTACGATGTTCCCACAGCGCATGTCGCCATCCGCGGCGCCTTGACGAATACTGTGCCGACCGGTCCGTATCGGGGTGCAGGCCGTCCGGAAGCGCACCACGCGATCGAGCGCCTCATTGACATCGCCGCGCACCGTCTCGGCATGGACCGGATCGAAATCCGGCGGCGCAATCTCGTCGGTCGAGAGCGTCTGCCCTACACGTCCCCTATGGGGCTGTCATACGACAGCGGAGACTTCGCCGCCAATATGGCTCTCGCCTTGGAGCGCGCGGACTGGAACAGTTTCGACATAAGGCGAGAGGCGGCCGCAAAGTGCGGCAAACTACGCGGTATCGGCATTGCAAATTATGTGGAATCGCCGGTCGGCATTCCTCATGAGCGCATTGACATGATCATTCGAGGCAACGATCGCCGGATCGATGTCGTGACCGGCACCCAGTCGACAGGGCAAGGCCATGAGACGAGTTTCGCCCAGGTGGTGGCCGATCTTCTGAGTGTGCATCCAACGGACGTTCGGTTGATTTCCGGCGATACGACAAGGGTACGATCCGGCGGCGGCTCGCATTCGGATCGTTCAATGCGCCTTGGCGGCACGCTTCTCGTGGAGAACGCCGGCAAACTCGTGGAGTCTACGAAGGAAGTGATCGCGCGCCACTGCGGGATTCTGCCCGACGATGTGGCGATGAGCGACGGCTTGCTGCGCGTCGCCGCGACGAACACCAGTTTCGATATATTCCAGGCCGCCTCGATCATCGAAGCGCAAGGAGGCGAACTGTCTTCGTCGGCCAGCTTCACGGGGCGGATGCCTGCCTATCCGACCGGTTGTGCGATCTGCGAAGTCGAGGTCGATAGGCAGACATGGGTACCGCGGATCGTTCGCTACACCTCGATCGACGACGCCGGGCAGCCGATCAATCCGTTGATACTCGACGGTCAGGTCCATGGCGGCATCGTGCAAGGCACGGGTCAGGCGTTGTCCGAGACGGTCGTCTACGACGGTGATACCGGACAGCTGCTTTCGGCCAGCTTCCTCGATTACGGAATGCCGCATTCCGATCAGTATCCGAGCTTCGACGTTGAACTTGTCGAAGACCCGACTTCCGGCAATCCCCTGCGCGTAAAAGGTGGCGGGGAGAGCGGTATCACGCCGTCGCTCGCCGTTACCATCAACGCCATCGTCCATGCGCTCGCTGAATATGGCGTCGAGCATCTCGACATGCCGGCGACGCAATCGACGATCTGGGAGGCCGTCAAGAACGGAGAGGAGCAACGATGAGCGAGGGACGCATTTTGACGACGCTGCGCGATGGCGGATGTCTTGAGATCACGATCGACCGGCCGAATCATCACAACATCCTGACGGCTACGATGACTGACGAGCTTTCCGTAATTCTGCGCGCGGTCCCCGATGAAGCCCGGTCCATCCTTTTTCGGGGATCCGGCGTCGATTTTTGCGGCGGCCGCGTGTCGCCGATGCCCGACCCCGCGTCACGGCCGAGCGCTGACAGGATTCGCCGTGAGGTCGCTGAACCGGTTCTGGAGTTCTACGATCTTCTGCGTCTGGTGCCGGTACCAGTGATCGCTGCGGTCAGGGGGCGCGCCTATGGCGTCGGATGCGCTCTCGCCGCGCTTGCCGATGTTGTCATCGCAGACGAGACCGCCCGCTTTTGCGTGCCTGAACTCGACCGGGACATTCCGCCGCTTCTAGTGATGACAGCATGCGCCGAACGACTGACGCGTGCCGGACTTGCGCGGATGGTCTTTTCGCGCGAGCCCCTTGGCGGCGTGGACGCCATGACAATCGGTCTGGTTTCGCAAACTTGCCGCGCTGCAGAGTTGGAAAATGTCGCGGACAAGCTGATCGATGCGCTCTCGGCGAATTCGCCTCACGTTCTGGCGACGATCAAGCGCTTTTTGAACACCTCGCCGGAACTTCCAGCGTCAGCGCGGCGCATTCTGGCCGCCGACAGCATCGCCACGGCGGTCCAGGCTCGCTTCACCTAGCTTGACCACCGGCATCATGGACATCTCGTATCGGAGGAACAAAGCACGCTATGGATATTAATGAAGAAACCCTGATCGGCGCGTCGCGTCCGCTGGTCTGGGACATGCTCAACGATCCGGCGGTTCTAAAGGCGTGCATACCCGGTTGCCAGTCACTGGAACGAACTTCTGAAGGCGGCTTTGCCGCGACGGTCAAACTGAAGGTCGGTCCTGTCTCGGCAACCATGAAGGGTACCGTGCAGCTTAAAAATATCGTCGCGCCTAAAAGCTACACGATTGCCGGCGAAGGTCAGGGAGGAATAGCCGGCTTCGCGCGAGGCAGTTGCGACGTCACCCTCGACGATAGTGTTGACGGTACGGTTCTTTCCTACGCCGCACATGCCGAAGTCGGCGGCAAGCTCGCCCAGCTCGGCTCGCGGCTCGTCCTGTCAACGGCCCGAAAGCTTGCCGGCCAGTTCTTCGCCAGCTTTGCCGCATTGGCGAAAAAACGGACAGCCACGCTGGAAGTCGGCACCACGCCCTGAGATCAAAGGGACAACGAATGGCACGCGTTTCATTGACGGTGAACCAGAACCCAGTGACGGCCGAGGTCGAGGACCGAACCCTGCTCGTCAATCTCCTGCGCGACGAATTGCGACTGACCGGAACTCATGTGGGCTGTGACACCTCGCAATGCGGAGCATGTACCATCCATCTCGACGGGCAGGCCGTGAAGTCGTGTACCATTTTTGCATTGGCCACCGAAGGTTCTCAGGTCCTCACTATCGAGGGACTGGGGCAGCCCGGCAGCCTGCATCCCATGCAGGAAAGTTTTCGAACGCATCACGGGCTGCAATGCGGTTTTTGCACGCCGGGCATGATCATGTCCGCTGTCGATCTCGTCAATCGTCATGAAGGCGTTCTGGACGAAGCGGCCGTCCGCCACGGTCTCGAAGGAAACATCTGCCGATGCACGGGGTATCACAACATCGTGCGAGCCATTCTAGCTGCCGCAAAGCAAATGCGTCCATCGGTCGGTCCGGCGAAAGAGGCCGTGTGATGTTCATGCTGAACTACCGTCGCCCGTCAACATTGGCCGAAGCATCCACGCTTTTCCAGTCCGCCGCCGACGGCAGCTATCTTGCCGGTGGTCACACATTGATCCCAGTCTTGAAAGCCCGTCTGGCGGCACCTGACCTACTTATCGACTTGCGCTCGATTTCCGATTTGCAGGGCGTATGCGTCGGACCGAACAGCGTGGTGATCGGTGCGACCACCACACATGCGCAGGTTGCCGCTTGCCCTGAATTGCGCCGTGCCATTCCAGCTCTCGCCGGTCTTGCCGGCACGATCGGCGATCGGCAGGTACGCAATGTCGGAACGATAGGTGGCTCGGTCGTCAACAATGATCCATCAGCCGATTATCCGGCTGCCGTATTGGGTCTGGGTGCAACAGTCCGGACGGATCGCCGCTCTATTCCGGCAGATGATTTTTTCGTCGGTCTCTATGAAACGGCGTGCGAACCAGGGGAGATCGTTACCGCGATCGAATTTCCCATTCCACAGGCTGCGGGATACGCAAAGCTTCGCAACCAGGCATCGCGATATGCAATCGCCGGCGTTTTCGTCTCAAGGGACCGCTCTGGCAAAGTCCGCATCGCCGTAACGGGCGCCGGCGCAGACGGCGTGTTTCGTATCCCAGACATGGAAAACGCCCTTGGCGCGCAATTCGACATCGACAGCATCAAGAACGACGTTGTCGCCGAGAACCAGATGATGACCGAACAGAGTGTTCCAACCTCGTACCGGGCACACCTAGTCAGCGTTCTTTGCCGTGCTGCGATTAGCGGAGTGGGACGCGCGCAAACACTGTCTTAGTCGGGATCAGACAGCATTTACACCATGTTCAATTCTGCTATGTTGGACAGAATTGAACATTATATAATCCCTGGGAGGAGATTTTTGATGAGCAAGTGGTTTGCAACGATTGCGTTGGCCTTCGTGGCCACTCCGGTCGCCGCACAGGAAACCGTAAAGGTCGGCGCGGTGGATTCATTGACAAACGCGCCGCTCTATATTGCTGAGGAGAAGGGGTATTACGAAGAGGAAGGCCTGAACGTCGAGATGCTCGCCACCGAAACGTCTGGCGACGTCGCATTGCTTCTTGCCACCAATCAGATTCAGATCACCGGCGGTGGTGTAGGTCCAACCTTCTTCAATTCGATCTCGCAAAATATGCCGATATCGATGCTCATATCCCGCAATGTCAGCCCGTTCGATCATTACGTGGTCGCCCGTCCGGAAGTCGCTGAAGAGATCAAGGAACCGGCAGACCTCAAAGGGCGGAAGATCGCTCTCAACGCGACGGGCTCCATCGTCGTTTACGAGATGGCGCGGGTGCTTGAGAGTGCCGGGCTTTCGCTTGACGACATCGAGATAAGCTATCTGCCCTTCTCGCAGATGCCGCCAGCTTTGACGACCGGCGCAGTGGATGCAGTCGTGATGATTTCGCCGCAGTTCGACTCGACCCATGCCTCCGGCATTGGGGTGAAGACGATCAGTGTAGATCAGTACATGGAACCCCAACCCGTCGTCATCAGCTTCCTGCAGATGAACACGGATTGGGCTGCCTCGAATGAAGAGGCGGCGCGTGCATTTACAAGGGCGACGCTGCGTGCGACGCGCGATTACTGCGACGCGTATCACGGGGCCAAGAACCGAGCCGAGATCGTCGAAATCCTGTCGCGCCGATCCGGCATCGACGATATCGATTTCATCGACAACGTTCTGGAATGGCAGCAGCTCGATCCTGCCGGTCGCGTCTACGAGACGAGCATCATGGATGTTCAGGCATTCTTCGCCGATCGCGGTCAGGTCGAAAATCCTGCTACCTGGGAGCAGATGGAACCGCCTGCCTGGGTAGCGGAGGAAGCCGAGGCGCTCGGTGCGTATACGCCACCAGCCGGCAGCGATAAGGCCGGTTGCACACTCGATTGACCGCTGAAAGCCGGCCGTGGCCAGCTTTTGAGCTACGGAAGCGATACAGGCGAGCAAATCGCACGATCATTCGAGGACGGACCGACATGCCCATGACGAATGCTGCGGAGAGATTCGATCCCGCGCCCGAACCGGACACGCAACGGCTTGCTGCGTCGATCGAGATCGAATCCCTCTGGCGGATATATGGCGAAGGCGAAAATGGCGTCGTCGCACTCGAAGATATCAATCTGTCCGTCGCGTCCGGCGAGTTTCTCTGCATAGTCGGCCCGTCGGGCTGCGGAAAATCGACGCTCCTGCGTATTCTGGCCGGTCTCGACGAACAGACGAGTGGCTCCATTACCGTGGAAAAGGGTGACTGGAAGATCGGCAATGCTATGGTTTTTCAGGAAAGCGGCCTGTTTCCCTGGATGACAGTCGAAGACAATGTCGGTTTCGGCCTGGAAACGCGCGGCGTCCCGAAAGTTGAGCGATCGACACGTGTTGCCGAAGCGCTCAGCCTCGTCGGTCTTTCGCGCTTTGCCAAGCATTACCCGCATCAGCTTTCCGGAGGAATGCGCCAGCGTGGCGGCATTGCCCGAGCGTTCGTGACTGACCCAGCTATGCTTTTGATGGACGAGCCGTTCGCCGCTCTGGATGCCCAGAACCGCCATATTCTTCAGGAGGAGTTGCGGCGCATCTGGGAGGTGACCGGCAAGACCGTAGTTTACATCACCCATTCCATCGACGAGGCACTGTTTCTGGGCAGCCGGATCGTCGTGATGACGGCGCAACCGGGGAAGATCAAGCAGATCATCGATGTTCCTTTCCCGCAGCCACGAGACCTTCTTACCCTATCGTCCGAACATGGTTTCGGTGAGATGAAGACAGCAATCTGGCGAACGCTAGAGGAAGAGGTCAACAGGGCCCGGGAGGCCGATCAATGACCATGGCACCGACAGATGCAGGCATAGTTTCATCCAAGAATGCGCCAGTTCTTTCGAAAAAGGCGCGCGAGCGGTTCCTGCAGTTTTTGTCGCCGATCGGCTTGCTGATCGTGTGGCAGATCATGGTGATGAGCGGCATCTGGGATGCACGCTTTGTGCCAATGCCCAGCAGCATTTTTGCGCGCTTCTACGAGATGATCCTGAACGGTCAACTCTGGCATCACGTCTCGATAACGCTTTATCGCGTGTCACTTGGCTTTACGCTGGGTGTGGTGCCAGCGATCGTTTTCGGACTTTTGATAGCCATGTTCCGGCCCGTCCGACTGTTTTTCGAGCCGTTGGTCGCTGCCGTTTATCCGATCCCAAAAGTGGCGTTGATGCCGGTGTTTCTCCTGGCATTCGGTTTCGGGGATTCCTCAAAAATAGCGATGGTCGCCTTCAGCGCATTTTTCCCGGTCATCATCAACACGGCCAGCGGCGCCTCGAACATCGACAAGATTTACATCGACGTCGCCCGGAATTGCCAGGCTTCCTCGTGGATGATGTTTTCCCGCGTGATCTTCTTCGGTGCCTTGCCGATGATCATGACGGGTATCCGGATCGCGGTTGCCACCTCGTTCATCGTGCTAGTCGCGGCGGAGTTCGTTGCGTCGGATTCAGGCATCGGCAATCTTATATGGACCTCATGGGAAGTCCTTCAGGTGGATCGCATGTTCGTGGGTATCGTGACGATCGGCATTATCGGCTTGGTGACGTCGGCCCTGTTGCGAGAAGTCGAGCGACTTGTGCTGCCGTGGAAGCCATAATCCGGAATAGTGAAAGCTTATCGAGCAGGGAAACGCCTTGATAAATCGAAGGGTCATCGTCGGGATAACCGGTGCATCGGGAGTAATCTATGGCATACGAACGCTTGAAGCCCTAAAGGCCGTCGGCGATATCGAGAGCCATCTTGTCCTCAGTCCATCTGCGGCTCGCACGTTGGTAGAAGAAACCAGCTATACCCCGGATGATGTACGTAGCCTTGCCAGCGTCGTACACTCGCATGGAAATATCGGGGCCTCGATCGCATCGGGCTCGTTTCGTACGGCAGGTATGGTTGTAGCCCCCTGTTCGATCAAGACGTTGAGCGCAGTCGCCAATTGCTATGCCGAAGATCTGATCTCACGGGCGGCAGATGTCTGCCTCAAAGAGCGTCGGCCTCTCATACTTATGATACGCGAAACGCCGCTGCACATCCGGCACGCGCAACTAATGGAACAGGCAATGCTAGCCGGTGCTATCATCGCGCCGCCGGTTCCAGCTTTTTATCATCGGCCTCAAACGATCGACGACATCATCGACCAGACCGTCGGACGTACACTTGATTTGCTTGGCATCGATACGCATCAGGTGGTGCGATGGTCCGGGAGTGCGCTGCGGCATCTAACGAGGTAGAATGGCCATTTGCTTCTCGGCAGTAATCGCTCGATAAGGCGCTGTTGGAGTATGCGTGTAGGCCTTTATCTGCCCTGCTTCGCCACAGGAACTTTATCGGATTGCCCCGACGCTGAGAAGTATGCCGTCCAAAATCAGCCATTACAATTCCAGGTAATTGCCTAAGACTATTCAGCCGCCTTTCGATAAGCCAGAGCTGCGGTAGGGTCAGTCCCAACGCTCTATGGAAGCTTCAATATTCGAACAGCGTTATCATGAAAGATCTTCGTCTTCGTCGCGAGATCCATCTCTATCTCGTCCAGCAATTTCAGACATATGGCCGGATCCCAGCAAGGGTAGTCCGTGCCGTACATGACATTGTCGGCGCCGAAATACTCGATTGCAAATTTCATTCCCGCCGAATGGGGAGACACTGTATCCGTGAACATTCGGCGAAGATAATGGCTGACCGGCTTCTCAAGACCTGCCGTCTTAGAGTTCTTGTCCATTCGGCCGGACTGATAGGGAAGAGCGCCGCCCGTATGCGACATCACGAGCTTGAGATCCGGATGACGCTCCATCACTCCTGACAAGATTAACCGTGATGCAGCGACACTGACCTCGATGACCCGGCCAAGGCTAAGATGCAGCGCGTTATTATAGCCTTGCAGAATATCAGCGAAAACCGCATCGGTCGGATGCAGGAACATCGGAAGCCCCAATTCCGCGACCCGGCTGTAGAATGGCTCCAGCCGGGCCTCGTCGATCTGCCCTTCCCTTCCGATACTGCCAGGCAAATTAACGCCCATCAGTCCCAAGCGGTCTACGGCATCATCGAGCACCTCGAGCGCCACCTGCGTGTCGACCAGCGGGATTGCGGCGCTGGCCCAGACACGACCGGGATAACGTCTCTGCGCTCCGGCCATCTCCTCATTCCATGCCAAGGCGATATCGCGTCCCTCTTCAAGCGGCAATTCGGAAAAGCAGACAGACAAGGGGCCGATGGAACAGACAACGGAGATTTCATGTCCCAACCCGTCCATATAGGCGAGTTGGTCATCGAGGTCGTACCATTCCTTCCAGCTCGCGACCGTCCCGCTGCGATCATTCGCTCCATGATAGGTGTAGCCGCCTCGTGCGTTTTTCACGGCGCGTGGAAAGCCATCACGCTTTTCGAGTTGCTCAAGGACGGAGCGCGGCCACCAGTGAAAATGAGAATCTATAATCTTCATGTTCGCACCCCAGACGCTGACTTCAATTTCTCTCGAACCATCGTGGTCACAGGAAGCTACGGCCTCCATCCACAGTAAGCGATTGCCCCGTCATCAGGCTGCTCTCGTCGGACACAAGAAAAGCGACAATGCCTGTGATATCCTTCGATCGCACAATCTCAGGTACCGACTGCACATTGAGCGCGTGCAGTTGCCGCTCGTCGCCGGAAAGCCCACCCCTTTCCACACCGGTCTCTACCGCACCGGGCAGCACGGCGTTTACAGTGATGCGGTGTGTTCCAAGTTCGCGCGCTAGCGCACGCACCATCCCGATCAGTGCCGCCTTGCTGGTGATATAGTGGACGTAGGGCCGGGTTGGAGGAAGCGTGACCGTTGCGCTGGAAAGAACAACGATCCTGCCACTTCCCTGCACGATCATAGCCGGTGTTACGGCACGGATGCAGTTGAACACTCCGGTAACATTGACGGTCATCGCCCGATTCCAGTCCTCGTCGGTGATCTGTTCGACTGGAGTTGATTTGAGGCCCGTCCATCGCGCACTGCTAACAAAGGCACCAATCCCGCCAAGCCTTTTCTGTGTCATGGCAACCATGGCGGCGACGGACGCCGGATCGGTGATGTCAACCGGTGCGGCGAACGCGCCTCCCCCGTCCGCGCGAATGCCCGCAGCCACCGCCTCGGCCTTTTCCTCATCAATATCAGCGATAGCGACTTTAAGTCCGCGCACGGCAAGGTCGGCGGCAATCCTGGCACCGATCCCCTGCCCCGCGCCCGTCACGATTGCTGTCTGCGGTCTCAAAGGCTGCTCCCGCGTTCAGTGGCCAAAGTCGACGCGCCAGGAATCGGTCTTGGCTTCGAGAAGCGATAAAAGCTGGGTGAGCACCACGCCGAGCACGATGATAATGACGATTGAAACCATCATCTTTGTCGTTTGCATGATCTGAGCGTAATAGCTTATCGCGTAGCCCAGACCCGCATTGGCCCCAAAGAGTTCGGCAACCACGACGCCCGTCAGTGCGCGGCCGACTCCAAGACGCAGCCCCGCCATTATGACGGGTACCGATCCGGGTAGCGCAACGCGAAGGAAGACGTCGTAACGCCTTGCCCCAAACGATTCAGCCGCGCGCGCAAGGTCTTGGTCGGTATTCTTGATCCCCGAAAGCGTATTCGCATAGATCGGTGTAAGCGCGAACAGAAACGCGATCGCGACGATAGTTGGGGTGCCATAACCCAGCCAGGCTATGAAAAGCGGATAAAAGGCAATCGTGGGCGCAGAGTACTTGAACCAGACGAAAGGTTCGAGTGCTGACTCGATGTCGGCGAACCAGCCAGCCAGAACTCCCAGCCCGATGCCAACCACCGTTGCCAGCCCTAATGCGAGAGCGAAAGAGTAAAGTGTCGCCGCAATGTTCGTAGCAACCGAGCCGTCCCGGAGTTGCACCATGAACTCGTTGGCGACCTCACTTGGCGTGGAGATAAAGAACGGATTGATGATACCTAAATCGACGGAGAGTTGCCACAGGACCACGATGCCGACCATCGAGAATGTTCCAAGAATGAGCGCCTGGCGACGATGGAAGAACGCGATCATTTCGACCTCCATTCCCGAACCCTGTTCTCAACCGAGCGCACGAGCATGGTGAGGGTATATCCGAATGCGCTGACGACGATCGCGTAGACAAGCAATCTGTCGACTCTCATAGAGGAACCGTAGAGGTTGAGCTGATAGCCGATGCCGGCCTGCGAGACATAGAGCTCGCCGACGACGACACCGAGAACGGCGCGACCGACCGCCAGACGCAAGCCCGTTAGGATAGATGGAAGCGAGCCGGGAACGAGGACGCGCGTAAAAATATCGAGCTTGCTCGCGCCGAAGGCCCGTGCCGCACGGATGAGCTTCGGATCGGCCTCTCGCATGCCCGCCATGGTATTGACGATGATGGGAAAGACCGCGCCGAGAAACACCACGGCCACCTTGGAAGCCATGTCGATCCCAAGCCAGATCACCATGATCGGGAGCAAGATCAAAGTCGGCGCGATGTAAAGCGCCATAAGCGGAGGGTCTATCAGATGGCGCGCCGTTCTCGACGTTCCCAGTGTCACTCCCAAAGGAATCGAAACGGCAATCGCCAGACAGAAGCCCAATACGAATTCGGTCAGACTGATGCGCGCGTGATACCAGAAATTGTCATGAAGAATGACGTCGACGAACGCGACCGCAACCTCGCTTGGTCGACTGGTGAACCGGCCATTGACCCATCCCAGCATCGGCGCGACCTGCCACAAGATAAGGAAGCACGCGACCGACAAAGTGCCAATCACCGCCGAGCGGGATGGCCGGAAAGCAAACAGCGCGAACTGCTGCGACTGGCGGCCGGGGATCACCATCTGAGCCGATTTCATGCCACCTCCCGCAACAGTTGCATGCTTGCCATGTCCTCGGCGAGGTATGCTCGCAATCGTCTTCGCAACGCTTGAAATTCGTCACTGTCGAGTACCGCTTCGTCGCGGGGGCGCGGCAGGTCGACTTTGATCACGTCTTTGACGTGGCCTGGATTTCGGCCCATCACGACAATCCGATCGGCTAGGAAAATCGCCTCGTCGATATCGTGCGTGACGAAAAGCGCCGTCTTCTTGTCCCGCTCCCATACGCGCAGCAATTCCGCGCCCATGATCTCCCGGGTCTGGGCATCCAGTGCGCCGAAAGGCTCGTCCATCAGCAGCACCTCAGGATCGACGGCAAGCGCACGGGCAATGTTCACCCGCTGACGCATACCGCCTGAAAGCTGGTGCGGATGGTAGTCCGAAAAACGGCCGAGCCCGACCAGGCGGATCATCTGCATCGCGCGATCGCTCTTGTCGCCGCCGTTCCACCTTTGCATTTCAAGGCCGAAGCGAACGTTGCCCTTTACCGAGCGCCACGGAAGAAGCGACGCTTCCTGGAACACTACCGCCCGGTCCGGACCAGGTCCGGTGATGCTTGCGCCGTCTATGCAGATTTCGCCGCGTGTCAGGTTGACCAGCCCTGCGATGGCCATCAGCAACGTGCTCTTGCCACAGCCGCTAGACCCGACAATGGTCACGAACTCGCCCTTTTCGATGGACAACGATACGCTATCGATAGCCGGAAATACCTCATCGCTGTTCGGCTTGCGATAGTCTATGCCGAGATTGCTGACTTCAATCTGCGCCATTTTCTCCTCCTTCACGACCGATGACCGCATTGCATTTCCTACGGCTTCCAGTCCTCATAGCTCGCCCGGAACTCGTCGATCCAATAAGCTTCCAGAGGCCAAGCCTGTTCGAATTCACCTGACGCCACGCCCATCGCGATGAAGGCCTTTATGCCCTCGTCGGAACCAAGGCGCCCGTCTTCGTGGAAGCCACCGATCATCGCGTCATAGACGCGGCCGGCATATTGCTCGTCCAGCCCCACCCGTTCGACAAGAAGGCTCACCGCCTCCTCTCGGTCCTGCCGGGCGTCGCGCATCCCGCGGATGAAAGCCCGCAGGATACGCTTCAGCGTTTCGGGATTTTCCTCGATGTAGGTCCCTGTCGAGAAGAAGGATTGGACCGGATAATCGGGCATGAAATCGCTTTGTCGCGCGATGAGGGTGAACCCGCGATCGGCCGCCATGAAGTTGTGAGGCTCGGCGAATGGACCTGCCTGAATTTGCCCGGCTTCGAGCGCGGCCAGCCTTTCAGCTGAACCGCCGCCTTGAACGATACGGACATCATTGGCAGGATCGAGGCCTCCATCGGCCAACACCATGCGCGTCAGTACATCGGTTGAGGATCCGAAGCGCGTAATGCCGATAACCTTACCCCGCAAATCCTGCACCGACTTTATGCTTGCTTCAGCATACCATTCGAACGGCACCTGATTGAAACCGCCATAGAAGACCTTCACATCCTGCCCCGCCTGAATGGCGGCGATGACGCTGGCGGGCGAGGCTGCTCCGACATCGACCGACTGCGCGAGCATCGCGCGCACCAGGTCGGAACCGCCTCGAAAGCTGGTCAACCTGACGTCGATCCCTTCTTCGGCGAAATAGCCCTTTTCCTCGGCAAGGAAGATAGGAAGAAAGGTCGGGGTGGCCAGCGTGATCCCCAATGTCAGGCTATCCTGCTCCGGCGCGCCAGATGGCTGGGCGCTGGCCGCGAACGTCGCAAACGTGGCCAGTGCAACAATTGAAGACGCTTTGATGCCGCTCGTGAATGCATTCGCACACATCGCTCGTTCCTCCCGTGACCGTGATCAAGGTTGCCAGTCTGCGAACGTTTCCTGGAAGGTTCCGACCCAATAGGTCTCCTGCGGCCAGGGTTCCTCGTAGGTGCCGTTCTGGATGCCCATGTCCCAGAAGGCCTGCATGCCTGCTTCGCTTGGCAGACGCCCGTCCTCGAAGATCGTTTCGATGAAATCATCGTAGCCGCGCTCGAGATATTCACGCTCCATACCCAGCTTCTGGGCCAGCACTTCAATCGACTTTTCCTTGTCCTCCTTCGCCAGGCGTACGCCTTTGACAAACCCGCGCAGCACCGCCTTGATGGCATTCGGGTCGTTTTCAATGAAGTCTTCACGCGCATAGAAGACATGGAACGGATAGTCCGGCGCGATATCCTCCTGCTTGAGAATCAGATTGAAGCCCAAATCCGCCGCCATGAATTTTTCGGGCGTCGCGAAGATGTTCACGTCTAGTTGCCCAGCTTCCATCGCCGCCAAGCGCGCAACCGACCCGCCACCCTGAACGATCTGGACTTCGGATTGAGGATCGATGCCCTCCTGCAACAGCGCGTATCGCGTGAGAAAGTCGGTCGACGATCCAAAGGTGGTGACGCCAAAACGTTTGCCTCTGGCCTCTTCGAGCGTGGCGATCTCAGGTATCGCATACCAGTCGAAGATCGCCATGTTGAAGCCGCCGTAAAAAACCTTGATGCCTTGACCGGTCTCGACCCCGACCAGTGCTTCGGCCAAAGCGCCGATGCCGATGTCGACCGCGCCCGCTACCATGCCGCGCACAAGGTCGGTGCCGCCTTTGAAGGCGACGATCCTGACATTGACACCCTGCTCCTCGAAAAAGCCTTCAGATTCCGCAAGATAGATCGGTAGATAAGTCGACGTATTGAGCGGCAGCCCTATCGTAATGTCGGTCTTTTCGATTTCCTGAGCGTAAGCGGGCTGCAATGACGCCACCGTGATTGCAGCCACTGCAGTGATATTCCTAACCAACTTCAGCATGTTCTCCTCCACTGCTGATCTCATTTTCTAGGCGGCATGTTCCTCGAACTTTTCCGGCCGGATGTCAGTCCTGGCCAAGCCATCCATCGCTACGACCTCCTGCAGCAACGAACGCGCATTGCGTAGCGGAAAGTCGCTTTCCGCTGCTTGTCCTTCTATCCGCTGCAACCTGCCCGCAAGATCGGACGGCAAGGCCGAAAGCTTTCGCGCCGATACCGTTATGGGATCTTGTGCCGTTTCCTCTGGCGAAGCCGCCTCGAATTCATTGGCGCCGGCTTTTACCACGACCTCGGCCGGCCACCCGGCGCCCCCCACCCCCACTTCGAGCGGCTTCATCGCGACCTTTCCGGCAAGTGACAAGGTCGTCTCGAGAAACGGACGGGTGCGGGCGACATCGCTCAGACGCTCAGGTTCGAACGCCGCCACCCCCAATTGAAGACCGAGATGAGCAATGGTCGAAAGCCTGTCGCCAAGGACAAGTTCGCGGCTTGAAACGGCTATGGTTTCCTTGGGTACCCGTACGGTAATGGTCTTGATCGTTGCGGGGTCCAACCCGTCGGCAATCAGACGGCGAAACGCTGAAATGGCGTTCATGCCTTGGCGAGCCGCGACGAAGGGCTTCAGTTCGACACGCATTATTGCCTCCTTGTCGAACATCCCAACCCCAAGACCGCCGGCCGCCCTTCCCTGTCCCTTCATCCAGTCCGCAGACAACAGGGCGAGATCGCCTCTAACGCCGGCGCGCGCGGCCAACGCCGCTCGAATGCCTTTGAGGGTTGCCTCGCCAACGGACAGCCAACGCGAAGACGGTGAGCCCGTTGGGCGGCCATTTCTTCCCGACGTACCGGCCATCGCAATCACAAGCGCCTGCGCCGTTAAATCGGGTCCAAGCTCCAATGCCATCGCGGAACTGACGGCGGCCACCGCCGGCGCAGCAAACAAACCCGGCCAAGTTTCAGGCAATGCATCGACCCCACCGATCGCCGTGCAAAGCGCGAGGCCAACGACGTGACCTGCTGCCACGGCCCTTACGAAAGCCGCCTCGTCTGAAGCAAACATAAGAGCGGTGGGAACTGCGAACGCGTCCGGCGTGGCGCATGACGGTACGTTGATCGCATCCCATTCTGTATAGCGAATAATGGCGGCGGAGGCGGAGGCTACGGAGGCCCGATCATCCGCTCCCGCTCCGGCATTCGCGTAGAATTTCAGAAGATCCGCACCTTCCCTCGTCATCACCCCTGCGCAAAGACATGCTAGAGCATCGATCGAGTGTGAGAATACGCATGCACGCAGATTCGGATCGTCGCCGTCAATATTGTGTAGAAAACCGGCAATCTCCAGCGCGTTCATGCCGCCTCCCCCTTGTGTTCGGGGACTGTCCCAAGACCAATCGGCCGCGCGGCGACAACCGTTTCGCCATCGACGTGAAAAGCCGCTGTCAGGATACCGTAGGCTACAGGTCCGCGTAACGGTGTCTCTTCGCTGGCGACTACGGTCAGAGGCCGCGTACCCATCGGTGCTTCCAGGTGCCAATCGAGCAGATGCGAATTTGGCGGCAAGACAGCTGACACATCCAAAGCGTCGGCATGCAGAGCCGGCCATTCGGCATCCAGTTGGCTGTATGTACGCGCGAACCGGGCAGTTAAGTCCGCATCGCTCGAAAAGCTTTGGATGCGGCGAACCCACACACCGTTATATGCCACCGATAAACGCACCGCGAAGCTGCGGCCAAGCCGCATCTTCCCGGCTCGGATGAAGCGCCGATCCTTTGACAGGTCAGGCGCAACAGCAACATAGCACTCCTCGGCACCAGCCAGGCGCACCGCCCGCTCCACCGGCCCGGTAAAATCGCCGACAAAATCGACCTGCGCATCGCCCACGGCAAAAGCTGCACGCGCGATCTCGTCCGTATAGCGAACGAGGTGCAGCTCAGCTTCGTCGACATCGCTGCGAATACGATCGAAAAAGCCTGTCGCATCGGAAAGCTCTACCTTCGCTACCGACAAGATTTCCTCGACCAAACCACCGGGCATTCGATCGAGTTCGACAACGCCCAGTCGTCGGGCACCAGCTTGTGCCAACCGCTCGCCCGCCAGCCTGCCGGGAAACGGCGAATGCGCCACTTCGAACGTCGGGCTTACAGATTTCACCCATTCGCCAACACGCTTGGAAAGGGCTGTCAGAAAGATCGGCAAGCCTTCTCGCAGCATCAAGACCAGCCCGTCGGACCAATAGGGGGTGAAGCCCGATACCCATGTCACGCCCGCCGAGCGCACATGGTTGGTGTAGATCAGGAGGCCATCGAGCTCGGCACCGACCAGTGCGTCGCACAGCCTTGCCTGTCGTGCTTTCACGTCAGTCACGGACAATTCGTCTTCCCGCCACCTGATCAGTCCGTGCCTCATGCCGCCGCCCTCCTGGAATCGACACTGAAGAGCCGCCGTGGTGTCGTCGTCAGAATTTCGGGACCGTCGGTTCGGACAATCAGAGAATCGCCGTGAACGAAATATCCGATCTCGGGATTGTAGGTGTTCGGATGTACAATGAGCGACATCCCCTCCTCGATCACCGTATCCACACTTTCGAGGATGTGCGGTTTTGTATCCGGAAACAGGCCAAGCCCGTGGCCACGCACCCGGGTATATTCACTGGTGACATAGTCGCCGAGGCCATGCGCACGAAAGACGTCATTTTCGGCGCGCGCGATATCGGCCGCCTTGACGCCCGGCTTGACCACGGCGAGCCCCGCCTGCAAGGCGTCGTCATAGATCGAGAACACCTTTTGTTGCGTCTCGCTCGGATCGCCGAGCACCAGCGTGCGGCAGACTTGGACGTAATAGCCATTGACGCAAGGCGTCAGTTCGGTCGTGACCAGATCGCCCGTTTGCAGCACCTTGCCGAGCGGTGGTGCCATTCCTCGCACCTCCGGCCCGCCGACGCCGATAATCATGAAGTTGTCGTCCACGCCTTCGCTGCGAAAGAACGCTTCCACCTCGGCGATCAACTCATAGTCCTTCTTGCCGACGGCTGCGGCGTTGCGGAAGACCGTATAGCCCTGGTCGGCAAGGCGCGCCGCGCCCCTGATGGCCTCAAGCTCCTCGGTGGTCTTCACCATTAACAGGCGATCGATAAACGCCGTCGCATCATCAAAGTGCAAATCATCGCGTCGGGCCGACAGACCGTAAGGCAGATGCCGCTTTGGGCCAGCAGCAATGCGTTGGTTGCCCAGACGAGCGATCGCGTCACAAACAGTCTGCGTGAGCGAGGACGCTACGATTGTCGTCACCTGCGGGCACTCGACACTGGCACGTTCGGCTTCCAGTTGGTCATCAAGGTAGAGCGCGATCTCACCGTCGCGCGTGACGATGGCGATGCCTTCGCCTTCCAGAATGCCGAAATCAGCCGCGTAACGCAGATAGTCGTTCTGCCACGCATTGCCGTAAAGCACGAGGACGTCGATATGCGCCGCCTCCATGGCCTCGATCAATCGCTTCCTGCGCAACTCGCCGATCATCATGCGCTCCTCAACCATTGACCGCCGCGCGGCGCGGAGGAGCGAGTTCGGCATAGCCATAATCACGCTCCGCTGCCTGCATGGTGACGAAGCCGTTAGAAATGTCGTCCTCAAGGTCGGTGCGCGATCGGTTGCGCGGATCGCCATATCCTCCTCCACCGGCCGTCAGAAAGGTGATGCGGTCACCCGGTGCGAACTGAACGTCGGTCGCCTTGTGTACCTTTTGACGCGTACCGTCCGCTCGGTCGATGATGGCAACCGAGACTTCGCCTGCTGCACCGCCGTGAAGCCCCCAGGGAGGCGTCACCGTGCGGTCGAAGTTGATATTGCCCCTGCACGAACGCATGCAGCGATAGGTCAGTTCGATACCTAGACCGCCCCGATGCTCGCCAGCGCCACCCGAGTCCGGACGCAGCGCATGGCGCTCGATCATGAAGGGATACTTCATTTCCTGAAGTTCTACGGGCGTGTTGCGCACATCGCCCTGGCAAACGGAAACAGCGGCGGATTCTCCATCCTCGTGTGGACGCCCGCCCCAGCCGCCGCCGAAAATATTCATCAGCAAAAAACGCGAGCCATCTTCGTAAAAGCCGAAGAACGAGCATCCACCCATATCGCCCTTGTGCGCGGCAGGGATCAGGTCCGGTACGGCTGGCGCCAGCGCTTTCAAGATGGTGTCGATCACGGTCGGCAGTGCGATGCTCCACTGACCGAGAGCAGCCGGCGGCCGCGCCGACAAAATGGTGCCGTCCGGCAGATCGACATCGAGCGCCCTGAAACACCCTTCGTTAACGTCGAGATCCGGTGAGGTGAGCGCCTTGAATGCAACGCGCGCAGCAGCAATGCCTCCGGAGCGTCCGGCGTTCAGCGGACCATTGACCTGCGGGTGCATGCCATTGAAATCCACTGTCATGGTCGATCCGGAAACAATAACTTTGACAGCGATTTTTAACGGTGTGGAGAGGTCCCGACCGTCATTGTCGAGATAACTCTCCGCAGAATAGACACCGTCCGGAATACCCTCAATCACTTGCCGGACAGATCTGTCGGCATGGTCCCAGATAGTGTCTACGCAGCTTTCCACCACGCCAAGACCATACCGTGCAACCAGTTCGGAGTAGCGTTTGGCACCGATCTGACAGGATGCGATCTGCGCGCGCAGGTCGCCGAGGCTCGCTTCGGGATAGCGGATGTTGTCCTGGATGATCTGATACAGGGTGTCATTCAGTTCACCGGCTTTGTAAATTTTAAGCGATCGCAACTGAAGACCTTCGGAGAAGATATCGGTCGTCGCGTTCGAGCCAAAACCCTGTCGGCCGCCGCCAATGTCTACCCAATGCGCACGGTTGGCGGCAAAGCCGATGAGTTCACCATCTTGAAAACATGGTGCATACACGACGACGTTGTTCAGATGCTGACCGCAGATATGGCCGTGGTTCATCACCAGCACATCGCCTTCGGCGAACCCACCTAGCCCGTACTTGCCGATGCCGTCTTCGACCGCGATACCAAGGTCGGCAAGAAATATCGGAAGTCCGCCGCGATTCTGCGAGATCATGCGGCCGCTTGTATCGATAAGGCCGCAGCAATAGTCACGCACCTCATAGATCATCATGTTGTATGCGGACTTGCAGAGCGCCTCTGCCATTTCATCGGCGTATGCGACGATCGCGTTGCGGACAACTTCAACCGTGACGGGATCATTTTTCTGCGGAGTCATGCCTATTCCTCGCTCTGGCTGGCTAGCGTCACCAGAAGATGTCCCGCCTCATGCACGACCACGTCGTCACCGGGATGGATCAGAATTGTGGAGTTGGGCTCCTCGATCACCGCAGGGCCGCCGAGTCGGAAACCGGCCGGCAAGGCCGGGCGCCAGTAAATTGACGTCTCGACAGGCTTTTCAGGATCGTCGAACACGACCGCGCGATGTTGCACTTCAACCTCACCTTCCGGTCGCCAGGGGCTCGACAGCCATTCCTCGGCAAGATTGTCGGGACGCGGCGCGGTCAGAACGAGCCGCAGGCTGACGATTTCCAACGCCTCGGTCGGTGCCGACTGGCTGTAGCGGCGGTCGTGTTCCGCATCGAAGCGCCGGCGGATCTCGCGCGTGTCGTCGGAAAGCATACCGGCGCGATCGAGACCAATCGAAATTGTGTGCTCCTGGCCGACATAGCGCATGTCGGCAAAAAAGCGGTAATCAGCTTCATCTCCTGGGATACCATCGCGCTTCATCTGTTTGCGCGCCGTTTTCAACAGTTCCTGATAAACGACATCGACGGCAGCGACCGACAACTCGCCGATACGGCCGATGAAAGTCTGCACGAAGTCCTGGCGCCAGGACGCCATCAACATGCCGAGCGCGGAGAAGGTCCCCGGCAGCTTTGGAATGATAACCTGTGGAATGTAGATTTCGCGGGCAATGGCGATCGCGTGAAGCGGACCGGCGCCGCCAAACGCGATCATTGCCGTGTCACGCGGATCGATGCCTTTGTGGATGGAAACTGCGCGCACCGACAGGGACATCGAACTGTCGGCAATCCTTGAAATCCCCAGCGCAGCCTGCACCGCGTCGAGCCCCAACGGCACGCCGACCTCTTTCATCATTGCCCGTTCGGAGGCCGCGCGGTCGAGCGGCATGCCACCGTTCAAAAAGCGTTCCGGATTGATGCGGCCGAGGATAAGGTCGGCATCCGTCACCACAGGCACGTCTGCACCCTTGCCATAGCATGCAGGCCCCGGGTCAGCGCCTACGCTTTGCGGTCCGACATGCAGTCCGCCGGCATCGTCAACCCAGGCGATGGAGCCGCCCCCAGCCCCAACCTCGACGATATTGACGACCGGCAACTGCATTGGCTGGCCGTCTGCTTCCTCGCCGATCACGTAGCCGGTCTCGATCGCAGGTGCGCCGTCGGTGATCAGGCTCGATTTTGCGGTAGTTCCGCCCATGTCGAAGCCGATGCAGCGCTTGAGACCGAGAAGCCGTGCAAGGCGTCCGGCGCCGATCATACCGGCAACAGGACCCGACTCCATCATGGCGACCGGTTGCTCCTGTGCCTGGCCGATTGACATGACGCCGCCATTGGACCGCATAATATGAATCTTGCCGCCAAACGCATCGGCGCGAAGATACGATTCCAGCCGTTTGAGATAGCCGCCTACGCGTGGACCGACGAAAGCGTTGAGCGCAGTGGTCGACGAACGCTCGTACTCACGATATTCGCGCAGGATTTCATGCGAAAGCGTGACAAATACACTTGGGAGCGCCTGACGCAGCACCTCTCCGATGCGACGCTCATGCGTGGGGTTCGCCCACGAATGCAGAAGACATACAGCGACAGATTCGACGTCGGCCGCGTCGATCTCAGCAACGATGTCTAAAAGAGCCTTTTCATCCAGTGCCTCCAGCACATCCCCGGATGCCAGCATCCGTTCGGGCACCTCAAATGTGAGACTGCGCGGCACCAGCGGCTGGGGCCGTTTGAAAAACAGGTTGAACGCCTGAATGCGGTTGGAGCGGCCGATCGCATAAACATCGCGAAATCCGGCTGTCGTTATTAGTGCCGTGCGAGCTCCCTTGCGTTCCAGCACGGTATTGATCGCGATCGTGGAGCCGTGCAGAATCTCATTTAGCGTGACAGGATTGCAGTTCACCAACTCGATGCTGCGCGCAATACCTTGCGTCGGATCGGCTGGTATCGTGGAAGTTTTTGACGTGACGATCTCGCCATCAACATAGCCAACCAGATCGGTAAACGTTCCGCCGATATCAATTCCGACGATATTCATACATCCTCCCGTCTGTCCCGATATTGGGCAGACCATTTCACTTAACCTCGGCCCAAAGCATCAACACGTTTGAAGTTTACTGACGTCATCTCTCACTCCTCCCGCGTATCCTCGTTCATGATTTGAGCGATGATCGCGGAGAAGAGCAACGGGTCATGAGGCTGTATATTTAATAGGCAATAGGCTATAGGTTATCGCAATGTATAACCTTACACTCCGCCGAATGGAGATCCTTGTCGCCGTGGTTGAAGAGGGCAGTTTCGCTGCTGCAGCTGATCGATTCGGAATCGCACAACCGTCGGTAAGCGCTCACATTCTGGCGATAGAAAAGGAAATTGGCGGACAACTTTTCCTGCGCCGGCGCGGCCGAAAGCCAACGCTTACAGAAATCGGCCTGACCGTTCTTCAGCATGCCCGCGAGCTTCTTGCTGAGGCCGATGACATGCGTGCCGACGTGGTTAAAATTCGAAGCGAAACCGGCCAGCAAGTCATTTTGTCGTGCCAGCGAAGCTTGGCGAATTTCGTCCTGCGCAAAGAAATAACCGACTTCGCTTTGTCGCGTCCCGACATCCAACTCGTGCTGCGTATCGGGAAGCAGGAAGATGTCTTCAACGAGATTCGCGATGGCATTGCGGACGTCGGATGCTTTTTAGGCAATGAGGATCCACGTGGCGTTCGTTCCGAAGTCATCGGCCGAGAAAAATTGGTGCTTATTTCTGCACCAAACCATTTGTTGGCTCGTCGGAAACGAATCAACTCGGAAGATATTGCACGTCAAGATTTTGTCGGGCCGCCTCCGTCCTCGCTTTTCGGGCGAGGCGTCTCGAGGCTTCTCGCTGGTGCGGGAGTGCATCATGTTAAAATCGCAGCTCAGGCGACGGAGTATCAATTTCTGCGTGAGTTCGTCGTCGCCGGGGTTGGCATCGCCTGCTCGCTAGAACGAAGCGTCGCCGCTGACATCGATCGAGGGCTTGTAACGAAACTGGATTTCGCCAGCGACAAACTCTACTTCGACATCCGCCAAATAGTCTCTATGCGACGTCCAATATCCACTCAAGCCGTTCATCTGATGAACCATCTGCGAAATAGTCATCAAACAAGCCATGATATCCATTGATATACGGCAATTTACTAGCTCTATGTCGAAATAGTATGGATGAGATAGTCAAGTTCATGGGGTCATGATACGTGAAGACGATGACGTGCATCTACGCTCGTTTTTCACCGACGCATCTGCGCAAACTTGCGGATTTTCTGGCGATCTAGGTTTGCTGAACCTGCCGACCACTACGCAACCGGGGACGTTAATGTAGTGATTTCGAGGTGTCAGATGGTGGGCGTGACAGGGATTGAACCTGTGACCCCTACGATGTCAACGTAGTGCTCTCCCGCTGAGCTACACGCCCATCTGACGGAGCCGCATACACCATGGAAAAACGGCATCGTCAATAGGTTTGCGCCGCCTTATTTCCCATTGAAGGCTGACGCTGGGCGAACTCGTCAGGCCGCCTGCAACATCTTCTCGACCTCGTTGACGAGATCGCGCAGGTGAAACGGCTTCGACAGGACCTTGGCGTCCTTGGGAGCCTTGGAGTCCGGATTGAGCGCAACGGCGGCAAAGCCGGTGATGAACATCACTTTCAGGTCCGGATCGATTTCGGTCGCCCGGCGCGCCAACTCGATACCGTCCATTTCGGGCATGACGATATCGGTCAGGAGGAGCGAGAATGGCTCCTCTCGCAAGCGTTCATACGCGCTCGCGCCATTGTCGTAGTCGATCACGTCGTAGCCTGCGCGCTGCAGCGCCTTGACGAGAAAACGACGCATATCCTCATCGTCTTCCGCGAGAAGAATTCTTGCCATCTTGTCGTTCGTAACCCTCTTGCCGAGCGGGACCAGACCCGATTCGGTGCTTCAAGCCTATATGCGTTCGACATGGTAAACATCAAGTGAACCCGGGCAGCATCAGCGTTGCAACCGGCGGCCGCTGCTGGACAGTTCAGCCTGCCGGTGGCACAGATGAGAAATGAAGACCTGAGAGGCTGGTTCGACGCGACAAATGACGAAACATCCCGATTTCACGGGCCATCCGCCGTTTGAAACAAGCTCGCCGGCTTTCCAGTCCGTTCCCTTCATTTTCAACTCGCCGCATAGCGGCGCGTTTTACCCGCCGCGTTTCCTCGAGATGGCAAGGCTCGACGCCCATGCGATCCGGCGTTCGGAGGACTGCTTTGTCGACGACCTCTTCGCCAGCGTGGTCGAAAAGGGCGCACCGCTTTTGAAAGCGCATTTTCCCCGCGCCTATCTCGACGTCAATCGCGAACCGTGGGAACTCGATCCGCGTATGTTCACGACGGCTCTGCCGCCGTTCGCCAACACCCGCTCGGCACGTGTTGCAGGCGGGCTCGGCACCATCCCGCGGCTGGTCGGCGAGGGCCAGGACATCTACGCCGGGAAGCTGTCGCTGGATGAGGCAGCGGGGCGTATAGAGGGTATCTACAAGCCCTATCACGACCAGTTGCGCGCGCTGATCGGCGCGACCTACAAGGCGTTCGGCATGGCGGTCCTTGTCGATTGCCACTCCATGCCTGCGTCCATCCGTCTGGCTGAAAGCCGCATTCGCCCCGATTTCATCATCGGCGACAGATATGGCATGTCCTGCATGTCGGACCTTTCCGAAACGGCGATCGCGTATCTGGCAGGGTGCGGCTACACGGTCGCGCACAACAAACCCTATGCCGGCGGCTTCATCACCGAGCATTACGGCCGCCCCGCGCGCGGCATTCATGCGATCCAGATCGAGATCAACCGCAGCCTCTATATGGACGAAGACAAATTGCTGCCGCACGAAGGCTACGACCAGCTTCGTCGTGACATCGACGGCCTTGCTGCGACTTTGATCGACCTATTCTCCCCGCCTGCGGAATTGCCCGTCGCCGCCGAATGAAAAAAAGCCGCCCCAAAAGGAGCGGCTGAAATCTAGGGAGGAAACGCCCAAAGCTGGGCATGACAGGCGAACCTGTCGACATTCAGTTTATGCTGCACTGCACAATTGTCAAGCCGGGCGTTCCGACGCTATTGCAGACGCCAGTTCGACCGGAGCCCTTTATGAACGTTACGCCCGACTTCCTCCGCCAGTTCGCAAGCGCTGCCGCCGCGCAAACACTGCCGCGTTTTCGCCAGCCGCATGACATCACCAACAAGCTGGAAGGCGGCTTCGATCCAGTGACCGAAGGCGATCGCGAGGCCGAACGCGCGATCCGTGCGCTCATTGAGGCGAGTTTTTCCGACCATGGCATTCTGGGCGAAGAATTCGGCGCGACGAACCTGCCGAACCGACATTGCTGGGTCATCGACCCTATCGACGGAACCCGCGCTTTCATTTCCGGATTACCCCTGTGGGGCACGCTGGTCGGCCTTCTCGAAGACGGCGACGCCGTCGCCGGCATGATGAGCCAGCCCTTTACCGGAGAACTCTTTTACGCAACGAACGGCACCGCGCATTACGAAGGCCCCGGTGGCCCAAAGACCCTGATGACGCGTGATACGATCGATTTGGCGGATGCGACGCTTTGCACGACCACGCCGGTCCTTTTTCCTAACGGCGAACGGGAAAGCTACGACCGGGTGGAGAATGCGGTTCGCCTGACTCGCTACGGCACGGATTGCTATGCCTACTGCATGCTGGCGGCCGGTCAGGTCGATCTCGTGATCGAGACAGGCCTCCAGCCCTACGACATCGTCGCGCTCATCCCGATCATCGAGGCGGCGGGCGGCGTCATTACGACGCGCGATGGTGGCCCGGCGGAAAGCGGTGGCTTCATCGTCGCGGCAGCGACCGCAAAATTGCATGCGGCCGCGATAAAAATGCTGAACGGCTAATCAGCGCGGCAGAACCGTCGCGCCCATCAATTCCTTGTCGATGGCATGCGCGGCTTGGCGCCCTTCGCGGATGGCCCACACGACCAGCGACTGGCCACGGCGGATGTCGCCCGCGACGAAGAGCTTGTCGATATTCGTTTTGTAGTCCTGATCGTTGCCCGTCACGTTTCGCGAGCCGCGCCTGTCGGTGGTCGTGATAAGGTTCTCGCCAAGCTGGTCGACGAGGCCGCCGACGAGCGGCCCGGCGAAGCCGATCGCGATGAAAGCGAGATCGGCCTTGATGATGAACTCGGTGCCTTCGATCGGCTTGCGCTTCTCGTCCACCTGGCAGCACTTCACGCCGGTCAGAACGCCATCTTCGTCGCCCACGAATTCGAGCGTCGCGACCTGGAATTCCCGGTCTGCGCCCTCGGCCTGGCTGGACGAGGTACGCATCTTCGTCGCCCAGTAGGGCCACACGGACAATTTTTCCTCGCGCACCGGCGGCTGCGGGCGGATATCGAGCTGCGTCACGCGCACCGCGCCCTGCCGGAACGACGTCCCCACGCAATCCGAGGCCGTGTCGCCGCCACCGACGACCACGACGTGCTTGCCGCCGGAAAGGATCGGATCGGCCGCCCATGCGCGCGACTGAATGTCCTCGCCGCCGACGCGGCGGTTCTGCTGGACGAGATAGGGCATCGCATCGTGGACACCCGCAAGTTCGAGCCCCGGAATGCCGGCCGGACGCGGATTTTCGGATCCGCCGCAGTAAAGCACGGCGTCGAACTCGGCCGTCAACTCGTCGAGCGTCTTGTCGGTGCCGATATCGACGCCGCAATGAAAGGTCACGCCCTCGCCCTGCATCTGCTCGACGCGCATGTCGATATAGTGCTTCTCGATCTTGAAGTCGGGAATGCCATAGCGCATCAGACCGCCAGGCTTCGACTCGCGCTCGTAGACGTGGACGTCGTGGCCGACGCGGCCAAGCTGCTGCGCCGCCGCCATACCGGCCGGGCCGGAACCGATGATCGCTACGCGCTTGCCGGTCTTCTCGGCGGCTGGCTGTGAGCGGATCAGGCCCTTCTCATAAGCCTTGTCAGCAATCGCCTGCTCGACCGTCTTGATGGCGACCGGAATGTCCTCGAGGTTCAGCGTGCAGGCTTCCTCGCATGGCGCTGGGCAGATGCGGCCTGTCCATTCGGGGAAGTTGTTGGTCGAATGGAGGTTGCGGATCGCCCCTTCCCAGTCCTTTTGATAAACGAGGTCGTTCCAGTCCGGGATCTGGTTGTGGACGGGGCAACCCGTCGGCCCATGACAGAACGGAATCCCGCAATCCATGCAGCGCGCCGCCTGTTTCTCGACTTCCGGTTCCGACATCGGAAGAGTGAACTCCCGGAAATGACGGATGCGGTCGGAAGCCGGCTGGTATTTGTGCACCTGCCGGTCGATCTCGAGAAAGCCTGTTACCTTGCCCATAGTTCGGTCCAATCGTCTGCAAGCCTTGCGGCCTTGAAATGCGATCAAGGGTTATAGGAGACGACCTATTCGGCCGCCACACCCATGCGCATGCGTTCCATTTCGATCAGCGCGCGTTTGTATTCCACCGGCATGACCTTGCGGAATTTCGGGCGGTAGTCGGCCCAATTGTCCAAAATGGTCTGACCCCGCGTCGAGCCGGTGTGGTCCACATGGCTGCGGATGAGCTGATAGAGGCGCTCCTCGTCATGGCTCGTCATGTCGGCTTGGACGTCGACGCGGCCCTTGTGGTCGATGTCGCCGCCATGGTGGTGGAGACGTTCGAGAAGCTCGTCTTCCTCCGGCACCGGCTCCAGCTCGACCATCGCCATGTTGCAGCGTTCGGCAAAGTCGCCCGCCTCGTCCAGAACATAGGCGATGCCGCCCGACATGCCGGCCGCAAAATTGCGTCCCGTCCGGCCGAGCACGACGACAATGCCGCCCGTCATGTATTCGCAGCCGTGATCGCCCACGCCCTCGACGACAGCGACCGCGCCAGAATTGCGCACGGCGAAGCGCTCGCCCGCGAACCCGCGGAAGTAGCATTCGCCCTCGGTTGCGCCGTATAGAACGGTGTTGCCGACGATGATGGAATCTTCGGCGACGATGCGCGTGTTTTCCGGCGGGCGGATGACGATGCGACCGCCCGAAAGACCCTTGCCGACATAGTCGTTGCCGTCGCCGATCAACGTGAAGGTGACGCCCTTGGCGAGGAATGCGGCAAAGGACTGGCCGGCCGTACCGGTCAGCGTCACATTGATCGTGCCGTCCCGCAGACCCTTGTGGCCGAAGCGCTTGGCGACCTCGCCCGACAACATCGCGCCGGTCGAACGGTCGACGTTGCGGATGTCGGCAGCGATCTCGACCGGTTGGCGCGCGTCGAGCGCGGGCGCGGCCTCCGCGATCAACTTGCGGTCGAGCACGTCGTCGATCGGATGCTTCTGGCGCTCGGTCCAGTAGGTCTGTTCCTTCGGCGCGTCGGGCTTGAAGAACATCTTGGAAAAGTCGAGTCCTTTCGACTTCCAGTGCGAGAACGCTTCGTCCTTGGCAAGAAGTTCGGACTGTCCGATGATTTCGTCGAGCTTGCGATAGCCCATCGAAGCGAGCAGTTCGCGCACTTCCTCGGCCACGAAGAAGAAGAAGTTGATGACATGCTCAGGCGTGCCCTTGAAGCGCTTGCGCAAAACCGGGTCCTGCGTGGCGACACCCACGGGGCAGGTATTGAGGTGGCACTTGCGCATCATGATGCAGCCCGCCGCGATCAGCGGCGCGGTCGAGAAACCATATTCGTCGGCACCCAGAAGCGCACCGACGATCACGTCGCGGCCGGTGCGAAGCCCGCCATCGACCTGAAGCGCGACGCGTGAGCGCAAGCCGTTCAGCACCAGCGTCTGGTGCGTCTCGGCAAGCCCCATCTCCCACGGCGAGCCGGCATGCTTGATCGAGGTCAGCGGCGAAGCGCCCGTGCCGCCGTCATAGCCCGACACGGTGATGTGGTCGGCACGCGCCTTGGCGACGCCCGCCGCGACAGTTCCCACGCCGACTTCCGAAACCAGCTTAACCGAAACGTCGGCGGTCGGGTTCACATTCTTCAGATCGTAGATGAGCTGCGCCAGATCCTCGATCGAATAGATGTCGTGGTGCGGCGGCGGCGAGATAAGCCCGACACCCGGCGTCGAATGGCGCACCTTGGCGATGGTCGCATCGACCTTGTGGCCGGGAAGCTGGCCGCCCTCGCCCGGCTTCGCGCCCTGCGCGACCTTGATCTGCATCATGTCGGAATTGACCAGATATTCCGCCGTCACGCCGAAGCGGCCGGATGCGACCTGCTTGATCGCCGAACGCTCTGGGTTGGGCGAACCGTCGCGCAGCGGGAAATACCGGTCCGGCTCCTCGCCGCCCTCGCCCGTGTTCGACTTGCCGCCGATGCGGTTCATCGCAACGGCGAGCGTCGAATGCGCCTCGCGGCTGATCGAGCCGAACGACATCGCGCCTGTCGAGAAGCGCTTGACGAGGTCGGTCGCCGATTCCACCTCGTCGAGCGGCACCGGTGCGCGGCCTGTCTCGGTCGCGAGCTTGATCTTGAAAAGACCGCGAATGGATTTCGCGTCGGCGGCGCTGCCGTCGATCTGCGCGGAATACTGCTTGTACGTCTCCCACGAATTGAGGCGGACCGAATGCTGAAGCGTTGCGACCGCGTCGGGCGACCACATATGGGCCTCGCCGCGAATGCGGTACATATATTCGCCGCCGACTTCGAGCGCGTTCTTCAGCACCGGGTCGTCGCTGAAGGCGGATTCGTGGCGCAGCACCGTTTCGTCTGCGATCTCGTCGAGCCCGACGCCCTCGATCGTGGTCGCCGTGCCGAAAAAGAAGCGCTCGACGAATTCGGAATTGAGACCGATCGCGTCGAAAATCTGCGCGCCGCAATAGGACTGATAGGTCGAAATGCCCATCTTGGACATGACCTTGAGGATGCCCTTTCCGATCGACTTGATGTAGCGATAGACGACTTCGCCGGCATCGACTTCCGGCGGAAAGTCGCCGCGCCGATGCATCTCGGTCAAGGTATCGAAGGCGAGATAGGGGTTGATCGCCTCGGCACCGAAACCGGCAAGACAGGCGAAGTGATGCACCTCGCGCGGCTCGCCCGATTCCACCACGAGACCGACGGCCGTGCGCATGCCCTTGCGGATCAGGTGATGGTGAACGGCGGCGGTCGCCAAAAGCGCCGGGATGGCGATGCGATCGGGTCCGACCTGACGATCCGAGAGGATGATGATGTTGTAGCCGCCGACGACGGCCGCCTCGGCGCGCTCGCACAGGCGCTCGACGGCGCCCTGCATGCCGGACGCGCCTTCCGCCGACGAATAGGTGATGTCGATCGTCCGTGTGTCGAACCGATCCTCGGTATGGCCGATCGAGCGGATCTTCTCCAGATCGCCGTTCGTCAGGATCGGCTGGCGCACCTCAAGCCGCTTGCGGCGCGAAGAGCCGACGAGGTCGAAGATGTTCGGCCGCGGCCCGATAAAGGAGACGAGGCTCATGACGAGTTCCTCGCGGATCGGGTCGATCGGCGGGTTCGTCACCTGCGCGAAGTTCTGCTTGAAATAGGTGTAGAGCAGCTTCGACTTGTCGGACATCGCCGAAATCGGCGTATCGGTGCCCATCGAGCCGATCGCTTCCATGCCCGTCGTCGCCATTGGCGACATCAGGATCTTGGTGTCTTCCTGCGTATAGCCGAACACCTGCTGGCGATCGATCAGCGACACGTCGTTGCGCGGCGCGCGCGGCTGGACCGGCTTCAGCTCCTCCAAAATGAGCTGCGTGTTCTTCAGCCACTGCCGGTAGGGGTGCTGCGAGGCGATCTCGGTCTTGATCTCGTCGTCGGAGATAATGCGACCCTGATCCATATCGATCAAAAGCATACGGCCCGGCTGGAGCCGCCATTTTGTCACGACGTTTTCTTCCGGCACCGGCAGCACGCCGGCTTCCGACGCCATGATGACACGGTCGTCGTCGGTCACGATGTAGCGCGCCGGGCGAAGACCGTTGCGGTCGAGCGTCGCGCCGATCTGGCGACCATCGGTAAAGACCACGGCGGCCGGGCCGTCCCACGGCTCCATCAGCGCAGCGTGATATTCGTAGAACGCGCGGCGCTCTTCGCTCATCAGCTTGTTGCCGGCCCATGCTTCCGGGATCAGCATCATCGCCGCATGGGTCAGCGAATAGCCGCCCTGGAAGAGAAATTCGAGCGCATTGTCGAAGCACGCCGTGTCCGACTGGCCTTCATAGGAAATTGGCCACAGCTTCGAAATGTCGTTGCCGAAAAGTTCGGAATCGACCGACGCCTGCCGCGCCGCCATCCAGTTCACGTTGCCGCGCAGCGTGTTGATCTCGCCATTATGCGCGACCATGCGATAAGGATGCGCCAGCTTCCAGGATGGGAAGGTGTTGGTCGAAAAACGCTGGTGAACAAGGATCAGCGCGCTTTCGAAGCGCGGATCGGCAAGGTCGGTGTAATAGGCGCCCACCTGATAGGCGAGGAACATGCCTTTATAGACGATCGTGCGCGAGGACAGCGATACCGTGTAAGCGCCTTCGTCGCGCCCGCCGGCCTCAACGAAGAGCCGCGCCGAGATCGCCTTGCGCAGGATGTAGAGCCGGCGCTCGAACTCGTCATCGTCGGTAATGGCGGCGTTGCGGCCGATGAAGACCTGCCGGTGAACCGGCTCGCTTGCCGCGATGTCCGGAGCCTTCGACAGGGACGAATTGTCGACCGGCACGTCGCGGAAGCCGAGGAGCGTCTGGCCTTCCTGCTGCACGACTTCGGCGATGATCGCCTCGGTTCTCTCGCGAAGATCGGGATCGGTCGGCATGAAGATATGGCCGACGGCATAATGGTTGGGTTCTGGCAGGTCCACGCCCTGCGCCGCCATCTCCTCGCGGAAAAAGCGGTCGGGTATCTGGACAAGCACGCCCGCGCCGTCGCCCATAAGGGGGTCCGCGCCGACCGCGCCGCGATGCGTCAGGTTTTCGAGCATAAAAAGCCCGTCTTTGACGATCTGGTGCGACTTCGTGCCCTTCATGTTCGCGATGAAGCCGACGCCGCATGCATCGTGCTCGTTGCGTGGATCGTAAAGACCCTGCGCATGAGGGATGCCGGCTTTGCGGGCAGTCGCTTTGGTCTGCACGGCCGGCGTCGATCCGGGCATCACAGCTTGCGTCTTCTCGCTCATGGCATCTCTCCGTAGCCCTTCGTGCGGGCGGTCGTCTCGTCCTCCGGGCGCACTTTCACGCGCACCCATTCTTGCAGTCGCGGCATATATGTCTATGGGTCGCTTCGCCGACCATCGGTACGGATCAAACCGCCCTGTCGGCACCAGCCCGGTACATCGTGCCAAGCGGCGCCCGTCGAAGATGGCATCTTACCGTGCCATCCACCCGCCGGGCAAACCGCAAATAAGACAGCATTACTGTCCTAAATTCGGTATGACAGAAATCCAAAGCCCGCACAAGATGCAAGTGCAAAAAAAACAGGCGGCGAGCGACATATTGTTTCGCCTATTTGAGCCTCGATGCAATTTTTGCAAAGCTGGATTCACGCGGCCGTTAAATGCTTGTCATGCCCCAACCAAGCTGGTTTGACAGGCGCAAACGATCAACAGGTTCCATCCCATGTATTTTGCCTCCGACAACTGGGCCGGCGCCCATCCCGACATCGCGCGCAATCTGGTGACACGATCCGCAGGGTTCGTACCAGCCTATGGAGCCAGCGATCTCGACCGCGAGGTCGAGGCGAAATTTAGCGAAATCTTCGAGCGCGACGTCGCCGTCTTTTTCGTCGGAACGGGCACGGCGGCCAATTCGCTCGCGCTGACCGCCTTCGACCGGGCTGGCGGCGTCTCCTTTTGCCATCGCGAGGCGCATGTCAGCGCGGACGAGTGCGGCGCGCCGGAATATTTCATGGGGGGCTCGCGCCTCCATCAGGTCGACGGACCGCTCGGCCGCATCGACCCCGACCGGTTGAAGGCGGCGATCGAGCGCTTTCCGCCCGAATTCGTGCATGGAGGACGTCCGGCCGCCGTCACGATCACGCAAGCAAGCGAAGTCGGCACGGTCTACTCGCTTGCGCAAATCGACGCGATTTCCAGTCTGGCCAAAGAACATGGCATCCCGCTGCATATGGACGGTGCGCGCTTTGCCAACGCGCTCGTCTCGCTCGACGTCTCGCCCGCCGAGATGACCTGGAAGCGCGGTGTCGATGTCCTGTCGTTCGGTGGCACGAAGAACGGCTGCTGGTGCGCGGAGGCGGTGATCTTCTTCGACCCGGACAAGGCGAGGGATTTTCCGTTCATACGCAAGCGGGCCGCGCAGCTTTTCTCCAAGTCCCGTTTCATCGCCGCCCAGTTCGAGGCCTATTTCGCCAACGATCTGTGGCTGACGACCGCGCGTCATGCAAATGCGATGGCGGCCCGCCTTGCCGGTCATTTCACCGCCTCGCCGAATGCGCGCCTTGGCTGGAAGCCGGAAGCGAACGAGGTGTTCCCGATTCTGCCCAAGGGCCTCGCGGACGAACTCAAGGAAAAGGGCGCGGTGTTCTACGCATGGCCGACGCCGAGCGGCCTCGATGTCAGGCCGGACGAAACCTTGTGCCGGTTCGTCACCAGCTTCGCGACCAGTGAAGACGAGGTCGACGAAATCGGCAGGCTGATCGCCTGAAATTGCACTTCCAAATGAAAAAGGCCCGGGATCGCTCCCGAGCCTTTCCGCATGAACGGTCCAGCCGTCAGATTTCGAAATACCGCTCGCGAGCCTGAACGAACAGCGAGTCCGTGCCGTCCGTCTTCTGGCGAACGATGTTGAACGCCTGAACGAAGCTTTCAGCAGTCTTCTTGGTCAGCGGATCGGACGAATCGAGGAGACCCTGAAGGATTTCCTTCGATGCGGCGGCGCCTGCCTCGAGAATCTCGTCCGGGAACTGCCGGATCTGCACGCCATGATCGTTGACGAGCGTCTGAAGCGCGCGCGGATCGTTGGCCGCAAAGTCGGCGGCGACGGCATCGTATTCGGCTTGGCAGACATCGCGGATGATCGCCTGAAGATCGTCTGGCAGGGCCTGATACTTCGCCTTGTCGACGACGAGTTCGGTCGCCAGACCAGGCTCGATGAAGCTCGGGAAATAGTAGTTCTTGGCGATCTGATAGAAACCGAGCGCGAGATCGTTATAGGGACCGACGAATTCGGCCGCGTCGAGCGTGCCCGACTGGAGCGCCTGGAAGATTTCGCCCGCCGCCATGTTGGTGACCGATGCGCCGAGTTGCTGCCAGACCTGACCGCCGAGGCCGGGTGTGCGGAAGCGAAGGCCCTGAATGTCGGAAACACCGGTCAGTTCGTTGCGGAACCAGCCGCCGGCCTGCGTGCCAGTGTCGCCCGACAGGAAGCCCTGAACGCCGAACTGGTCATAGATTTCGTCCCAGATTTCCTGACCGCCGAGATAGCGCACCCAGCCGGTGAGTTCGCGCGAGGTCATGCCGAAGGGAACGCCGGTGAAGAAGGAGAGGCCCTGGCTCTTGTTCTGCCAGTAATAGGCAGCGCCATGGCTCATCTCGGCATTGCCGTCGATGACGGCATCGAGCGACTGGAGCGGCGGCACGAGTTCGCCGGCCGAATAGACCTGCACGGTCAGGCGACCGCCCGAGGCAGCCGTGATGCGTTCGCCGAGGCGCTGCGCGCCAACGCCCATGCCCGGAAAATTGCGCGGCCACGTGGTGACCATGCGCCAGGTCTGGTTGCCCTGCGCGATCGCCGGTGCGGCAAGCGTCGTGGATGCGGCGACAGCGCCGGCGCCGGCAAAACCGGCTTTTGTCAGAAAGGAACGACGATCCATAAGAAACCTCCCGTAATGGACCTCAAAATGCATGTCGGTTTTCGGGAATCCGGTATGACACGTAAGCGCGTCCTCCCCCCGAGGCCGGGCCGTATACATACACGCCGAAGACCTCAAGTCCAGCGCCAAGAAGCACACCGCCAAAACTTGACTAACGCCTTGCGTTAGCTCGACAAAACTGCCTGTTTCATGTGCAGATATGATGCCGTGCTTATCGCGCGACGACTTGGAGTCAGCTCCGTTTCGCGCTAGATATTGCCGAGACGATCATTGCAGGACCAACATCCGTGACCCAGCCGCTTGTCGCCGTGTCGACCGACATTCGCCAGTTCGAGAACTACACCTGGCACGCAGCGCCCAGCCAGTATCTGGAGGCCGCGCTTTCGCAGGCCGGCATATTGCCGCTTTTGCTGCCCTCGTTCGGCAACCGCATCGATTTCGACGCGCTCTTGTCTCGCGTCGACGGCGTGTTACTGACCGGGTCGAAGTCGAACGTCCATCCGTCGCTTTACGGCGGCGATGCGAGCGAAGCGAATGGTCCTTACGACGAGGCGCGCGACGCGACGACCATGCCGCTGATCCGCAAGGCGATCGAGCGCGGCGTGCCGCTTCTGGCCATCTGCCGCGGCATTCAGGAACTAAACGTGGCGCTCGGCGGCTCGCTGGCGACGGAAATTCAGGAGGGTGAAGGCATGTGGGACCACCGCGCGCCTGACAGCCCCGACCAGAACGAACGCTTCGCGATCCGCCAGTCGGTGCGCATCAAGAGCGGGACCTGCCTTGCGGGCGTGTTCGGCGCGCAGGAAATCAAGGTCAACTCGGTTCACCGGCAGGCGATCGGCGAGATCGCGCCGAAGCTTCAAGCCGAAGCAGTCGCCGAAGACGGCACGATCGAGGCCGTATCGGTCATCGGATCGAAGGCTTTCGCCGTCGGCGTGCAGTGGCACCCCGAATACTGGGCGTCGAGCGATCAGGCATCCGCGCGCATCTTCGAGGCGTTCGGCGAAGCCGTGCGCGCGCATGAGGCAGCCCGTCTCGGGCTGGCGAGCGCGGCCGAATAGAGCCTTTCTTTCTTATACGGAAGCGATTCTGTTTCTCCGATGGCGTGGCAATCCGCGAGAAGGACGGTGAAGGTCGTATCTGGATACGGCCAAGTCCGTACGACGAAGCGGGTGCCCGCCAGCGGGAAACCCTTTAGGGCCGGGTTAATTCACCGGCAGAATGATTCCGTATGAGAATGAAAGGCTCTCGACCCTGTCAGTCGATGGCGACGAGGCGAACGAGCGGCGATTGCGGCTCGTAGGATACATGCGTGCCGCCCTCGGCCGCCGCAAAGCGGATGACCGCCGTGCCGTCCGCGCCGAGAAGGTCGATCGTGCCATCGTCCTTTTCCTCGATCATGGCGGCCTGCGCGATGGGGCTTGCGGCACTGTCGCAAGTAGGATCGACGGAAAGCCGCGCGACCTTTTGGCGAACGTCGCCCTGCGAGAGGCGGCATTCCACATCGCCCGAAATGAGCATGTAGTCGCTCGGATTGTTCATCTCGGCGCGGGCCGTGCCCGCATCCTCACGAACACCTTGCGCAAGCGCGATGAGCGCGACAGTCGCGGCGAGAGCGGCAAGGGTGGTCTTCATGTCGTCACTCCGTTCGCCTCCCCGCCCGAGACTGAACCTTCATGGTTAACGACGCGTTAAACCTTACTTGCGGCGCGAAAAAGGCACCGTCACCTGCGCTTTGCCAGATCCTTCGTCTCGGCGACCGGCGTTAGCGCTTCGCCGCGCGAAAACCACGCAATCAAATTGTCAACGACGAGATCGGCCATGGCCTGTCGTGTATGGAGCGTTGCCGAACCCACATGCGGCAACAGGCTTGCGTTCTCCGCGTCGAGCAGGGCCTGCGGCACGTTCGGCTCGTCTTCGAAGACGTCGAGGCCGGCAGCCTGGATCGTGCCGTCATGAAGCGCGGCGGCAAGCGCCTCCTCGTCCACGGTATTGCCGCGCCCGATATTGACGAACACGCCGGTCGGCCCGAGCGCTGCGAGGATTTCGGCATTGACGATCTTCTGGGTCTGCGGTGTCGAGGGAGCGACGGAGATCAGCGTGTCGACATTGGCAGCCAGTTCGACGAGGCTGTCGAAATACTGGTAGTCGACCCCGTCGACACGGCGCCGATTGTGGTAGCTCACCGGCAGGCCGAACGCCTCGATCCGCTTGGCGATGGCGAGCCCGATGCGGCCCATTCCGAAAATACCGACCCGGCGGCCGCGCAGCGTGCCTCTTGTCAGGCGATACGGCCCCTCGCCCTTCCACCGCCCGTCGCGCAGCCATTGTTCGGCCTTCGGCAGTTCGCGCACCGCATTGATCAGCAATCCGATGGCCGTATCGGCGACCTCGTCCGTCAAAACGTCCGGCGTATTCGTAACGACGACGTTCCGCGTCGCGGCGTGGCTCGCATCGACGTGATCGTAGCCGACGCCGAAGCTCGACACGATTTCCACATTGGGCAGGCCGTCCAGAAAAGCCGGATCGACGTCTTTTCCCATCACTGCGACGCCAATTATCCCGTCAGGCGCATCCGGCGAGTTCACCAGCGTGAACGTCTCCTCCAGGCGCTTTGCCGCGTGCGGATGCGGCTTGCCATGAACCAGAAGCGTAACGTCTTTCAGGTTCTTCTCCGGCATGGCGTTCTCCTTTTCGAAAATCGTTTTTGGTCAGGCGTCGTGCGGTGCTGAGGTCGACTGGCGAATGTGGAGTTCCGGCGTGATCAGGTCCTGATCGCCGTGAACCTCTACACCGGACAGCCGATCAACGAGGGCTTTCGCCGCCTGGCGGCCGACCTCGCGCTGGCCGTTCCAGACGGTCGTCAATGCCGGTGTCGCAATCGCCGCCTCTTCGAGATCGTCATAGCCGATCACCGAAATGTCGATTCCAGGCCGGAGCCCGGCGCGCGCAAGGCCGTTCATCAAGCCGATGGCGACAAGGTCGTTCCAGCAGACGGCGGCCGTGGGTTTATCGGGAAGGTTGAGGAACTGGCCAACCGCATCGAAGCCGCCCTGCTTGGTGCGCGGGCCGGCGATGCGCCATTGCGGACGCGGATCGAGGCCCGCGCGCTTCATCGCGACGACATAGCCGCGATAGCGCTCGCGGCCCGTTGAAGTCTGGTCCGTCCCGCCGATCATCGCGATGCGCGTATGGCCAAGGCCGATCAGATGGTCCGTGGCAAGCCCGACCCCGAACGCGTCGTCACCGCGAAAGACCGGAACGTCCACGCCCTCCACCGAACGCGCGATCAGCACCGCCGGCAGGCCGTTTTCCTCGGCCATCATGATATCCTTCGCCGGCGTCCCGATCGCCGGCGACATGATCACGCCGTCGGCCCCAAGCTGCAAAAGCGTATCGATGAAGTTTCGCTGCTTTTCCAGATCGTCATAGTGATTGGACAGGATGAAAGTCTGGCGCGAGCGGTCGAGTTCGTGCTCGATCGACTTCAGGATCTCGGCGAAGAACGGGTTCATGATGTCGTGGACGACGACGCCCACGATACCCGACCGCGACGTGCGCAAGGATGCGGCGCGGCGATTGTAGATATAGCCGATCTCGCGCGCATGCGCCTTGATGCGATCACGCGTCGTGTCCGCCACGAGCGGGCTGTCTCGCAGCGCGAGCGAAACCGTTGCGGTGGACACGCCGAGCGCATCGGCGATGTTCGATAATTTGATTTTCTGGCCCAGAACCCCCTCCCGAAAGGGTACACAGGATTAAACCGTTTAAACCTATGCCATCACGGGAGCGTGTTTCAAAGCTTTTTTGCCAGATCGCGCGCTTCGGAGTTTGGAAGGGATCGGCTTTGCAGCCGCAAACGCGTTTCGCGGTGGACTATATAAAGCCCGCTGGCCACGATGATGCCAGATCCGACGAGCGTCCAGCGATCGGGCAGATCGCCGAATACGAGATAGCCAAGCGCGATCATCCAGACCATCTGGAGGTACGGATAGGGCGCGAGCGCGGACGTAGATGCCTGCTTGTAAGCATGGATCAAGAGGAGGTGCCCGAACGCGCCGTAGACGCCGAGCGACAAAAGCACCGCCCACTGAATGCCCGTATCGGGCAACGATCCATAGAGTGGCACGGTCGGGGCCATCAGGATGACGGGCGCGAGCGCCGAATAGAAGATCAGGCTCTCGGCCGTTTCCTTCGCGCCCATCTGCCGCGTCATGATGACGTAGAGACAATAGCAGCCCATCGCGCAGAAAATATAGAAATGGCCGATGCCGAACGCGCTGTAGCCCGGCCGCGTGATGACCAGAACGCCGACGAAACCAACCACGATGGCGAGCCACCGGCGCCAGCCTGCCCATTCACCCAATAGCGGCCCGGCAAGCGCGGTGATGACCATCGGCGCGAAGAAGAAGATCGACACCGTTTCGGCAAGCTGAAGCGTTTGCAGCGCGAAGAAATTGAAAATCGTCGAGCCAAACAGGAAGATCCCGCGTATGACCTGACGCGGCAGGCTGACGACCGTGAACATGGCGCGGTTCGTCCACGCCCGAAACGCGATCAGCACCAGCACGACATGAACGGCGAAGCGCACCCACGCGACGAACGGCGCTTCCATGCCCGACTGGACGAGATATTTCGCGCTCGTATCGAGAAAGGAGAATATCAGCCCGGCGACGAGAACGAGAAGGATCGCCGAAAAAGGCGTGGCTGTGTCGGTCGAAGTGGAAGGTTGGGACAAAAGATCGGCATCCGTCTGGGCACGTGCCGTGTTTGGAAGCTTCACGCCGTCAGTGCAAGCGAAAAGCCGAAAGTTTCTCTCAGGCGGCGGTCTCGATCGGCTCCTCGACGACCTCTTCGTCGTCGTCTTCTTCCTCGACGATAGCCGAGAGATTGGCTTCGATCTGCCCGAGAAGCTTTGCGAGGGTTTTCTGGTCTTTCTTGTCGAGGCCCTTCAAGGCCTGCTTTTCGGTCTTTTTCAGGCTCTTTTCGATCGACTTGATCGCGTCACGTCCCGGTTCGGCCAGAAACACATGCGCCTGCCGTGCGTCCGTTTCGGATGCCTGCTTGGCGACGAAGCCCTGCACCTGAAGCCGGTTGATCGTCTTCGTGATGGTGGGCGGCCGCACGCCGAGCCTGTTGGCAAGCTGGCCGGGCGTCTGCCCGTCGGTTTCGGCGAGCGCCATGATGATTTGCTCCTGGCCGGCATAAAGCCCATGTCCGAGGAGCCGCGCGGCGAGTGCCGTTCGCGTCAGCCTCGCAGCCGACTGGAGCCTCATTGCAATCGCTCGCTTGTCGCCCTTGGCCATGCTGGCATCCCATCCTGACATTTAAATTTGCGGCCCGATGCATTAGCTTGGACCGATGACCTCAGCGCCGATATGCCATAGCTACATATCAGAAACATGACAGCCAGCGAAACAAACGCCGCGCGCAGGATTGCCGTCCTGCCGCTGGGCGCAACCGAGCAGCACGGCCCGCATCTGCCGTTCGAGACCGATACGCTGATCGCGGAGGCGGTCGCGAGCCGGCTGAAGGACCATCTTGCCGGCGAAATTCCGCTCGATATCCTGCCCGTCGAACCGGTTGGATATTCGCCCGAGCACATGGATGTCGAGGGCAGCAAGACACTGCGCTTCGACGAAGCGGTGAACCGCTGGATCGGCATTGGCGCACAACTCGCCGCGCAAGGCACACGTAAATTCGTCATGCTCAACGCCCATGGCGGCAACTCGCCGCTGATGACGGTGGTGGCGACCGAACTTCGCGTGCGCCACGCGATGCTTGCCGTCGCGACGAGTTGGACACGCTTCGGCTATCCGGCCGATATCGTCAGCCCGCATGAAAAGGCCATCGGCATTCACGGCGGCCTGATCGAGACGAGCGTAATGCTGGCGATCCGCCCCGACCTTGTCGACATGGATAAGGCTCGCGACTTCCCCTCCGCTCAATCCCGTTTCGAAAAGGACTTCACGCATCTGCGCGCCTACGGCCCGCATGCCTTCGGTTGGAAGATGTCGGATCTGTCGCTCGACGGCGTCACCGGAAACGCAGCAGGTGCAAGTGCCGACAAGGGCGAGCGCATCCTGGATCATAGCGTCGCCGGCCTTGCCGACCTCATTCGCGACATCGATAAATTCGACGTTTCATCTCTGCGTTGACCCCCGTGCAAATCGGATCGTGACGTCCTATATCGGGCCGACTTCCCTTTCCTCCATTCAAGGAGACGCGGCCATGGCCGATCCGCAAACCCAGATTCCCGTCACCGTCCTCACCGGCTATCTCGGCTCCGGCAAGACGACGCTTTTGAACCGCATCCTCACCGAAGATCACGGCAAGCGCTACGCGGTCATCGTCAACGAATTCGGCGAGATCGGCATCGACAACGACCTGATCGTGGAATCCGACGAGGAAATCTACGAAATGAACAATGGCTGTATCTGCTGCACGGTGCGCGGCGATTTGATCCGCACCGTCGAGGCATTGATGCGCCGCCCCGGCCGCTTCGACGCGATTCTGGTCGAGACCACCGGCCTTGCAGACCCTGCCCCCGTCGCACAGACCTTCTTCATGGACGATGACGTGCGCGCAAAGACGAAGCTCGACGCCGTCGTCGCACTGGTCGATGCGAAGCACCTGCCGCTTCGCCTGAAGGATTCGAAGGAGGCCGAGGACCAGATCGCTTTCGCCGACGTGGTTCTTTTGAACAAGACCGATCTCGTCAGCGCCGACGAACTTCGCGCCGTCGAAGCGACGATCCGTGCGATCAACCCATCCGCGCGCATCCACCGGACCGAGCGTTCGGCGATCGATCTGCGCGAAGTTCTCGACCGCGGCGCGTTCGACCTTTCCCGCGCGCTCGACAACGATCCGCACTTCCTCGATGGCGATCATGATCACGAGCACAGCCACGATCACGACCATGTTCACGGTCCCGATTGCGGCCATGACCATCATCACGACCACGCCTCGCCGATCCACGACGCGACTGTGAAGTCGATCTCGCTGCGCGGCGGCGACATGGACCCGAAGAAGTTCTTTCCGTGGCTTGAAAAGACCACGCAGATGGACGGGCCGAGCATCCTGCGTCTCAAGGGCATCATCGCGATCAAGGACGATCCGGAGCGCTATGTCGTGCAGGGCGTCCACATGATCATCGAGGGCGATCACCAGCGCGCATGGAAGGACGGAGAAAAGCGCGAGAGCCGTCTCGTCTTCATCGGCCGCGATCTTGACGAGGAACGCCTGCGCCGCACCTTCGAAGCCTGCCAGGCACAGCCGGTCGCCGCCTGACAGATGCCGACAGTCGCCCCGCTCGATCTCGACGGCCATTGCATAACGGCCGCCTTCATTTCCGATGTTCCCCATTTCGCGATGGCCGACGGAACGGTCCACCGCCTCGATCACGGTCACAAAACCGTCGAGGCGCATGACGGACTTTTATGCGCCGTGGCGGCGCTTGACGGCAAATCGCTGATCACCGGCGGCGAAGATGGCCGCGTCTGTGCGATCTCTTCCACGGGCGAAGCGAAAGACATTGCCGGCATCATCGGCAAATGGGTAACCGCGCTCGCCACTGGGCCGCGCGGTGCGGTGGCGTTTGGCAGCGGCCGCACAGTGTATGTGTGCCTGCCCGATGGCAATTTTATCGATTTACAGCACCCGCGCTCGGCGGAAGGTCTCGCCTTCGCGCCGAAGGGCATGCGCTTAGCCGTAGCCCGCTACAATGGGGCAACGCTGCATTTTCCGGCCACCGCCGGCAAGCCGGTGGAGCTTGAATGGCCGGGCGCGCATATCGGCGTGACCTTTTCGCCGGACGGCAATTTCCTCGTCACCGCCATGCAGGAAAACGCGCTGCACGGCTGGCGGCTTTCCGACGGCAAGCACATGCGCATGACCGGCTATCCGGCCAAGGTGAAAAGCATGTCGTGGGGACCGAAAGGCAAATGGCTGGCGAGTTCCGGTGCGCCGGCCGCAATCGTATGGCCGTTCCAGACCAAGGACGGGCCGATGGGCAAGGCCCCGCTGGAACTCGGCACGCGCGGCGATACGATGGCGACCGCAGTCGCCTTTCACCCGGCGGAAGAAATCCTCGCCATCGGCTATGGCGACGGCATGGTCATGGCCGTGCGCGTGGCCGATGCAAAGGAAATCCTCCTGCGCCGTCCGGGCAAGGCTGCGATTACGTCGATGGACTGGGATCGCGAAGGCCGCCGCATCGTCTTCGGCTCCGAGACCGGCGATTGCGGCGTCATCGATATTTCGGGCTGAAGCATCAGGGCGGCCGAAAGCGCCGCCCCGCTACAGTTCCTTGATGAAGTACCGCACGGTCTTTTTCCCATAGCCGGCCGTACCGACTTCGCGAAAGCCGAGCGCGGCATGAAAAGCGTCCGACGCCGGGTTGGGCGGGTCGAGATTGACTTCGCAGGCGATCAGGTCATGACCATCCGCCGCTGCCTTTTTGAACAAAGCTTCATAAAGCCGGCGCGCCAGACCGCGACCGCGCGCGTGCTCCGCCACCGCGATCCGGTCGACATAGGCGAAGCGCGGGTAGCGCTCGCGAAACCAGATAAAATTCGGGCTGTCGTAATCGCTCGTCTCGTCAAACGCGATGATGAACGCGTCCGCATTGCCGACGACACCGGCCAAATAGGCTGCGTCCACAAGCTGCTTCAGCCGCACCGTATCGAGCGCCGACAACTCGTTTTCATGAAGCGTATTGAGTTCGAGAACGGAGCCAAGATTTTCCGGGACGATCGGCTGGATATCGGTCATGTCGCGGCTCTGAACGTTTCCGTACAAAACGTCAATCGCGCGATTAGCATTTTTAATATCTTCAAATCGCGAAAGAACATATCATGAACACATGAGCACGCTTTCAACACGCGATAAACTGGCCATCCTTTCCGACGCCGCGAAATATGATGCCTCTTGCGCATCCTCCGGCGCGGCCAAGCGCAATTCCCTGAAATCGGGCGGAATCGGCTCGACGGAAGGCATGGGAATCTGCCATTCCTACGCGCCGGACGGACGCTGTATTTCGCTTTTGAAAATCCTGCTCACTAATTTCTGCATCTACGATTGCAGCTATTGCATCAACCGTTCCTCCTCCAACGTGAAGCGTGCCCGCTTTTCAATCGATGAAGTCGTGCGGCTGACGCTCGAATTCTACAAGCGCAACTATATCGAGGGGCTGTTCCTCTCCTCCGGCGTCATCCGGTCGCCGGACGAGACGATGGGCGAAATGGTCGAGATCGCCCGCCGCCTGCGCGTCGAGCACAAATTCGGCGGTTACATTCACCTGAAAACGATCCCCGAATGCGCGCCGGAGCTTCTCGATCAGGCCGGCATTTTCGCCGACCGGTTGTCGATCAATGTCGAACTGCCGACCGACGAGGGCGTGAAGAAGCTTGCGCCCGAAAAACGCCCAGAGACGATCCGCATTTCGATGGCGAATCTCCGCGCGCGCATCGAGGAAAAGTCGGAGCCGACTTTGAAAACGAAGCGCCGACAGCGTTTTGCGCCGGGCGGGCAGTCGACCCAGATGATCGTTGGCGCGGATGCGACGAGCGACGCGGACATCCTGGGAACGAGCGCGCGGCTTTACGGCAGCTACCAGCTCCGCCGTGTCTATTATTCCGCCTTCAGCCCGATTCCGGATTCGTCCTCCACCCTGCCTTCGATGAAACCGCCGCTGATGCGCGAACACCGGCTCTATCAAGCCGATTGGCTGATGCGGTTTTACGGATTCGACCGGCACGAGATCACGGCCGGCCGCGATGACGGAATGCTGGACCTCGCGATCGATCCCAAGCTTGCATGGGCGCTTTCCAACCGCGCCTCCTTTCCCGTCGACGTCAACCGCGCGCCGAAGGAAATGCTCCTGCGCGTGCCCGGCTTCGGCACCAAAGCAGTGAAAAAGATGCTGGAGGTGCGCCGCTATCGCCGTCTGCGGCTGGAAGATGTCGGCCGGCTTTGCCAGTCGGTCGTCAAGGTGCGCCCCTTTATCGTCGCGGAGGGATGGTCGCCCGGCGGCATGACAGACGCGGAACATCTGCGCGCCGAACTGGTTGGTAAGCCCAAGCAGCTGAGTTTGTTCTGATGAGCCAGCCAGCGCGCCAGCCGACGACGAGTTTTTCCATTCAACTGGAAGGCGAGACGGATTTTTCCGGCTGGCGCGATGCGGCTCGACGGCTTGTCCTGAACGATATATCGCCGCACGATATCGTCTGGACGACCGGCGCCGAGAGCGACCTTTTCGCCGAAACGGCGCCGTTGCCGGAAATTCCCGCCGGGAAAATACTGAACGTGCCACGCGAATTCGTCGAGCGCGCCGAAGCCGTGGCATGCCACTTTGATCCGTCGCGCTTTTCCATTCTCTACCGCATCCTCTTTCGGCTCGTTCGCGAACCGGAGCTTTTGAAGATCGCTTCCGATCCCGACATCATGCGTCTGCACGAGATGGAAAAGGCAGTGCGGCGCGACACGCACAAGATGCGCGCTTTCGTGCGTTTCGTGGAGATCGGCGACGGCGAGGACAAGCGCTACGTCGCCTGGTTCGAGCCCGATCACTTTATTCTTGAGCGCAACGCGCCGTTTTTCGTGCGCCGGTTCACCGGCATGCGCTGGACGATCCTGACGCCGAAAGGCACCGCCGAGTGGGACGGCGAAAAACTCGAGATTGGCCCGCCGGCATCGAAGGCGGACGCGCCCGGCCCCGATGCGACCGAGGAATTGTGGCGGACTTATTTCACCAACATCTTCAATCCGGCGCGTCTGAAGGTGAAGGCGATGCAGGCCGAAATGCCGAAGAAATACTGGAAGAACCTGCCCGAGGCGGCGCTGATCCCCGACATGATCAAGGGCGCGGACAAGGCGGCAAAGGAGATGATCGATAAGATGCCGACCATCCCTGCCCCGCACCACGAAAAAGTGCAGGAACGCTACTGGTCTGCCAAGGACGAGCCTCTTTCCACGGGCACGCCGGCAAATACGCTGACCGAAGCGCGCGAACAGGCGAAAGGGTGCCGCCGTTGCCCGCTCTGGCGCGACGCCACGCAGACCGTGTTCGGCGAAGGACCGGAAGATGCGCGCATCGTCTTCGTCGGCGAGCAGCCCGGCGACCAGGAGGACATTGCGGGCAAGCCCTTCGTCGGCCCTGCCGGAAAAGTCTTTGATGCCGTGCTGGAGGAGGCCGGCGTCGACCGGCGCATCACTTACGTCACCAACGCCGTCAAGCACTTCAAGTTCGAACCGCGCGGCAAGCGCCGCATCCATATGCGGCCGAATGCGGGCGAGGTGCAGGCCTGCCGCTGGTGGGTCGATCGCGAACTTGATTTCATCAAGCCGGACCTTGCCGTCGCACTCGGCGCGACCGCCGCACATTCGCTTCTCGGCAAGGCGATCCCGGTAACGAAAATGCGTGGCGAGGTGATAACGCGCGACGACGGCCTTCGCGTCTTCATCACCATCCACCCCTCCTTCATTCTGCGCATTCGCGAGCGCGCGGAGGCAGAAGCAGAACGCGCACGGTTCGTCGCCGACATGCGCAAGGTCAAGGAATTGATGGCGGCCTAGACGATCAGAACCGCCCGCAGATCGTTGACGTTCGTTCCCGTCGGACCCGGCTCGAACAGATCGCCCAGAGCGTCGAACGCGCTCCACGCATCATGCCGAGCCGACAGCGCGCGCGGGTCAAGCCCGAGCGCGCGCAGGCGCGAAACCGTTAAGCCGTCCGCAAACGCACCGGCATTCGTCTCGGACCCGTCAATGCCGTCCGTATCAGCCGCGAACGCATGCACGCCGGACAGTCCCTCGATGCCGATAGCCAGCGACAGCAGGAAGTCCGTGTTGCGTCCGCCTTTGCCGCCCTTTTCGCGGATCGTCACGGTCGTCTCGCCACCCGAAAGAAGCAGGACAGGCTTGGCGAAAGGCCGGTCATGCAGGGCGACTTCGCGCGCCAGCGCCGCGTGAACCTTGCCGACTTCGCTCGCTTCGCCTTCGATCGCATCGGACAAAATCACGGCCTCGATGCCATGACGTTTAGCCTCAGCCGCTGCCGCCTCTAGCGAAAAATTGGCCGACGCGATGATCTGCACCTCGTTTCCGGAAAAGCGCGGATCGTCCGGCTTCGGCGCATCGGCATCTTGGGAGCGCATATGCGCCATAACCGCGTCCGGCAGCTTTATGCGGTAAGTCGCAATTATGGAAAGCGCGTCCTCGCGCGTCGCACCATCCGCCACGGTCGGCCCGGAGGCGACATGGGCGGGATTGTCTCCGGGAATGTCGGAAACGATCAGAGACACGACGCGCGCGGGATGCGCGGCGGCTGCGAGGCGACCGCCCTTGATGGTCGAGACATGTTTGCGGATCGTGTTCATCGCCGAGATGGGTGCGCCGGATGCCAGCAGCGCCTCGTTGACGGCGATCTCGTCTGCAAGCGTCAGTCCATCCGGCGGTGCGGGCAGCAAGGCCGACCCGCCGCCCGAGATCAGCGCGATGACGAGATCGTCTTTCGTCAAACCCTCGACCGACGCCAGAAGCCGTTTTCCGGCTTCGAGCCCGGCTGCGTCCGGCATGGGGTGTGCCGCCTCGATGATCCGGACGCGCTCGCATTTGCAGCCATAGCCGTAGCGCGTGACGACGACGCCTTCGAGCGGGCCGTCCCACGCCTTCTCCAGCGCCCGAGCCATTTGCGCCGAACCTTTACCCGCCCCAACGACGATGGTTCGGCCCTTCGGCCGCTCCGGCAGATGATCACGGATTGTGCGCTCGGGGTCGGCGGCGGAAACGGCGGCATTGAAGATGTCGGTGAAGAGACGGCGCGGATCGATCATGCCGCCAATCTCCACGCCCGAACCCTAGCTGGCAAGGTCGCTCTTCGCCTTTTTGCCCGCCACATAGACCTCGCGCACGGCGCGGTCGTCGCCCATGGTTTGCAGGAGGAACAGTTCTTCCGCCAAGGTTTCGATCCGCTCCATGCGCAGCCGCATGGCAGGCGTTGCATTGGCATCGAGCACGACGAGGTCCGCGTCGGTACCAGGCTCGAGCGTGCCTATCTTTTCGCCGAGCGACAGCGCTTCCGCATTACCGCGCGTGATCTGCCAGAACGATGCGAACGGGTTCAGCTTCTCGCCATTGAGCGCGATAACCTTGTAGCCCTCGTCCATCGTGCGCAACATGGAATAGTTGGTCCCCCCTCCGACATCCGTCGCGGTCGAGATGCGTAGCGGTTTCTCGCGGCGGCGATACCGCAGATAGTCGAAAAGGCCAGAGCCGAGAAAAAGGTTCGAGGTCGGGCAGAAGACGGCGATGGAGCCGGCATCCGAAAGCGCATCCGCCTCGCGTTCGGACAGATGGATGGAATGGCCGAAAAGCGTCTTTGACCCGGCCAGCCCATAATGCTGGTAGATGTCGGTATAGTCCTTCGCCCACGGATAGAGTTCGCCCGTATAGGCGATCTCGTCGTGGTTTTCCGATAGATGCGTCTGGACGTGAAGCTCAGGATATTCGCGCGCGAGTTGACCTGCCATCTCCATCTGCTCGGGGCTGGACGTGATGGCGAAGCGCGGCGTGATGGCGTAGTGCCCCCGCGCGCGGCCATGCCACCGTCCGATCAGCTCCTTCGTGTCGTCGTAGGAGGATTGCGGCGTATCCGTAAGCGCGGCGGGTGCGTTGCGGTCCATCATCACCTTGCCGCCGACGACCAGCATGTCGCGGCTTTCCGCCTCCGCGAAAAAGGCGTCCGCGCTTTCCTTGTGAACGGAGCAATAGGCGGCGACCGTCGTCGTGCCGTGCCGGATAAGTTCGTCGAGAAAGAGCCGCGCGATGCGCCGCCCGTGCTGGAGATCGGCGAAGCGCGTTTCCTCGGGAAAGGTATAGCGGTTCAGCCATTCCAGAAGCTCGGTGCCGTAGCTTGCGATCACCTGCATCTGCGGGAAATGTGCGTGCGTGTCGATGAAGCCGGGTAGGATCAGATGCGGGCGGTGATCGATCACTTCGGCATCCGGCGCATTGGCGGCAACCGTCGCGAAATCGCCAATGGCCGCGATCTTGCCGTCCTCGATCAACAGCCCGCCATCGTCCTCGTAAACGTAGGAGGCATGGTCATCGACGCTTTGCGGCTCGGTCAGGAACGTCAGCAGACGTCCGCGCAGAAGAAGGCTCATCTTACCGCCCCTCGAACCATGCGACGAGCAGCCGACGCTCGTCGTCGGTCATGCCCGATAAATTGCCGGGCGGCATGGCGTGGCTGCGGCCCGACTGGATATAGATTTCGCGTGCGTGGTCGGCGATGTCCGCTTCGGTGTCGAGGTGAACGCCCTTCGGTGCGAAATGAATGCCCGCGAAACCCGGCTCGGCGGCATGGCACATGGCGCAGCGGCCCATCACCGTGTCGCGTACCGCCGGAAAATGCGTTGACGCCATCAGTGCTTCGGCCCGTACGGACGCACGCGGCTCGCCGGTCAGCGCGGCGGGAACGGTCGACAGCCACATGATGACGATGAACAGGACAGCCGACGCACCCCATGTCCAGTGCGGCTTTGCGCCGGTCGCATGCATCGTGTTGAAGTAATGCCGGATCAGCACGCCGATGATGAACACCAGCGATGCGATCACCCAGTTGAACTCCGTCGCGTAGGCGAGCGGATAGTGGTTCGACAGCATCAGGAATATGACGGGCAGCGTCAGATAGTTGTTGTGGGTCGAGCGCTGCTTGGCGATCTTGCCGTATTTCGGATCGGGCGCGCGCCCGGATTTGAGGTCGGCGACCACGATCTTCTGGTTCGGAATGATGATCAGGAAGACATTGGCCGACATGATCGTCGCGGTGAACGCGCCCAGATGCAGGAACGCCGCGCGGCCGGTGAAAAGCTGCGTGTAGCCCCACGCCATGGCGACGAGAACGCCATAGAGGATCAGCATGAGCGCCGTGTCGTTTTTACCAAGCGGCGATTTGCAAAGCTGGTCGTAGATCACCCACCCGAGACCGAGCGAGGCAATCGAAATGAGAATTGCGACGGGCGCCGAAACGTCGAGCACGTTGCGGTCGATCAGGTAGAGATCGGCGCCGGCATAATAGACGATGGCAAGCAGCACGAAGCCGGAGAGCCAGGTGGCGTAGCTCTCCCATTTGAACCAGATCAGGTGCTCGGGCATGTTGGGCGGCGCGACCATATACTTCTGGATATGGTAGAATCCGCCGCCATGGACCTGCCATTCCTCGCCGTTGACGCCGGGCGGAAGCGGAACGTTGCGCCGCAGGCCCAAATCGAGCGCGATGAAATAGAAGGACGAGCCGATCCATGCGATCGCCGTGATGACGTGCAGCCAGCGCGCGGCAAAGGACAGCCAGTCCCAAAAGATCGCGAAATCGTACACCGGCCATTCCCCTCGGCTCGAACCCGTCCCGACTTTTACGCGCATCGGCGGGATGCGGAAGGGGCAAGCAGCGCGATGACTTTCAAAAAATGAATGAAAATGCTAGCGCATTCCCACCCAACCTTATGGCAGGCGCATGGCATATCTGGACAATGTCTCGGTCTTCGTTCGCGTGGTCGAACTCGGCAATCTGTCGGCTGCCGGGCGCGACATGCGCATATCGCCCGCCGTCGCGTCGAACCGCATCAAGGAGCTGGAAAAGCATCTCGGCGTCAGGCTCTTCAACCGCACGACGCGGCAATTGATGCCGACCGAGCACGGGCGCGTCTTTTATGACGGGGCGAAAAAGGTGCTTGAAGCCGTTTCGGAAGCCGAAGCGGCTGTCACGTCGCTATCGGGCCAGCCGCGCGGCACGATCCGCGTCACCGCGCCGCTCGGCTTAGGGCGGCGCTTCATCGCGTCCGGCATCCCCGAATTCCACGACCGCTACCCGGACATCGAGGTGCGGCTGCGCCTGTCGGACCACAATGTCGATATGATGAAGGAAGGCATCGACGTCGCCTTCCGGCTTGGGCTGCTCGAGGATTCCAGCCTTCGCATGCGCGGCCTGATGGATTGCGAGCGCGTGCTGGTCGCATCACCGCATTATCTCGAGGCGCGTGGCGAACCGCAAACGCCGCAGGAGCTCGTTGACAAGCGCCACGACTGCTTGCTCCTGCGCTTTCCCGGCGCGCGCGAATTCACCTGGACCTTGCAGACGCCGGAGGGCCCGCAAAAGCTGGACGTACGCGGGCCGTTCGATTCCGACGATGGCGACGTGTTGACGAGTTGGGCGCTTGCCGGGCGTGGCATCGTCATGAAGCCGCGCTTCGAGGTCGAGCCATTCATCCGCGACCGGCGGCTGAAGGTGATCCTGTCCGACACGCCACCGACACCGGTGCAGCTTGCCGCGATCTATCCACACAAGAAGTTTCAAGACCCCAAGACACGCCTGCTGCTCGATTTCATGGCCGAGCGCTGTCAGCGGCTGATCCGCGACATTATGCGATAGTTGGTTTCAATTTTCGGGCCACCTGAAGTCGGAACCCGGAGACGGTTTCGTTCCTTATCCGAACGCGACGCGAATGCCGCGCGAAAAGACAGGAAGGGAAACCGGCGATGGACAAGATCTCCACGAAAAACGACCTGAAGTCGAACACCAAGACGAAGATGATCGACCTGATCAATGCGCGGCTCGCCGAAGCGATCGACCTTGCGCTACTGACCAAGCAGGCGCACTGGAACCTCAAGGGTCCGAATTTCATCGCCATCCACGAAATGCTCGACATGTTCCGCGGCGATCTCGACGGCCATGTGGACACGATCGCCGAACGCGCAGCGCAGCTCGGCGGAACGGCGCTCGGCACGACGCAGGCTGTGGCCAAGGCGACGACTCTGGAAGCATATCCACTCGACATCCACAAGACGAAGGATCATCTCGCCGCGCTGATCGAACGCTACGCCAAAACCGCGAAGGCGGCACGCGAGGCGATCGACGAATCCGACGAGGCGGGCGACGCCGACACCGCCGATATCTTCACGGCCTATTCGCGCACGCTCGACAAGAATTTGTGGTTCCTAGAAAGCCATGTTCAGGAAAAGGACTAAGGGCTCGTTCAGGCGCTGAGCAGCGCAGTTGCGATTTCGGCAGCGGCAAGCGCGGCGATCACCTCGGGGCGCTTGTCTTTCAGCGCCGACCCGCCGATCGGACATACCAGCCGGTCGATGTCTTCATCGCGCCCGTCCGCTTCTTTCAGATACCAGCTTTTGAACGTAGCCCGCTTCGTCTTCGAACCAATCATGCCGATATAGGTGGCATCCGGCCGAGCGAGCGCCGCAGCGACGATCAGGAAGTCGAGCGCGTGATCGTGGGTCAAGACCACGAAAGCGGCCTTGGCAGGTGCCATCTCAACTTCCTGCTCGGGCACAGCGGTCAGCCGCGTTTCGACGCCCTCGGGCATCCCTTCCAAAGCCTCGGCACGCGTTTCGACCACAACCGTTCGCACCGGAAGCAATCGAAGCGAACACGCCAGTGCCAGACCAACATGGCCGCCGCCGAAAATGATCACCGAAGGCCGCATGTCGTCCTCGGCCTCGATCCGCTTCGGGATCGCCGCGCGTAGTTCGGGGTCGAGGAAGGCGATGTCGATCTCCACACGCCCGCCGCAGCACTGGCCGATTTCAGGCCCAAGCGGAATGTCCATGCGCGCCGCGCCTTTTCCTTCGGCAATCAGTTCGCGCGCGCGTTCGATGGCCATGAATTCGAGTTGCCCGCCACCGATCGTGCCGAATGTCGCATCGGGCGAAACCAGCATCCACGTCGCCACATCGCGCGGCGTCGACCCGCGCGCGGCGCAGATTTCCACGACCGCCGCTTCAGGTGCGGTATCCAGAAAACGCGTCAGCGCTTCTGCACGCGAATTCATGTTCTGGCTGCCGTCCTGACCCGCTCGACCGCCATCAATACACGTTCCGGCGTCGCGGGCGCGTCAAGCGCAGGGAAAATCCTGTGGCCGCCGACGCTCGCCACCGCATCGGAAAGCGCATGGAAAACGGACATGCCCAGCATGAAGGGCGGCTCGCCCACCGCCTTTGAGCGATGGATCGTCGGCTCGCCGGCTTCGGCCCAATCGGCAAGTGTCACATTGAAGATTTTCGGCCGGTCGGAGGCGAGCGGAATCTTGTAGGTCGAGGGCGCATGCGTGCGCAGCCGCCCCTTATCGTCCCAGACAAGTTCCTCCGTCGTCAGCCAGCCCATGCCCTGAATGAAGCCGCCTTCGATCTGGCCGAGATCGATGGCGCGGTTCAACGAGCGCCCGGTCTCGTGCAGGATATCTACGCGCTCGACGATATATTCGCCGGTCAGCGTGTCGATGGATACTTCCGCGCAGGCCGCGCCATAGGCGAAATAGTAGAATGGCCGCCCCTCGCCCTTGTCGCGGTCCCAGTGGATCTTCGGCGTCTTGTAGAATCCGGCCGCCGAAAGTTGGACGCGCGCCATATAGGCCTGCTTGACGAGGTCGGCGAAAGGGATTTCCTGATTGCCGAGCCTGACGCGGTTCGGCAGGAAGAGTATCTGGTCCTTCTCCAACCCGTATTTCTCGGCCGCAAAGTCGCACAGCCGATCCTTGATCTGCCGTGCCGCGTTCTGCGCCGCCATACCGTTCAGATCCGACCCCGAGGACGCGGCGGTCGCAGACGTGTTCGGCACCTTGCCAGTCGTCGTCGCGGTGATCTTCACCTGATCGATGTCGATCTGGAATTCCTCGGCGACGACCTGCGCGACCTTGATGTAGAGCCCCTGCCCCATCTCTGTGCCGCCATGGTTCAAATGGACCGAGCCGTCCGTATAGACATGGACCAGCGCGCCGGCCTGATTGAAATGGGTCGCCGTAAACGAGATGCCGAACTTGACCGGCATCAACGCCAGCCCGCGCTTGACGATGCGGCTTTTCGCGTTGAAGGCGGCGATTTCCTCGCGCCGCTTCGCATAATCCGCGCTCGCCTCAAGCTCCGCAACGATGCGGTGGACGATATTGTCGTCGACCGTCTGGTGGTAGGGCGTGACGTTGCGTGTCTCAGTCCCGTAAAAATTCGCCTTGCGCACGTCGAGCGGGTCTTTGCCTAACGCGAAGGCGATCTCGTCGACGATGCGCTCCGCACCCATCATGCCCTGCGGGCCGCCAAAGCCGCGAAAGGCCGTGTTCGACACGGTGTTGGTGAAGAACGGCGCAGAGCGCGCCTTTACCGCCGGATAGAAATAGGAATTGTCGCAATGAAACAGCGCCCGGTCCGTCACCGGGCCGGACAGGTCCGACGAGAACCCGCAACGCGCGCCATAGAGAAAATCGACGCCGACAATGCGTCCGTCATCGCCGAAGCCCACCTCATAGTCGATGACGAAATCGTGCCGTTTGCCCGTGGCAATCATGTCGTCGTCGCGGTCGGGCCGGATCTTCACAGCGCGCTTCAGTTTTTTCGCTGCGATGGCGGCTATGGCCGCGAACTGGTTCGACTGGGTTTCCTTGCCGCCGAAACCGCCGCCCATGCGCCGAATTTCAACCGTCACGGAGTGCGAAGCAACGCCGAGCGCATGGGCAACCATGTGCTGGACCTCGCTCGGATGCTGCGTGGAGGAATGAACGGTCACATCGTCGTCTTCGCTGGGAATGGCGAGCGCGATGTGGCCTTCGAGATAGAAATGATCCTGCCCACCGACGCGCATGCGTCCCTTGATCCGATGCGGCGCGGCGGCGATGGCCTCGGCCGCATCGCCGCGCGTCAGGGTCAAAGGCGGCGTGACAAGCTTGTCCGCTTCGGCGTCGAGGTCGCCGATATCGGTGACGAAACCGCGCTCTTCATAGGTGATCTTCGCCAGCTTGCACGCGCGCCGCGCCACTTCCCGCGTTTCTGCGATCACTGCGAAAATGGGCTGGCCGTGGAACAGCACCTCCTCTTCGGCCAGGATCGGCTCGTCATGACGGCCGGTCGGCGAGATGTCGTTGACGCCCGGCACATCGCTCGCGATCAAAACCGCAACCACGCCCGGCGTATTTTCGACTACCGACAAATCCATGGAAACGATGCGCCCGTTCGCAACCGTCGAAAGGCCAAGGCATCCATGGAGCAGTCCGGCCGGCTCTGGCAAATCGTCGATATAGACGGCTGTTCCCGTCACATGCTTATGCGCGGAATCGTGACGACGGTCGGTTGCGACGCCGCCTTTTATCGTGGCGGCCTGGAGGTCGGGCTGCGCGTGCTTGTTCATCACGCGACCTCATGGCGGGTGATGTGCGCGACTTCGCCTTCGCTTTCGAGGAACACTCGCATCAGAAGGTTCTTCGCCACCATCATGCGATAGCCGCCACTGGCGCGCATGTCGGAGATCGGCTGATAATCGGTCGCGAACGCCGCCATCGCCGCTTCCACGGTTTCGACCGTCCAACGCTTGCCGACGAGCGCCGCTTCAACGGCCGACGCGCGTTTCGGGGTGGCCGCCATGCCGCCATAGGCGATACGCGCCGAGGCGACTTTTCCATCCGCGATGTGCAGATGAAACGCGCCGAGTACGGCGGTGATGTCCTCGTCGCGGCGCTTGGTGACTTTGTGGACGGTGAAAAGCGCACCTTCGTCCGGCACTGGCACATGGATCGCCTCGACGAACTCGCCGGGGGCGCGATCCTGCTTGCCGTAGTCGATGAAGAACTCCTCCAGCGCGATCCGGCGCCGCACCTCACCCTTGCGCAATGCGATCTGTGCCCCGAGCGCGATCAACGGCGGCGGCGTGTCGCCAATAGGCGAGCCGTTGGCGATATTGCCGCCGATCGTACCCATGTTGCGAACCTGGTCGCCGCCGATCCGGTCGAGCAACGGCGCAAGCGCCGGAATGCGCCGGGCAAGCGCCGCAGAGGCGTCGGTATAGCTGACGCCCGCGCCGATCGTGACAACACCCTCCGCCTCACTCACCCGCCGCAATTCGTCCAGTCCGCCGATGAAGACGACAGGCGAGATGTCGCGGAAATGCTTGGTGACCCAAAGCCCGACATCGGTGGAGCCGGCGACGATGCGCGCATTCGGCTCGGCTTCGAAAATCGCCGCCAAGTCATCGACGCTGGCCGGCACGATAAGGCGCTGCTTGTCCGAACCGATCTCAACGCGTGTGCCGTCGCGCATCGCTTTCAGTTTCGCGATGACTTCGGCACGTTCGGCGATGAGTGAATCGCGTCCGCTCTCGCCGTAATGCGAGACCGCGCGCGCGGCGCGCATGATCGCTTCATAGCCGGTGCAGCGGCACAGATTGCCCTGCAGCGCCTTTTCGATGGTGGCGTCGGCAGGGTTCGGCTCGCGCATCCACAGCGCATAAAGCGACATGACAAAGCCCGGCGTGCAGAAGCCGCACTGCGAGCCGTGAAAGTCGACCATGGCCTGCTGCACCGGATGCAGTCCGCCATCCGTACCGCGCAGATGCTCGACCGTGACGACATGGCAGCCGTCGAGGGAGCCGGTAAAGCGGATGCAGGAATTGACGCCTTCGTAGACAAGGCCGTCGCCCGCCAGCCGCCCGACCAGCACCGTGCATGCACCGCAATCGCCTTCCGCGCAGCCTTCCTTCGTGCCCTTCAAAGAGCGGCGAAGACGCAGGAAATCGAGCAACGTTTCGTCCGGCCGCACATCGGTGAGCGTGACCTCGTCACCGTTCAGAAGAAAACGAAGCTCGCGGCGGATTTCAGCCATTCAGCTTCCCCTGTAAGTGGAATAGCCATAGGGCGAGATAAGCAACGGCACATGATAATGGGTGTTTTCGGATATGCCGAAGCGGATCGGAACCTGATCGAGAAAAGCCGGCTCGGGCAGATCATTGCCGCTCGCCCGCAGATAGTCGCCCGCGAAGAAGATCAGCTCGTATTGGCCGGTCGAAAAATCCTTCCCTTCCAGAAGCGGCGTGTCGCAGCGGCCGTCGGCGTTTGTCACGACATCCTTCACCTTACGGTGCGAATTGCCGGACACGCGATAAAGCGCGATCTTCAGCCCCGCTGCCGGCTTGCCGGAAGCCGTATCGAGCACGTGCGTCGTCAAACGTCCTCCGGTTGCAGCCATACTCACCCTCTTGTTCTTGTGATCATTGCCGGTGATCCTAAGGCAAGTCATAAGCCCTCTTCAGGTACGGGGCCACAAAAAGACTTTCAAATTTTTGGCCGGGAATGAAGTCGCCGCAACCGTCCTATCCTGCCTGCTGAATGAGGGGCTAAATGAACGATCCGAAACGCTATGCGCGCAATATGCGCGGCTATGGACCGAACCCGCCCAACGCGGCATGGCCGGGCGGTGCCAATGTCGCCGTCTCATTCGTCGTCAATTACGAGGAAGGCGGCGAGAACAACGTCCTGCATGGCGATGCCGCATCAGAGGCGTTTCTATCGGAAATCGTCGGCGCGGCCCCATGGCCGGCCAAGCGCCACTGGAACATGGAATCGATCTACGAATACGGCTCGCGCGCCGGATTCTGGCGGCTCCACCGCATGTTCACGGCAGCAAACGCGCCGGTCACGGTCTACGGGGTTGCCGCCGCGCTCGCTCGCTCGCCCGATCAGATGCGCGCCATGCAGGAGGCCGGCTGGGAAATCGCCTCGCACGGTCTGAAATGGATCGACTACCGCGACCACGACGAGGCTGACGAGCGCGCAGACCTCGATGAAGCCGTGCGGCTGCACGAAGAGGTAACGGGCGCGCGTCCGACCGGGCTTTATCTGGGGCGAACCTCGGTCAACTCTGTGAAGATCGCCGCCGAGGAAGGCGGCTTCACATGGATTTCGGACACCTACGACGACGATCTGCCCTACTGGCTCGATCATGACGGGCACGGCCATCCGATCCCGCCGCAACTCGTCATCCCCTATACGCTCGACGCCAACGACATGCGCTTCGCCACCGCGCAGGGCTTCAATTCGGGCGATCAGTTCTTCGCCTATCTGAAGGACGCGTTCGACACGCTATATGCAGAAGGCGAAGCCGGGCGGCCTTCCATGATGAGCATCGGGCTTCATTGCCGCCTGATCGGCCGGCCCGGTCGCGCAGCTGCGCTGAAGCGCTTCGTCGACTATGTACAAAGCCACCAGAAGGTCTGGATCGCGCGGCGCATCGACATCGCAAATCACTGGATCGCCACACACCCTTACGAGCCGCATGCGTTGCGCCCCTCGCGCATGGATCGCGAGACCTTCGTGGCGCGTTTCGGGTCGATCTTCGAGCATTCGCCATGGATCGCAGAGCGCGCCTTCGATCTGGAACTCGGCCCGGCACATGACAGCGCGGGCGGATTGCATAATGCGCTGGCACGCATGTTCCGCTCGGCAAGCCCGGCGGAGCGGCTTGGCGTTCTCGTCGCCCATCCGGATCTGGCGGGAAAGCTTGCTCAGGCCAAACGCCTCACCGACGAATCGACGAAGGAGCAGGCATCCGCCGGCCTTGATGCGCTGACCGACGTCGAACGCGCCGCCTTCACCGAACTCAACGACGCCTATACCGAAAAATTCGGTTTTCCCTTCATCGTCGCGGTCAAGGACAACACGAAAGCGTCCATCCTCGACGCGTTCCGCCGGCGCGTCGCCAGCGACCGCGACACCGAATTCGAAACGGCCTGCAAACAGGTCGAGCGCATCGCCCTTCTAAGGCTCAGGGACATTTTACCCGAATGACCGACCGCTCCTATTACGCTCCAAAAGGCGGCCTGCCGCCGCAGACCACGCTTCACACCGGCCGTGCTGTCTTCACCGATGCCTATGCGGTGATCCCCAAGGGCGTCATGAGCGACATCGTGACCAGCCTTTTGCCGTTCTGGGAAAAGACGCGCGCCTGGATCATCGCGCGCCCGATGTCCGGCTTTGCGGAGACCTTCTCGCAATACATCATGGAAGTGCAGCCAGGCGGCGGGTCCGACCAACCGGAACCGGAGGCGGATGCGCAAGGCGTTCTCTTCGTGGTCGAGGGCGAGGTGACTGTGACGCTGGACGGCGCGCACCACACCTTGACGCCCGGCTTCTATGCCTATCTGCCGCCAGCGAGCGGCTGGACGCTGACGAACGAAGGCAACGTGCCCGCGCGGTTTCATTGGGTCCGAAAGGCCTATGAGTTCGTCGAAGGGCTGGACACGCCCGACGCGCTCTTCCTCAACGAAAAAGACATCGACCCGACGCCGATGCCCGACACGAACGGTACGTGGGCAACCACACGCTTCGTCGATCCGGCCGATCTGCGGCACGACATGCACGTCACGGTCGTTACCTTCGAGCCGGGCGGATCGATCCCTTTTGAGGAAACGCATGTGATGGAGCACGGGCTTTACGTGCTTGAAGGCAAGGCGGTCTACAAGCTCAACACGGACTGGGTGGAGGTCGAGGCCGGCGACTTCATGTGGCTGCGCGCCTTTTGCCCACAGGCCTGCTACGCGGGCGGGCCGGGCCGCTTCCGCTATCTGCTCTACAAGGATGTGAACCGCCACGCGAAGTTGGCTTTCCGATGAGCCGCACACTCATCGCATGCCCTCTCACGCGCGAGACTTTTGCCCCGTTCGGCGACGTGCTGGATACGGACTGGCAGAACCATTTCCCGATCAATCGCGGAAAATGCGAGCGCTATCACGATCTGGCGACGGTTGAGGCGGCGGGAACGGATGCGCGTGTCCTGATCTCGATCTTCAAGGGCACCCCCTATCCGTTTCCCTTGACGCTCGATCTCGTCGAGCGTCACCCTTACGGCAGCCAGGCATTCATGCCGCTCGACGACCGGCCGTTTCTGGTCGTTGTCTGCCCGGACGAAAATGGACGGCCGGGTACGCCGCAAGCATTCGTGACGGCACCGCGCCAAGGTGTGAACTACCATCGCAATGTCTGGCACGGCGTTCTGACGCCGATCGGCCGGCCGCAGGATTTCGTCGTCGTCGATCGCGGCGGCGTGGAAGACAACCTCGAAGAGTTCGTCTTCGAAACACCTTGGGACATATATCTGCCAGCCGGCTTCGACCCGGTAGATTGAAAGAAATTTCAGGCACGCGAATGCCTCCCCCAAGTCGAAACGGCTCGCTCGCGAAATATCCTTCATATCTTGCGACAATGATCGCCTGCCACGCAGGCGACACGCTCAGTCAAAGCTTCGCGGTCGGTTCGAAACGACGATCGCTCGATGCCCGGAAGCGTGGCCGCGACTGCCAAATATTAGAAATTCCACGAGAATTTTCCGCGCAAGGTTGATCCTCACGGCTCGCTGGCTATAGTCGCCGCCACGCGAGGGGACATCCATTTACGTCAAGCGATGTCGGAATTGGCCTTGCTGGGTGTCGCTTTTTGGCGTCAATATCCAGCACAACGAGGCCTGCACGAACGGGCCCGCTGCAATGGGTTCGAACAAAACTGATCGAATAAGGAACAGGCAATGTCTAGGGAACTCGAATTTCTGAGCCGGCTGGTCGCTGCACGCAAGCTGAACCGCCGTGACTTCCTCGGCCGCGCATCCGCACTTGGCGCATCGGCCGTCTTTGCAAACTCGCTTTTGACCAAGGCCGTCTACGCGCAGGGCGCGCAAAAAGGCGGGGATCTGCGCCTCGGCCTTCAGGGCGGTGAATCCACCAACTCGCTCGATCCGGCTTTGTGGCTGACACAGGTTTCGCAGAATTTCGGTTCAACCTGGGGCGAACTTCTCGTACTCCAGTCGCCTGAGGACGGCTCGCCGCAGCCCATGCTGGCAGAATCCTGGGAATCCTCGGACGACGCGTCGGAATGGCGCTTCAAGATCCGTAGCGGCATCACCTTCCATGACGGCAAGGACCTGACGCCCGAAGACGTCGCGCAGACCATCCGCCGCCACTCCGACGAAGCGACCGAATCCGCCGCGCTCGGTGTCTTGCGCGGCATCACCGATATTTCGGTCGACGGCGACAACGTCGTCTTCAAGCTCGATGGCGGCAATGCAGACCTGCCGCTGCTTTTGACTGACTACCATCTCGTGATCCAGCCGAATGGCGGCTACGATGATCCGGCTGCAGGCATCGGCACCGGCCCGTATCAGGTTGAGGTCAACGAGCCGGGCATCCGTCACGTCTCGACCAAATATGACGGCTATTGGAACGACGACATCGGCCATGTCGCCTCCATCGAAGTCATCGTGATGAACGATCCGACGGCGCGCATGTCGGCACTGCAATCGGGACAAGTCCATATCGTCAACCGCGTCGAGCCGCGCACGGTCGCACTGCTGGCCCGCGCGCCGGGCGTCGTGATCGAGAGCGTCCCGTCGAAAGGGCACTACATCTTCGCCATGCATTGCAACACCGCGCCGTTCGACAATGCGGATTTGCGCATGGCGCTCAAGCTTGCCGTCGATCGCCAGCAGATGGTCGACCAGATTCTGATGGGACATGCGTCGGTCGGCAACGATTTCCCGATCAACCAGTCCTACGCGCTGTTTCCCGATGGCATGGAGCAACGTGCCTACGATCCCGACGAGGCGCGTCACTATTTCGAGCGTTCCGGTCATTCCGGCCCGATCCTGCTGCGCACCTCGGAAGTCGCCTTTCCCGGCGCGGTCGATGCCGCGCAACTCTTCCAGCAGCAGGCGCAGGCCGCAGGCATCGAAATCCAGGTCCAGCGCGAACCGGGTGACGGCTACTGGTCGGAAGTGTGGAATAAGCAGCCCTTCTGCGCCTCCTATTGGGGCGGCCGTCCGACGCAGGATTCCATGTATTCGACCGCCTATGTCACGGGCGCCGACTGGAACGACACGCGCTTCTTCGACGAAGGCTTCGACACGCTCATCCGCGAGGCCCGCGCCGAACTCGATGACACGAAGCGTGCGGAAATGTACCGCGAGGCGGCAACCAAGGTGCGCGATGATGGCGGCCTGATCCTGCCCATGTTCAACGACTTCATCGACGCGCGCCGCGAGGAAGTCCAAGGCTGGGTGAAGGACCCCAACCACGAGACCTCGAACTTGCGGGCCGCGACCCGCGTCTGGCTCGATCAGGCCTGAGGGGGCCTGCGGTCTTGGGGACACATCCGATCCTGACACTCATCGCCCAGCGCATCGCGCTGGGCGTCCTTCTCCTTCTGGCCGTTTCGGTGCTGATCTTCGTCGGCACGGAAATCCTGCCGGGTGACGTTGCCGCGTCGATCCTCGGTCAGGCGGCGACACCGCAAGCTCTTGAAAATCTGCGCGCACAACTCGGCCTCAACGATCCGGCCTATATCCGCTATTTCCGCTGGCTCGGCGGTGTCCTGACGGGCGATCTCGGCACGGCGCTGTCGAACCGCATGGACATCGCCTCGTCCATCTGGCCGCGTCTGAAGAACACGATGTTTCTGGCCTTCTGGGCTGCTGCCGTTTCCGTACCGCTGGCAATCCTGCTCGGCCTGATCGCCGTTCGCTATCGCAACGGTTTCGTCGACAAGACCATTTCCGGTCTGTCGCTGTCGGCAACCTCGCTGCCCGAATTCTTCATCGGCTATGTTTTGATGTACTTTTTCGCCGTGCGGCTCGGCTGGTTCCCCAGCGTCTCGACCGTATACGACACCATGCCTTTCCTCGACCGGATGCGCGCCATCGCCCTGCCCGCGACGGCGCTGACGCTGGTGGTGCTGGCGCATATGATGCGCATGACGCGCGCCGCGATCCTGAACGTCATGCAGTCGGCCTATATCGAAACGGCCGAACTCAAGGGCCTGACGATGTTCGAGATCATCAGGAAGCATGCCTTCCCGAACGCCATCGCGCCTATCGTCAATGTGGTGATGCTCAATCTTGCCTATCTCGTCGTCGGCGTCGTCGTCATCGAGGTCATCTTCGTCTATCCCGGCATGGGGCAATATCTCGTCGATCACGTCACCCGGCGCGACGTACCCGTGGTGCAGGCTGTCGGCCTGATTTTCGCCGCCGTCTATATCGGCCTCAACCTCGTCGCGGACATCGTGGCGATCCTCGCCAATCCGCGCCTGCGGCACAGGAGGTGAGGCGATGACGATGTTCAAACGCATGCCGATCGGCGCGGCCATCGGCCTGATCATCACCGCGACGCTTCTGTTCGTCGCGATCTTCGCTCCCTGGATCGCGCCCTACCCCGGATCGCGCGTCCTCGGCGGTGTCTGGGAACCGTCCTCGGCGCAATACTGGCTCGGCACGGACAATCTGGGCCGCGACCTTCTCTCGCGTATGATCTACGGCGCACGCATCACGGTGTTCATCGCCGTTTCAGCAACTGCGCTCGCCTTCACGCTCGGCTCGATCCTCGGCTTCATGGCGGCCGTGCTCGGCGGCTGGTTCGACACGCTGATGTCGCGCTTCGTCGATCTCCTGATGTCGATCCCGACGCTGATTTTCGGCCTCGTGGTGCTGTCGGTCCTGCCATCCACCATCCCGACGCTGATCATCGTGATGGGACTGCTCGATTCCACGCGCGTCTATCGCCTGTCGCGTGCCGTCGCGGTCGACATCAACGTCATGGACTATGTGGAGGCCGCCAAGCTGCGCGGCGAAGGCACCCGCTGGATCATCTTCCGGGAAATCCTGCCCAACGCGCTTTCGCCGCTCGTCTCGGAACTCGGCCTGCGATTCATCTACGCGGTGCTGTTCCTGTCCGCTTTGTCCTTCCTCGGCCTCGGCGTCCAACCGCCGGATGCCGACTGGGGCGGCATGGTGCGCGAAAACCGCGAGGGCATCGTCTTCGGGATACCCGCCGCGCTCATCCCGGCAGGCGCGATCGCCGCGCTCGCCATCTCCGTCAATCTCGTCGCCGACTGGCTCTTGAATCGCACCAGCGATCTGAAGGGAGGACGCGGCAATGCCTAAGGAACCCATGCCTGTCACCGACAAGCCGCTGCTCGATATCCGCGATCTGAAGATCGAGGCGACCGTCTATCCACCCGATGAAGCGCCGCGCGACATCACCATCGTCGACGGCGTCTCGCTGACACTGGAAAAAGGCAAGGTGCTTGGGCTGATCGGCGAATCCGGTGCCGGCAAGTCCACCATCGGTCTGTCGCCTATGGCCTATGGGCGCGGCGGCGTCAGAATCACTGGCGGTGAGGTCTGGCTCAACGGCAGAGACATATTGAAGGACGGTGCTCGCAAGAAACGCAAATTGCGCGGCCGCGAGGTCTGTTACGTGGCACAGTCGGCCGCCGCCGCGTTCAACCCGGCCCATCGCCTGATGGATCAAGTGGTGGAAGCGACGCTGAAGCACGGGATCTCGTCCCGCAAGGAAGCCGAACAACGCGCCGTCGAACTCTTTCGAAAGCTCTCCCTTCCCGATCCGGAGAATATCGGCAGACGCTATCCGCATCAGGTCTCGGGCGGCCAGCTTCAGCGTGTCATGACGGCAATGGCGCTGTGTTCGCAGCCCGACCTGATCATCTTCGACGAACCGACGACCGCGCTCGACGTGACGACGCAGATCGACGTGCTCGCTGCGATCAAGGAAGCGATCGCCGCGACGGGCGTTGCAGCGCTTTATATCACGCACGATCTTGCCGTCGTCGCGCAAGTCTCGGATCGCATCATGGTGCTGCGCCACGGCAAGATGGTCGAGGTCGGCGAGACGCGCCAGATCGTCGACGCGCCGCGCGAGACCTATACGCAGCAACTTGTCGCTGCCCATCATGTCGAGCACGCCGAACAGGCACCCACCGGTGCGCCGCTCCTGTCGGTGAAGAACGTCACCGCAGCCTATGGCGGCGGCAACGTTAACGTCCTGAAGGATGTCTCGGTCGATATCCTGCCGGGCCAGACGCTGGCCGTCGTCGGCGAATCCGGCTCCGGCAAGTCGACGCTGGCGCGTGCGATCACAGGCCTGCTTCCCCCAAGGAAGGTTCTATCGCGTTCGACGGGCGCACGCTTTCAAACCGCCTCGCAGATCGCAGCAAGGAAGATCTGCGCGAATTGCAGATGATCTACCAGATGGCGGATGTGGCGATGAATCCGCGGCAGACGGTCGCGACGATCATCGGCCGCCCGCTCGAATTCTATTTCGACATACGCGGCAAGGAACGCGACCGTCAGGTGGCCGAACTCCTCGAAAAGATCGAGATGGGCGGCGGCTTCGCCGACCGCTATCCAGCCGAATTGTCGGGCGGCCAAAAGCAGCGCGTATGCATAGCGCGGGCGCTCGCCGCCAAGCCGAAGCTGATCATCTGCGATGAGGTAACGAGCGCGCTCGACCCGCTGGTCGCCAACGGTATCCTGAAACTGCTTCTGGAATTGCAGAAAGAGGAAAAGGTCTCCTACCTTTTCATCACACACGACATCGCGACCGTGCGCGCCATCGCCGATTCCATCGCCGTCATGTATCGCGGCGAGGTCGTACGTTACGGGCCGAAGTCGAAGGTGCTGTCGCCGCCCTTCGACGACTACACACAGTTGCTCCTGTCCTCGGTTCCCGAGATGGAGGTGGGCTGGCTCGAAAAGGCGATTTCCGGGCGCAAGATGGCGGCGGCCGGGAACTGACCCGGCCGCAATCTTTCAGATATCAGACGCGCTCGATGGCGACCGAAATGCCTTGCCCGACGCCGATGCACATGGTCGCAAGGCCGTAGCGCACGCCACGTTCCTTCAGTTCCAGCGCAGCCGTGCCGGTGATGCGCGCGCCGGACATACCGAGCGGATGGCCAAGCGCGATCGCACCGCCATTCGGATTCACATGCGCCGCATCATCGGCAACACCGAGATCGCGCAGAGTGGCGAGACCTTGAGATGCGAAGGCTTCGTTGAGTTCGATCACGTCGAAATCCGAGATCGACATGCCAAGCCGCTGCAGCAATTTCTTGGTCGAAAGCGCAGGGCCGAAGCCCATGATGCGCGGTGCCAGACCGGCGGCCGCACCGCCGAGAACGCGGGCAATCGGCGTTAGGCCGTATTTCTTCACTGCTGCTTCCGACGCAATGATGAGCGCGGCCGCGCCGTCATTGACGCCCGAAGCGTTGCCGGCTGTCACCGAACCGCCTTCCTTTTTGAAGGGCGTCGGCAGCTTGGAGAGTTTTTCGGCGGTCGTGCCGGCGCGCGGGTGCTCGTCCTTGTCGACGACGATCGGATCGCCCTTGCGCTGCGGGATCGTCACCGCGACGATCTCCTTTGCCAAACGGCCGTTTTCCTGCGCAGCGACGGCCTTGTCCTGGCTGCGTGCGGCGAACGCATCCTGATCGGCGCGGCTGACCTTGAAATCTTCCGCCACGTTTTCCGCCGTCTCCGGCATGGAATCGACGCCGTATTGCTTTTTCATCAGCGGATTGACGAAGCGCCAGCCGATCGTGGTGTCGTAGATTTCTGCATTCCGCGAAAAGGCCGTGTCGGCCTTCGGCATCACGAAGGGTGCGCGGCTCATGGATTCCACGCCGCCGGCAATCATGATCTCCGCCTCGCCCGCCTTGATCGCTCGCGCGGCGTCGATGACGGCATTCATGCCCGAACCGCAAAGCCGGTTGACAGTCGCACCCGGCACCACGTCCGGCAGACCGGCCAGAAGCAACGACATGCGCGCGACGTTGCGGTTGTCCTCGCCCGCCTGGTTGGCGCAGCCATAGATCACGTCGTCAATCGCGGCCCAGTCGAGGCCGGGATTGCGCTCCATGAGCGCCTTCAGCGGCACCGCGCCGAGATCGTCTGCCCTGACGGACGAGAGCGAGCCGCCGAAGCGGCCGATGGGCGTGCGGATATAGTCGCAGATATAAGCGTCAGCCATGTTCAAACCTCCGGTACGATCAGGTCTTCGACGGTGCCTTGCACGGTGAGTTCCGCGCCTGTCACGGCCTGCAAATCTTCCATGCTCATGCCCGGCAGCTTTTCGCGCAGCACGAAGCGCTTGTCGATGATTTCGACGACGGCAAGGCTGGTGTAAACCGTCGTCACGCAGCCGACACCGGTCAGCGGAAGCGAACACTTTTCGACGAGCTTCGGCTTCCCGTCCTTGGTCACGTGATCGGTGATAACGCAAACGCGCTTCGCCCCATGGACGAGGTCCATCGCGCCGCCAACTGCCGGAACCGATTTCGGGCCGGTCGACCAGTTGGCGAGATCGCCCGTCTGCGCGACTTCGTAGGCACCGAGGATCGCGACGTCGAGATGGCCGCCGCGCACCATGGCGAAACTGTCGGCATGGTGGAAAAACGATGCGCCGGGATTGAGCGTCACGGCCTTCTTGCCGGCGTTGATCAGGTCCCAGTCTTCCTCGCCGGCGGGCGGAGCCTCGCCGAAATCGAGGACGCCGTTTTCGGTGTGGTAGATCACCTCGCGGCCCTTCGGCTTGAACTTGGCCACCATCTCCGGAAAACCGATGCCGAGATTGACATAGGCGCCGTCCTGAATGTCCTGCGCGGCACGCCAGGCGATCTGTGCGTTGGTCAGCTTCGCGGTCATGATTTCGCTCCCTCGCGCAGCAACGCTTCTTCCTGCTTCGGCTCCGCGACCTCGACGATCCTGTCGACGAAGATGCCGGGCGTGATGACGTGCTCGGGGTCGATTTCGCCCGGCTTCACCACGCGACTTGCCTGAACGATGGTCGTCGCACACGCCATCGCCATCAGCGGCGAGAAATTGCGCGCGGCCTTGTTGTAGGTCAAATTGCCCTTCTCGTCGGCCATCTCGGCCTTGATGATGGCGACGTCCGCCTTCAGCCAGCGCTCCTGAACGTAGTGCCTGCCGTCGAACTCGCCGACCGGTTTGCCGTCGGCAAGCTGCGTGCCGTAGCTCGTCGGCGTGTAGAAGGCGGGAATGCCCGCGCCGCCCGCGCGGATACGCTCGGCAAGCGTGCCCTGCGGCACGAGTTCGAGCTCGATCTCGCCGGCCAGATAGCGCTCCGTGAACGCTTTCGGATCGGAGGAACGCGGGAACGAACAGACCATCTTGGCGACCATGCCGGCATAGATCATCGCGGCGATGCCCACCGCGCCATTGCCTGCATTGTTGTTGATGACCGTCAGATTCCCCGGCGAACCGGTTTTCTTGTAGCGTTCGATCAGGGCGTCGATCAGTTCGATCGGCGCGCCCGATCCACCGAAACCGCCGATCATGATCGACATTCCGTCTTCGACGGCAGCCACCGCGCTGTTGATATCAGGCTCGATCTTGTTCATCCCGCTCCCTAATCGATAAAAGTTCGCATTGCGAACATAAGTTTTATATGCGATACATTGCTAGATGACGATGCGTGATGAGTCAATCTCAGGAGAGTTCGGCCGAGACCATGTCGGATCGCTTGCGCGCGGACTTTCCGTCATGGAAATCCTCGCCGCGCATCCCGCAGGACTGACGCTGACGGAAACGGCCGAAAAAGCCGGACTGACGCGCGCCGGCGCGCGCCGCTTTCTCCTGACGCTGGTCGCGTCCGGCTACGCCTTGCAAGACGGCCGTATCTTTCGCCTGTCGCCTCGTCTCATCACGCTGGCGCGCACATGGGTATCGGGCTCTTCGCTCTGGGCTTATGCCGAGCCCTTCATGCGCGAGGTGTCAGTGGCGCTGAACGAAAGCTGCTCGGCGGCGGTTCTGGCGGATGAGGACGTCGTCTATGTCGCGCGCATCGCTGGCGCGCGCATCGTCTCTGTCGGGCTTCATGTAGGCACGCGCCTGCCGGCGCTGTGGACGTCGATGGGACGCGTCCTGCTCTCCGATCACTCCCGCACCGATCTCGACCGCTTCCTCACGCGCGCGGCGATGAAAGCCAACACCGAGCACAGCGTCACGGACCGGGACGCGCTTGGAACGCTCGTCGCCGATGCGCGTGAAAAAGGCTATGCGCTCGTCGATCAGGAACTGGAAATCGGGCTGCGGTCGATCGCCGTGCCGGTCCGGGACCGCGACGGAAGCATCGTTGCGGCGATCAACATTTCCACGCAATCCGCCCGAACGTCGGTTTCTCAGTTGAAACGTGAATTCCTGCCGCGCCTGCGCGACGCGGCGGCGTCGATCGAGAATTATTTCGTCGTGCAGTGAAACCGGGCGAAAGCGTCAGGCCGCTTTGTCGGCCTCGCCGATTCCAATCGTATCGCGAATCGTGCGTGCAAGTGTCGTCTGTGCCCGGCGATTGACGGCGCGGTCGATCTCGTCGCCCGCATCCGCACGGGCCAGATCCAGCAGCCGGTCGACGATGGAATCGAGATCGGAAGGCATGGCGCATGCGGTCGTGCCTGCGTCCGTGTGGTTGTCTATCGGCTGCTCGACCATCGCTTCCTCCCTTCATCGAATGCACGAAAGATAATCGCGATCGATGACAGGGCGAAGACAACCGCGCGTCCGAATTGCGACCATTGCGAGACTTTTGTTCCCGCAATCGCCGCACTCGTAAACGCTTCGTTTCGTAACGTTCCTAAACGTATCGGTTGACGATGTTTTCCAGACGTTCCTGACGGCCCGAAACAGGGCGCGGGTCGAGATCGACATCGAGCGCCCATTTCGAAATATCGTCGATATTGTAGGTACCGTCGAGCATCTTCGCCGCGTCAGGATCGGACCAGCCCGCATAGCGCTCTTCAAGCGGAGCCGACAGGGCCTTGTCCTCAATCATCTTCGCCGCTGCCTTGAGCCCGCGCGCGCAGCAATCCATGCCGCCGACATGGGCAGCCAGTAGGTCGATTGGATCGAGCGACTGGCGGCGCAGTTTGGCGTCGAAATTCGTACCGCCATTTGTGAAGCCGCCCGCGCGCAAAACCTCGTAATAGGCCAGCGCCATTTCCGGCACGTTGTTTGGGAACTGGTCCGTGTCCCAGCCTGACTGGTAGTCATTGCGGTTCATGTCGATGGAACCGAAGATGCCGAGCGCTCCGGCCAGCGCCAACTCATGCTCGAAGGAATGGCCGGCAAGGATCGCGTGGCCCTGCTCGATATTGACCTTGACCTCGTTTTCCAGACCGAAATCCTTGAGGAAGCCATAGACCGTCGCGACATCGTAATCGTACTGGTGCTTGGTCGGCTCCTGCGGCTTCGGCTCGATCAGGATTGTGCCGTCGAAACTTATCTTCTTGGCATAGTCGACGACCATGGACAGGAATCGCCCCGCCTGCTGGCGCTCGCGTTTCATGTCGGTGTTGAGCAGCGTCTCATAGCCCTCGCGCCCGCCCCAAAGCACGTAGTTCGCGCCGCCGAGCCGCTTTGTCACGTCGACGCAGCTTTTCACCGTCGCGGCCGCATAGGCGAAGACATCCGGATCGGGGTTCGTCGCCGCACCGGCCATGTAGCGACGGTGGGAGAAAAGGTTCGCCGTGCCCCATAGGAGCCGAACGCCGGTGTCCTCCTGCTTGCGGCCCAAAATATCGGCGATCTCGTCGAGCCGCGAAATGCTTTCCTTGAGGCTCACGCCCTCCGGCCGCACGTCGGCATCGTGGAAGCAGTAGAACGGCACGCCGAGAAGCTGGAACATCTCGAAGGCGGTTTCGGCCTTCTGCTTTGCAAGGTCCATGGTATCGCCGAACCAGGGCCGCTCGAACGTCTGGCCACCGAACGGGTCACCGCCCGGCCACGCGAAGGAATGCCAGTAGGCGACGGCAAAGCGCAGATGGTCCTCCATGCGCTTGCCGAGCACGATCTCGCCGGGATCGTAATAGCGATAGGCGAGTTCCGACCTCGAATCGGGGCCCTCGTAGCGGATCGGCGCGATATCGCCGAAAAAGCCTGTGCTCATGAATCAACCTCCCTGAAGTGCTGGATAAAGCGCGCGGTAGCGGCGATACGCATCCTCATAAGCATCGCGAAGCGCGTTGTCGGGTTGGATGGTTTCGGCGATTTTCGGTGTTGTCAAAACCGTTGCCGGCTCGGCGCCGGTGGCGGCGATCAGGCCGAGGCGGGCAGCGCCGAACGCCGCGCCAAAATCGCCATCTGCCGGGATTTCGACCGGCAGATACAGCGCGGTCGCGATGGATTTGAGCCACAGATGCGAGCGCGAGCCGCCGCCGACCGCCATCACGGCCTGAAGCGTCGTCCCGGCAGCTTTCAGCGCTTCCAGATTGTCGCGCAGGGCAAAGGCGACGCCTTCGAGAACCGCCTGCGTCAACGCCGCGCGGTCGGACTGATGTGCAAGGCCGATGAACGCGCCGCGGATCGCAGCATCGTTGTACGGTGTGCGTTCGCCGGACAGATAAGGCAGGAACGTGACGCCGGTTGGCGCGCGTAGCGTCTCACCAAGGTCATGCGTGAGTTCAGCCGGTTTTTCGCCGGTTATGGCCGCCAGCCAGTTGAGGCAGTCGGTCGCCGAAAGGATCACGCCCATCTGGTGCCATGTAGCGGGCAGCGCGTGGCAAAAGGCGTGAACGGCGCTTTCCGGGTTGGGAAGATAGCGATCGTTGGCTGCAAAAAGCACGCCGGACGTTCCAAGCGAAACGAACGCCTGCCCGGCATGCGCAACGCCGAGACCGCATGCAGACGCCGCATTGTCTCCCGCCCCGCCCGCAACGACGACGCGCCCGGAAATGCCCCATTTCGACGCCAGTTCGGCGCGCAGACTACCGCCCGCTTCCGTACCTTCGACGAGCGACGGCATGTGTTCTTCCGAAAGATCGGTGGCGGCGAGAAGCTCGGGCGACCAGCGCCGTCCGGCGACATCGAGCCATGATGTGCCCGCCGAATCCGACATTTCCGATATCGCCTCGCCGGTCAGCCACAGGCGAAGATAGTCCTTCGGCAAAAGTACCTTCGCGATATTCGCGAAAATGTCCGGCTCGTTCGCCTTGACCCAGGCGAGTTTCGGCGCGGTGAAGCCGGGAAAGACGATGTTGCCGGTGATCTTGCGAAAACGCGGATCGGCGTCGAGCGCGGCAGCTTCGGCATGGCTGCGCGTGTCGTTCCACAAGATGCAGGGCCGCAGCGGCTTGCCAGCCGCATCGATAAGCGTCGCCCCGTGCATCTGTCCCGAAAGGCCGATGCCGCGCACGGCAGCCAGTTCCGCCGGGTGCGCGCGCCACAACTCGCCGATCGCCGTTTGCGCCGCCGCGATCCAGCCGGCGGGGTCCTGTTCGGACCAACCCGGATGCGGCCGCGACACGGAAAGCTCAGCGGTCGACGACGCGACGACGCGCTGATCGGCGTCGATCAGAATCGCTTTCAGCCCGGATGTGCCGAGATCGAGCCCGAGAAACATGGTGCAACTCCTCCTGAACGCACTCTTAGCAGATCGAACCCCGTCGCCGAGTCCGATTTTTTCGAACCTCGCAATAATTCCTCTTTCGCCACCGGTCACGATGACGGGCCGGCAGGTAACATCTCGTCAACCACGTATGGAGGATCATGCGGACAACGCCGAGCGATTCGCTTCGGCAGGCTTGCAAATGCGTAACCGGGGGATGGGTAGCGTGGGTTTGAATGACGAAAGCGTGGCGCGTGGCGCAATCAGTCTGTTTCCGATGGAGCGTCGGCAGGGACGTATCGAAAACGTCGCGGATGCTCTCTTGAAGGCGAGTTCGGATCGCGTGGCGGATCGGTATGCCGGCGTCGTCGCCGGCTCCATGTTCGCCGAACTGGAGCTTCTCGGCCTTCCCGAACTTGCGCAGGACGAAGCTGTCGGTGCCTTCTTCAACGAGGTCGAGCAGGTGCTTGCCTCGCGGCGCGAAGAAGAGCCGTGGATGGCGGAAATCATCTCGCTTCGATAGGATCAACTCCGCCTGACCGTGGAGGACCACCCAAATGAAGTTCGCCAAAGCCGTCGCGCTCGCAGCAACGCTGTTGGCTTGTGTCTCGCCTGCATTCGCCGTCGATGACCGTGCGCCGGAGCCGACGCAGACCTATCGGGTCATCGGCGTGGAGGCGAACGATGTCCTGAATGCGCGCGAGCAGCCCGATGCCGCGGCAAGGATCGTCGCCACCTTGCCCTTCGATGCCGATGGCCTCATCGTCGCCGGCACACGCATGGAGATGGGCGGTTCCGTGTGGTGGCAGGTGGTGACGGATGACGGCCTCGGCTGGGTCAACGCCCGCCATCTCGCCAGCAATGAAGAACCGCTTTGGGAGGGCGAACCGCACCCCTTGCGCTGCAGCGGCACGGAGCCGTTCTGGACGCTGTCGCTCGGCGGCGAAGAAGCCACGTTCCAGACACCAGCCGAAGAAGACGTGACCTGGGCCACAGGACCGATCACGTCGGCCATTGGCCTTGTCGGTCGCTATGCCGCAAGGCTGGAGCACGAGGGCGAGGTCGGTCACGTCGCCGCGTGGCGGAACGTCAATTACTGCTCGGACGGGATGAGCGACATCGGCTTTCCCTATGAAGCCATGGTGATCGCGCCGGACGGGTCGGTCTATGGCGGCTGTTGCCTCAGGAGCGGCAGGTAGTTCCGGTCAGCCTGCCCGCGCCTTTTCGATCGCGGCAACATCGATCTTCTGCATCTTCATCATGGCATTGAAGGCGCGCTTGGCCTCGTCGCCGCCGATTGCCATCGCCTCGGTCAGAACGCGCGGCGTGATCTGCCAGGAAATGCCCCATTTGTCCTTGCACCAGCCACACTCGCTTTCCTTCCCGCCATTGCCGACGATGGCATTCCAGTAGCGATCGGTCTCCTCCTGATCGTCCGTTGCGATCTGGAAGGAAAAGGCCTCGCTATGCTTGAAGACCGGTCCGCCATTGAGGCCGATGCAGGGAATGCCCGCGACGGTGAAATCGACTGTCAGAACGTCGCCCTCCTTGCCGGACGGGTAGTCGCCGGGCGCGCGGTGGACGGCATGAACGGCGCTGTCGGGAAAGGTCGCAGCGTAAAATCGCGCCGCTTCCTCGGCATCCTTGTCGTACCATACGCAGATCGTGTTCTTCGCGATTTTCATTGCCAGTTCCTCCCTTTCAGCCCGCATTCGGCATCTGGTTGATATGGAGAATGTTGCCGTCCGGGTCCTTGAACCAGGCGAGCTTCATTTCATCGGCATGATGGATTCCGTCGCGAAATTCACCGATGTCGGGATAATGCTCGAAGGTGACACCCTTCGAGGCGAGGTCGGCGGCGATCGCGTCGATTTCTCCGCCGACGTCCCAGACCACGGCGTTGGCGCGGTTCGAACCGGCGGTGTCGGAACGATAGACGACGAGATGCGTGTCGCCAGTGCGAAACACCATCACGCCCTCCATGCCGTCATCGATGAGTTCGAGTCCGAGCATATCCGCATAAAAGCGTTTCGCACGCGCAATGTCGGATACGGCGACGATCGCGGAAGAATTCCGGTCCTTGAGCATGACTTCCTCCCGTTCAGCCACCCCGACCATAAGTCGACATCAATATCGTGATGATTTCGTGGTCAGCAGCGTTAGAGAAGCTTGTCCAGCGTGATCGGCAGGTCGCGGACGCGCTTCCCGGTCGCGTTGAACACCGCATTGGCGATTGCCGCCGCCACGCCGGTTATGCCGATTTCGCCGATGCCACGCGCGCCGAGCGGCGACCTTGGATCGGGAATATCCGTCCAGATCACATCGATATCGGGCACGTCGAGATGGGCAGGAACGTGATAATCGGCGAGCGTTGCATTCATGATCCTGCCGGAGCGCTCGTCGAACATCGTCTCCTCCGTCAGGGCAAGACCGATCCCCATGATCATGCCGCCCTTGAACTGGCTCGTCGCAGTCTTGGGGTTGAGGATTACGCCGCAATCGTAGGAACCGAGCATCCGCGACACGCGCACTTCGCCGGTCACTGCGCTGACGCGCACTTCGCAAAACACCGCCGAGAGGCTCTGCATGGCGAATTTCATCATCTCCAGCGGCGCGCTGCCGCTTGCCGTGACGGTGACGTCCTCGCGTGAAGCACGAGCGAGGATCGCCTCAAAGCTTTCGGTTCGCGACGGATCTTCGATGCTCACCAGATGCCTGTCGACCAACCGGACTTCGCCGGCGCGCAGACCGGCGAGCGGGCTGGAATTGCCGGCCAGCCGCAAGAGTTCACCGGCCAGCTTGTCGGACGCAGCGGCGATTGCAGCGGCGATCGAGACGGTCTGCGAGGAGCCGCCCGCCATAGGCGTCGCCGGCAGTGCCGAATCACCCATCTCGAAGCTGATCGCCTCCATCGGCAGACCGAGACGATCCGAGGCGTGCTGGATCTGCACCGTCGATGTCGCCATGCCCATGTCCTGTGCGGAAGACGAGACCGTCGCCTTGCCGTCGCGCGTCAGCGCGATCCTGACGCTGGCGCCCGGCATGCGCAGATAGGGGAAACTGCCGGTCGCGCATCCCATGCCGATCAGCCATTCGCCGTCGCGACGCGCTCCCGGCTTTGCCTGCCGCTCGTGCCAGCCGAAGCGCGATGCGCCATCGCGGTAAGCCTGGACCAGAGCGCGCTGCGAAAAAGGCGTGCCGGAAATCGGATGCTTTTCAGGCTCGTTGCGCAGGCGCAGCTCTATCGGATCGATACCCATTTCATGCGCCAGTTCGTCGATGGCGCTTTCGACCGCAAAGGTGCCCACCGCCTCGCCGGGCGCGCGCATGAAGGTGTTCGGCACGACATCGAGGTCGAGATGATGCTGAACGAATTCGCAGCTTTTCGATCGGTAAAGCCCCCGCGCGGTGAGCGTGTACTGCTCAGGCGAGGCCGAATAGGTCGGCATCACCGAATGCCCGGTGTGAATCAGCGCGGTGAAATTGCCATCCTTGTCGGCAGCTATCGCGACGCGCTGCTCCGTCGGCGCGCGCCCGCCGATGATGCGGTAGACGCCATCCCGGCTCAAAACGAGGCGTACCGGCCGGCCCGCGATTTTGGCTGCGGCGCTCGCGACGACCTGATGGTCCCACAATCCCTTGCCGCCGAAACCGCCACCGACATAGGGCGACTGAACGCGGACCTTGTTCTTTTCCAGCCCGAACACCTTGGCCAGAGCGTTGGCGCTTGGTGCGATCATCTGCGTGGCGTCGTGAATGGTGAGCGAATCGCCCTCCCATGCAAGCGTCACGGCGTTCAGTTCGATGGCGTTATGGTTGTGACCGGGCGTGTGATAGATATTGTCGACGCGATAGTCGGACTTTGCCAGTTCGCGCTCCGCATCGCCGACCTTGACGTGGTTCTTTTCCACCAGCACCGATGCAGGCGTGCGCGCCGTCGCTTTCGCCTCCTCGAAATGCGTTCGTGCCGGTGCGGCTTCATAGTCGATCCGAATGAGCGAAGCTGCGTAATCCGCCTGCTCCTGCGTTTCCGCGAGCACCAGGGCAACTACTTGCCCGTTATAGCGGATTTCGGGGTCCTGCATGATCGGCAGGGCGCTGGAGCCGACCGCTGACGGGTTCGTCATGCTGATGAGCGGAATGATGTCGAGACGCGGCATGTTGCGATGGGTCATCACGAGGATGACGCCCGACGCGTTTTCGGCCTCGCCCGTGTCGAGGTTATTCATGCGCCCGCGCGTGATCGCGCTGTGCACCAGCGACGCGTAGCACAAGCCCTCCATCGGCACTTCAGCGGCAAAGCGCGCCTGCCCGCGAACTTTTAGCGGTCCGTCCAACCGGGACACCTGACGCCCGACGGCGCCGCGCCGCATGATCAGGGGATCGGGCGTACCGCCGGGCAGCCAGCGCTCGGGCATCCAGCCGAGAACGGTCCGGACCGATTCGACAACGGCGTTCTGTACCCTGCTCATCGATTGTCTCCGGTCAGTTCGGCAAGCACCGCACTTGCGGTGCGCGTGGCCAGTTCCACCTTGAAGGCGTTGCCGGCGCGCGGCACGGCACCTTCAAGCTCTGCCTCCATTGCGCTCCTGAATGCGTCCGATGTCGCCGCACTTCCACGTAGCGCCGCTTCGGCACGCGTCGCCCGCCACGGCTTCGGCGCGATGCCACCGAACGCCAGACGCACATCCTCGATCACACCGTCGCGCATCGTCACGCCAGCCGCTACGGACACCAGCGCGAAGGCGTAGCTCGCGCGATCGCGCACCTTGCGATATGTTGAACGGGCAGCGATCGGCGACGCAGGAATTTCGATAGCGGTAATGATATCGCCCACCTCGAGTACGGTCTCCAGATCGGGCCGATCGGCGGGAAGAACGTGGAAATCGACCAGCGGGACGATCTTTGTGCCTGCGGGTCCGGAAATATGGACCTGCGCGTCGAGTGCGGCCAGCGCCACGCACATGTCGGACGGATGCGTGGCGATGCAGGACGGAGAAGCACCGACGATCGCATGATAGCGGTTGTCGCCGTCGAGCGCATCGCAGCCGCTTCCCGGCACACGCTTGTTGCAGCGCGAACCGGCAGCATCGTTGAAATAGACGCAGCGCGCGCGCTGCATCAGATTGCCCCCCATCGTCGCCATATTGCGGATCTGCGCCGACGCGCCGGCAAGGATCGCACGCGACAGCATCGGGAAACGGGTTCGCACGATGCGATCGGCGGCAACGGCGCTGTTGCGCGCGGCCGCGCCGATATAAAGCCCGCCATGACTGGACTCGGTAATTTCAGCAGATAGACCGGTTACATCCACCAGCCCACGCGGATGCTCGATACCCTTGCGCATCAGGTCGATGAGATTTGTTCCCCCGCCCAGAAGCTTCTGGCCGACCTCGCCGGTCAACTTGACAGCATCATCGAGGGAAGCGGATCGCGTGTAGGAAAATGGGTTCATGCCACCTTCTCCTTCGCCGCCTCGAGGATAGCTTCGACGATTCCGTTGTGAGCGCCGCACCGGCAAAGGTTGCCGCTCATACGTTCGCGCACTTCTTCTGCCGTCAGTGCCGGGCGCTCGGCGCCCAGATCGGCTGTGACATAGCTTGGCGCGCCATCGGCAATTTCGCGCAACATGGCCGTTGCCGCACAAATCTGGCCGGGGGTGCAATATCCGCACTGGAACCCGTCATGTTCGATGAAGGCCGCCTGCAACGAAGTGAGGCCCGAGCCATCCGACAGCCCCTCGATCGTGGTCACGGAACGACCGTCCGCCTGCACGGCAAGCGTCAGGCACGACAGGACCCGCTCGCCATCGACGAGGACGGTACACGCGCCGCAAGCGCCCTGATTGCAGCCGACCTTGGTGCCGGTCAGATGCAGGCGCTCTCTTAAGAGATCGAGCAGTGAAACACGCGGATCGTCAGGCACCGCCACGTCGGTATCGTTGATGCGTATCGCCATTTTCCCATCCCGGTACTGTTGCGTACGTTCAAACATAATACGATAATCGTACTATTCAATCACCGTAGTATGCGATTTTTGTCATCATTGCGATAAAGCTCTCGCGCTCGTCATGCGAAAGCCGGTCCAGCATCATGCGGAACATTGCACGGTAAGCGTCGCGCTGGGTGGCGACGTATGTCTTGCCCGCTTCGGAAAGCCGAAGCGCGACCGCGCGCCGGTCGCCTTCGGGACGATGGCGCTCCAGAAGCGCGCGCTTGGCCAGCCGGTCGGTCGCCGAGGAGATCGTGGTCGTCGCCACGCCCAAAAAGCGCGCCACGTCGGTGGGGCCGCAATCGGGGTGCCTGCTCACATAAAAGAGCGTTTGCTTGTCGACTTCCGTTAGCGGACGCTCGGGACCTGTATCCGTCAGTTTGAAACGGCGGACGAAAGTGTCGAGCGCTTCGCCAAGCGTGTCGATCTGATGGTCGGTAGGCGTTGTCATGGTTTCACCATAGGCCCCGCTCGCACGCCTTGCCAGAGCAACGAATTCGGAACCTGCCGCCGTCCGATGCATTCGGGAAATGGGGAACCATGTCACGACATTCGCGCCAAGCACGATTCTACAGGAAGGGGAAACGCGATGAGACGCCTGATTGCCGCTGCGGCAACCGCATGCGCTACGGCACTTGCACCGGGAGCTTATGCCCAAACGCCACCCAACGTGCTCGTCGTCGGCCAGATCGCCGAACCGCAGTCGCTCGACCCGCACGTCGCAACGGCCACCAACGATTTCCGCATCCTGATGAATCTTTATGAAGGCCTTGTCCGTTTCGCCGACGGAACGCTGGAGATCGAGCCGGCGCTTGCCGAAAGCTGGGAGGTTTCCGATGACGCCTTCACCTATACGTTTCAGTTGCGCGAAGGCGTGACCTTCCATGACGGCACGCCGCTCGATGCAGAAGCGGTGAAGTTCAATTTCGACCGCATGCTCGATGAAGACCACCCCTTCCACGGCACCGGCCCGTTTCCGCTCTCGTTCAATTTCTCCGTCGTCGAGGAGGTGACGGCTGTTGACGACTACACGGTCGAATTCACGCTCAGCGAACCGTTCGCGCCTTTCCTGTCCAACCTCGCCTATCCGACTGGACTGATCGTATCGCCGACCGCCGTCGAACAGCATGGCGAAGACTTCGGGCGCAACCCGGTCGGCACAGGGCCGTTCCGCTTCGCCGAATGGCAGGCGAACCAGCGCGTGGTTCTGGCCGGCAACCCAGACTATTGGGATACACCGACGACGCTCGAGGCCGTCGTTTTCCGCCCGATCACCGACGCCAACACGCGCATGGCCGAAATGCTGGCCGGCGGGCTCGATATCATGGTTGAAGCACCGCCGGACTCCATCGCGCAGTTCCGAGACGCCCCCGACTTCACGGTGCAGGAACAGGCCGGCCCTCATGTCTGGTACGTCATCCTCAACATGAAGGAGGGGCCGTTTCAGGACCTTGCCATCCGACAAGCCGCGAACTTTGCCGTCAACAAGGAAGTGCTGGTGAACGACGTTCTGCAGGGAACCGCGCAAATATCAGCCGGCCCGGTGCCGCCGGCCTTCGCGTGGGCCTATAATGAAGAAGTCGAGCCTTACCCCTACGACCCCGAGCGCGCCCGCGCGCTGCTCGAAGAAGCCGGCTACGACGGTGAGGAAATCGTGTTCTATGTGACCGAAGGCGGTTCGGGCATGCTCGATCCGGTTGCGATGGGAACGGCGATCCAGGCCGATCTTGCGGCGGTCGGCATGAATGTGCGCATCGAGACCTATGAATGGAACACCTTCCTCGGCCAGGTGAATCCGGGCCTCGAAGGCAGGGCGCATATGGCCGAAATGGCGTGGATGACCAACGATCCCGACACGCTTCCGTTTCTGACGCTGCGAACGGCGGCCTGGCCGGAAGAAGGTGGTTTTAACTCTGGCTACTACTCCAACATCGATGTCGACGAGATTCTCGATCAGGCACGCATGGAGACCGATCCGGAGCAGCGCGCAGCGCTCTACCGGGACGTGCAGTCCATCGTCAACGAAGAGGCGCCCTGGCTCTTTGTCGCCAACTGGGTGCAGGGCGCGGTCACCACGTCGAACGTCGAAGGCTTCTCGCTTCAGCCCTCCTTCTTCCTCATCCTCAAGGATGTCGTGAAGAATTGAGACCCCGCGACTGAACAAGAGTGAATATGACTGGCTACGTCGCAAAGAGATTGTTGGCGGTGATCCCCGTGCTGCTCGGATTGTCGGTCATCGTCTTCATGATGATGGCGCTGATACCGGGCGATCCGGCGACGGCCATTCTCGGCAATTACGCGACGCCCGAAAACGTCGCGCGGCTCAACGCACAGCTCGGCCTCGACAAGCCGTTGCCGCAGCAATACCTGATCTGGCTCGGCAATCTCATGCAGGGCGATCTTGGACGCTCTTTCGCGCTCAATCGCCCCGTCCTCGACGAAGTGACGGAGCGGTTTTCGGCAACGCTCATCCTTGCAGGTGCGGCTCTCGTCCTATCCTCGATCCTCGGGCTTCTGGCGGGCATCGTCTCGGCCGTGCGCCAGTTCGGATGGGCCGATGGTCTGATTACGCTGCTGGTGCTGATCGGCATCTCCACGCCTTCCTTCTTTCTCGGACTGATGCTGATCCTCGGCTTTGCCGTAAACCTGCGATGGTTTCCACCGAGCGGCATGTACGCGATCTATGGCGGCGGCGATCTGCCCGACCTTCTGTACCATCTCGTCCTGCCGGCAATCACGCTCGCCGCTGTCGCGACCGGCGTGATCGCGCGCCTCACGCGCACGGCCATGCTGGAGGTTCTGCGGCAGGATTATATCCGCACCGCGCGAGCCAAGGGCGTTAGCGAGCGGCGCGTCGTCTATATCCACGCTTTCAAAGCGGCGCTCGTCAGCGTCATTCCGGTGATCGGCATTCAGGCGGGGTTCGTTCTGGGCGGGGCGGTCTATATCGAGACCGTGTTCCAGTGGCCGGGCATCGGCGCAATGCTCGTCAACGCGATCTCGACCCGCGACATTCTTCTGGTGCAGGGCGGCGTGCTCGTGGTCGCAGCCAGCTACGTCCTCTTCAACCTTGCAGCCGACGTCGTGCAATCGCTTCTCGATCCGAGGCTGAGGCGATGAGTGCGGTGACGTCCACAAATCGGTCGACCGGGCGTCCCGGCGCCGTCCGCCTGATGCTGAACAACAGGCTGGCGACGGGTGGCCTCGCCATTCTCGTTATTCTGGTGGCGCTGGCGCTTTTAGCGCCGCTTTTGCCGTTGCACGATCCCAACGTTACCTCGCCTGCCGACCGGCTGCTGCGGCCATTGTCTCAAGGTCATCTGCTCGGCACCGACGCGCTTGGGCGCGACATTCTCTCCCGCCTGATATGGGGCTTGCGCGTCAGCCTCGCGGTCGGCATCTCCGCGACGCTGATCGCCGCCTTTTTCGGCTCCCTGATCGGCCTTGTCGCCGGCTACGCCGGCGGGCGCACCGACAATGTGCTGATGCGCGGTGTGGATATGCTGATGGCGTTTCCCTACATCCTTCTGGCGCTTGCCATCGTCGCCGTGCTCGGCCCGGGTCTCGTCAACGCACTCTACGCAATCGCAGTCGTCAACATCCCGTTCTTCGCCCGTAACATCCGCGGTGTGACGCTCGGCCTCGCGCATCGCGAATTCGTCGATGCCGCGCGCCTGTCTGGAAAGGGCCACGCGCGCATCCTCGCTACCGAAATCCTGCCGAATGTCGCGCCCGTCATCGTGGTCACCATGTCGACCACGATCGGCTGGATGATCCTCGAAACGGCGGGTCTTTCCTTTCTCGGTCTCGGCGCGCAGCCGCCGCAGGCCGATCTCGGCTCCATGCTGGGAGACGGTCGCGGCGTGTTGTTCAACGCCCCGCATGTAGCTGTCATTCCAGGCCTCGCCATCTTCATCCTCGTCATGAGCATCAATCTTCTCGGCGACGGTATCCGCGACGTTCTCGACCCACGCCTGAAGTCCGGCGCGCTGACGCGGCCGCTGGGCCGCACTGCGATAGAGGTCCAGCCGAGTCAGCTTCCCACGCAGACGCCACCCGGCACCGCGCTCCATGTTGCCGGGCTGAAAACCCAATTCGAGCTTGGATCAAGGACGCTGCACGCCATCGACGGCGTCGACCTGATGTTGCGCCAGGGCGAAGTGCTCGGCATCGTCGGCGAATCGGGCTCCGGCAAATCGGTGACGGCGATGTCCGTCATGGGTCTCGTACCGACGCCGCCCGGCCGCATAACCGACGGGACGATCCGGTTGAACGGGGAGGATCTTTTCGCCGCGTCCGACGAGCGAATCCGCCAGTTGCGGGGCGGCGCGGTCAGCCATGTTTTCCAAGACCCGCTTTCCACGCTTCATCCCCTGTTTACGGTCGGCGACCAACTCGTCGAGGCGATCCGCGCACACCAGCCGCTCGGGTATCGGGCTGCCCGCGAGCGCGCCAAAGACCTTTTGACGCTCGTGCGCATTCCCAACGCGCAAAACCGGCTCGACGCCTATCCGCATGAGCTTTCGGGCGGCATGCGCCAGCGTGTCGTCATCGCAATGGCGCTCGCGAACGATGCCGAATTGCTGATCGCCGACGAACCGACGACGGCGCTCGACGTTACCGTGCAGGCGCAGATTCTTGCGCTCATGAATCGCCTGCGACACGACAAGGGCGCGTCGATCCTGTTTATCACCCATGATTTCGGCGTGGTTTCGGCGATCTGCGACCGGGTCGCGGTGATGTATGCCGGCCGCGTCGTCGAGACGGGTACCACCGATCAGGTTCTGAACGAACCGGCGCACCCCTATACGCGCAGGCTGATTGACTGCGTGCCCGTGCTCGGCGAGCCCAACCGCCGGCTCGACGCCATAGAAGGCCTGCCACCCTCGGCGGACGATGTTCCAGGCGGCTGCGCTTTTGCCCCCCGCTGCCCTTTGGCGCGACCCGAATGCCGCCAAAACGACATTCCGCTTTTCGATCTCGATGGCGGGCATGCCGCACGCTGCCTTTATCCGCTTGGTGAAAAACGCAAAGGCGACCGTGTATGACTGACGCTGCACCCCTCATCCAGCTCGACGCGGTGAAGCGCGTCTTCGGCGGCGGTCGCAGCCTCATCGGCCGCGTCAAGCCCGCAAATCATGCGGTACAGGAGGTATCGCTCGATATTCGACAGGGCGAAACTCTGGGCGTCGTCGGCGAATCGGGATGCGGGAAATCGACCCTTGCACGCATGCTCGTCGGGCTGGACACACCGACGACCGGGCAAATCCGGTTCAAGGGCGAGGATATCGCCGCGATCGCGCGCAGCGACTTCAACCGGATCGCGCAGCGCATCCAGTATGTTTTTCAGGACCCCGTTTCCTCGCTCAACCCGCGAAAGACCATCCGCGCCATATTGGAGACGCCACTCAAACGACTGCGTGGCCTTGGACGCCAACAACGCGGGGAGCGGCTGAATGCTCTGCTCGATGCCGTGAACCTTCGGCCGGAGTTTCTCGACCGCTATCCGCACGAATTCTCCGGTGGGCAGGCGCAGCGCATTGCAATCGCCCGCGCCCTTGCCGCAGAGCCCGAACTGATCGTCCTCGACGAGCCCGTCTCTGCGCTCGATGTTTCGGTACAGGCGCAGGTGCTTAACCTGCTGGATGACCTGAAGGCACGCTTCGGGCTGACCTATGTCTTCATCAGCCACGATCTTTCAGTGGTCGAAAGTGTCAGCGATCGCGTTGCGGTGATGTATTTTGGGCGCATTGCGGAAATCGGACCGGCTCGTTCGATCTTCGCCAATCCACGCCACCACTATACGCGGCTGCTGCTGGATTCCGTCCCGGTTCCTGGGCGAGCGGTCCGTGCAACGGAAGGCACGGACGGCGAGTTACCAGATCCGTACGATCCACCCATAGGCTGCGCCTTTGCTGCCCGTTGCCCGGCCGCCGATGATTTGTGCCGCAGTAAAAGGCCGGGCCTCAATGAAGGCGCGATCGACCGCGAACATCTGGCTGCCTGCTATTACCCGCCATCGGCCGAAACCGCGCGGCCCTAATTTCAGAGGCCAATTCCGCACTTAGAGCCAAATCCGCGTGCTATTGGCCGGCTCAGGCGCTAAGCCACAGCGACATCGAGCGTCACGGAACCGTTATATGGCAAGTCTAGACAGGGCGCTTGCGAGCGCCTGAAAGGGCACAGCCGCATTCAGCACAAAGAGGTTCGAACATGCGCACTCTCATCGCAGCATTTGCACTAGCGGCCGCCACTTCGACCGCCATGGCGGTCGAAGGCAATCTGGTGCTTTATACCAGCCAGCCCAACACCGACGCGCAACAGACCGCCGACGCATTCATGGCGAAATATCCCGACGTTACGGTCGAGTGGGTACGTGACGGCACACCGAGGATAATGGCAAAGCTCGCCGCCGAAATCGAAGCCGGCCAGCCTCAGCCGGACGTTCTGCTGATCGCCGATATCGTAACCATGGAAGGGCTCAAGGCCGAAGGCCGGCTGATGGAATTTCCAGAAGCCGAAATCGAGGGCATAGACGAGGCGCTGGTCGACGCCGACCGCACCTATTTCCCCACCAAGCTGATCACGACCGGCATCGTCTACAACACGAATGCCGAAATGATTCCGACGAGTTGGCTCGATCTGACGAAGCCTGAGGCGAACGGCCTGATCGCCATGCCCAGCCCGCTGACCTCGGGCGCGGCGATGATCCATACAGTGACGCTGACCGGAAACCTTCAACAAGGTTGGGACTTCTATTCGGCGCTTGCCGAGAACGGCGCACAGGCCTCGGGCGGCAATGGCGATGTGCTGACCGCAGTCAGCGGCGGCGACAAGCTCTACGGCATGATCGTCGACTTCATGCCGATCCGCGAAAAGGCCAAGGGTGCGCCGGTCGAATTCGTCTTTCCCGAGGAAGGCGTTTCGGCGGTGACCGAGCCGGTGGCGATCCTTTCCACGGCGCAGAATCCGGAAGCCGCAAAGGCTTTCATCAACTTTCTGCTCTCCGAAGAAGGCCAGGCTCTCGCGGTCGAGCAGGGTTACATCCCCGCACGGGCCGACGCCGGCTTGCCAGAAGGTTATCCCGAACGCGACGCCATCAAGGTTCTCGACTATGATGCTGCGGCAGCACTCGCCAGCGACATGGAGAACAAGGAAAAGTTTTCCGAGGTCATGGCGCAATAAACTTACCGTCCGCCGCTACGACTGAATGATGACCGACGCATCGGCGACACTTCGAAAGCACCCCGCATTGCGCGAGCCGGACGCCCGGCTCGGCTTTACGCGTGTCGGCTATCCACGCTTTGCAAACGGTTTCGGGCCGCGTCTTGCGGCCCTTCTCGCCGTTGCCGTGGTCCTGCTGCTCGGATTTTTGCCCGTCGCGCGATTGATCGTGGCGGCGATCGCGCCGGGAGGCGAGTTCGACCTTTCCAGTTTCGCGGATAGGCTATCGAGCCCCGCAGCGATGCGCGCAACGTGGAACACGCTGGATACCGCCTTTTTCGGCGCATTGCTTTCCCTAGCCATCGGCATGCCTCTGGCCATGGCAGTCGCGATGACCGACCTGCCGACACGTCGCGTGCTCGGCTTCCTGATCCTGATGCCGCTCATCATCGCACCGCAGGTAACGGCACTTTCCTGGCTGCACCTGACAGGCCCGTCGAGTACGCTTTTGAACATGCTCGGCATCGCCCCTTCACCGGGCACCCCCAATCCGATACTCGGCCGCAAAGGCATCATCCTGCTTTTCGGCGTGCAGCACGCCCCGATCGTGTTCATCACGCTTCGCGCCGGCCTTGTCGGCGTGCCGGCGGATCTGATCGAGGCGGCGCGTGCCTCGGGCGCATCCTCGCTTCGCGCATTTGCGACCATCGTCGTGCCGTTGCTGAGACCTTGGATAGGGGCGGCTGCCGCGCTTGCCTTCGTGTCGGGCATCGGCAATTTCGGCATTCCGGCGCTGCTCGGTCTGCCGGTCAACTATCTCACATTGCCGACGTTGATCTATCGTCAGATGTCCAGCTTCGGACCTGGCGTGCTGCCGCAGATGGCCAGCCTGTCGGTGCTGATCGGAGGGCTCGCACTCGTCGGAATCGCAATGCAATCCTTTGCCATGCGCGGCCATCATGCCCGCTACGTGACAAGACGTGCGACGCAGATTTCGCTTGGACGATGGCGCCTGCCACTCAGCATATTGTGCTGGGTATTGCTGACATTCATGCTGATCGTCCCGACCCTTGCGCTCGTGACCACCTCTCTTGTCTCTGCGTTCGGCGTCCCGCTGTCGTTGCAGACGATGACTTTCGCCAATTACGATGAAGTGCTTTTGCGGCAGGCATCGACAGTGCGTGCCTTTCGAAATTCGACGCTGCTTGCCGGCAGCGCCGCGCTGATACTGGCGGCTGCCGCCATTGCAGTCACGATCGCCACGGAGCGCTTCGGACAGCGCAGCCGGCGCCTGCTGCAAGGCATCGCGGAACTTCCCTACGCATTGCCGGGCATCGTGCTCGCCATCGCTTGCATCCTGCTTTTTCTGCGTCCGCTGCCTTTGATCGGCAGCCTCTATGCGACGGCATGGATCATCCTCGTAGCTTACCTGATGAAGTTCCTTGCTCTTGCGATGAAACCGGTCGCAAGCGCCGTGGCGCAGATTCCGACTGATCTGAACGAAGCGGCGGCATCGACCGGAGCTTCGCCATTACGCCGCGCCTTGACGATAACCGTGCCGCTTGCTGCGCCCGCCGCCGTCGCCGGCGCGCTGCTCGTCTTCATGAGCGCTTTCAACGAATTGACGGTGTCCGCGCTTTTATGGTCGAGCCGCAACGAAACACTTGGCGTCGTTTTGTTCAGCCTTCAGGAAGCCGGGCTCGGACCACAGGCAGCGGCGGTGGCGGTGGCCACCGTAATCGTCGTCGTGATGCTGCTCGCTATCCTCGACCGGTTTGCAGCGCGGCTCCCGCGCGGCGTGCTCCCCTGGCGGTGACACTCAGTCCGGGATTACCCACGCATCGACAATGGCAAGTTTGAGATCGCTGCCGATCGCGGGTGCGTCGAGGCAATCGATGACGACCGCTTCCTGCGTCCTCGGCAAAGCAACGGACACCTCGAATACCGGTCCGCGATAGACCGTCGATAGAACCCGGCATGAAATGCCGTTCTCGGCCGGCTTGAGACCTTCCGGGCGAAGCAGCACCTTGGCATGTTCGCCCAGCGGCGTGCTGGCAAAACGGGCGGCGAATTCATGCCCCGCCAGCGAGAGCACGGCGCTGCCCTCCCGACGGGCGACGATTTCGGCATCGACGATGACGCCACGACCGACGAACCGCGCAACCTTGTCATGGGCCGGCGAACGATAAATCTCGGTCGGGGCGCCAAGCTGCAGGATGCGTCCGTGGTCCATGACGGCAATGCGATCCGAAAGCGCCAGCGCCTCGGCCTGATCGTGCGTCACATACACCATCGTCGCGCCGGTTCGCCGATGAACGTCCCGGAACACCTCGACCATCGAGGCGCGCAAATGCATGTCGAGATTGGCGAGCGGCTCGTCGAACAAAATGATGCGTGCGTCGGCGACGAGGCAGCGCGCCAGGGCGACACGCTGGCGCTGGCCACCGGAAAGCTCGTCGATGCGGCGGGTTTCGAAACCGCTAAGGCCGACGATCGACAACACGTCACGGACGCGACTGTCGCGCTCTTTTCTCGCCATGCCGCGCGTTGCCAGCGGATAGGCGACATTTCCCGCCACATCCATATGCGGCCACAGCGCATAGGACTGGAAGACGACGCCGACGCCGCGCTTTTCCGGCGGCACATGCCGCGCCCCATCCGCCATGACCTCGCCATCAAAACCGACGCTGCCCTCGTCGGGTATCTCGAAACCGGCGATGAGACGCAAAAGCGTCGTCTTTCCGCAGCCGGACGGGCCGAGCAGCGAGGTGAAGGTTCCGGACGGAAAATCCAGGCTGATGTCGTCAAGGGCGGCCACACTGCCAAAGCGGCGTGTCGCGTGTTCGATGCGGATGTCTACCATATGATGGGCATTGGCATTTTTTCATGACGAAATGATTTCAGCCGGATAACTTTGCGTTGTCCGGGGTGGAGCCGGGCAAAATTGCGCTCAACACGCAAAAGCTGATTTCCTACGAATCCTTGCCGTCGATCATCTGCATCAGCATGTCGACGATGCGCGCGCGTTCCTCGTCGGAAAACGGTGAAAATCCGATGAGTTCCATGAACCACAGGCCTTCAGTCGCAAGGTTGACGAGCGCAGTGCGTTCGAACCCGACATCCTCCTGCATGCGGTCGAAACGTTCCCGGTAATAGGCCCGCCCGGACGTAATGTCCCAAAGCCCGGACACCATCATGCGCGCACTGACATGGTCGGATTGCGAGCGGTTTTCCAGTGACGCGATGGCATAGCTCTTGAGCGCCCGCGTCGGCCCTTCCGGCAGTTGCTCGAAGACATCCTGCCACGCCGCGCGGTACCTGGAATTGAGGTGCTTGCGAAAGTCGCCGATCAGATGCTCTTTCGAAGGGAAGTGATAGAGCAGCCCGCCTTTCGTCAAACCGGTCGCCTTGGCAAGCTCCTCGTAAGTCAGCGCCGACGCGCCGCGTTCGGCAAACAGCGTCATCGCGGTATCGAGTATCTTTTGCCTGGCAGATGGCCGGCCGCGCTTGCGCGACGCCTCGGGCTTTTTCATTTTTGCAAGCTCGATTTCTGGTTGCACCCTCGTGACGTGTTATAAACGCAGAACCGCGCCCGCAAACGATTTATTGGCGTTGGCCGCTCGTACGGCACGCTCATTCGCAAATAACCTGTGCGATCATCTCGATTTCGACCGTGATGTTTCCAGGCAGCGAGCCGACGCCGATTGCCGAGCGCGCGTGAGCGGGCGCACTCCCCTCGAACAATTCGGACAACAGCCTCGAACAGCCGTCGATCACGAACGGATGACGGGTGAAGTCCGGTACCGCGTTGACGAAACCGAGCACTTTGACGATGCCTGTGATGCGGTCGATGCTGCCGAGTGCCTGTTGCGCGACGGCAAGGAGGTTCAGCGTCACGAGCCGGGCATGGTCTGCCGCCTCCTCGGCCGTGACGGTATCGCCAACCTTTCCCGTCATCGCGCCGGTCGCGGTCACGGGGCCTTGCCCCGAAATATAAAGAAGGTCGCCATGACGACGTGCCGGCGCGAAAAGCCCAACAGGCGCGCGAAGGACCGGCAACGTCAGGCCCATGGCGGTCAGCTTTTCCGATGGCCGCAACATCGTCAGTACCCCTCGTTGGTACGCGAAGCAGCAAGTGCCGTGGCTGCCGCCTGTCCGATGAAGAAGGCGTCGCTGCCGATGGTCGTCAGCGCAAAGCCCGCTTCCACCATCGATTTGGCATATATCGGCGAGAGGCAGTGAATGCCTGCAAACTTGCCACGTCGTGCCGCTTCACCTGCGATCATGCGAAGCGTTTCAACGAATTCGCCTTCTTCCCGATCGAAGCGCGCATCGAGCCCCATGGAAAGCGACAGATCGCTCGGCCCGACATAAATCCCGTCAACGCCATCGACGTCGAGAATTTCGCCCAGATTTTTGATGGCCTCGACGGTCTCTATCATCGCGATCACCAGCACTTCCGTGTTGGCGAAGGTCTGATAGGGAGCGTCCGGCTCGGAATACGCCCCAGCCCGGTAGGGGCCGAAAGAGCGCGCGCCCAGCGGCGCATAGCGGCTTGCCGAAACCAGTCGCCGGGCCTCCTGCGCCGTATTGACCATCGGGCAGATCACGCCCCACGCACCGGCATCGAGTACCTGTCCGATCAGGCCTGCGTCGTTTTGCGGGACCCGTACGAGAACGGGCAACCGCGAGGCGCCTGTCGCCTGAAGCGAAGCGACGCACGCGGCAAAATCATAAAGCCCGTGCTGCATGTCTATAGTCAGACTATCCCATGGCTGCCTCGCCATCACCTCGGCGCTGAAGCTGGAGGGAATGCTCAGCCAGCCGTTCACGCAGTGCTCGCCGCGAGCGAGCCGTGCGGCCAAAGCGTTTCTCATCAAATATCTCCGTGAGTGCGTAGGTCAGGCAAAGCCGAGAAAGCCCGGTGCCTGCGACAGGGGCGGCGCGGATGCGAGCCGGTCAAGATAGACCGGCGGGCGCGCAAAAGTTCCGTCATTACAGAACGCCGCCTCTATCGCTGCCGCAACGCGAAGGACACCGATATCGCCATGTCGCTTGCCGACGATCTGGAGGCCGAACGGCATGCCGGTTTCATCCCGGCCCATGGGAATCGTGATCGCCGGATAGCCGGGGATGGTCGAAGCATAGGCAAGTGCAAGCCAATGATAGTAGCTTTGCGTCTCCTCATCATCGATCATGGTCGGATAAAGTTCGCTCCACGGACGAGGCGACACGGCGACCGCCGGTGAAATCACGTAGTCCCAGTTTTCGAAAAATGCCTTCCAGCGCTGGGTATATGCCGTCTGGTCGGCAAGCGCCCTGACGATATCGTTCGGGGAGTACGTTTTCGCCTCCTCGATATTCGCGATGACGTTTGGGCCAAGCGCACCGGGCTGGCCAGCAAAGCGGTTGAAGGCCGCGTTGAGCATGATCATGGAGCGCATCACCGCGAAGATGCGGTCCGCCCCGTCGCAATCCGGGTGCGTTTCCTCGCTCGTGCCGAAGAACGGCGCCAGCGCATTTACGCGCTCGCGAAACGCACGGCGCACGATGCCTTCGCAAAGCGCGAAGCCGAAATCCTCGGTGAAGGCCACGCGCAGCCCTGACAGATCGATGGGCTCCGGGTTGGAAAAATCGCGCGCAGCCCATGGCGTGCCGCCATCGACGATTGTGGAGAACGGATCGCCCGGTTCGGGCCGTGAAATCACCGAGAGCATCAGTCCGGCATCGGCAACCGTTCGCGCCATGGGACCGGACAGACTCATCGGGATGAGGCCGAGAGAACGTTTTACGTCGGGCACGACGCCGGGTGTAGTCCGAAAGCCGACGACGCCATTATAGGCGGCGGGGTTTCGCAGGCTGCCGCCGGTATCGGTGCCCGTGCAAAGCGGCGCCATGCCGGTTGCCAGAACGACGCCCGACCCGCCCGACGACCCCGCGCAGGTTTTCGTCGTATCGTAGGGGTTCGCCGTCACGCCATAGACGGAATTGCGCGTATTTCCGCCGAGGCCGAATTCGGGCATGTTGGTCTTGCCCATGGCCAGAGCGCCTGCGCCGCGCATGGCTGAGACGATGGCCGAATCCGCGCTTGCAACATTGTTCTCGAACCGCTTGGAACCGAATGTCGTCGGCAATCCTTCGACATCGGCCTGATCCTTGACGCCGAATGGCAGCCCGTGCAGCGGGCCAAGCTTTTCGCCCCGCATGACGGCGGCTTCGGCAACCCGCGCATCTTCCATCAGCCGGTCGAAATCATAGGCGACGAGCGCATTGACGGCAGGATTGACACTCTCGGTCCGGCGGATGCAGCTCTCAGCGAGTTCCACCGGCGAAAGCGCCCGGCGGCCGATCATGGCCCTCGCCTCATGCGCGCCAAGATCGGCCGGCTCGGTCTTCGCGGGTAAGGTCGTCATCTCGTCTTTTCCGTAAACAGTTTTGCCTGGGATCAGTGCGTGGCGGGCGGCAAGGCGTCGAGATCCGGCACCTGCCAGTTGCCGCCGGGCATCGCCTCGAAAAGCTGACGCGTATAGGCATGGCGCGGCGAGCCGAACACCTGTTCGACCGTGCCTTGCTCGACAATCTCGCCCTTTTGCATGACGATGAGCCGATCGCTGACTTCGGCAGCGACACGCAAATCGTGCGTGATGAAGATCATGGTCAGGTTCATCCGGGTTTTGATGTCCTGAAGCAGTTGAAGAACTTCCTTCTGCACCGACACGTCGAGCGCGGAGACCGCTTCGTCGGCGATCAGCACTTTCGGCTCCAGCATCAAGGCGCGTGCGATGCAGATGCGCTGCCTTTGCCCGCCCGAAAACTGCGATGGATAGCGGTGAAAGGCATCCTCGCCCAGACGCACGATGCGCAGCAACTCCTTCGCCCGCGCGGTCGCCTCACTTCGCCGCGCGCCGAAATTGAGCGGTCCCTGAATCAACTGGTCGCCGATGGTGCGCCGGGGGTTCAGCGAACCGTAAGGGTCCTGAAAGACGATCTGCATGTCCTTGCGGGCTAGGCGAATGTCGCGCCGTGTGCTGGCGGCCATATCGACGCCATCGATCCGGATCGCTCCTGCCGTGGGCTCGACCAGACGCATCAGGCATTTGACGAGCGTTGACTTCCCGGACCCGCTTTCCCCGACCACGCCGAGTGTTTCGCCACGATAGACCGTCAGATCGAGCGGCTGGACAGCATTGATCGTGCGCGCGTCGCTGAACATCGTGCGGGGGATATGGTAGGTCTTTTCCAGCCCCGCGAGTTCGAGCGCCGCTTCGCCGCTTCTTTCGACCACCGGTCGGGCCTCGCCGCGACGCGGCACGGCGGCGATAAGCTGACGCGTATAGGCGTGTTTCGGATGGTTCAGAACCTCGTCCGCGGTTCCCTGTTCGACGACACGCCCGGCCTGCATGACCACGACACGGTCGGCGATTTCCGCCACGACGTCGAAATCATGCGTGACGAAAAGAATGCCAGCCTCGCGCTTTGCCTTCAGTTCCTTCATCAGATCGAGGATCTGCGCCTGGGTCGTTACGTCCAGCGCCGTCGTCGGCTCGTCCGCGATCAAAAGCGACGGGTTCATCGCCAGCGCGATCGCAATGACGATACGCTGACGCTGTCCGCCGGAAAGCTGGTGCGGGAAGCTGTGATAGATGCGCTTCGGGTCGGGCATATGGACCTCCGCCAGAAGATCCATCGTGCGCTGGCGCCGTTCCGCACGTGTCATCGACGTGTGGGCGAGAAACACTTCCTCGATCTGATCGCCGACCGTATAGCATGGGTTCAGCGCCGTCATAGGCTCCTGAAAGATCATCGCCATCTTGCCGCCGCGCATCTTGCGATGCTCCGCTTCCGCCAGGCCGACGACATTTCTGCCCGAGACGAGAATCTCACCGGTCGAAACCTTCAGCGCCTTGGGCAAAAGGCCCATTGCCGTGAACGAGGTGATCGATTTGCCCGAGCCGCTTTCACCGACGACGCAGACGGTCTCCTTGGGCATGATATCGAAGGAAAGGTTCTGGACCGCATGTGCGCGGTCGCCCCCCTCGGGAAGGTCGACCGTCAGATTGCGAATGGACAATACGGGCTGGATACGGTCTTCGCTCATCAGTTACGTCCTTCCGGTGCGGTGATGTCGCGCAGGCCATCGCCGAACATGTTGATCGCCAGCACGAGCACGAAGAGTGCCGCGCCGGGAATCGTGATGAGCCAGCTATCGAACAGAAGCATTTCCTTGCCCTCGGAAATCATCACGCCCCAGGAGGGCGTCGGCGGCTGGATGCCGAGCCCGAGGAAGGACAGCGCGGCTTCGAGCAGGATCGCATGCGCCATTTCCACGGTCGCGATAACGATCAGATTGTTGGCAACGTTCGGCAGTACGTCCTTGACGAGAATCTGGAACGTTCCCGCGCCCTGCACCTCGGCGGCGGCGATATATTCCATTCGCCGCACCTGACGGGTGGCGCTTCGCAGGACGACCGCGAACTGGTCCCACAAGAGAAGCCCCATGACGATCATGACCGTCATCAGCGAGCCACCGAACAATGAGACGACGGCCAGCATTACCAGAATGCCCGGCAGCGCCAGACGCACATTGATGATGAAGACGACGATGCGGTCGACCGTGCCGCCGAAATAGCCGGCGACGATGCCGAGCGTCGTGCCGATGGTTGCCGCGATCGCCACCGAGACGAGGCCGATCGACAGCGATATGCGCGCACCGTAGAGAAGCCGGGCCAGAACGTCGCGGCCAAGCGCGTCCGTGCCGAATGGGTGATCCCACGTACCGCCCATGAAGACCGGCGGAACCGTGCGCTGAAGCAGGTTCTGCGTATAGGGGTCGTGCGGCGAGATCAGCGGCGCGAACAACGCCAGAAGCGCTATGATGAGGATGACGCTTGCCGAGATCAGAAAGCCGGGATGCCGGCGTGCGCGGCGAAGTATTTTCGCGCCGGGACTCTGGGACTGGATTTTCGGAGCCGCGATCGCGGCGGATACATTATCGGACATGATCAGTTGTCCCGCAGGCGCGGATCGAGCCAGGCATTGAGCACGTCCGCCAGAAGATTGAAGAAGATGTAGAAGAGCGAAAAGATCAGGATCAGCGCCTGCATCGTCGGCAGGTCGTTGCGCGATACGGACTGCCAGGCCGCAAAGCCTGCGCCGTTGAGCGCGAACACCGTTTCCACGACGAGCGATCCTCCGAGCAGAAAGCCAAGTTGCACGGCGGCCAGGCTGACGACCGGAATGACGGCGTTGCGCAGGGCATGCTTGAACAGGATTTTTCGCGGTGGCAGGCCCTTGGCGCGTGCGGTTCTCACATAGTCGGAGCCGAGCACTTCGATCATCCCGGTCCGCGTCAGTCGCATGATGGCAGGCGTCGCTGTGGTGCCGAGGACGATCATCGGCAAAATGAAGTGCTTCCAGGTGGTAGAACCGGAGGCGGGAAGCCAGCCCAGATTGATCGAGAACAGGACGATCAGCAAAAGCGACATCCAGAAATTCGGTATCGCTTGTCCGACGACCGCCAGTGTGAGCGCCAACCTGTCGATAATCGAATTGGGACGCATCGCGGCAAGCACGCCGAGCGGAATGGCGATCGAGAGCGCCAGCCCTATCGACAGGAAACCGAGCGTCATGGTCGTTCCCAGCCGCTGAAAAATCAGATCTGCGACCGGCTGGTTGAAATAGGTGCTGACCCCGAAATCGCCGTGCAGGACACCCCACAGCCACGAGCCGTACTGGACGATGATCGGCCGGTCGAAACCATGAACCTCACGGATCGCCTGAATGTCGGCATCGGTCGCGTTTTCACCGGCGATCGCAACGGCCGGATCGCCGGCGACATAGACCAGACCGAAACTGATGGAAGAAACGGTCAGCGCCACGAGCGCCGCCAGAACGAGTTTGTAAAGAATATATCGCGCCATCGAAGACTCCGCGACCGGACTGCGAAGACGCATCGCCTTCGCAGATGCCGGTCCGTTATTTCCAGCTCATCTCGTAAAAACGGATGATTTCATCGGGCGTCGGCTCGAAAGCCAAGTCCGCGTTCAGCACATAGGTGGTCGGATAGGACCACAGGGGCACCCAATACGCTTCCTCGGCGATGCGTTTGAACGCCAACGAGTAGTTCTCCTGGCGCACGCTCGCATCGTTGACGCTGCCGGCTTTTTCGAGCCATTCGATCACTTGCGGATCGCGCGTCACATCCATGCCGCCGCCGTCGAAGAAGCGCGGAGCGATCGCCGCGACGTCGTTCACCGATCCCGAACCCCACGTCATGAAAGCCGCCGTGGTGTCGCCGGCCATCGTCTGCTCGACAAGTGCGGCATATTGCAGGACCGTTATGTTGGCGGTGATTCCGACATTGGCGAGTTGGCCCGCCATCGCTTCGGCGAGCTGGCGGTCGCGATAGGCATAAAGATCGAAGCTGAAGCCGTTTTCGTATCCCGCTTCCGCCAGGAGCGCTTTGGCTTTCTCGGGGTCGAAATCATAGGAAACGACGTCCTGTTCGCAGCCGAACTGGGTCGGATAGCACGCGCTGTCGATGACTTCGGCCTTATCGCCCAATAGGGCCTGCGTGATGGCTGCGCGGTCGATCGCGTGGTTCATGGCCTGACGCACACGCTTGTCGGCGAATGGTGTGTTTTCCGAGGAACGCTTGGCCGAATCCATCGCGATATAGCCGACGCGCATCGTGGGCGCATCCATGACGTTGAGGCCGGAACGACCAGCCATCCGATCGGCCTGGTCCTTGGGGACCTGCCAGATGAAATCGGCCCCGCCGCTCATCAGTTCTGCGATCTGCGTATTTACGTCCGGGATCGTGCGCACCGTGATCGTCTTGATTTCAGGGCGCTGCTTGGGGCCGCCCTCGAAATAATCGTCGAAACGCTCGAGCGTGAAGCTCTGGCCCGGCACGATCTCGGTGAATTTGTAAGGCCCTGTGCCGACCGGCTTCATGGAGAACGCCTGGGCGCCGACTTCTTCGTAATATTCGTTGGGGTAGATGACCGTGTTGCCCGACAGATATTCGAGCGCGGCAGGATAGGGCTCAGGCAGGAACAGTCGAACGGTAAAATCGTCCACCTTCTCCGCGCGCTCCAGATAGGTGATGATGCCGCGATTCTTGATCCCGCTTTCGGGGTCGAGCATGGTGTTGATCGTATAGACGACATCGTCGGCATTGAACGGCTCGCCATTGTGGAAGACCACGCCTTCGCGCAACTTCAGCTCAAGCGTCGTATCGTCGATCCAATCCCAGTCGGTCGCAAGATTGCCGACATATTCGCCGGTTGCCGTATCGCGATAAAGGAGCGTATCGAACGCGGAATAACCGACGATCGTGCCTTCGCGAGACGTCGTGAAATAAAGGTTCGCGTTGTCGAGTTCCTTGGTGAAAAGCACCGTCGCGCTGTCGCTTGCCGCATCGGCAAATGCGAGCGAGGGCACAAGCGCCATAACCGATGCGAACGCCAGTTTACGCATGTCTTTCATGTCGATCTCCCGTTGGTCACGCATGGGCTGCGAAAGGCGCCGGCAGCATGACGATTAAGCGACTACGTTCCCTGCGGCCGAAGATTATGCTTCTTCGTGCCTGCTTCCCGCCGCCGGCATCGCATACCGGCGAAAGGTAGTTTTGTATGGGACCGCCTATACGGCGGTCGGATTTCTGAAACGGCAAAAACTTATTTATATACCGTACGCATGGTACATTAAGTCGATTTATAATGTTCGGCAAGCGATTTTGTGATCGCTCTTTCCTGTGAGGAAAATGCCAACCGGCTCGCGAGCTAGGCTCGATGCCGCAGCGGAATGCATACCACTTGACGAAATCAATTTATAGACCGTAAGTATGGTTTATTAAATAACCTGATCCGAGGACGCTCTTCGGCGTCAGGACAAAAAGAATGACGCCGAATGCGGCGCAATAATGGGAACATCGAGATGACCATCCAATCGGGTGACGGCGACGTCATCCTCGACATGCGTACCAAAGGTATCCCCGGTCGCATCCCTTCGATCGGCCTCGACGACATCGGCGCGATGAACTGGAACGTTCTGCGTGAGGACATGTCGCTGCCGCTCGCGGTGATGCGCGAAAGCGGCATTCGCCACAACAGCCGGTGGATGAAGCGCTTCATGGAGGAAAGCGGCTCGCAGATCGCTCCGCATGGCAAGACCAGCATGAGCCCGATGCTGTTCGATCTCGAACTGGAGGACGGCGCATGGGGCATCACGCTCGCGACAGCTCATCAGGTTCAGGTCGCACGCAGCTTCGGCCATAAGCGAATTTTCCTGGCCAACCAGCTTGTCGGCAAAGCCGCCATCTCGTTCATTATGGAGGAATTGCGCACCGATCCCGATTTCGAGTTCTATTGCCTCGCCGACTCGCTCGAAAACGTTCACGACATCGCTCGTGCCGCACGCGCCGCCGGCCTTCCCAAGCCCGTCAACATGCTGGTCGAGATCGGCATCGTGGGTGGACGGACAGGCTGCCGCACGATCGAGGACGGACTTGTCGTCGCGCGTGCCGTGGCTGCCGATACCGGAACATTGGTTCTTGCCGGTGTCGAAGGTTATGAGGGCCTGCTTCGCCGCCGCGATGGCAGCGAAAGCAAGGCGCTCGTCGACGCGTTTCTCGACAAGCTGATGGACTTCGCTCATCGATGCGATGCGGAGCATCTTTTCGGTATCGAGCGTCCCATCTTGAGTGCGGGCGGTTCGCAATATTACGATCTCGTGGTCGACAGCGCCGCCGATGCCGGCCTTCGCGAACGGTTTCTGGTTCTGGTGCGCAGCGGCTGCTACCTGACGCAGGACTCCCTCGTCTTCAAGACGGCGTTCGACCATTTGCGCGAGCGCAACCCGGCTCTCGCCGAAATGGATGGCGGCCTTCAAACGGCGATCGAGGTTTGGGCTTACGTCCAGTCTCGCCCCGAACCCACCAGTGCCATCCTCAATTTCGGCAAGCGCGACGCCTCGCACGACCACATGCCGATCGCGCTGAACTGGTTCCGTCCCGGCTCGGACATGAATGCCCCGGCCGAGATGGATGACGGCCACGTCGTCACGCAGCTCAATGACCAGCATTGCTTCATGACTGTGCCCGAGGAGACGCCGCTGAAGGTCGGCGACATGGTCTGCTTCGGCATTTCGCATCCCTGCCTGACCTTCGACAAATGGCGCGTCGTCTACGTCGTCAACGACGATTACGACGTCGTCGCCGCAGGCAGCACGTATTTCTGACCTCTCCGCCGCTCCCGAAGGGCGGCGGCGTTCAATGCCCGATCTCCCCTTTTTCTGTCCATGAGGTTTTGCCATGTCCTTGCTCAAGTGCGTATCTCTTCATGCCGTATCCCTTGCCGCCCTTGGCCTCGCGTCCCTGCCGGCAATGGCCGGGAAGGCCGATGACACCGTCAACATGGCTTTCATGCGTGAGCTTGAAAGCGCCGATCCGTATTTCAACACGGCCCGCGAGGGCATCCTGCTCAGCCATGCCGTTTGGGACAGCCTGCTCTACCGCAATGTCGAGACGGGCGAATATGAGGGAAATCTTGCGACCGACTGGGAATGGGTCGACGACACCACGCTGGAACTCGATTTGCGCGAGGGCGTCACGTTTCACAATGGCGCGGCGTTCACCGCCGACGATGTCGTTCACACGCTGAATTTCGCAATCGACCCGGCAAATGCCGTTCGCGTTCCATCCAACTCCAACTGGATCGAACGCGCTGAAAAGATCGACGATCACAAGGTACGGCTCGTCCTGAAGGCCCCCTTCCCGGCGGCCGAGGAATTTCTGGCAGGACCGCTGCCCATCTATCCCAAGGACTATTACGAAGAAGTCGGCCCGCAGGGCATGGCGCTGAAGCCAGTCGGCACCGGGCCTTATCGTGTCGTCGAACTGGAAGTCGGCGGCCGCTTCGTTCTGGAGCGCAACGAAAATTACCACGAAGGCCCCAAGCCCGCCGGCAAGGTTGGCCGCATCGTGATCCGGACATTGCCGGAAGTGAATACGCAGATCGCCGAACTGATGAACGGCAGCCTCGATCTTTTGTGGAACGTGCCGACCGATCAGGCGGAACGGCTTGAGCAGACGGGAAACTTCGAGGTTACGAGCGGTCCGGCCATGCGCATCGGCTATCTGACCTTCGACAGCACCGGGCGCGCCGTGAAAGACGGCCCGCTGACGGACAAGCGCGTGCGCCAGGCGATCTATCATGCGATCGACCGTCAGGCGATCGTCGACGCTCTTCTCAAGGGCTCGGCCGAAGTCATCGACAGCCTTTGCACGCCGATGCAATTCGCCTGCAGTCAGGATCTTCCAACCTACGCATACGATCCTGAAAGGGCGAAGGAGCTTCTCGCCGAAGCCGGGTATCCTGACGGGTTCTCCTTCGACATCTACGCTTATCGCGACCGACCGTATCTTGAAGCAATTGGCGGCTATCTCAACGCGGTCGGCATCCAGCCGCGGATCAACCTCGTTCAGGTCGGCGCATTCAGTGATCGTCGCAACCGTGGCGAGGCCGAATCCACCTTCATGACCTGGGCGTCGTACTCGATCGGCGATGCCTCGGCTTCCACGGGCGCGTTCTTCAAGGGCAGCGCCAGCGACGAGGCGCGCGATCCGCAGATCATTGAGTGGCTGACGGACGCGGATTCCACCACCGACCGAGAAAAGCGCCTCAATCTTTATCATAAGGCGCTGACGCGGATCGTCGAAGAGGCATATGCCGTGCCGCTTTTCACCTACAATGTGAACTACGTGACGACCGGCGAACTGAAATTCACGCCGACCCCGGACGAACTGATCCGGTTCTTCGACTTCGAATGGAAATAGTCGCATAAGACGATGGAAGGCGGCGGCTAATCGGCCGCTGCCTTTTCAATACCGATGAAGAACGAAAGTGCGGCCATGTCCTTTTCCGAACAAGCGCAGGCGATCAGCGCGACCTATTTCGACAACGGCTCGTTTCTCGCCGAACTCGCCCGTCTCGTGGCCGCACCGACCGAAAGCCAGGACAAGCGGGGAGCGTCTCATCTGCGCCCCTATCTGACGGACCTTCTCCAGCCCGAATTCGAAAAACTGGGATTCGCATGCGCGCTTCATGAAAATCCCGATCCTGCCGGGGCGCCGATCCTGCTTGCCACGCGCGTGGAAGACGCAGCCCTTCCGACCGTCCTGATCTACGGGCATGGCGACGTGGTGCGCGCGATGGAAGGGCAGTGGCGGGACGGGATCGAACCCTTCGCGCTCACCGAAAAGAACGATCGCGTTTATGGGCGCGGCATAGCGGACAACAAATCGCAGCATCTGATCAACATCCGGGCGCTCGAGGCACTGATCGCGGCTCAGGGGAAACTGGGTTTCAATGCGAAAGTCCTCATCGAAATGGGCGAGGAAGTGGGGTCGCCGGGCCTGAAGGCTTTTTGCGAGCGGAACGCGGACGCGCTGGCTGCCGACGTTCTCATCGCATCCGACGGCCCACGCCTCGACCCCGCTGTGCCGACCGTGTTCACCGGCGCACGCGGCGGCATGATGTTCGATCTCAAAGTCGACCTTCGCGATGGCGCCCATCATTCGGGGAATTTCGGCGGTCTTCTGGCTGATCCGGCCATCGTGCTGTCCCATGCCATCGCATCCATCACGGACGCGCGCGGACAGATCAAAATAGCCGAATGGCGCCCGACAAGCCTGACGGAGCGCGTTCGCGAAATCATCGCCGCACTGCCACCCGTCGAGGCGGGCATCGCGCTCGATCCGAACTGGGGCGAGGAAAGCCTCACCATGAACGAACGCGTGTTCGGCTGGAACAGCTTCGCGGTTCTCGCCATGACGTCAGGACGCCCCGAAGCGCCAGTGGGAGCCATATCCGGCTGCGCACGCGCGAGCTGTCAGCTTCGTTTCGTCGTCGGCACGGATAGGGACGACATTTTACCGGCCCTGAGGCGACACCTCGATCGCGAAGGCTTCGGCGACGTCACCATCACGGCCGCTGGGTCAGGTGGATTTGCAGCCACGCGCACCGATGCCGACAATGACTGGGTGCGCTTTACTCTCGCCTCGCTGGAGCGTTCCACCGGCCGCAAACCGCATCTTTTGCCGAATCTGGGCGGCAGCCTTCCCAATGATTGCTTTGCCGAGACTTTGGGCCTGCCGACGATCTGGATACCGCACAGCTATGCCGGCTGCTCCCAGCACGCGCCCAATGAGCACATTCTCAAGCCACTCGCCCGGCAGGCGCTTCTGGCTATGACAGCCCTGTTCGCGGATCTTTCGAATGCCGGTTCACTTCGGCGCAGTTGAGTCCCTGGCTCGGCTATTTACGGACAGCATGCATCTTGCCAATCTATACGACACGGACCACCGCCTCGATTTCCACCTGAACGTCGGCAGGCAACGATCCCATGCCAACGGCGGAGCGCGCATGCTCGCCGCGCTCTCCCAGAACGTCGATCAGCAATTGAGAGCAAGCCTCGATGACCACACCCTGGCCGGCAAAGTCGGCTGTCGCGTTGACCATGCCGAAGACCTTGAGAAATTCGATATCGTCCAGCGACCCGGTGATGGATTTTGCAACGGCCAGAAGATGCAGCGCAGATAGCTTGGCCGCATCCTTTCCCTCCGCAATCGATCGGTCGGCCCCGACCTTTCCGGTGAGGTAGCTGCCGTCTGGCAGCTTGGGAACCTGCCCGGAAATATAGGCGATGTCGCCGGCACGCCGATACGGGCGATAGCTGAATTTCGGCTCTCCGAGTTCAGGCAACACGAGGCCGAGTCTCTTCAGGCGATCTTCACTGTTCATGACACACTCTCAAGGTTCGGGCCGCTTCATGCGGCGATGGGCGGCGCTTCCAGAGCGCGGCTGAAAAGCGAAGCATCTACATTCGAGCCGGATGCAACGACCACGACGCTTCGGCCTTTCAGCGGGAAGCGCCCCGATAATACTGACGCAAGCGGCGCTGCACCGCCCGGCTCCAGGACAACGCGAAACTCCTCGAAGGCGAACCGCATCGCCTCCAGGACGGCCGCTTCACTGACCGTCACGACACCACTAAGATGATCTCGCAGGATTGCGAATGTCAGATCGCCCGTGGTTCGCGCGCTCAGCGCATCGCAGATCGTGGTCGAATTCGATTGGTTCGCGCGCTTTTCGCCCGCCGCGAGACTGCGCGCGAGATCGTCGAAATTTTCAGGCTCCACGCCCCAAACTTCCGTACGAGGAGACTTTGCGCGCAGCGCGATCGCCGTACCGGCCAAAAGTCCACCGCCAGAACATCCCGCGAGCACCGCATCCAGTTCCCCTGCACCCATTGCCGCCGCCTGTTCGGCGATCTCCACACCGATCGTGGCGGCGCCTGCGATGATGCGACGGTCTTCGAACGGCGGGATCATCGTCATCGCGTGCTCGGCTGCCATCGATCTGCAAAGCGCGGGCGCGTCAGTTGTGGCCCAGTCGATCAGGTGTATCTCGCCGCCCCAGGCGCGCACTCGATCGACTTTTGCGGCAGGAGCCGTCCGCGGCATGATCAGAACGGCACGCATGCCTCGCCTCGCGGCGGCCCAGGCGACCGCCTGAGCGTGATTGCCGGAGGAATAGGCTATTACGCCGTTCGTTTTCTGGTGTTCGTCGAGTTGCGCGATAAAGTTGAGAACCCCGCGAACCTTGAAGCTACCGGTTCTCTGCAGGCCCTCAGCCTTCAGGAAAAGTCGCCCGCCGAGCATTCCATTGACGCGTTCGCTTTCAAGCAAAGGCGTACGCACAAGTTCGCCGACATCCACGGCTTCGATCTCGTCGAATGTCGGCGCCTGAAGTGAATTGAGCGGCGTCGCCGCCCACCGAGATATTTCAGATTCGCGCAATGCCCGCTCCGGCGATGAAGCCAACGAAACCCGCTTTGGCTTACCTAAATATTATACCGTACATACGGTATATAAATTATATGGTCAATTCTATTTTGAATGGCGCGGCGGCGCGTTTGTATCGGGCCTCGCCGATAACTGAAGTCCAGAAATCTGGAGCGAATTGGCCTGACCTTAGTCGGAATGGACAGGCGTAATTGAAGCACCGATCGGTGACGGCCGTATGAGCAGGAGGCATCCAGCAAAGATCGCCAAACCTGCCCAATCAGTCCAAATGAAGCCAGGGAGCAGCCCGGCCGGCAGCATCGTGAGGGCACCGCCGACGATCAGCAAAATACGCTCCCATGGCACGATGATACGGCGGAAATAGCCGACAATGCCAGCCGTGACCATGTAGATGCCGAGAATTGCAGTCGCGAGCGTCCAGATGACCTCAAACGCGCTGCCTTCAAGAACGAGGGCCGGCGTGAAGATGAAGAGAAACGGCACGATATAGGCTGGCCAGGCGATCTTCATCGATTCGACGCTCGTCGCCCAGGCATTAGCACCGGCAATGTTCGCCGCCGCGAAGGATGCAAGCGCGACTGGCGGCGTGACCATGGACAAAAGCCCGAAATAGAACACGAACAGATGCGCGGCGATGACGGGTATGCCGGCCTCGACGAGCGCCGGGGCCACCAGCGTCGCCAGCAAAATATAGACGCCGACAGTCGGCATGCCCAGCCCGAGAACGACGCTCATTACGGCCGTTATCAAAGCGAGAACGAACACGTTGTTGCCGCTCAGATTGAGGATATGAATGGTCAGGTTGAACGCCAGCCCCGTGATGCTGAGAACCCCGATCACGATACCGGCGGCTGCACACACGATGATCAGGCTCAAGGCGGAACGGCCCGTCTCGGCGATGATCGGCAAGAGACTTTTGAAAGCCGGTCGCTGCCCTTTGTAGCCAAAGATCATGCTGCCGACGATCAGGACCAAAATCGCCATGACGGCCGCGCGCTCGGGGCGCGCATTCAGGGCAAAAAGCAGATAGAAAAGAACGACGAACGGGATCAGGAAGTGCCAGCCGGCTTTCAAGGCTGCGAGACCGCTCGGAATATCTTCCTCCGACACGGCGCGAATGTCACGCTTGCCGGCACGCAGATTCACATTGATGAAGATCGCGACATAGTAGAGAAGCGCTGCCGGCATAGCCGCCAGCATGATGTTCACGTAGTCGACGCCGATCGTATCGGCCATGATGAAGGCCGCCGCGCCCATGACGGGCGGTACGAGCTGACCGCCGGTCGACGAAGTCGCCTCGACCGCGCCCGCATAGGTCGGCGAAAACCCGGCCCGCTTCATCATGGGGATCGTGACGACACCGGTCCCCACGACATTGCCGACGGCATTGCCCGAGATGGAGCCGAACATCGACGACGCGACGACGGAAACCTTCGCCGGTCCGCCCCGAAAACGGCCCATCATCGACATGGCGGCATCGTTGAAGAAACTCGATGCGCCGCTCGATGCGAGCAACTGACCGAACAGAAGGTAGGGAACGACGATGACGACCGCGACCCTGAGCGCGGTTCCCAGCATGCCGTTGGCGTCGATCGTCAGATAGACGATCAGGTCCTGCCACGGCGTGGGACGGCTGCGCAGTTCTCCCGGAAACAGATGCCCCCACAGGCCGTAGGCCATGAAGATGAGTACGACGGCCAGAATGCCTGCACCGACCGTCGGCTTGAGGTTGACGAGGATCGCGCCAAGCAACACGAACGAGACGGCTATGAGCCAGCCGGGAAGGTATGGCGCCTCCATCGAGACGTTGACGTAATCGGCCGACACATAGGCGCCGACCCCAAACGTCACGATGGCCGAGATGAAGTTCAAACCCTTCAGCCACGATGCCTGCGCATTATAGGAGATGCGCAGGAAGCTAGCGGTCAGCGCCAGCGTCAGCGCGGCGACCAGAACCTGGACGTCATAGATGGACGCACCGAGATAGCGGTGCAGATCTCCTGCATAGCCGACTGCGAGGACGACGATCAGGATACCGGCAAGACGCTCCAGAAAAAGCGTCGTGCGGTCCAGATTGCCCTGCGGCTGCACGCTGTTCTCGGTGTCAGTCATATCACTGCGCCAACAAGCCGTTCTGCTGATAGAACGCTGCGGCGGCCGGGTGGTATTCGAGCCCCTCGAACTGCGGCGCCATGTCTTCGACGGAGAACTCGGCAAGCGTATTGCTGATCGCGCGCAATTTGTCCGGATTGTCGTGGATGAGTTGTATGATGCGCGTAACCAGTTCGTCGTCGACATGCGTGCCGGCGGTCAGGACATAGTCGTAGGCCATCATCGGGGTCGGCTCATCGACGCCCGGCGTCGTCCCCGGTTCGATCACCTTGATATAGGCCGTGGGGACGAATTCGCGCATGGCTGCCTCCGCCTCCGGCGTATTTTCCAGCGCCAGCCACCGGATGCCAACCGCTGCGTCCGCCTCGCGCGTCTTGCCGCCCTGAATGGCGAAAAAGGCGATATCGGCGTTGCCGGCGATCAGATCGTCGACCCCATTGGGTACGGACGGCACATTAACCGACTGCATGTCTTCGATGGTCAGGCCGCCGGCGGCCAAAATGGCATCGACCTGGGCGCGCAGCGTTGGCTGTGCGGTGTAGCCATAGGTGATGCGGTTGCCGGCGATATCTTCGACGCTTTGAAATTCCGAATCGCGGCGCACCATGAAGCCATAGGCCGACGAGCTCAGCGATGCCACGGACCGGATGTTCTGAAGCGGGCGGCGATCGAAGGGAGGCTCTCCAAGAACCGCCGCGGCAAAATCAGGGCTCGGAACGAGCTGGAGATCGAGCCGGCCCGTGTCGATCAGCGGCATGGATTGCCCCGATCCGCCATAGGCCTGGACACGAACGTCGAGACCGAGTTCGTCGACGAGAAATTGTGCGAAGGCGGCATTCACCGCATAATTTTGCGATCCTTGCGTGCCGGCGCCAAGACCGACCGACTGCGCCGACGAAGCCGAAATCATTCCAAGGCTCGCAACGGCGAATGCCGTCGTCAAAAGATAGGTGCGCATTTCATTCCTCCCAGTTTTCTTGCGACCGTTATGTTTGTGCGGGCAGGTTTCAGAGTCCGGAATACCCCGCGCGCCCGACCCAGTAATCCCATGCGCGTGCCAAAGGCATGTCGCTCAAAAGCATCGCGCTCGCCTTCTCGATCTCCCCGTCGGACAGATATTTCACCTCGCCCATCTGGCGTGTCTGCTGAACGAGCGCGGCATTGTCCTTCAAGGCGATCGAAACCATGATCACGGAGCGCAGATCGTGCGCGGCGCAGATGCAGCCATGGCCGCGCAACAGCGCGACGCGGTTGTCACCCAGCGCACGAGCGAGCGAGTGCCCCATTTCCATGCTGTCAACGAGCATGTTGGTGTCGCCGAACTCGTCCTGGCTATCCCATGTATTGATCGTGGAACCGATGACCGAGGCCATGTGAAACATCGGCCGCAAAGACACGTCGACCATGGTGAACGGCAAAACCGAACGCGCGTGATGGTGCGTGACCGCGTTGACGTCGGGCCGATCCTTGTAGATCGCGCCGTGAATATGCCGTTCCGCGTAAGGCCGACGCGGGTCGTCTCCGACAATATCGCCGTCGAGAGTGAATTCCATGATGTCGGCGCGGGTCACAACGGCGGGACTGCGTGAGCGCGACAGAAAATAGGTATCGGGATTCAACGGGTTGCGGACGCTCACATGACCGAAATCATCGATCACGTCTTCACGCGCCAATATCCGATTGGCGATCACCAGCGCGGTCATCGTCGCATCGGCGATTTCGCGATCATGATTGGGAACAGTCTTGTCCAGCATCCTCATCCTCCACTTGATGCAAACATTCTAGCCAGCACCCATCCGAGCATCTAATATATTATTGCTCCCGATCTATAGCGTTGAGGGTATGATATGCGTTCGCTGATTTCGCAGATATCCATTCACAAGCTGGAGGTGTTCTGCCTCGTCGCCGAACTGGCCAGCTTTTCGCGGACCGCCGAACGTCTGGGCATCGCGCAGCCCGTCGTATCGGCGCATATCAAGGCGCTGTCCGAAAAATTCGGAACTGCGCTGACGACGCGCAACGGGCGACGCGTCGTGCTCACGGAGGAAGGCGAGCGGGTCTATGGCTGGGCACGCGAGATGGTCAGCCGCACGCGCGAACTCGAACGCGAGATGACCGAGTTCCAGCGCGGCGTCGTCGGCAAGGCGAATGTCGGCGCATCGATGACGCTCGGCTCCTACGTGCTGCCGGGCCTGATCGCAGGCTTCCACGACACGTTTCCAAAAGGCGAAATTTCGGTGAAAGTGACGACACCCATGCTCGTCACCGATGCAGTTCATTCCGGTGATTGCGATTTCGCTTTCACCATTCTCGACCCTCGTCATGAAGTGGCCGGACTGGAGGTCGAGAAGATCATGGAGGAACAGCTCGTTCTCGTTTCGTCGACCATGCGCAACGTGGGTCCTGATCCGCTTTCCCCGGACCAACTCGCCAGACTGCCATTCGTCACCGCACAGTTCGGCACACCCCGCCGCGAGATCGAAGAGCATTGCCTTGCACAACGCGGTCTCGGCGCCCGGCGAATACAGATGGAGTTCGGGCATGCCGAAGCGATCAAGCAGGCGGTGCGCGCAGGAGCAGGCGTCGCTTTCCTGTTTCGCTCGTCGATCCGCGACGAACTCGCCGCCGGCCTCCTGCAAACGCTCGCCACCCCCGGCGCGCCATTATACGTGCCCGTCTATCAGGTTCGCAGACGCGGCAAGCAGCTTTCCCACTTCCAGATTTCGCTCATGGAGCATCTCGCGGCAGGATTGAATCGCAACGATTGAAAACTCACGAACCGGAGCGCAACGCGTTCACCATGGACGGCGCATAACCCTTTGCCGTGTCGATCTCGAGCACGGCGGTTCCGCCTTTTGCCATGACGTCCAGTGCCTGCCCGATGGCCTTCTCGACCGCCGCCGCACCCTGCAACAAGCCCGGGCTCCAGGCCCCGAAGCCGCGTGCCACCGAACTCACATCGATATCGGGGTCGTGCATGACGATGCCGACATGCTTGTTTTCCGGCGGGCGGCCGCGTTCGCGCGCGACCGTTTCCTGATGAACCTCGTCATTATAGAAGGAGCGATTGTTCAAGACCACGATCAGGAGCGGCACCTTTCGGTTGATCCCTGTCCAGATCGCGGACGCGTTCATGAGAAAATCGCCATCGCCGAGAACGGCCATGGGAAGAATTTCCGCGTGCCCGTCGCGCAGGGCCAGCGCACCGCCCACGGCCATGCCGCAGCCCGATCCTATACCGCCGCCGCCATCATAGCCAAGCGCCCCGAGCGAATGGTCGACCGGCCAGTCGGCTCCCGTCCAACTCAAAGGACCGCGTATGAGGCACGCCTTGCGCCCGGCAAGCCCGTGGCGCAGCAGCAAGGCGATATCCTGCGCCGTCAGTTCGTCGCCGGTCGGAGCGGCAGGCAGCGGCTCAGGCGTCATCTCTTCGACATCGCCGGCCGCCAGCGCGTCGGCAAGAGCGGCCACGACCTGATCCGGCTCGTTGAGGAAAACGATGTCGGCGGGGAACGGCGCGCCTCCGTCCTTCGACCATCCGCGATGAGCGTGCGTGTCGAGCGAGGCCGAAATGATCTTCGGCTCGATGTCGCCATTGCCGAAAACGGAGCGCAGCGTGCCGCCGAAATCGAGCCAGTCGAGATTGACGATGACATCAGCCTTTGACAGCACCGCCTTGGCGTCCGCGTCCGGGAAGTACCCGGCCCGGCCGGCTGTCGCGCGATGAGCCGTGGGAAAGGTCGCGCCCGTCTTGAAATCGGTGATAACGCGCGCGCCGAGTTTCTCGACGAGCGCTACGCGCCTGTTCCAGTCCTGCGGACGGCGTGACATGCGACCCATCATGAAGACGATTTTTTCACCGCCGACCAGAAGATTCTTCGCCTCCTGCACGAGCTCCGGAGCGGGCGCTGCTGCAGATGGAGCCTTTCGGCGCCCGATATCGGCGCTGGCTTGATTCCCTTCAACCCTCTGCTCCTGCAATGCGGCATCGATATTGATATAGACCGGCCCACGCGGCGCGGTACTAGCAATCGCGGCTCCCTGGATCAGCGCGTCACGGGCAGCCGCGATACTTCCGGGCTGGTCGTCCCATTTGATGAAATCGCGAACGAGCGCGCCCTGATCCTGCGCCGTGTGAATCCATTCGATCCACGGACGGCGACGCGCAGCGTCGAGCGGTCCGGTCGCTCCGACCACCACCATCGGCACGCGGTCACAGAACGCGTTGAAAATGCCCATCGAGCCGTGCATCAGGCCGACATTCGAATGCAGCGCGACGGCCATTGGGCGTCCGGTGACTTTCGCCCATCCATGCGCGATCGCGACCGCCGCCTCTTCGTGGACGCACAGGAGAATTTCGGGATCGCCATCGGTGAAGTTGACGAGGCTGTCATGGATACCGCGATAGCTCGCACCGGGATTGAGCGCGATATAGCGAAGGTCGAGATCGGCAAGCGTCTGTGCGACGACGTCCGAACCCCATTCAGGCGTTCTGTTGCGTTTCATATCGCTTTGTCCGTCAGAGCATGATGTTGATGGTTTTGGTCTCGGTGTAGCTGTAAAGCTCCTCGCGGCCTTCCTCACGACCGACACCGCTCGATTTCATGCCGCCGAAGGGCACGCCGAGGAAATGCATGCTCGCGCCGTTGATCCATAGATGGCCCGAGCGCACACGCCGCGCCATGCGCAGAGCGTTCTTGATGTCGTTCGTCCAGATTGCGCCCGTCAGGCCGTATTCCGTCGAATTCGCCATCTCGACCGCCTGATCGAAATCACGCCAGCGGCCGACTGCCAGAACGGGACCGAAAACCTCGTTCTGCCAAAGCCGCAGCTTCGGGGACACGTCGGCGTAAACGGTCGGCGACACCCAATAGCCCTTCTTGAACGCGTTGCCCTCGGGCCGCCCCCCGCCCAGCATCCGCCGCGCGCCATCTGCATCGGCCTGCGCGCAATGTTCGAGAATGCGATCCATGTGGACCTTCGAGTTGACGGGGCCGACATCCGTATCTTCCCCGAGCGGATTTCCGATCTTGAGCGCCGCGACACGCTCGACGACCGCCGCCAGAACCCGGTCATGAATGTCTTCGTGCAAAAGCAGGCGGCTGAGCGATCCGCAGCTTTGCCCCTGCCAGGAAAAATTCATTCCCGCGACCGCGGCATCGGCCACCTTCTCCGGATCGCAATCGGGAAAGACGATCATCGGGTTCTTGCCGCCAAGTTCCAGCGAGATGTGCTTGACGGTGACTTCGGCGGCGGCCTTCTGGATCGCCCTGCCCGTCTCGGGCGAGCCGATGAACGCGATCCGCTTGATGCGCGGATGGCGAACGATCGCATCCCCCGCACCCCTGCCGTCGCCGGTCACGATGTTGAAGACACCGGCGGGCAGAACGTCGCGCGCGATCTCTGCCAAAATCATCGCGGAAAGCGGCGACGTCTCCGGCGGTTTGACGATCACGGCATTCCCGGCTGCAAGGGCTGCCGCGGTGCGGGCAACCGCGAACATGATCGGATGGTTGAACGGCGCGATCCGCGCGACGACGCCATACGGCTCATGAAAGGTCATGTGCAGGTGATCGCGCGTCGCGGGGATCGTTTCACCGCGCAGGTCGGGAGCAAGCCCGGCATAGTACCGGAGGGATTCGACCGCTGTCGGTACATCTATGACGCGCATGGGCCGGATCGTATTGCCTGTGTCCGTCACTTCGACACGCAGGATTTCATCAGCCCGCGCAGAAATCGCGTCCGCAAAGCGGTTCATCACCGCAGCCCGCTCCATCGGCGTGAAGGCTGCCCATTTCGGCCAGGCCGCCTCGGCGCTGGCGACGGCGCGCTCGACATCGCCGCTTGTGGCGACCGGCACCCGCCCGATCGGCTCTTCGGTAGCCGGATCGACTGAGATCGACCACTCACCCTCGCCGCCTTCGACGAGTTCACCGCCGATGAGCATGCGCTCGTGCTCGGTTATCCGCTCCATATGCAACCTCCCTGTTACCTGCGCCATCGATTGCGGGTGGATAACGTAATAGTCAAATATATAGTTGGGCTGCCACTCATAGCGTCAAAGCTATAGAAGATAGCGTTGCTCAGCCCTCGTTCATGAACGCCTGGAAAAATGCGGCCAGCTCGTCATGCGCATCGAGCGGCAGGATATTGGCCACATACTGGTCCGGTCTGACCACGACCACGCAACCGCGGTCACGGTCGATGCCGCGAAGGTCGAAGATGTCGTTCTTCAGGTCCGGGCAGAATATTTTTTCATAATCGACAAGGCCGTAGCGCCCCTTTTTGGGAAGCAGCAACAACGGCATGTCTGCAATCTCAAGTTTCTGGTGGCTTTGCTGAAAGATCGCACGCAAATCGATGACTGAATCGATGTCGGCGCCATCCGGTGTGTAGCGCTTGAGAGGCGAGTTGCTCGAACCCTCGAGAAACGCGCACAGGGATTGGATCGGCGGATCGCTGGCCGCTAGATCGCTTCGGTCCGCAAACACGAACAGGCGCCAGCGACCATCCGCCTTGACGGTATGCCCGAGTTCCATCGGCTTTGCGTCGTTGAATCGGACGACCGGCGCGGAGTGAAAACGCATGCCGATCGTCAGGCCTTTGGCGAGACCCTGATAGGTCGGCTTCGCAGTCAGCAAGGAGGGCGCGTAATGCGTCGCCGTTCCAGCCGTATAGCGCCCATGCCGTACGAAATAGCGTTGCGTTTCCGCCGGATCCACTCCCGTCTTGTCCTCTGGATCATCCGACATACGCACGGGCATGCTGAGCATGCGTGCCCATTCCTTGTCGAAATCGATCAGTTCCTTGGCCACGGCGCGCCGTTCGGCCGAATAGGTCTGCAAGAGATAGGGGGCCGCCTGACCACGAATGACGGCGGCCAGCTTCCAGCCGAGATTGAACGCATCCTGCATGGAAACGTTCATGCCCTGTCCGGCCTTGGGGCTGTGGGTATGGCACGCGTCGCCTGCGATGAAGACACGCGGTATGTCCTGCCCGATCCGTTCTTCCGGCACATTGTCGAAACGATCGCACAGCCGCTGGCCGATATCGTAGACCGACCACCACGCGATCTCCTTCACGTCGAGCGTGTAGGGATGCATGATGCGTGTGGCCGCTTCGATGAGATAATCGGACGTGATGTTGCGTGCGGCGACCCGCTCGCCTTCCGCGAGTTTGTCGATCTCGATATAAAGCCGAAACAGATAGCCGCCTTCGCGCGGAATAATGAGGATGCTGCCTTCGTTGACGGACTGGATCAGTGCCTTGAAGCGCACATCGGGAAAGTCGGTGACGGCGAGAACGTCCATGACGCCCCATGCCTGATTAGCCGATTCACCGCGCAATTCGAGGCCGAGCGATTTGCGCACGGTCGATCGCGCGCCGTCGCAGCCCACGACATAGCGCGCCTTGATTGTTTCCGTCGCTCCATCGGATTTTTCGAAAACCGCGATGACGGGTTCGGTGGAATCCGGATCTGCCGGCGCGCGCAGCTCGACCAGCCGGCGTTCATAGGCCGGCGTCATGCGATGCGGCGAATTACGCATGACATCCAGATAGAAGTCATGCACCCGCGCCTGGTTGAGGATGACGTGCGGAAATTCCGAAAGGCCGTCCTCCGTATCCTGTACGCGTCCGCTGCGCGCAATTTCGGTGCGGTTGGCCGGGTCGGGTTTCCAGAACACCGTTTCGTTGACCCAGTAAGCTTCTTTGGCCACGCGATCGGCAAAGCCGAACGCCTCGAACATCTCCATCGTCCGGCATGCGATGCCGTCCGCCTGCCCGAGCTCGAGTGGCCCCGTTTTCTGGTCGACGATAAGGGTTCTGATCTCTGGAAACGCCGACAACTGCGCCGCCAGCGTCAGCCCGGCCGGCCCGCAGCCCACAATCAGAACATCGACCTCTTCGGGAAGCTTCCCGCCGAGTGGCTCGCTTAAGCCCGCTTCGGCGATAGACGGATCTCCGGTCCGAAACCCGTTGAGATGAAACTGCATGGGGCGCCTCCTCCTGGCGATTTAAGGCAATCGTTGCGACGAGATCATAATCGCGATATAGAAAGCATGCTGATAATCAGTATACTTGTCAATTTAGCGATGGAGTGTTTTTGAAGAAGCTCACCGACATGCCGGGCCACCTCGCCCGTCGCTTCCAGCAGACTGCCGTTGCCGTCTTCGCTGTCGAAATGAAGAAAACAGGCCACGATCTGACGCCCGTGCAGTACGCAGCGCTGGTGACGCTTTTTGAAAAACCGGGCATCGATCAGGCCACACTTGCAGGCCTGATCGCCTACGATCGAACAACGATCGGTGGCGTGGTGGATCGTCTTGTCAGAAAAGGCCTCGTCAGACGCGAAGTCGGCACCGACAGACGCGCCCGGATTCTAGATTTGACGGAAGAGGGAAACGGCGCACTCAATGCGGTATCGACGGCGGTTGAAACCGCACAGTCCGTAATACTCGGTGGCCTGGAGCCGGGCGAAAGGGATGAATTGATGCGTCTGCTCGGCAAGGCGATCGCATCCTTGAATGACTATAGCCGAGCCCAACCTTTCGTACCCTGAAGAATTCGTGAGGACATAAGGTCGAGGAGGAGCCAAACGCCTGAAGCTCGATACAGGCACCTCGCCATCGCCGCTATTTGGAATATCATCCACCGTTCTTCAGTCGCCGAATTCGGCAGGGGACGCGTTAACGATCACTTCAAGGGCAATGCCGTCGCTGCGCGGATCATGCGCGCCCTCAACCATCCCGTTATCCACGCGAATGATGCCTGCCTGTCCAGCGATCGGGTTTTTGGGCGACAGCAGGCTGATCTCGTGGCCGCGTGCCGCCAGTGCGTCGAGCACCCCGTCGCCCGCATCCTCTTCGATCTTCACGCTGTCTCTGCTGTCGGAAAAGGTCCGTCCGAGCAGGAAACGTGGCGCGGCAAGCGCTTGTTGCGGGCTGAGCCGGTGATTTATGATCCGCACCAGCAGCGTTGCAAGCGTCTGCGGCTGGCCGTCTGCTCCTTGCGTTCCATAGAGAAGGTGTGGCCTGCCCTTCTTGAGCGCCATGCCTGGATTGAGGGTGTAGAACGGACGTGCACCGGGGCGCAGGTAATTGGGCGAATGCGGGTCGTGCGAAAAGGCCGCTCCACGGTTCTGCCAAACTATGCCGGTGTCGCCTACGACGACGCCGCTGCCCCAGTCGAAATAGATGCTTTGCAGAACACTTGCCGCTCGCCCTTTGGCATCGACGGCAGCGAAGAAAACCGTATCGCCGGTCTTGAACACATGCGGCCAGGCCATCGCCTGACCGGGATCGACATGCGCCGCCTTGCCGTCGAGCGTCAGCGGTGAAAGCCAGCGGGCGACATCCTGTTTCGCAACATCGGGATCGGCGATCTCGCCGCGCGACAGGAATGCCTGTTTGATCGCCTCAATGCACAGATGATAGAAATCGGCACTGCCCTCAGCCACCGTCTCGATTCCCAGTCGGTCGAGGATTCCCATGATTTCGAGCGTCGTCACGCCTTGCGTCGGCGGTGGCGGCGCCAGAAGATCGAGCCCATGATATTTCAGGCGCAAAGGCGCTTCGATCCGTGTGCGTGTCGCCATCAGATCGGAGACGTCGAGGGGTGATCCGGCTGCGTCCAGTCCTCGCGCGATACGGCCGGCAAGATCACCCTCGTAAAATGCTCTCGAGCCATCTCTGGCGATCTCGGCCAGGCTGCGCGCCAGATCGGGCTGGCGGAAAATATCCTGTCCGGGAACGAGTGCGCTGGTATCGAACAGCGCCGCGAAGCCGGGCCAACTCGCGAACTCCTCGCGCCGATAATCGAGCCAGAAGGCCTGCGACGAGCTTATTGCGAACCCCTCCTCAGCCAGCGCGATCGCGGGCTCGAGGAGCCTCGCAAAGCTGTTTCGTGCGCCCCAGTGGGTACGCGCATATTCGATCGCCATGCCCCAACTGTCGACGACGCAAGCGCTGGTCAGCGCCGATCGCGGACCACGCGCCGGGATCGGCCCGTCGGGTGCACCGCAGGAGCGAGCGGCCTGCCCGATCCCCAGCAGCGCCTCGGCGTTCCCCTCCGCGTCGGCCACCATCCAGACGGCATCACCCCCAAGACCGCAGAAATGTGGATATACGACCGCCAGCGCCGCTCCCATGGCGATTGCCGCCTCTATAGCGGTTCCGCCGCCAGTCAGAACTGCCCTGCCAGCAGCGCTGGCGAGCCAGTGCGGGCTGGTGACCATGGCGTTGGCTGGCATCGCCGCGCTTTCGGCATCGTCATTCATGTCAGCAGCACCCACAGGCCTCGCCCATTCGTCGCGCGATAGATTTTTCGATATCTGGCCACGCAGCCTCCAGCCCGGCAAAGCGCCCCCGTTCAGCACGGTAGCGCTCGCGCAGTTCCGCTTGCGCCGCGTCCAGATCGATACCGGTTACCCGGCCATTTTCGACGATGGTCCGCCCGGCCACGACAACTCTCTCGATGTGATCCGCCGTGCCTCTCGCAAACAGCAGATCAATGGGATCGATATCCATGATCTTGTCACGGTCGAGCCTGTCGTGATCGAGGACGATAAAGTCGGCGGGTTCGCCAGCAGCCAGTCGTCCCGTTCCTCCCGCGCCCGTCGCCGCCCGTCCATTGGCGATACCGTGCGCGAGAAAGACGGCTCGATTCCAGGTCTGGTCGAAGCCCAGCCCGCCATGAAGCGCATTGGCCAGCCGCGTCTCGCGCACCATGTCGTCGTCCTCGTCAAAGGCCAGACCGTCCATGCCGACGGCGATGCGGCACCCCCGGCGATATGCGTCCGCGATTGGTCCTATGCCCGAGCGCAGATGCATGTTGGAACTGGAATTGGTGACGATCACCGCCCCGGCCTCGGCAATCATTTCGAGTTCGTCCGGACGCGCATGGATACAATGGGCCAATGTCAGGCGCGGCGAGAGCAACCCGATATCCTTGAGATAGGAAACGACACCATCGGGATAGGCGCGATCGGCCCATTGCCGCTGATAAGGTGTTTCGAGCAGATGCATGTGCACCCTGCGACCGGTTTCGGCGGAACGTGCTGCGATCGCCTCGAGCAGTTCCGGCGAACACCATTGCACCCCGGCCGGTCCGAACTGCACGTCCACCATCTCGCTGCCGATCGCGTCTGCAATGGCCTGTGTGGTTTCGATCATTTCCAAGGTCGATGCCGGCGGCTGGCAATAGGTTTCCTGCACCAGCGCCGAGGACGTTTTCGAGAGACCGACGAGCAGGGTTTCCTCGCTGCCGTAAACCAGCGGGTTGCGGTTGCGCAGCGCCGGAGCAAAGGCGATGCGCACGCCGATATCGGCGGCGGCCCGCGCCACCTCTTTTGCCTCCTCGACCGGGGAGAGTTTGCCGCTCGGACGTGTGTAATGAACCATTATCGCCGCACAGCCCGATCGCGCGGCCCTCGCCAGCGGCGCGAGAGCGGCGAGATAGGCGTCGGGCGGCGTTGCCACCATCGATCGGGGCAGCCAGGTTTCAAGCGGCATGAAAGCCGCGCCGAAAGACGTCATCGGCAGGGGCCGGGCGTGGTCGTGTGCATTGGCAAAAGCGGGCAGAACCAGTTTCAGGCCCGACGATCTGCCCATGCCCTTGCCCGATTCGGCCGACGTGAAGGACGCGCCATCCCAACTGAGGACGACATCGCGCGAGCATCCCAAATCCGGGTTAAGAAGCGCATGGCTGGCTGAAATTTCCGGCATGGTCAGGCGCCCTGCAAGATCGATTGGGCGACCACCCGAGGCCATTCGGTCCCGGATGGTCGCAGAGTTGTTTACTGCGCGACGTAGTCCAGTTCGCGCTCTTCGAGCGGCGGCAGGAATTCGCGCGAGAAGATCTGTCCAACCGCAGGTGTCGACGCCAATCCGTAACCTTCCACGACGACGTCGATCGCGCGGGCGAGACGCTCATCATCGACATCGCCGAGCCCGATTTCGGCGGCCTCCTCGGAATCCATCAGACGCTCATAGGCAAAGTTCAGGCGCATGCGCTCGACTTCCTCGTTGACGAGGTTGTCGAAGTTCAAGACAGCTTCCATCGCCGTGTCCTGGTCGAGGCCGATCTCGATCGACGCCTTGTTGACGGCGCGCACCAATCCCGCAACGGCCTCCGGGTTTTCAGTGATCAGGCGCTGGGACACCATCAGGCCGTTGGAATAAAGATCCATGCCGTAATCGCCGAACTGCCACCAGTCGAAGTCGTTCTCAGGGTCTTGGCGGTTGTTGAGCAGGTTGAAATAGCTCGTGATGTTGAAGACCAGCGCGCCGTCGATCTCATCATGGATCAGCATCGGCTCCTGAAGGTTCGGAGCCATGTTGGAGATTTCGATGGCATCGATATCGAGCCCGTTGGTGCGTGCGAAAACCGGCAGCAACCGCGTCGTCGGCGTGCCTTGGGCGCCGCCCAGCGTCCGGCCTTCGAAATCCTCGATCGAGGCGATCCCGCTCGTCTTTTTCGTGACGATAGCAAAGGGCGGCTGGTTCCACATCATGTAGACCATCACGGGAACCTGCTCGGGGCGCTCCGCTGCGTTCTGTATGATGGCATTGATATCGCCGAACCCGGCATCATAGGCCCCGCCCATGATGCGCGTCACCGTTGCGCCCGAGCCCTCGCCCTGGTCGATGGTGACATTGAGGCCCTCCTCTTCGAAGTACCCCTTGTCCTTGGCTACGAAGAACGCGGCATCGGAGCCTTGTGTCACCCAACCGAGGGTGAACCGGATATTGGTCAGGTCCTGCGCGAAGGCCGACGACAGCGTCAGCGTGGCAAATCCGATCGTGGCAGTCAGCAATCGTTTCATGGATATTCCCCTTGTTGTTATGAAGGCTTTGGCAGGCTTGGTATTCAGGTCGGAATGTCGTTCTTGCGTGTTGCCCAGCCGGTCACTCGTCCCTCGATCAGGGAAAAGATCGCGTAGAGGATCACGCCGAGCGCGGCGAGGATGAACAAACCGGAAAAAGCGAGCGGCACGTCGAAATTGGAGGACGCCGTCATCATGACGTTGCCGATGCCCCGGTTGGACGCCACGGTCTCGGACAGTACCGTCCCTACGAAGGCGTAGGTGATGGCGACCTTCAGCGAGGCGAAGAAGAACGGCATCGTCCGCGGCAATCCGACGTTCCAGAAAATATCGAATTTGCTGGCGCCGAGCGCTTTCAGCACGTCCTCCTGTTCGGGCTCGGTCGTGGCGAGCCCCGTCGCGATATTGACCACGATCGGAAAGAAACAGATCACGATAGCCGTCAGGATGGCGGGCACGGTTCCCGAGCCGAACCAGATGACGAAGATGGGAACGATCGCGACCTTGGGAATCGAAGAAAAGCCAATCAGCAAGGGATAGGCGGTATCATAGGCTGTGCGCGACACGCCGATCACCGCCCCGATAACGACACCGATAACGACACCCAAAACAAAACCGACCAGCGTCGTGACCAGCGTCTGGATCATATGAGGCCAGAGCACGTTCATGCGCCGGAACAACGTCTCGAACACCTGCGAGGGGCGTGGCAACACGAGGTCGGAAACGTCGAGAACGATGCAAAGCACTTCCCAGGCGATGAAGAAGCCGATGATGAGCGACGCGGCTGCCAGCCGGCGCTTGAGATTGTAGCTCATGGCCTGGTTCCCTCGCTGGCAGGTATGCTTCCACGCGCATGAACGATCAGGCTGCGCAGGCGCTGGTTCATGTCGACGAAATCGGGCTCGAACGTCATCTCGACGGTGCGCGGACGCGGGAAGGTGACGCGGCTGTCATCGAGGATGCGTCCGGGCCGCGCGCTCATCACGCAGACCCGTTCGGCCAGATAGCCTGCTTCCTTGAGATCGTGCGTCACCAAAAGGACGGTGGGCCGCAACTTGAGCCAAAGATTCTGAAGCGTCCCCCAAAGTTCCTCTCGCGTGAACTGATCGAGCGCGCCGAACGGCTCGTCGAGCAGCAACAGACGTGGCTCATGCACAAGTGCCCGGCAAAGATTGGCGCGTTGCAACATTCCTCCAGACAATTGCCAGGGGAAATGATTGGCAAAGCCCGTCAACCCCACCTCGTCGAGGAGTGCGTGAACCCGGTCGCGATATTCTGTCTTGCGCTTGGCGTGGAACTCATGCCGGAACGGCCGCACGATCTTGAGCGGCATCATGATGTTCTTTTCGATGGTCAGCCACGGCAGCATGGTGGGATTCTGGAAAGCCATGCCGATGCGAAGCGCCTTGGCCGCCACCTCGCGCCCGCCGACCAAGACGACACCCGTCGTGGGTTTGATCAAACCGGCCGCGAGCTTGAGAATGGTCGACTTGCCGCATCCCGACGGCCCGACGAGGGCGAGGAATTCGCCATCGGCTATCTTGAGCGAGGTCTCCGACAAAGCGGGAACCTGATTGTCGCCACGGCCGAACGTGACACTGGCCTGCGACAGTTCGATGGCTGGAACGATGGCATGTGGGCTCGACTGGCTGCTGCCATCCGGCTTGGCCGCTCCGGGTGATATAATATGCATACTGTTCATACCAATAACTGTATGCAAACATGATGCCAGTTTTGAAAAAGACCTGCAAAGCCAGCAATTCCGGCCACAATGAAAATGCAATGGTTCCACGTAACTCAGGGGCATCCTGCCCGAACTGCGTCATGCCCAAGCTTTGTGCAGACGAATGGATTCAATTTGAGCGCCTTGTGCGCCCAAAATCCGGTGGGAGATTGAAAGCTGCGCCCCCTGCGAGTAATCACCGAAGCGTATGCACAAGCGAGGCACAAAGGTGACGAGTACCGGTTCGAAAGCCAAGGGCGCGGTGAAACCCGAAAAAGACGCGGACAAGGCAGGCACGATATGTCGCGCAATCCGGCGGGCCATAGTCGAGCGCGCCCTACGGCCAGGCGACCGGCTGCCGGAGGACGCGCTTGGCGAACGCTTTGGCGTCAGCCGCACGATCGCCCGACATGCGCTGGGACAATTGGGCTCGGAGGGACTTGTCGATCTGCGCCGCAACCGGATCGCGGTCGTGGCCACGCCCTCGATAGACGAGGCGCGCGACACATTCGACATCAGAATCGAACTCGAGCGCCTTGTCGTCAAGGCGCTTGCGGGCAAACTCGACAAGCGCCAGATCGGCCAATTGCTCGAACATGTGGATGCCGAACAGGCCGCACGCGGCGGCCCTGAAGCCAACTCGATCCGGCTTGCGACCGAGTTCCACGTTCTTCTCGCCGAATTGACCGAGAAGTCGATTCTCATCCGTTATGTCAACGAAGTTTCCTACCGGTGCGGACTGATGCTTTCGGCGTTCGGACGGCCTCATTCATCCGAATGCGCCGTCAACGAACACCGCCAGATCATCGATGCCCTCGTTGCTGGAAATGCCGAGGATGCATCACGCCTTATGAGCAAGCATCTCGAAGAGGTCGCCCAACGCGCCCTGCTTGTCGAACCCGACGAGCGCAGCAGCGATCTCATGGATATCCTTGCGCCCTATGTCGCCGAGGCATACCCGCGGCCGAGGCAGGCAAACACCCGCCGGAAATGACCGCGGCCAAGTAAGTAATACGCCGGCTCAGTTGCGCGCCACTGAAGGGTCGAGAATCCATTCGGCGCTGTCGTTCCACACGTCCATCTTGACGATTTTTCCATCGCGAACGACGAAGCGGTCGACATAGCGATTGTCTTTGAACGGCGTTCCGTCCAGCCACTCGCCGTACAGCGTGCCAATGCTGTAGACGACAGTCTCGCTTTCGGAGCGGGCGACATCGAACCTGCGCATGTCCTTTTTCACCCATTTGTAGCGCGCCGCATTGAAGGCTGTCGGCCCTCGCGGATGGTCGTAATCACGGCCGCCGGTGAAGGTAACGACGAAGTCAGCGGACACATATCCGGCCGCCTTTTCGGGATCGGGGATCATCGACGCCTCCAGATAATCCCGCACAATCCCTGCGTCGCGATCGGCAAGATCGCACCCGGCTCCCACACTTGTCTCCTTAGCTCCCATTTCGTTCGTCCTTTCGGCAGATAAATCAGGCCTGTGCGCTGGCGCATGCGTTTATTGCATGCAATATATTTTACTAACTGTATGCGATAATAGCGATTTAGATCAAGAGGACCGGCGGCAATGATCGATATGATCGTCACCAACGCACATTTACGCGGGCGAGACGGCACTTGGGACATCGCAATCGAAGATAAGCGGATCAGCGCTATCGAACTGCAGATCGCCGCTGACGCCCCGAGGCTCGATGCGGGCGGTTGCCTGTTGCTGCCGGGTTTCTGCGACACCCATGTCCATCTCGACAAGGCTTGCCTGCTCGGCAAGAGCGATCACGCCGACGCGTCTTTGAGCGCCGCGATCAAAACGGTTTCGAAGATGAAACGGAGCTTCACCGCCGAAGACGTCTATCGCCGGGGCGCGCGTTGCATCGAAAAAGCGATCACCCAGGGAACGTCCCACATGCGTACGCATGTGGAGATCGATCCCGCCATCGGCTTGCGCTCCCTCGAAGCGATCATCCAGCTCAGGCGCGACTACCGCTGGGCACTGGACCTGACGATCTGCGTGTTTCCGCAGGAGGGACTTCTGAACAATCCGGGAACCGAAGCGCTGCTCGCGGAAGCCCTCGAAACCGGAGCCGATCTGATCGGCGGCTGCCCTTATACCGATACGGATCCGGCGGGCCATATCGAGCGCATTTTCGACATTGCCACGCGCTTCGATGTCGACATCGACTTCCATCTCGACTTCGATCTCAATCCGAATTGGATGCATCTGGATGCAGTCCTCCATGAAACCGGCAAACGTAAATATGGGGGGCGGGTTGCCATAGGCCACGCCACCAAGCTGTCTGCGCTCGATCCCGGAAGCCTTGAGGTTCTGGCCCGGCGCCTTGCCGATGCCGGCATCGCCGTCACCACTTTGCCCGCGACCGATCTTTATCTCATGGGGCGCGACCACACCGAAAACGTCCCGCGTGGAGTTACGCCGGTTCATCGCCTTGCCCGGTCAGGCGTTTGCTGCTCGGTCGCGACCAACAATGTTCTTAACCCTTTCACGCCCTTTGGCGATCTTTCGCTGATCCGCATGGCGAACCTTTACGCCAATGTGTGCCATGCCGGGCCAGGGGACTTCGGAACCGTACTCGATCTCATAACCGAAAGCCCGGCTCGCCTCCTCAGCCTCTCCGATTACGGCATAAGGACCGGCGCCAGCGCCGACATGGTGGTTGTCGACGCGCCCGATCACCTCCACGCGCTAGGCGGTTTGGCCACCCCGCTTTTCGCGCTAAAGCGCGGGATGAAGACATTTGAAAACCAGCGTCCGGTCCTGCTGCGTCCCAACTGAATGCAGCCGATATCGGCAAATGCCGCATCCCATGCGACTGGCAGATAGGTATCGCTCGCCGCGTCATAGCGGATCTGGTGCGTCAGGCGGCCCTCGTTTCCCAGAGCGGTGGTCGCCGGTGTCGAGCCGAACATCGCGTCGCGCCAGTCGATGAGCGCGACATCGAGTACCGCCGTACTGAACAGATCTGCCACCAAGGGAGTGCGCTCCGGCTTTTAACGATCATATCCTCGGGCTTTTCATACGCGCGAAAGTCACACCCTACATCGGAAACTGGTTGACGATCCTCGCTCGTAGGATTCGGCATGGGGTGTCGCACTTGTTCCCAGTTCACTTGCGAAAGTGGGCATTGGGCGCACCATTTTCTTTCGCTCGAAGAAGACTGGGCGCATTGCGATGCGTATGGTTGCCTTTGAATGAGCATGAAGAACGCGACTGCTTTGTCGCCGCCCTACGCGAACGATTGCCACTTTGATAATGGAGATCGTCCGTTATCTTTTGGCTATTAAATGGGCTTCCGTTTGAGGCTCGTAAGAGATTCAAGCTCCTGAGAAGGAGCTTTTAATGGCACGTTTTTGATCTTACCGACCGGGAGTAAGCGTTGATCGCGCCGCCGCTACCCAACAAGCCTCTTGGTGTTGCACGATCGGATGGCCGGCGCGTCCTGGATGGGGTTTTCTACATTCCGAGAACGCATTCGCCCTAGCGTGACGTGCCCGAGCGCTATGACCCTTACACGACGACCTACAACCGCTACAATCGATTGGCCAGGCGCATATTCCGACCAAGCGAGCTCAAGCGCTTTCGCCGTGTCGCCACACGTTACGACAACTCGCAAGAAACCTTCCTCGCAGCCGTCGCTCTTGCTTCAGCACGACTGCGGATGCAAAATTACCGCTCCACGACCTAGCGCGCGATCCGCTTCATCTCGAACCGGTCGCTCGAGCGGCAGTAGTTTTGACGTCCGTAGGTGCGGCCTATCAGGTTCAGGTCCTCGCCACGGATATAGCCTCTCTCGGCATCGAAGACGTATCGGTCCGCAACGTGGCAGCGCATGACCTGGCCAAGAATGATGTGGTGATCGTTGCCGAGGTCGAGATCGGTGTGAAGGTCGCACTCGAAGCTGACAGGCGACTCCGCAACCCTCAGTTCAGTATCGTCTTCGAAACCGATCGCCGTAAGGCCCGCGTGATCGAGTTCGCTTTCGCCGCGCGGGAAGGCCGCACCGCAGATGTTCATCTGTCCGGCCATGACCTCATCGACCAGATTGATGGTGAAGCGACGCGTCTCGACGATGTTGCTGACCGTATGCTTCGTTCCCCCATTTTCCGCCTGCCCGCAGGCGAAGCCCAGTATCGGCGGTTCCGTCGCCATGACGTTGAAGAAGCTGAAAGGCGCTGCATTGACCCTGCCCTCGCCATCGCGCGTGACAACGAGCGCGATCGGCCTTGGAAAGATGGTGCTGGCGAGGAGGTTATATCTCGTCTTGTAAGGCAGTTCGTCGAAGTCGAATGTCATTGTCCGTCACTCCCCGACGAATTGCGGACGACGTTTTTCGAGAAACGCCTTCATGCCTTCCTTGCGGTCGGCACTGTTCATAACGACCGTCGAGGCTAAGCGCTCAATCTCCATTGCCTCATCGAGGCAAAGCTCGCTGCCGGCATTGACCGCATGTTTGATGAAAGCCATCGAGATCGGCGCTCTCGCGGCGATCTCTCGCGCCAGCCCCATCGCGGTCTCCATGAGTTCGCCTGCCGAACAGACCTTATTGATCAGGCCGATGTCGAGCGCCTCGCCGGCATCGATAAGCCGGCCGGTGAACATCAGTTCTTTCGCTTTAGCCATCCCGATCCGCCGGGGAAGACGCTGCGTGCCGCCCGCTGCCGGCATCGCGCCGAGATTGGATTCGGGCAGTCCCAGCCGCGCATGCTCGGCCGCGATGATGAGATCGGCGCACATCGCCAGTTCCAGCCCCCCGCCCAGAGCGACACCGTTCAGTGCGGCGATCACCGGCCTTTCGAACGTCTCGATCTCGCGGAACAGACTCAGCGTGGCGCGCTGCGTGGCGAAATAGCCGTATGGTGTCTGCACCCGATCAGAATATTCCTTGACATCTGCGCCGGCACAAAACGCCTTCTCGCCGACCGCCGTCATCACGACACATCGGATTGCTTCGTCTTTCACCATCACGTTCGTGAAAAGCTCGCGAAGGTCCGCCTTCAATGCTGCTCCAAGAGTGTTCATCCGTGCGGGCCGGTTGATCGCGATCACCGCGACGCGGTCCTCGACCCGGTAGTCGACCGTCTCGTACTGCGACATCTCAATTCCTCTCCAGAACATGCGCGATCGCGATCGTGCCGAGCCCGATCATGTGTGCCATCCCGACCTTCGCGCCCGGCTGCTGCCGTTCCGCGTTTTCGCCCCGAAGCTGCCTCACGATCTCATGGATCTGCCCGATACCGGTCGGACCGAGAGGGTGCCCCTGGGCAATCAGCCCGCCGGAACTGTTGATGGCGCACGCTCCACCGATCGCCGATCCACCCTCGCGCAGGAACAGGTGGCCGGCGCCCTCCGGGCATATGCCGAACGTCTCGGAATAGAGGATCTCCTCGGTCGCGAACGCGTCGTGGAGTTCGACGACGTCGAGATCGCGCGGCTCGCTTTGCGCCTCTGCGAGCGCTCGCTGGGCCACGGTTCGAGCCACTGCCACGGTCGGGCTTTGCGTGCCCTGGCGCTCCGTTTCAGAGCACAGGACCGACGACGTCACCCTGACGGGCCTGTCGGACCTGACCCCGAAACGCCTGATCGCGTCCTCCGACATCACGATCGCGGCAGCTCCGCCGTCACCACGCGGCGTACACATCAAAGCCGTCAGATCGCCGGCGACCGGTTTCGAGGCGAGAATATCGTCGACCGAGCGCGGCTTTTGGAACTGGGCGAAGGGATTGGATGCAGCGTTCGTATGATTCTTCGCCGCAACAAGCGCCAGATCCTGCTGGGTCACGCCGCGAGACTGCTTGACCCATTCTCCGAGGAGCGCGAACTCCACCAGCGGGATCGGGTTGCAGACCGAAAGATGCTCGATGCCGGCCTTGTTGACGGCGCGCAACTGGTCGCCGTGCTTGTCGACCCCCACCGCTATCGCAACGTCGGCGAAGCCCGCCGCGACCGTCCTGCAGGCCAGTTGAAACGCGGACGAGCCCGAGGCGGATGCATTCTCTACCTGCGTGACGGACAGGCCCGTACTTCCAAGACGTGAGAACATTACCCGACCGGCCGCCATCCCGATCCCCGTAGTGCCGACGAATGCAGTCTCGACGGCTTCGAAGGGAACGCCGCAATCGGCAAGAGCTGCTCTCACGGCCGTCAGGCCGAGGTCGATGTAATTCGTCTCACCGGGAAACTCGTAGCGGTGCATGCCGACGCCGACAACGTGGACCGGACGCAAATCCTTGAGAACCACCATCAGGAGAGCTCGACCGGATGGAAACGGCAGCCGATGCCTTGAGCGGTCTCTTCAACCGACGTCGCCCTTGCCACGATCTCCTGCCCATGAGCGTACGAGCTGGCCGAGCCCGCCAGCATCACCTGAACAACGATGCCGTCCGAGAGTTCCGCCTCGCCGACGGCGAAGGGAACGGCGATGCCGGGCACCACAGGCACGTGGATATTGATCGCCGACAACAGGCGAGCCTTGTCGCCCAGGCTGCACGGGCTGACTCGCTCGGTTCCCTCGCCACAATGCGGACACCCGAAAGGCGTGAGGGGAAAGGTCGTCGTTCCGCACGCGCTACAATGCGCGCCCTGCACGCCGATCCGCGCGCCCTCCGCCATTCGACCCGCGTTGAAATCCGTCATGACGCCTCCTATATTTTACTTCAGAGTAAATAACATTTGCCGATTTAATAGGCAATATGCTATTGCACTTGGCCAACGTCGGTTAGTTTTTTACTCTAAAGTCAATCATATTGGAGATGGTTTTGGATTTCGCTCTGAAGGGACGCACCGCCTATATCACTGGCGGCGGCGGCGGTCTCGGCCGCGAGACAGCGCTTTATCTGGCGCGTGAAGGCTGCGCGATCGCGCTGATCGATCTCGATGTCGAGGTCGCACGTTCGGCGGCCGAATGGTTGGCAAAGGAAATTCCTTCTACGGAAGTGGTCGCGGTACATGCCGACGTGCGCTCCGAAGAGTCGGTCGGCGGAGCATTTGCGTCCTGCCGCGAGGCGATCGGCGACGCTGACATCCTTGTCAACAATGCCGGTTTCTCCCGGGACGGCTATATGGCGAAGATGCCATTGGAGAACTGGGAGACCGTCCATGACGTCGTCCTGAAAGGCAGCTTCCTCTGCAGCCGCGCGGCGCTTCCGGCTATGATGAGTTCGAAATGGGGGCGGATCGTCAACATCTCGTCGATCGCCTACCGGGGGATGAAGGGTCAGACGAATTACTCGGCCGCCAAGGCAGGCCTCATCGGCATGACGCGGGCTTTGGCGAGTGAAGCGGGAGGCTTCGGCATCACATGCAACGCCATCGCTCCGGGTCTTATCGCCACGCCGCGACTGCGCGCGCGCCCCGATTTCATCAAGCTGGAACAGCAGAGCATCGCCGGCACACCTATCCCCCGCGTCGGTGAAACATCGGACGTTGCCAAGGCCGTTCTCTTCTTCGTATCGCCGCTGGCTGACTATGTTTCCGGGCAGGTTCTAGAGGTGGCTGGCGGGCGTTGACTTATCGGGGATAACCTTCGATGAAGGTCTCATGTCAAAGCGCAGTATCCGAAAAGAAAAGTGGGTGGCAAGCCCCCAGCAGCGAAGCGAGCAATATGCGAGCAGGCGCAGGGCTCTCATCATGGAGGCGGGACGCGCCTTCGCCAGGAAGGGCTTTCACAACACCTCGCTCGACGAAGTCGCCAGCAGCCTGAACGTCACGAAGCCCGCGCTCTACTATTATATCCGCACCAAGCAGGAAATCCTGTTCGAGTGCCATAACCTCACGATGGACATCGCGCAAAGGGCGAAGGAATACGCCTTCGTCGAAAGTGATAAGCCGGCAAACCGACTTCGGCTTTTCCTCTATAAATATATAACGCTGCTCACCAGCGAGTTCGGCGGGCACTCGATTTTGCTCGAGCCGGTCTCGTCGCTCACGCCCGACCAACGCGAGTTCATTCTCGAACGCCGTCGCGGGTTCGACCGTATGTTGAGGGGATTTGTCGAACAATCCGTCGAGGACGGCACGATAAGACCGTGCAACTCGGCACTAGCCGTCAACTTCTTCATGGGCGCGCTTTCGGGACTTCCGCGCTGGTTCAGCCCGCAAGGCGCACTCAGTGGCGAAGACGTCGCGAATGCCTATCTGGAGTTCGTGTTCGACGGGCTGTCTGCGAGGCCAGCCTGACCGCATAACTGGACGTTCGTTCGTATATCTTCATCCAGCCAACGAACGAACTGCGCCACGGACTGCACTTTCTTCACCCCACCGACGCCGTGGCCGGCGGCCCATATGTCCTTCCACCGCTTACGCCGAAGTCCCTCGGGATCCATGTGCTTGGCCATGTCGATCCGGGGCAAGGGGGGCAGCGTTTCAGGGTCGATGCCCTGCGCGGCGAAACTCGGCCGAAGCAGATTGGCGTTCATGCCCGACAGCGCCTTCGTCGTGACGATATCGTCCAGACCTGCCTCGACCACCATCCGCCGATAGTCGGCCGAAGCCATGCTCTCGGTCGAAGCGATGAAAGGCGTGCCCATATAGGCGAGGTCCGCACCCAGGGCGAGCGCAGCGCGGATCGATGCGCCGTCGCTGATACCTCCGGCGAGTGCGATGGGGCCATCCCAGAACTGGCGAATCTCGCGAACGAAGGCGAAGGGGTTCGCCGACCCTTCCTGGCCACCGGAGCCTCGCGTCAGAACGACCAGACCGTCCACTCCCGCCGCTACGCATTTGCGGGCATGGCGAATGGTGCTGATGTCAGACAGAACCAGCCCCCCATAGGCGTGAACGGCACCGACGATCTTTTCGGGATTGCCGATGCTCGTGATCACCACCGGTACGCGCGCGGCGCATACGAGTTCGAGATCCGCGGCCAGACGCTGGTTGGACGGGTGAGCGATTATATTGACAGCCCAGGCAGCCGCCTCGGAATCAAGGCCGGCGTCGATCTGCTCCATCCAGACGCGAAGATCCTCCGTCGTGCGGCAGCTTGCCGCCGCAAAAGTCCCCAGAATTCCGGCATTGCTGCAGGCGATAACGAGTTCGGGGCCTGAAACCAGAAACATCGGCGCAGCGATGATCGGCAGCCGAAGGCCTAGTCGTGCCTTGAGTTGTGCCGATGATAACATTGCGTTCAAATTGCGCGCTCCTGACCAGCCCAATATTCCGCACGCACCACCCGACGGAGAACCTTGCCCTGGGCAGAACGCGGGAGGTCTTCCTTGAAGATCACCTGTTTGGGTGCTTTGACGCTGCCGAGTTCCGCTTTGCACTCGGCGATTAGTTCCGCCTCCGCAGCAGTTCCGCCCGGTATGAGCTGAACGACGGCCACGACCATCTCGCCCCATTTCTCATCCGGAACGCCGATGACGGCGCATTCGAGAACAGCCTTGTTGCGTTGGATAACCTTTTCGACTTCAGACGGGAAAACATTGAAGCCGCCACTGATGATGAGCTCGCGCTTGCGGTCGACAATGTGAAGGAAACCGTCTTCCGTTCTAAAGCCGACGTCACCCGTATGGTGCCAGCCATGGGCCGAGATTTCCGCCGTCGCGGCGGGATCGTCGACATAGCCCTTCATGACGATGTTCGACCTAACGACAATCTCCCCGCGCTCGCCATCGCCGAGCAATCGACCCTCGTCGTCCATGATCGCGACATCCGCGAAAGGCCCGGGCCGGCCGCAGACTTCCAGGAGTTCATGCTTGGCCGGATCGCGGATGATCGCATCGTATTCCTCCGGTGAGGTATAGCAGATAGCCATCGAGCATTCCGTCTGGCCGTAGAGCTGGCAGATGACGGGACCGAACACTTCGTGGGCTTCCCGCAGGCGCTCGGGCGCCATCGGGGACGCCCCGAAGATCATGTATTTGAGATCAGGGAAGCTTCGCTCGCGAACCCTCGGCTGGGCCAGCATCATGTAGATCACCGTCGGCGGAAGCAGAACCGTGGTGATTCTCTCCGTCTCGAGCGCGTCGATGATGGACGCGGCATCAGCCGCCGCAAGCACGTGTACGCTTCCCCCGCACGCGAATACCGGAAAACTCGATATCCCCGCCGCATGGGTCATCGGCGCGGCGAGCAGATAGCGCGGCGGTGTGTCGTAGCGAAACAGCGTCAGGTAGCTTGCAATGTTGGTCTCGGCGGAGAGATGGGTGTTGGCGACGGCTTTCGGCGCGCCGGTCGTCCCCCCTGTCGCGGCGACGCGGTAGACGTCGTCCGGGCGGTAGGCCTCAGTCGGCGGAAGGCTCGATGCCGAAAGTGCCAGCCAGTCGCCGAGGAAATGGTCGCCTCGGTTCTCGTCGATGCACACCCAAAGTCGCGCATTGGGCAGCATCGGGCGGATCTGTTCGACGACATCGGCGAGCGAGGAGTGGTAAAAGACTGCCCGCGCCTTTCCCTTGGTCATGTGATGGACGAGATCGTTCGGCGACGAGCGATAGTTGCACGAGTTCCAGACACCGCCCATTCGCAACAGCCCGAAACACGCGATGAGCCCGTCGATACTGTTGGGGGTAAGCGTCGCGACGCCGTCCCCGGCAGCAATGCCCGAGCGAACGAGGGACGCGGCCACACGGTCGACTTTTTCAGCAACGTCCCGATAGGTGAGCCTGCGGCTATCGTCGCTCAGGCACGCTGCGTCCGGCCATCGCGCGGCGGCTTTCAGAAAGAAATCGATCAGTCTCATTTAATCGTCCAGTTGGTGGGCCGAACAGCGGAGGGCGCGCAAATTGCGTGCTCATCGCATCAGTTCGGGAAGCAGAAGCGAGATTTGCGGGAACACGACAAGCAGGGCGATGATCACGAACTCGAGGGCGATGAACCATGTGAGGCTACGAAACATCGCACCGAGCGAGACGATGTTTCCGACCGCCGCTTTCACCACGTAGGCGTTCAGCCCGAGCGGTGGCGTGATCATCCCGACCTCGAGAAGCTTCACGACAAGGACGCCCATCCAGATCAAATTGAGGTCGGCGGCCTGAAACATAGGCAGGAAGATCGGCAGGGTCAGAAGCAATATGCCGATCGGGTCCAGGAACATGCCGAGGATCAGATAGGTGATGATCACGAACAGTATGATTGCATAGGGACTGACGTCGCCGGCCTCCACGAGGCCCGACAGAAAATCCGGGATTCCGCACAGTGAAAGAAAGCGGGTGAACAACTGCGCCATGATCGCGATGACGAAGACCGAGGTAGCGCTCGTCAGCGTGTCCACGACGCTTTCGCGGATCACCGACCAAGTGAGGTTCCCGCGAGAGAGGCTGATCAACGCCGCGCAAAAGGCACCGAAGGCACCGGATTCGGTCGGCGTCGTCACGCCGGTGTAGATGCCGCCGATGACCAGGATTACGAGGGCAGGCAGCGGCCACACTTCGCCGAGAAGCCGCCAGCGCTGGCGGGCCTGCTCGGCGAGTTCTTCATCGCTGGGCCTCGGCGCGAGGGCAGGATTCTTCATTGCACGGCCGATGATGAGCACCGAATAAAGCCCGGCGGTCATCAAGCCAGGCAAAACGCCGGCAATAAGCAGCGATCCGATCGCAGTCTGGGTGTACCAACCGTAGATGACGAAGGCGATCGAAGGCGGGATCATCGCGCCAAGCGTGCCGGCTGCCGCTACCGTCGCGCTCGCAAAGGCCGGATCGTAGCGATAGCGGATCATTTCCGGGACGGACAGGCGGCTCATAGCGGCCGCTGTAGCGACCGATGAACCCGACGCGGCAGAGAACATCGCGGCGGCCAGGTTAGCTGATACTGCAAGCCCCCCGGGCACCCAGCCGACCCACGCCCGAGCCGCCGCGAAAAGGGATCGCGTCAGTCCGCCGCGGTGCGCGAGAGCCCCCATGAACAGGAACATCGGAATAGCGGAGAGGTGCCAGCTCGCGGCGAAATCGAAGGGGGCGCTTCCCATCGCGTGGAACGCTGGCCGCGAGCCGCGGACGATATAGATACCGCATATCGATACGATACCGAGCGCGATGGCGACCGGCACGCGCATAGCCATCAGCAGCAGTAGGATGCCGATCGCGGCAAATCCGACCTCAAGCGACGTCATCAGTGAAATCCCCTAAAAAACCTGGTGAGCGAAGACAAGCGTCAATGCTCGTCCTGCTCCACGTTGGCATAGGCCCGACCATCCCGAACGGCTTGCAAGCCGTTGATGAGGTTCGAAAGAACGGCGAGGGTTGCCAAGATCATCGAGATGGCGAACACCCATCTGGCCGGCCATGTCTGCACGAAGAACTCGACCGCATCGACGCTGTCGCCGATCCGGGTTCGCCTTATTGCCTCCAGCCAAGCGAAATAGGCGAGCCCCCCCCAAAACAGCGCGGTAAGCGTATCCGCCATCACGCTCAGACCGATCTGGACGCGTTCGGGGAACCGCTCACTAATGACTTCGATCGATATGCTTCTTCGGCGAAGTTCGATCATCGCGAGCGGCAGGAACGTACATGCCACCATGTAGTGAAACTCGGTAATCTCCAGCGTACCGGGAAGCGGTCGGCGGATCAGGAGACGCAGCAGCACATCGAGCGAGATGTGCAGCATCATCAGAACGAGGGCTATTCCGCCGAGGAGAAATGCCGTGCGAGAGACGACGTCAACGAAACGCGAAAAGGCGGTCATCTTATCGGCTTATCTTCGAATAGACATGCTCTTGAAGCAATTCGGCGAACTTGTCCGTGTCGTCGTTCAGATCAGCCGTCAGCCCTTCCCACTTGGTCTTGATTTCGAGGAACCTCTCGACCAGGGCGCGAGCGTCAGCAACACCATCTGCCTCAGCCCGCTTGATCGCCTCCTCGACAGCACTCTCCTGGGCGGTCGCGAAGGTATCGCGAAAAGCCTGATCCGGCTCGTTGAACGAGACGCCGGCAGCCTTCGCATCCTCGATCGACTTCGCCATTTCAGCGCGATAGGCCAGCGTGAGCTTCGCCAGCGTCCCCGGCAGTTCTGCCAGTATGGCGGCTTTCACTTCATCGTCGGCGTCCTGCCAGACGGCATCGTTCGCAGCAAAGAACCAGCCGCCGAAATAGGATCCCAGCGACATATCGACGACCGAGCCGACCACTTCCTTCAGCGAGTAGGCATCGAGGAAAACGTCCGATCCGATCGCGCAGTCGATCTGGCCGCGCTGCAGTGCCTCGAAAAGTTCCGATGAAGACGCATTGACCTGAACGCCACCGAAGGCCTGCGAAAGGGTTGCCCATGATGTGGCCCCGCGGATTTTCCTGCCGCGAAGGTCCGAGAGACCCTTGATGTCGCCTGCGCACATAAGCACGTAGCGCGTCGTGGAATGGTAGGCGAGCGGCGTCGTGCCGTTGCGTTCTGCTTCATCGGAACATTGCGGACAGTCGAGAAGTCTGAACTCGTTCACGGCGCCAGTGAGCGCAAACTCGTCACTGACGAGAAGCGACAGGTTTGTGACAAGGTTGTGTGCCGGAAGCTGCTTGGGAAAGCCCGCATCAACAACATAGCCGGCATCAACGAGCTGGGAACCTATGGTGCTTAGAGCCTCCCTGTAGCTGCCAGCGACGCCTCCCGCGAGGACTTCGAACTCAATCTCGCCACCGGATTTCTCGGCAAGCGATTTTACCAGTGGCTCGACACCCTCGCGCACGACGACGTGCGTTGTCGGCATATAGGTCCCGTAGGTCATCTGCGTCTGGGCATTCGCGGCACCTGCTGCACAGAGGGCCGTCAGGGCGAATCCGGACATCACGAAATACGAATTATTGCTCATTTTGATTTCCTCCCTCGCCACTTATATATATTTTTCTACTTCGGAGTCAAATTTTCTTTGCAGTTGTTTTTTATATGTTTTTTGTCAAAAAATGATGCTCGAAAAAATATTTAATCGGCATCTATCGACGCAATAGTCATATTTCACTCTTTCATCGCCTGTCGGAAGGATGTGAACGCCCGGCTACCTGCCGAGAGCAGCTGGGGATCGGGCGATGTCCTAAGCGTCTATTTATAAGTCGGGCGGCGTTTCCGAGGCTGAACGTCGTCGATGACGTGGCGCGCGAACACCTGCAATCCCGGAAATCGTTACCGCCGCTCGCCGTGTCACCCGTGAACCTATCGATCCGATCGCTTGCCGCGGCAAGTCGATGCGAAATGGCACGTCGAGAGCTTCAACGATCGGATGCTCGCGCAGCCATTGCCGAACGGGCGGATTTTCAACACCTCCGGCACAATTCCTTGCTTTGCATCGGAATTTCGAGGTTGCAAAATCGCTCCGGAAAATTACGTGTCGTCGCGAATGCGCTTGTTATGGACGGACGCTTTTCCGAAGTGCCGTGATCGGTATTGTTTTGCTACGGATATCTCGCGTACGGATGATTACGAAGCTAAATCGAGGGCAGTCGGCTTGCGCAAACGTGAATTGAAAAAGAGTGCCGACAACGCCGGCTCGGAAAGGCTTGCCTACGAGGCGAGAAGCCGTCAGGAAGACGGCCAGTTCGTCGTGGCGCTGGCCAGGGGCATGGAAGTTCTCGCATCGTTCGGAAGTGACGATGACGAGCTCAGTAATTCGGAACTTGCCAAGCGCACGGGCTTTTCCAAACCGACCCTTACACGCCTTACGTTCACATTGATGAAGACTGGATATCTTCGTTACAATGAGGCTGCCGGAACCTATTCGCTGGCACCGAGAGTTGTGTCGCTCGCATCGCCTTATTTGAAGAGCCGTGCCTTCATTGCCAGAATCCAGCCCGATCTCGAAACGATCGCGCATATCTCGGGTGGATCGGCGGCTATCGCGGCCCGACGAAACCTGGACATGGTCTATCTCTCATACGTCAGATCCGCAAATTCGTTCGGGTTGCTGCTCGATCTGGGCGCTACGGTGCCAATATCTTCCACGTCGCATGGCAGCGCCTATCTTGGCGAACTCGACGACGAGGAACTGGAGGCCTTTGCCATCGATTTCCAAAGGGCGCACCCGGAGGCAGATGTGGACTTCAGGAGCAAGGGACGGATGTATCGCGAACGTCTTCGGACCGATGGTTATTGCGCCGCATTCGGTGAGTGGAACCCCAACGTCAATGCGGCGGCGACTGCATTTCGTCTGCCGGGGCTACGTGAAATCTATACGATCAATTGCGGAGGACACGCTTCGCAGGTCACGAAGGATGTCATCCATACCGTTGGTCCGTATCTGAAACGGTTGCGCGAAGCGCTGATGGGTTATGACGGCAGGTAAAGGCCAACTGGTTCGGTCGAAGCGAACCGAGCGCCTCGCTTCGACCTATCTGCACCCGTGAAATCGCCTAGATACGTCAAACGGACTTTCGGACGTCCTTTTCGGTTTCCGAAAGTGCATCGGCCAGCGCGTCGATGACGACATCCACTTCGTCGCGGGTGATGATGAGTGGAGGACTGAAGCCGATTATGTCGCCCATACTGCGTGCGATGACGCCTTTTTCGAGAAGTCTGGCCACGACGGCCGCACCGAGCTTTCCAGCCTCGCCCCAAGGCTCCTTCGTTGCCTTGTCCACGACCAGTTCGACAGCGCCGATGAGACCTGATCCGCGGGCCTGACCAACGAGCGGATGGCTCTCGAGCCCCAGCAGTCGCTCCTGCAGGTGTTTACCGACGTGCCGGGCGTTTTCGACCAGTCCGCGTTCTTCGATGATCGCCAGATTTTCAAGAGCCACTGCGGCAGCAACGGGATGGCCGCTCGCAGTCAGCCCATGCGCGAAAGCGCCGATCTGATCGGATTCGGCAGCAATCGGTTCAAAGACCTTGTCGTTCACCAGGACTGCCGAAATCGGCATGTAGGACGACGACAATTGCTTCGAAGCGACCAGGATATCAGGCCTGATGCCATATGTGTCGCTGCCGAACATCGCTCCGGTACGACCGAAGCCGCAGATGATCTCGTCGGCCACGAGCAGGATGTCGTAGCGGGCAAGGACCGCCTGGATCTTCTCCCAGTAAGTCGCGGGTGGTGTGATAACACCGCCCGCTCCAATGATGGGTTCGCCTATGAAGGCCGCAACGGTGTCCGGGCCTTCGCGCAATATGGTGTCTTCAAGCTCCGTGGCCAGCCGTGTCGCAAAGGTCTCCTCGCTCTCGCCGGGAAGCGCGTTCCTGTATGCGTAGGGGCATGACACGTGCAAGATGTTCGGCAAGGGAAGGTCGAACGATTTATGGACGACAGGCAGGCCCGTCAGGCTCGCAGCGCCAAGTGTGACGCCGTGATATGCCCGCTGGCGGCTGATGATCTTCTTGCGTTGTGGCTGCCCCATCGCATTCGACCGATACCAGATCATTTTGATAACGGTGTCGTTTGCTTCGGAGCCAGAGCTTGCGAAAAACGCCTTGCTCATCGGAGCCGGTGCCATTTTCACAAGCTTTTCCGCAAGTTCGATCACCGGCGAATGGGACCGATGATAGAACGTATGGTAATAGGGAAGCTTCTGCATCTGACGGGCAGCGGCTTCGACCAGTCTGGGTTCGGAAAACCCGACTGCGACGCTCCAAAGGCCCGCCATTGCCTCGATGTAACGTTTGCCTGAGTTGTCCTCGACATATATGCCGCTACCGCGCTCGATGACGAGCGGGCCGACTTCCAAATGTCGGCGCGCATTCGTAAACGAGTGAAGATGGTTGCGAATGTCCCGTGCTTCGGGCGAATTAGGGTTCTCATCCATTTTTCAATATCTTTTGCTGTTGAGGAATTATCTGGCTTCGCACGCTGGAAATCAGCGCCCCGATAGATAGTTGGCCCATTTCGCTATCGATGACGGACGGGTCATTTCCGGGCGCGCGGCATCGCGCTTGTCTGCCGCGCCGTAAAGAGCAAACATCGTCTTGACTCCCAGCCAACGCATCGGCTCGGGCTCCCAGTTCGGGGATCGGTGATCGACCCAGGGCAATCCGGTTCTTTCCGTTTTGTGCCCAAGAAGAAGATCTGCAATCGTCCGGCCGGCGAGGTTGGAAGTGGTCACGCCCGAACCGACATACCCACCACCCCAGGCGATGCCGCTGGTGCGGTCGAACCCGACCGACGCACACCAATCGCGAGGCACGGCCAATGCACCGCACCAGGAATGTTCGAAGGGAATATCCGCGATCTGCGGTAGAAAAGAATCGAGCGCTTGCCGTAAGCGCTCTACTGCGCGTGGACTTGCATGACCGTCGACATCCGGCTGGTTCCCGAAATTATAATAAATGCCCCGGCCACCGATAAGAATGCGATCGTCGCGTGTTCTTTGCAGGTAGCTGAACGAGTTGGCGTAGTCCGCCATCAATTCGCTGGCTGCCCATCCGATCTGATCCCACCGTTCGGCGGGAATAGGAGTCGTGACCGCGACATTGGAACCCATAGTGAGCAAGGAGCGCTTGAGCCCGGCGAGCGAGGGCGTATACCCCTCCGTCGCCCGCACGATGAGCGACGCCTTGATCGAACCTTTATCGGTATGGACGCTACCGCGGGTGACTTTCGTCGCGCATGTCCCCTCGAATATGCGCACGCCGCGGCGCTCCAGGAGGTCGGCCAGACCGCGTACGAGCTTTGCCGGCTGTACTCGCGCAACGCCAAGTGTCGCAAGCGCCAGACTGGCGTTTCGAACCTTTATCCGCGAAGCTGCCTCCGCTTGTTCGAGCAGTTGCAACCGGTCAGGCCCGACCTCCCACGAACGTAGATATTCGTAGTGTTCCCGCATCCGTTTCGCCTGGCTTGCGGTTACGGCGAACGTGACCTGATCGGTTTTCAAAATGTCGGCGTCAATGCCTTCGCGCTCGGCGACATCTGCAACCTCGCTGACACTGTGCCGAAGCTGATCCTGCATCGATATGACCGCAGCGCGTGTCGATGACTTCAGATAGGTCTCGCGGTTCCAGCCGAACCCTCCGCTCAACCAACCGCCGTTGCGGCCCGACGCACCGAACCCTGCAAAGTTTTTCTCCACGACGGCGATGTCGATGTCCGGCGCCAGTTGTTTCAGATAGTACGCGGTCCAAAGGCCGGTGAACCCGGCTCCCACGATGCACACATCCGCCGATATATCGTGCTGCAAGGACGGGCGCCGGGTCGGTATTCCGCCCAGCGCCTCGTGCCAATAGGATATTCGCCCATTCGTCATGAGGGTCTCCGTATACAGGGACGCACCGGCCTTCCTGTATACCTTTCCTGCACTGTTACTTGAGGACTTCTGCCCAGATGGCAGTCTTCAGGTCGTTGGCAGCCTTGCTGCAAACGGGCGAAAACAAGCCGGGTGCCGCCAGTTCCGCCGAAGGCTCGAGTTCCGGCGCGCCGCGCATCGTTTCCGGGAGAAATTCGTCGGAGCCGCGAATGCCGTTGCCGTAGCCCGCAAATCCGGAGATCAGCGCGGCGTTCTCGGGTTCCATGATGAAGTTGAGGAACAGGTACGCGTTGTCGACATTGCGCGCGCCCGTCAGCAAAGCGGCATTGTCCATGAACATCGTGTAGCCTTCGCGCGGAAAGCCCAGTTTCACCTTTGGATTGGCTTGACGGGCTTTCATGGTTGCGCCGTTCCACGCCATGGAAGCGGCCCAGTCCTCATTGGCCAGCCGTTCGCCGATCCCGTAATCGATGCTGATCCAGTCCGGCTTTGCGGCAAGAAGAACGTCCCGGACCTTTCGCAGGACTTCCCGGTCTTCGCTGCATACCTCGCCGCCGACATACATCGTCGCCAGTTCGATAACGGCCGACATTTCCGGCAGGACGTTGATCTTGCCCTTCAGTTCGGCCGGCACGTCGAAAATGATCGAAGACGTGTTGATGTCACCGTCATAGACCGATGTGTTGACGGCCACGCCGATGGAACCCCAGAGCCACGGCACGCTGTAGTTTCTGCCGTTATCCCATTCGGGGGCCATCCAGCGCTCGTCGATATTGGCCATGTTCGGCAATCGCGACTTGTCCAGTTCCTGCAACAGCCCTTGCTCGACATAGATCGGCACATAATTTCCGGAAGGAAAGACGATGTCATACTCGCTCCCGCCGGCCGCTACCTTCGCAAGAGCCGTTTCGTTGGAATTGAATTCGGCGATGGTGACCTTTACGTCGTACTCCTGCTCGAACTTCCTGATCAGTTCGGGGCTGGTGTAGCCACCCCAGTTATAAAGATTGAGATTTCCATCCGCATGTGCGGCGCATGTGAACGCAAGAAGTGCTGCAAATGAAATACCGTGTTTCATTTTAGTTCCCCTTTCCATTTTTGTTCACTCCATTGAGAAAAGCGACGATACCGAGAGCGACGACTGTAAACGCGAGTATCAGTGTCGAAATCGCGTGAACTTCAGGCGTCATGGTGACCCGAAGTTGGCTGAGCATGTAAGTCGGCAGCGTTTCCTGGCCTGCGCCCTTCACGAACTCGGTAATGACCACGTCGTCGAGCGACGCGATGAAGGCGAGCGTGAAGCCGGCGCCTATGCCCGGGAAAAGAAGAGGCGCGGTGACCCTTCTGAAAGTCTGCCAGCGATTGGCGTAAAGATCGGATGCTGCGACCTGAAGCACCGGGTCGATGGCCTCAAGCCGTGCGCGTATCGGCAGATAGGCCAGCGGTATGCAGAAAACCGAGTGAGCGAAGACCAGGTAGCCGATCCCGTTATACCCCGTCGCACTCTTGATCGAAGCCGTGATGATCAGGAATGCTACCGCCATGACGATGCTTGGGATGATGAGCGGCTGGGTGATCAGAAAGTAGATCGCCGTTTGGCCGGCAAATTTCGCGCGGGTTGTTCCAAGGGCAGCAAGCGTCGCCACCGTGGTGGAAATGATCGCGGCCAGACTTGCCAGTTGCAAGGACAGGATCGTGGCGTCGATGACAGCCTGATTGCGCAGCGCCGAGCGGTACCAGTCGAACGTGAACCCCTGATAGACGCTGGCGATAGCCGACGAACTGAAACTGTAGACGACCAGGACGCAGACCGGCATGTAAAGAATGACGAACACCAGGAAGGTGATCACCCCGAAGGCGGGCAGGTCGAGCACATTGAAATGCGTTTTTCTAACCATTGGTCTGCACCCTTTTGGCAACAGCGCTGCCGATGACCACAATCGCGACGACGAGAACAAGCAGGAAGAGGGCCGTCGCAGCACCGAGGGGCCAGTTGCGCGCTGCGCCGAACTGCAATTCGATGAAGTTGCCGATCATCATTTTCTTGCCGCCCCCCAGCACACGCGGGATGACGTACGCACCCAGCGACGGGATGAAGACCAGGGTCGCGCCGGCGATGATTCCGGGCCGCAGGATCGGCATGATCACACGCCGTATCACCTGCAGGCGGGTTGCGTAGAGATCGTAGGCGGCTTCGAGCAGCTTCTTGTCGAAGCGGTCGATCGACGCGAAAAGCGGCATCACCATCAACGGCAGATACACATAGGACATGCCAATCAGCACGGCCGTGTCGGTGTAGGCGATCGGAAGCGGTGCGCTGATAATGTTGAAATGCATGAGAAAGGAGTTGAGGACGCCGTTGTTTCGGATCAGCTCATTGATTGCGACCGTACGGACGAGCAGGTTCGTCCAAAATGGTATTGTGATCAAAAACAGCAACACAGGCCGTATCGCGGGCGACCGGTTGGCGATGTACCAGGCGGTCGGGAAGCCGACGATAAAGGTGACGACCGTCGTCATCAGCGACAGCCAGATCGACCGCCAGAATATGACGATGTGCGAGGTCGCCCAGCTCAGCGTGTCGTCGAAGATGTCCCGCGTCACGAAAAGGGACAGCCAGGCCTGCGTCGTGAAGTTCCATACGACGCCCGAATATGCACCCGGCTCCAGAAATGAGAACGCTGTCACGATGAGGAGCGGCACCAGTGAGCCGCCGATCAGAAGCACCAGCGCCGGTGCTGACAAAAGCCATGGGCGTAGGGTATCGATACGATTTGCGGCAGCCACGCTCATCAGCCCCCCAGGACACGGATGTTTTCGGGCCGCACCCGGATATGGGCTATTGAGCCCTGCTGCGGTACACGATCGAAAGAACGCGCGGATATGCGAGCCATGATGTTGGTGTCGGCTTCGAGGGCCAACGCGACCTGATAGTCAGTTCCCATGTACAGAGCAGGCCCAACCGTCACGGGAATGCAGCCTTGTCCGCCCGCCTCGACGATCTCGACGTCTTCCGGGCGAAAAGCCAGTGTCGACGGGTCGTTTCCTGTCTTGATCGAACCGTTCGTGACCAACGGCAAAGTGAATGCCATCGGCACCTTGTCGCTGGTGACTAGATTGGTTTCGCCGATAAATCCCGCGACGAAGCGATTTGCGGGTTGATTGTAGATGGTTTTCGGAGAGCCAAGCTGCTGAACCCGTCCATCCGACATCACGGCGATGCGGTCGGACATCGTCAGGGCCTCCTCCTGGTCGTGGGTGACGAAGATGAAGGTCAGTTTGGTTTCCGCCTGAAGCCGCTTGAGCTCCAACTGCATTTCCTTGCGCAGTTTGAGGTCCAGCGCCGACAGCGGCTCGTCAAGAAGCAGGACTTCGGGAGAAGCGGCAAGGGCGCGCGCCAGCGCCACACGCTGCTGCTGGCCGCCCGACAATTCGGAAATCTTACGCGATCCGTAGCCGTCGAGTTTGACGAGCGTAAGCATCTCGTCTGCGCGGCTTTTGACGGAGCTTTTCGAAAGCCCCTTCATTTCCAGGGGGAACGCGATATTTTCCGCGACGGTAAGATGTGGAAAAAGAGCATAGGACTGAAAGACCGTGTTGATCGGCCGAACGTTCGGCGACGAATTGGTCACGTCGCGTCCGTTGAGAAGAAGCCGCCCGGCAGTCGGGCTTTCAAAGCCTGCGATCAAGCGCAGGAGCGTTGTCTTTCCGCAGCCCGAAGGGCCAAGAAGCGTGAAGAACTCGCCGGAACGGATCGAGATCGATACGTCGTCTAGAGCGCGCACACCGTGAACGGCATCGCCGAACACCTTGTGCACCCCCTGAATTTCCACTGCTGATGTCACGCGGGTTCCCCGTTATTATTTGTTGCGTTCGGCTATCATGCCTTTTTCGTGTCGGTGCGTTTCCCTCCGCCTCCCCGGCCTAGATTGGGTCCCAGGAAATCACTTCCGGGCTTCGCTCGAGTGGCGCGCTGGCGTGCCGGAGCGCCGGCCAGGCGATTTCTGCGATCGCTTCCACGGACCACCCGCCATCCTTGTGAACACTTCGCAACGGACGCGGCTGGCTGAAAATCATGAGTTCGTTGGCGCGGCAGCCGAGGATCTGACCGCTCACATCCGCTGCGGCATCGCTCAATAAAAACGCGACCAGCGGCGCGATCTTCTCCGGCTCCATGCGCTTCAGCTTTTCCACGCGCAGGCGGCTTTCTTCGGAATCTGTCGGGATGGAACTCGTCATCGCGCTCCAGGCGAATGGGGCGATGCAGTTGGACCGAACATTGAACCGCGCCATGTCGAGGGCGATCGACCGCGAAAGACCGACGATGGCCATTTTCGCGGCGGCATAATTGGCTTGGCCGAAATTACCGATCAGGCCACTTGTCGATGTCATGTGGACGAAAGCGCCGCTTTCCTGCTTTCGAAACACCGCAGCAGCCTCACGGCTCACAAGAAACGATCCCAAAAGATGAACATCCACGACGGATTGCCATTCGCTCAGGCTCATCTGATGAAAGATGCGGTCTTTCAGGATACCGGCATTGTTGACGACGCCATCGAGACGGCCGAAAGCCGCGCAGGCGGCCTCGATCATCGCACGGGCGTTTTCGGGAGACGTCACGCTGCCGTCAAACGCCGCCGCCCGCCCACCGGCAGCATTGATCTCGTCGGCCACGGCCGCGCCGCCACTCAGATCGTTGACAAGAACGCTGCAGCCGCGGCGCCCAAGCTCAAGGCAAATCGCTTTTCCTATGCCGGTTCCGCCACCGGTTACTATTACCGACCTGCCTGTGAGTTCCGTCATCATTGGCGGACATTTCCTATGCCTGAAACGAAATGGTATCAGTGCCGCTGCGGAATGCAATACAATATTTTGCATTATTCCTGAGGCGGCTATGGGAAGTCGGAGCCCGCATTACTCAAGGGCGCGAGCGCAAAGGACAGCCAGATTTCTGCCGTATGGATAGGCAGTTCAGCGGCCGGTACCCGCAATCGATATGCCGCCGTCGACGACGATTGTCTGTCCGGTCACGAAGCGGCCCGCATCCGAAACCAAAAACGCAACAGCGCCGGCAAGGTCGTCGGGCTCGCCGATGCGTTTCAGGGGATATCGTTCGGCAGCTACGCGTTCGCGCTCGGGATCGGTCCAGAGCGGCTTGGCGAAATCCGTACGAACCAGCCCAGGGGCGACGCAATTGGCGCGGATGCCATCCGCCCCCAGTCCGACAGCCAAGCTGCGCGCTACGGATTCGAGTGCGGCTTTCGACGCGCCGTAAACGCCGATATCGTCAGTCCCGCGATGTGCTGAAATGCTTGAGACGAAGACGAATGCCCCGCCGCCCGCTCGTTTCATGCCATCGACGAGTTTCTTGGCCATCCAGATGTTTCCCTTGACGTTGCCGAGAAAAATCTTGTCGAACTCGGCTTCCGAAACGGTAAGCATTGGGCCGTAATGGGGGTTGAGCGCTGCGTTGCCCACATAGATGCTGATCTCGTTGCTCGTCTGCGCTCTTACGCGTTCGAGATAAGGATCGAAATCATCGATCCTCGATATGTTCAAAGCGATCCCGACGGCCTTGCCGCCGAGATTGCGAATCTCCTGTGCGACGGTCTCGCATCGCTCGACATCACGACTGGACACGACCACCTCGGCACCCGCTTCGGCGAGCCGTGTTGCAATGGCACGGCCAATTCCCTTGGTGGCGCCGGTGACGATGGCAGTCTTGCCATCAAGATCGAACAACGAACTCATCTTTCCCTGTCTCCTCCCAAGGGATTGAAACTCCGCGCGGATTTGCGCGAAGCTTAAAGGCAATCGGGCGAGACGGTGTCGCAGACTGTCTCACCGTCGCGTACGGGCTGAAGCAAGCCTTCGACCAACGGAACCTCGAACGCGAAGTAAAAGGTCATGGCGGCGAGCTTGCCCTCGTAAAACAGCCGGTCGTCATGCTCAGCCGACGATAGCGATGCCTGCGCGACGCGTGTCTGCCACAGCCAGAGCCAGCCGATCACGATGTGACCGAACGCCAGAAGGACATTGGTCGCATTAGACAGCGCGCCACGGACGTCGCCGGCCGCTTGCTTGTCGACCATGAGGCTGATGACATCCTCGACCGACGCCAACGCCCTTTCGAGTTGAGCGGCCTGTCGCTTCGACACGTCGAGCGTCTCATGAAGCGCGAGTTCCGAACGGATTGCATCGAGCACGCGCCGATATGGAACACCCCCTTCCATCCGCACCTTGCGACCGAGAAAGTCCTGCGCCTGAATGCCCGTGGTGCCCTCATGGATCGCGTTCAGGCGGTTGTCCCGATAAAGTTTCTCGACAATGAAATCGCGGGTGTACCCCGCGCCGCCATGGACCTGAATGGCGTCCTTGTTCGCTTCGAGGCAGAATTCGGACGGCCACGATTTGATGATCGGCGTCAGGACATCGAGAATTTGCGCCTTGATCTGACGTTCCTCATCGTCGCCTTCTCCCTGGCTCTCATCGATCAGGAATGCGCCGAAAAGGCACAATGCGAGCGCACCTTCGACGAACGCCTTTTGCCTTAGCAACATACGTTTGACGTCGGGATGATTGACGATTTCCACCGGCTTGCTGCCCGCCGGTGCCCCCAGGGGCCGGCCCTGAATGCGTTCGCGCGCATAACGAACCGCCTCGCCATATCCGGCATAGCCCGCCATGGCAGCGCCTGTGCCGACGCCGACGCGCGCCTCGTTCATCATGTGGAACATGTAAAGCAGACCCTTGTGAGGCTGCCCGACCAGATAGCCGACACAGGTGCCGTTCTCGCCGAAATTCAACGCACAGTTCGATGTCGCGCGATACCCCAACTTATGGTTCAGCCCGGCAACCCGCACGTCGTTTGCCGCGCCTACCGTTCCATCATCGTTCACATGGTTTCGCGGTACGATGAACAAGGAGAGGCCGCCGGCCCCGGCAGGCGCATCGGGAAGCTTCGCCAGAACGAGATGAATGACGTTTTGCGAAATGTCCTGGTCGGCACCCGATATCCACATCTTGTTGCCGCGGATGCGGTAAGTGCCGTCATCGAAGGGCGTCGCCATTGTCCTGATGTCGCCAAGCGAGGACCCGACATCCGGTTCTGAAAGGCACATCGTGCCGAAAAAGCGGCCCTCCATCATGGGCGCCATGAATGTGCGCCGCTGAATGTCGTCGCCGTGTGCTCTGAGAAGGTTCGCCGCTGCGCGCGTGAGCATGACATATCCAGCGGTTGCGCAGTCGGCCCCCTTCAGAACTCCAAGGCATGCTTGGGTGACGACCATCGGCAATTGCAGTCCGCCGTCTTCAAGTGTGCCCGAAGCCGCGATGAACCCGGCATCGACGATCGCGTTCACGCCCTCTTTGGTCGCAGGCGAAATCACGACGCGCCCGTCGACCAGACGGGGTTCCTCAAGGTCGGCAGCCCTCGCATTCTTCCACAATATGTTGGTGGCGATGTCGAAGGCGAGGTCGATCGCGCCGTCGACGGTCTGTCGATCGTGATGTGCAAATCGCGCATGCTCGAACAGCTTTGGCGTATCGAGGACTTCATAGAGCAGGAAATCCACGTCGCGCCTGTTTGCGACAGTCCAGTTCATGGGCACGTTCCTGTCAGAGTGCTTCGAAGAGAGCAGCAAGCCCCTGCCCGCCGCCCACGCACATGGTGGCGACCGCATATCGCGCGTTTCGTCGTCTGGCTTCCAGCATCAGATGGCCCGTCATGCGCGATCCGCTCATGCCGAACGGATGGCCGATCGAGATCGCGCCGCCGTTGACGTTGAGGCGATCGCCAGGAATTCCGAGCTTGTCGCGGCAGTAGAGAACCTGAACGGCGAAAGCTTCATTCAACTCCCACAGATCGATATCGGAAACCTTCAGCCCGTGCCGCTCGAGAAGCTTGGGAACCGCAAAGACCGGGCCGATGCCCATCTCGTCGGGCTCGCACCCGGCCGAGGCGAAGCCTCTGAAAATGCCCAGCGGAGCGATGCCCAACTTCTCGGCATGACCGCGTTCCATGAGAATGCAGGCAGACGCCCCATCCGACAACTGCGATGCGTTGCCGGCAGTAACGACCCCTCCATCGCCCATGACCGGCGCAAGGTTGGCAAGACCGTCATAGGTCGTCTCGGGGCGGTTGCCCTCGTCCTTCGTCAGCAATACGGACTCGTACCGCGTCTGCCCGGACTCCTTGTCGATGACGGCTTTCGTCGTTTCCAAAGGGACGATTTCGTCGTCGAACAGGCCCATCTCCTGCGCGGATGCGGTCCTGCGCTGGCTCTCGAGGCTGTAGGCGTCCTGCGCGTACCGATCGATGCCGTATCGTTTGGAAACGATCTCGGCGGTTTCGATCATCGGCGTGTGAAGATGCGGCACATGGTCTTCCAGCCATGGCTCTGCTTTGTTCGATCCGTTGGATTTGCGGGCCACAAGGCTTACGCTTTCCACGCCGCCGGCCGCTATAACGTCGCCCTCGCCGAGCATAATGCGCTGGGCTGCATGGGCGACGGCGTTAAGGCCAGAACCGCAATACCGGCTGACGACCGTTCCCGACACCGTAACCGGGAAGCCGGCGCGCAACGCGCTTTGCCGGCCGATATTGAACCCGGTCGCTCCTTCCGGATAGCCGCAGCCGATCACAACGTCTTCCAGCGTGCCGGCATCGATACCGGCACGCTCGACGGCGTGCGAAAGCGCATGCCCCATCATCGTTGCGCCATGTGTATTGTTGAACGCGCCGCGAAACGCCTTTCCTATCGGTGTTCGCGCCGTCGAAACGATGACCGCTTCACGCATTGCTCTCTCTCCCTTCGTCATAATCACTGAATGTCCTGCCGCTTTGAGCGAGTTCGACAAGCAGTTCGGCCGGCTCCCAGTAAATGCTCTCGTGCGCAAAGCCGCGAACCTTTTCCAGCACGGTGGGCAGTCCCATCCGGTCGGCCCAGTGCATCAGGCCACCATGCCGGGCGGGAAAGCCGTAGGCATGCACCCAGGCCAGGTCGATGTCGCTGGCGCGCTGAGCGATGCCCTCCTGCAAGATTTTCGCGGCTTCGTTGACTGCAATCAGGAAGCTGCGCTCGATGATCTCCTCATCGGATATCAGACGCCGTTCGATCCCCGCCTCGCTTGCGCTGCGTTCAACGAGTTCATCCACGACCGGATCGTGCAGCGGCTTGGGTGAACCTGTTTCGTACCGGTAATAGCCGGCACCTGAACGCTGTCCGAAACGGCCGATGGCGCAAAGGCGGTCATCGATCGTGCAGTAGCGGCCAGGCGGGTTGCGCATCTGGGGAAACTGGTTGCGAATCCGCCAACTGATCTCGAGACCGGAAAGATCCCGAACGCTGAATACACCCATCGGCATTCCGAAATCAGTCAGCGCCTTGTCTATGGCAGCCGGACTGCTTCCGTCTTCGAGAGCGAACTGGGCTTCGCGGATGTAGAGTGCGAAAGTCCGGTTGGCGATAAAGCCATGGCAGCCCCCCGCGACGACGACTTTCTTGCCGATCCGCGCCCCGATTTTCACGACGGTTTTGAGCACGGTCGGCGATGCTGCTTTCGTGCGCACGATCTCAAGCAGCTTCATAATGTTCGCGGGAGCGAAGAAATGCATCCCGATCACATATTCGCGCCGTTGCGGAACCGTATCCGCGATTTCGTCAAGGTTGAGATAGGACGAATTGGACGCCAGAATGGCGTCGGCCTTGCAGTGGCGATCGAGTTGCGCGAAGACCGCTTTCTTGACGTCCATATCCTCGAAAACGGCCTCGACGACGAGATCGACGCCGGCGATGTGCGCAAAATCGTCGACCGGCTCGATCAGCGCTTTCCGTTCGGCCGCCTGCGCGGCGGTCAGTCGTCCCTTGCCGAGTGCGGTATCGTAGTTCGCCGCGATGACGCGCACCGCACGAGCAAGTGCTTCGGGATTGGTGTCGAGAAGCCTGACCGGAAATCCGGCATCCGCAAAAGCAATGGCAATACCGCTTCCCATCGTCCCGGAGCCGATGACGGCAACCGAAGCGATCGGTAGCGTCGCGGTATCTCTATTTACGCCCGGAACAAGGCGGGCCTTGCGTTCCGCCCGGAACAGATGCCTCAGGGCGCGGCCTTCGTCGCTGGCCACGCATTCTTCGAAAACCCTGCGCTCATACCTGACGCCTTCGTCAACCGGCAGGAGCGCGGCCTTCTCGATGCATTCGAGGCTTTTCAGCGGCGCGTTCTGCCCCCGCGACTTCGCTGACAGGGACATGCGGGTCGTGGCGAAGAAAGCCGGATCGGGCGGGACGATATCACGGTTGCGCGCCAGAGGCAGTTTGCCGTCGGCCGCCGCCTTGACGGCGAACGCCAGAACGGCGTCGAAATCGTCCTTACCGACCAAACCGTCGACCAGACCCAGCGCAAAAGCGCGGTCGCCGCTTATCGGTCGTCCGGACGTGATCATTTCGGTTGCAGCCTCAAAACCGACAAGCCGGGGCAGGCGCTGCGTCGCCCCTGATCCGGGCGGCATCCCGAGCGTCACTTCGGGCTGGCCGAGCGCCGTGCCAGCATGCGCTACGCGGAAATGACAGGCCATGGCAAGTTCGAGGCCACCGCCGAGCGCCTGACTTTCAAGATAGGCGATGACGGGCTTTGAGCTGGCCTCGATGAGAGGGAAGATGTCGCGCATCGTCCGGCTCGAAGCGGGCCACGCCTTTTCGAGCGCCGAGATGTCCGCGCCGGCAAGCACACCGCCGTCGCCGTGCAACACGACAGCAGAGACGCCCGGATCATCCAGCAGGGCGGCGAGCTGACGGTATATGTCATCCGGCACACCGGGGCTCATGGCGTTAACGGGGGGATTCGATATGGAAACGACGCCGATGCCGTTTCGGGTCATGCTTCTTGCAAACGACAATTCGCCAACTCCCATCTGACTATATCGAGCCGGAGGAGAACCGTTCCCGGATCAACCTCTTGGCGACTTTTCCGGTGGGCGTATGCGGCAGGCTGTCGACGATGATGATGCGGTCCGGCACTTTCCACTTCTGGTCGAGCGCCTGCCGCATCGTTTCCTTGATCTCATCTTCCGTCGCCGAAAGCCCATTGCCGAGGCACACGAACGCTACCGGCCGCTCGATCCATTTGGGGTCCGGGACCGCCACCGCTGCGGCCTGCTCGACGGCAGGATGCCTCAATGCGGCCTGTTCGAGTTCGATGGAGCTGATCCATTCACCACCCGATTTGATGAGATCCTTGATCCGATCGACGATCTCCATGCGCCCATGCCGGTCGATCGTTGCCACGTCGCCGGTGCGAAACCAGCCATCACGGGTAAAACAGCTTTGACGTGAATCCGGGTCGCCGAAATATTCGCCAACTACCCAGTTTCCCCGCACGACGAGTTCGCCACTGGCGACGCCGTCCCGGGGCAGTTCGTTTTCATCTTCATCGACGATCTTCATCTGAAGTCCGAAGACGGCGCGGTTCTTCTTCCGGTTGCGCCAGTAAACTTCGCTTTCGCGATCCTCGGGCTGACCGACGACCTTATATCCAGCCGCACCCGTCGGCGATGTCTCGGTCATGCCCCAGCCAGGGATGAATTCCACGCCGTATTTTTCCTCGACTGTCCTGACCAGGCTGCGCGGCGTCGGTGCGCCGCCACAAGCAACGGCCTTCAGGCTGTGAAAATGAAGCTCGTTCTCGCTCACATATGCGAATATGCGCTCCAGAAGAGTTGGAACGCAGTACGCCAGGGTAACGGATTCCTTGTCGATCAGTTCGTAGCAGGAGATTGCGTCAAGCCGGGAACCCGGCAGAACGAGTTTGCTGCCGACCATCGGGCAGAGAAACGGATGTCCCCATGCGGTGACGTGGAACATCGATGCCATCGGCATGACACAGCTTTCATGGCGCTGCGGCTTCACGCCGCTCGCCAGATTGCCCATCGCGTGCAGAACCACCGAACGATGACTGTAGAGAACGCCCTTGGGCGCGCCCGTCGTGCCGGAAGTGAAGGAGAGAAACGCGGCGGAACGCTCGTCGAATGCCGGCCGGTCGTGATCTGCCGCCTGCCCTTTCAGCAGGTCATCGTAACAGGGAACCCCATCGATGGCCGAGCTGGAAAGCGCGATGATCGTTTCGACGGTATGGAACTCGCCACGCAAATCCGCGATGAGTTCCAGAAAATCGGGGTCGACGAAAAGCACGCGATCGCCCGCACGGTTTATCGTATCGACGATCTGCTCACGGGTGAAGCGCGGATTGATCGTGTGGCAGACCGCGCCGATAGCGGGAATGGCGTAAAACAGTTCGAAATGGCGAATCGTACTCCAGGCGACCGTGCCCACCCGGTCGCCTGCCTGGACACCCAGCTCGGCCAATGCGTTCGTCAGTCGACCAACCTGCTGGAACGCCTCGCTGTAAGTCTTCCGCTGTAAGGTGCCATCGGGCGCACGGTCCACGATCTCGCGATCGGGAAAGACGGTCGCCGCGTGTCTGAGGATGTCGAGCACATTGAGTTGCTCGACCATCATCGACCCTCGGATCGGATTTCCTCCCAAAGCACCCTCCAAATGCAAAAATATGTTTTGCATTTTGTATTTCGACGAAATCGATCCGTCAAGACATAGGAGGAGCCAAGCCATACGGGGTCTCGAAATAGCCGGCAAAGACCGGTTGGACACGAGACTATCGTCCGGTCCGGCAAATAGCTGGCGATCGAATTTGGCGATTGATACGATGCGCGCTACTGGCAGCTACGGTCGATTTTCATGACGACACAGACGTTCAGTAAAACGCCGGCGACGTGATCCACAAAATTTCGGTTTCGACGTCGTTGGCCCAAAACCGCATCATTCGGGTCGCTTCGAACGCGAACGAATCGCCCTCGCCAACGATCAGAACTTCACCGTCAAGTTCGAGGGCAAGCTCTCCCTGCAGGACGATGCCGGCCTTCGCACCCGTGTCCTGGTTGTAAGGCGCGTCGCCGGTCTTTCCATCGGGAGTGAGAACCATGCGCATCATCTGCAGGTCCGAAATGCTGTCCGGGGTCAGCATTTCCTTCAGCATCCCATTCTGCTTGTAAAAGAGTTTACGGCGCGCGTTCTTTCGGATCACATAGTTTGCCTCGACCGACGAGGGATCGGGCGAACTCGACGCGAACAACCAGTTCAGGTGCATATCGAGAGCATTGCATAGCGAGACGAGCTTATCGATCGACGGCATCGTGTTTCCGCGTTCGATATGGCTAAGCTGGGTAATCGAAATTCCGGTAGCGGACGCAAGTTGCGCAAGCGTCATGCGCTTTACCTTGCGTCGCAGCCGGATACGCATGCCGATCTCACGCACCGTCGCGTTGATCTCGTCGCTGTTTTGAGCCTCATCGGCAAGTTTGGCCACGGCTTCCTCTCGCATGAGTGCCATTCATATATTTCCGAAGCCGGATTTCCAATATCGACGCATCAGCCGCAGTCGTCATGAAGTCTAGACGCCGTCCTTTTCCACGATGACGAACGTCTTCGCGACATGTTCGACATTCCGCCATATACCCGCCCACCCACATGGAATGTAGCAAGCCTCGCCAGCGCCGATATCGAGCGTATATCCGTTCGCGCCTTCCATGCGCACCGCCCCGCGCTGCACGACGAACACCTCGTCATGCGGGTAGGAAGCGATCGACGCCGCACCGACTTCGCCCTCCCAGATTCCGTATCGGATGTTGGAAGAGGCCCCGGCCAACGTCGCAGACCAGCTCTGGGAGTTGGGAGCGCCATCGATCCTGATTTCCTCCGGCACGATTCTCCTGCCTGAAAAAGCGAGAGTGGAATCGGTCAGCAAAGTAGGATTCATGGTGGTCTCGGCGTTTGACATCGTAGCCTTCTGTCTGGGTTATTCGTTAATTGATTCAGCGGCGCGTGAACCTGTCGACCGCCCGCTTCCAGCCGATGGTTGCCGTTGCGCCGACCCGCCAGAAACGATGAAAACGAAACGGGTCGAGACCCTCGCGAACCGGAAGGTCGATCTGCGCGCTGCCGCCCGAGGCTATGCGCCCCGCGATCATGCGGCCGGCTGCGGTGGCGACGGCCACACCGCGACCATTATATCCGAACATGAGGTGCACGCCCGGCTCTGGGATAACGAGGTGAGGAAAATGGTCCTTGGTCACGGCGACTTGGCCGTACCATGCCCAGGGAAATGCAATCTTCTCGAGTTCGGGCCACAGCTTTCGCGCGTAGTCTATCAACGGCGCGTAGTCGGCTGGCGACTGGGCGTTGCGCTGGGGGCCGCGCCCTCCCATAAGAAGACGACCGCCATCGTCGACGCGATAGTAGACGACATCCCAGCCGAGTTCGAACAGGGCCGGCCGCGCAGGCATGATACGCGCTGCAATATCCGCAGGCAGCACGTCGCTCGCCACGATATAGCTGTAGATCGGGATGAGCGACTGGCGCATGTTCGGCCAAAGATCATCGGTGTAGCCATTCGTGCCAATGACGATTTCGCGCGCCGACACCTGGCCGTTCGGGGTCGACACGATCCAGCGTCCGTCGGCTTTCTTAAGGTTCAGAGCCGGACTGCGCGTGAAAATCCGTGCCCCCGCCTTTTGTGCCGCCAGCGCTAGACCGCGTGCAAAGCCGAGTGGGTTCACATGCCCGCCGGTGGGGTCGAACGCGCCGCCTCTATAAGCCGACGTGCCGGTCATGGTTTCGATGCGGCCCGCGTCCAGATAGGTGACCGGTCCGCCACGCGCCTGCGATTGACGCGCCAGTTCCTGGACGAGCCGATGCCCGTCATCGTCCTTTGCCGCCCTCACCGTTCCAGTGCGCGAAGGGGCGCAGTCGATCGCGTAACGTTCGATCAGTTCGAAGACGAGGTCCGGTGCTTCAGCCGCCATCGCATTCATGCGCCGGCCAAGGTCCGCGCCCCAGTGCGCCTCCACTTCGTCGGGCGATAGCTTGAGGCCTGGGTTGACCTGACCGCCATTGCGTCCCGAACAACCGTTGCCGACTTCCGCCTTCTCAAGGACCACGGCATCGACGCCTGCCGACGCGAGATGAAGGGCGGTCGAAAGACCGGTATAGCCCCCTCCGATCACCACCACATCGGCCATATGCGCGCCGTCGAGGGTCGAACTGACGACGAGTGGCTGTGCCGTTTCCTGGTAGAGAGGCTTTAGCATTTGAATGGTCTCCAGCACCCACCCGCGCCTACCGTGAACGAGAACCGCTCATGCGTTTGATGGAAAAACTACGCTGCTTCATTGCAGATAGGCCGATAATTTTCCAGCAAAATTTTTATCTTGCAAAAAAAAGTTCGATATTATTTTCTACCGATCAAGGCTCCGACGACCAGAAGGGCCAATCGCGACGGCTATGCTGGCCGTACGCTGCACACCGATGCTTCTGCCGCCTGCGCCTTCCTTCGGTCGGCTTTCCGCGGAACTGCAAGCACCAACAGAGGGAAAAGGAGTTGCAGATGAAAATGGGATTGGCATTGACGCTACTCGCGATGCAGACGGTATCGGCGATGGCACAGGGACCCGTGGCCGGTGAGGTTGCCGAAGGCTCGCTCGACGGTCAAAGCGTCACCTTCGTATCTTATGGTGGCATCTATCAGGACGGCCAACTTGCCGCCCTCGACGATTTTGTCGAAAAGTCCGGCGTTGAATTATATTCTGACGGGCCGACCGAACTGGCGAAAATCCAGGCACAGGTTCAGTCCGGCAATGTCATGTGGGATGTCGTAGATACCGGCGACACCCTTCCCTATGTACACTGCGGCACCATTTTCCAGAAACTGGATTTCAGCCGTCTGGACGTCTCCAAAATACCCGAAGGACAGGTCGGCGAGTGCAGCGTCCCTGCCATGAATTATGGCGTCGTTCTCGTCTACAAGAATGATGTCTATGGCGACAATCCGCCAAAAGGGTGGGCGGATTTTTTCGATACCGAGAATTTTCCAGGTACGCGCGCGATTCCTGGCTACGGCGATCCCGCGCCATATCTGATCGAGCTTGCATTGCTTAATGACGGCGTGGCTGCGGACGAGCTTTTTCCCGCCGACATCGATCGCGGGCTCGATAAGCTGCGTGGGATGCGCGACGACCTCATCTTGTGGACGACGGGCGCCCAGTCGCAGCAGATCATGGAAGCCGGAGAGGCGGATATGGCGATCGTCTGGTCGGGCAGAGGAATGGCAGCGCTCAAGAACGGCGCCAATTACACGCCGGTCTGGAACGACTGGGTGGTGGTCATGGACCAGCTGACAATTCCCGTAGGAGCGCCGAACGTCGACGCAGCCTACGCACTGATCAACGCCTATCTTGGCAAGGAACCACAGGAGATCCTGACCGAAAAGACCTCCTATTCGCCGATCAATCTCGATGCGAAACCGGAGGTGGACGCCCAGACCGCCGAATGGATGACGAATACGCCCGACCGGCAGGCATCGATGTATCGGATGAATTTGCAATACTGGGTCGAGCACAACACCGAACTCACGGAGAAGTGGGGCGCGTTCATCGCTGGCGGCTGAAACGTAGTCCGCCGCGCTTGATGTAAACCATTCGACTGAGGATCGGGCCTATGGCTGCGTTGAAAGCTCTGTCGCACCGATCCGAGATCGGGCGTCGTGTGAATGCCTGGCTTTTGGTGATGCCGGCCCTAGCCGTTCTGGCCGGCATCCTGCTCGTGCCGCTTCTGGTCGTTATCACCCAGAGCTTCACGATGCCTCAACCGGGGCTGCAGAACTATCGCTGGTTCTTCGGAACCGAGGTCAATCTCGTCGTTCTGCTGCGAACGTTCAAGATCGCTTTTCTGGTGACGATCTTCTCAGTCATCGTCGCCTATCCGTATGCGTTCGCAATGTCGGTGGCACAGCGCAAGCTACGTATCGTTCTCATCTTGTGCGTGCTGGTGCCGTTCTGGGTGTCGGGCATCGTGCGCACATTTGCCTGGGTGATACTGTTGCAAAATTCCGGGCCGATAAACCAGTTTCTGCAATGGGTCGGAATCGGGTCGGTACAGCTCATCCGCACGCAGCTTGGCGTGACGATCGGCATGGTCCAAATTCTCCTGCCTTTCATGATCATGCCGCTCTATTCAGTCATGCGCGGTGTGGATCTTCGATTGCTCACCGCCGCCGGCAGCCTGGGCGCTACTCCGTTCCGGTCGTTCTGGCAGATCTATCTGCCCCTGACGCTACCCGGCGTATATGCCGGCGCGACGATCGTTTTCATTCTTTCGCTTGGCTTTTACATCACCCCTCTGCTGCTCGGTGGCCCCAGCAGCACGATGCTGTCGACCCTCATCCAGCAGCAGGTGCTCTCGCTCCTTTCGTGGGGTCAGGGCGGGGCGATGAGCGTGGTTCTTCTCGTCGCGACCTTCTTGGTCCTGATAGCCGCAGCCCCGTTCATGAAGCGCAGCTACACAGTCTCGGGGAGCGGCAAATGAAGAGCAAGATGGGCCGCGTTCTGCTCGGTCTCGCCTGCATCCTGATAGCGCTCTGGCTCATCGCGCCGACGCTCGTCATCATTCCGATCTCATTCGCCGACAGGCAATCGCTCGCCTTCCCGCCGGCCGGATATTCTCTGCAATGGTACGAGAACATCTTCACGAGCCGAAACTGGTCGAGAAGCTTGATGACGTCCATCCAGCTTGCCGGCATCGTTGCCGTAGTCGCGACGATTATAGGCACGATGGCGGCTTTGGGCCTCGAGCGCCTGGGATCGCGCGCCAGTGGCCTGCTGCGCCTGATCATCATGACGCCGATCATCGTTCCGGGTGTCGTTCTGGCCGTCGGCATATATGCCGTCTACCTCGATGCGCATCTGGTCGGCACGTGGACGGGTTACGTATTGGCGCACACCTTACTGGCGCTGCCGTTCGTGGTCATAGCGGTGGGGGCGAGCCTGTCGGTGTTCGACAGGCGGCTCGAACTGGCGGCCGCCAGTCTTGGCGCAACCCGCCTGTCGGTCTTTTTCACCGTCACCATGCCGCTGATCATGCCCGGGATTCTTTCGGGCATGCTGTTCGCGTTCGTGACCTCTTTCGACGAAGTCATCGTCGCGCTGTTCATCACCAGCCCGCGCCTGACGACAGTGCCGGTCCAGATCTACAGCGCCATGACCAGAGAGTCGGACCCGACCGTTGCCGCGTTGGGAACCCTGACCTTTGCGGCGACCACTTTGATAATCGGCGCCGGCCTGCTGATCGGCTCTTCCAGGAGACGGAAATGATGGATCAACCGAAGGTGGCCGGTTCGGCGATACGGATCGACAATGTCAGCAAGACATACGGCACGTTCGTCGCATTGAAAGATGTCTCGCTCGACATCCGTCCCGGCGAATTCATGTCCTTTCTCGGGCCGTCCGGATCCGGCAAGACCACGACGCTCAACATGATCGCCGGGTTTACGGACAACGATCAGGGCTCGATCCAGATGGGAGAGCGAGCACTCGACAAGGTGCCGGCGCACAAACGCAATATCGGTGTGGTGTTCCAGCATTATGCGCTTTTTCCGCACATGACGGTGGCCGCCAACGTCGCCTATCCTCTGAGACAGAGGTCTGTCCCAAGGCGCGAGCGCGATCTCGCGGTGACCGAGGTTCTGAAAAAGGTCAAACTGGATGCCTTTTCGCATCGTTATCCCAGCGAATTGTCGGGCGGGCAGCAGCAGCGGGTAGCGCTTGCCAGAGCCATGGTCTTCGCACCTTCGGTCCTGCTCATGGATGAACCGCTTGGCGCGCTCGACAAGAAGCTGCGCGAGACCCTTCAGCTTGAAATCAAGCGGATCCACCGGGAACTGGGCAGCACATTCGTCTATGTGACCCACGATCAGGAAGAGGCTCTCGTCCTTTCCGACCGCATTGCGGTGTTCAACAAGGGACGGATCGAGCAGGTGGGAACGGGACGCGATCTTTACGAGCGTCCCGAAACGTTGTTCGTCGGCAAGTTCATAGGCGAAAGTTCCGTTTTGCGTGGGCCTTGCCAGGTCAAGGACGGTCGCGCGCGGATGACTGTCTGCGGCCATGAGATTCTGAGTGACATGTGCCCGGCGAACGAGGGTCCGCATGCACTTCTGCTTCGTCCCGAAGACGTCACGGTCAAGCCGATCGGGTCGACCGAAACCGCGTTTGACAACATTTTAAAAGGGCGTGTGCGCGAGCTCATCTATGTGGGCTCTGCCACCAAATTCGAAATCGTGCTGGCAGACGGCACGGTCATGCTGGCGCGCGGTCGATCGCAAGATTCCGGCATTGCCCATGGCGACGAGGTCGAAATCTGCTGGTCCGCCTCCTCCGGCAGCATCCTGCGCGACGAGGCGGATGCCTGACGCTGGCCGTAACGGCGGGATCACGGTTGTCAAAGGTTGAGCGATGGTTTCGGGAATGGTGATGACACAAGATTTCGATGCGATTATCGTCGGCGGCGGCCACAACGGATTGACCTGCGCGCATTATCTGGCAGCGGGCGGGCTTCGGGTTCTGGTACTCGAACGGCGTCACATCGTCGGCGGAGCCGCCGTTACCGAAGAGTTCTATCCGGGCTTCAAGAACTCCACCCTTTCCTACGTCGTCACGCTGTTGCACCCGCAAGTCGTCGCGGATCTGGAACTCGAACGTCATGGCCTGAAAATCCTGAAAGCGCGGGGCGAGCGCATTTACGCCGACCTCGAAGGCGACCCACTGTGCCTGACGGCCGATCAGGCCGAGAACGATCTGGAACTGGATCGTCGGGCCAAGGGCGACGCGAAAGCATATGGCGAGCTTCAATCCGCCTTGATGGAGGTCGCTTCGGTCGTCCGGCCGATGCTGACGAAGCTTCCGGTCAACCACGCCGGAGGCTTTGGCGAGGCTTTGCGCGCTGTGGGCATGGCCAGTGGCATGAGAGGCCTGTCAGGTCGCGGTCGTTCGATGCTTCTGCGGATGTTTTCGTCGAGTGTCGGCGATCTGCTCAACGATTTCCTGGAAGGAGAGCGGATCAAGGGTGCGCTCGGATACAGTTCGGCGATCGGTAATTTCCAAGGGCCGTTCACTCCCGGCACTGCCTTCATCATGATGTATTTTGCAATGGGAAAGCTCGAGCCGCGTTGGCCGGCGGGAATTCCCGAAGGAGGCATGGGTGCCGTCACCCAGGCCATGGCCCGGTCGGCCGTGGCCAAGGGCGTCGTGATCAAGGTTTCGTCACCTGTGCGAAACATCATCGTGGAGCACCACAAGGCGGTCGGCGTCGTACTTGAGAATGGAACGGTGTATCGCGCCAAAACGGTGGTCGGCAATCTGGCGCCCACGACGATGTTCGCCGACATGGTCGATGAGGCCGAACTGCCTGCCGATTTCGTCCGGCATATGAAAAACTTCCGGTGCCGCTCCGGCGTCGTGCGCATGAATGTCGCCTTGTCCGCGCTGCCGAACTTTAGGGGAATTGCGGGTGGCATGAAAGCGCGCTTCGAAGGAGCGTCGGTCTGCCTGAGCCCCACGCTCGAATATCTCGACAACGCCTATGACGACGCAAAGCGTCTCGGCTGGTCGAGAAAGCCCGTCATCGAGATGGCGTTCGAATCGACGGTCGATCCGACCCTTTGCCCGCCCGGCACGCATGTTGCTCACATGATGGTTCAGCAGTGCAATCCCGACCTTCCCGACGGTATGGATTGGGACGATCAAAAGGACAAGTTGGCCGACCTCGCGATCCAGACGATCGATGACGCCGCGCCGGGTTTCAAGGCAAGCGTCATCGGCCGCAAAGTGCTGTCGCCGAAGGATCTCGAACAGGAATACGGGCTGCCGGGCGGTGACGTCTATCACGGCACCCTCGGCCTCGACCAACTTTACTCGCAGCGACCCGCGACAGGTTATGCGAACTACCGTTCGCCTGTGCGCAATCTCTACATGTGCGGATCGGGCACCCATCCCGGCGGCGGCGTCTCCGGTATTCCAGGACGCAATGCGGCCCATGAAATACTCAAGGACTTCCGCAGGAAAGCGGTCTGAAACCATCGACAATCATTCGAGGGGAAACACATGAACACCGATCAGTTCTACATCGATGGAAAATGGGTCAAGTCGATGCGACCCCAAATGCTCGATGTCATCAACCCTGCGACCGAAGACGTCGTAGCGCAGGTCGCCGCCGGTAGTGCATCGGACGTAGATGTCGCCGTCGCCGCGGCGCGCGCTGCATTCAAGCATTTCGCTCGAACGTCCGTCGAGGAACGCATCGCATTGCTCACGCGCATCGTCGAAGCGTATGAGGCGCGGGCCGAAGATATTGCGCAGGCCATCTCCCGGGAAATGGGCGCACCCATAACCTTTGCGCGTCAGTCTCAGGTTGCTGCCGGCAAAGCGCATCTGCTTACGGTCATCGACGCCCTGAAGGCATTCAGCTTTGCCAAGGACCGGGGAGCAACCCGGATCGTGCGCGAGGCGATCGGTGTCGCGGCTTTGATCACACCATGGAACTGGCCGCTCAACCAGATCGCGACGAAAGTCGGCCCCGCGCTCGCCGCAGGTTGCACGATGGTTCTGAAACCAAGCGAGATCGCACCGCTGAGCGCCCTCATCTTCGCAGAGGTTATGGACGCGGCCGGCACGCCACCGGGAGTCTTCAACCTCGTGAACGGCACCGGGCCGGAAGTCGGCCACGCGCTTGCGACCCATCCGGACATAGCAATCGTGTCTCTGACAGGTTCGACACGGGCGGGCATAGCGGTCTCAAAGGCCGGTGCCGACACGGTGAAGCGCGTGTCGCTTGAACTGGGAGGCAAATCCCCGAACATCATCTTCGATGATGTCGACTTCGACACCGTCGTCGCTGGAGGGGTACGCTCCGTGTTCGGCAATTCCGGCCAGTCATGCGACGCACCAACCAGAATGCTGGTCCCGCGGCATCTGGAAGAAAGGGCGATCCAGATTGCCGCGCAGGTGGCCGGTGCGACTGCGGTCGGAGACCCGTCCCTTCCCCAAACGGGCATCGGGCCGGTCGTTTCGAAGGTGCAGTACGAGAAGATCCAGACTCTTATCGAGGCCGGCATCGAAGAGGGTGCGGCGCTGGTGGCCGGCGGTCCCGGCAGGCCCGAAGGCTTCGATCGGGGATATTTCGTGCGGCCTACGGTGTTCGGCAGGGTCGATCCAGACATGCGCGTCGCACGCGAGGAAATATTCGGTCCCGTCCTTTGCATCATTCCCTTCGATGACGAAGCGGATGCGGTGCGGATCGCCAATGACAGTATCTATGGCTTGGCCGCTTACGTGCACAGCGCCGACATGGAGCGTGCGCGCCGCGTCGCGTCGCTTCTGGAAGCCGGCCAGGTCATGGTCAACGACCCCGACTGGGACCTTTGGGCTCCCTTCGGTGGCTACAAGCAGTCCGGCAACGGACGGGAATATGCCGATTACGGCATGGAAGAATTTCTGGAAACCAAGGCCATTGTCGGCTTTGCGGCGTGATGATCGTTCCAACCAAATGAAAGGAACTGGCATGAAACGTTTCTCGGTATTGAATCTGAGCCTCGCGCTCGCGTTGAGCGCAGGTGCGTTCCTGCCTTCGGCGGCATTCTCGCAAGACGCTCCGCAAGCCGGCGTCGTCGAACCGGATTCGCTGGCGGGCACGCCTTTGACCTATGTCTCGTGGGGTGCCCACTATCAGGAAGTTCAGATGCAGGCGCTCGAGAAGTTCGGCGAAGTGACCGGCGCGGAAATCTACGGCGATGGGCCGACCGAAATGGCCAAGGTCCAGGCGCAGGTCGAAAGCGGCAATGTCCAGTGGGATGTCGTGAACATTCCCTTCGTCCAGGCCCAACAGAATTGCGGAAGCCTGTTCCAGCCTCTGGATCGTGCCATCATTGATGACAGCAAGGTGCCGGCAGGAACCAGTTTCGAGTGCAGCGTCCCCTCCGACCTTTTCGCGCTCGTCCTTTTGTACAACCCGGAAACGTATGGCGACAATCCGCCCAAGGGATGGCACGACTTCTTTGATGTCGAGAATTTTCCCGGAACACGAGCCACGTCCGGCATCTCCAATGGCCCCGGACTCGGTATCCTCGAACAGTTATTGATTGCCGATGGCGTCGCCGAACAGGATGTCTATCCGCTCGATGTGGCGCGCGCCATCGACAAACTGCGCAGCATGCGTGAGCATTTTATTTTCTGGCGGACAGGTGCTGAATCCCAGCAGCTCGTCGAGTCCAAGGAAGCCGACATGATCGCCATCTGGAACGGCAGCGCGCTCGACGCCGCCCGAAACGGTTCGAACTACATACCGGTGTGGCAGGGCTGGCTGCCTTCGACGGACGGGCTGGCGGTTCCGGTTGGCGTCAAGAACCCCGAAGCTTCGTTCATGCTCGTCAATTACATGCTGGGCGCTGAAGCTCAAAAGCTGATGGCCGAAGGAACCGGTTACTCTCCCGTCAACTCCGATGTGAAGGAACTGGATGTCGACGACCTGACCGCATCGTGGATGCTGACGTCCGAGGAAAAGCTTGCACAGATGTACAAGCCGAACATGGACGAATATCTGAAAGCATACGAGACGCTCATGGAGCAGTGGGCAAGCTTCCTTTCCGGAAGCTAGGGTCAAGCCCTGGCCGACACCGTGCGACGGCACGAAGCAGGCGCAGCGGACCACGATCCTCAGGATCGCCACTGCGCCTGCCGGGACAACGATCCAAGGTCCGACAGACCATGCCTCCAGTGTCGGCTTCGCCGGCGCTGGAGTGCTTTGCCTTCGATCAGACCGTTTCTATTGGCGTGCCGGACGCGTATTGCGCCGCCTTTTCTCTCAGCCAGGCAGGCGACATTTCGGGAACCGAGTCCAGAAGCTTCTCGGTATAGGGTTGATGCGGAGGCGCAAGCAGGTCGTCGCGCGTTCCACTTTCGACGACTTTCCCGTGTTGCATCACGACGACATGGTCGGCGATAGCACGCACGACCTCCAGATCATGCGTGATGAACAAATAAGACACGCCTGTCTGCTTTTGCAATTCATCCAGCATTTTCAGGATTTCGGCCTGCACCACCTTGTCGAGCGCAGACGTTATCTCGTCGCACACGATAAGTTCCGGATCGGCGGCCAGCGCGCGCGCAATGGCGACACGCTGTTTTTGTCCGCCAGACAACTGGCCCGGCAAACGATCGATATATTCGGGACCGAGTTCGACCTTACGCAAAAGCTCCAGTATGCGGCGCCGTTTTGCATCTCCGCGCATCCCATGCAGAAGCTTCAATGGCCGGCCCACGATCTTGCGAACCGTATGCCGCGGATTGAGCGCTGTGTCGGCGGACTGGTAGATTATCTGAATTTGCTGGAGCGCCTTTTTGGAACGCTCGGCAACTGTCGGCGCCATCTCGACGCCATCGAAAATGACGCTGCCGCCCGACGGATCCTTCAGTCCGGTGATCACGCGCCCAAGTGTCGACTTGCCCGAGCCGGACTCGCCGACGACAGCCACGGTTTGCCCTCGCTTGACTTCCAGGTCGATGTCCTTGAGCACATGAAAGGCGTGATAGCTGGCATTGACGCCTTTCAGCGTCAAAAGCTCTCGTTCGCCGGCCTTCATCGGCATCTGGATGGACCGCACCGACCACAGGGACTTCGTATAATCGTCTTTCGGCGCATTCAGGATCGCATCGATCGGCTCGTTTTCCACAACCTCCCCGTACCGCAGGACCGCGACACGGTCCGCCAGTTGCGAGACGACCGCCAGATCGTGCGAGATATAGATTGCTGCGACACCGAACATCTCTATGGCGCGACGAATGGATAGAAGAACATCGACCTGCGTGGTCACATCGAGCGCGGTCGTCGGCTCGTCGAAGACGATCACGTCCGGGCGGCAGATCATGGCCATGGCGGTCATGGCACGCTGCAACTGTCCGCCGGAGACCTGATGCGGAAACCTGTCGCCGAACGACACCGGGTCCGGCAAGCTCATCGCCCTGAACAATTCGATGGCAAACTCTCGCGCCTGTGTCGGTGATTGACCACCGCGTTCCACAGCCGCCTCCACGACCTGGCTGATCAAACGCTTTGCCGGATTGAAGGAGGCGGCCGCACTTTGGGCGACATATGCGATCCTGCAGCCGCGGAATTGACGGCGTTTGGCTTCGCTCATCGCCAGCAGATCATGTCCGTCGAAAAGAACCTGACCGCTTACCGCACGGCATCCGGCCCTCAAAAATCCCAACGCGGCAAGCCCTATCGTGGATTTTCCTGCGCCCGACTCTCCGACAACGCCAATGACCTCGCCTCGATTGAGGTCAAGGTTTACATCCTTGACGATGCGCGACCATTCCCGCCGCGCTTTTGCTTCGATCGTCAGGTCGCGAATGGAGAGGACCTGTTCCGTCTTTTCAGTCATTGGCGTCCAGTCCGCTTGCGCGTTTCAGCATCCAGTCTGCGATGAAGTTGACGCCGAGGGTAAGGAAGGCGATGGCGGCCGCCGGAATGAGCGGAGTGACGTCGCCCATATTGATCAGCGCTGCGTTCTCGCGAACCATGGAGCCCCACTCGGCGGTCGGCGGCTGGATACCCAGCCCCAGGAAGGACAGCGCCGCGATGGCCAGAAACACGAAGCAGAACCGCATTCCCAATTCACAGATGAGAACGGGCATCACATTGGGCAGGATCTCGTGGACGATCTTCCAGGTCATCCCTTCCCCGCGCGCCGTCGCGGCCTCCACATAGTCGAGAGTCGCGACGTTCAGCGCGGACGCGCGCGCGATGCGAAATATCCGCGTGGAACTCAGCACGGCGATGACAATAATAAGATTGGGAATGGAGGAACCCAGGATCGCCAGCAACATCAAGATGAAGACGAGATCGGGAATCGCCATGATCGCGTCAACGATGCGGCTAAGCAACTGGTCGACGATCCCGCCTGCCATCGCAGAAAGAATGCCGAAAAACGCGCCTATGCAAAAGGCGATGAGAGTGGTGGCGAGCGCTACGGATATCGAGTTGCGGGCACCGAACACGAGGCGACTGAAGAAATCGCGCCCAAGTTGGTCGGTTCCAAGAAGATGTTCGCTGCTCCAGGGAGCATAGGGGATCGAGGAGACGATGTCATACTCGCCATAGGGTGCGATCCAAGGCGCAAGCAGCGCCACGAACGCGTAGGCCGTGACGACGACGATGCCGAACAATGCGCTGGCGGGCATCTGGCGAAGACCGTACCAAAGCCTGTCCGTGACCGATACCTTGTCGCTGGCGGCCGGTGTTACGTTTTCCATGGTCATCTCGGATGCAAAAGGCGCGGGTTGCTGGCGATTGCAACGACGTCCGCAAGAAGGTTCAGCAGGATGTATGTCAGCGCGAAAATCACCGCACATGCCTGAATGACGGGAATATCGCGGTTGGTCACGGCATCGACCATCATCTGTCCGATACCCGGATAGACGAACACGACCTCGACGACGACGACGCCGGAAATCAGATAAGCGAGATTGATCGCCACGACGCTCGCGATCGGCCCGATCGCGTTCGGCAGCGCATGGCGAAAGACGACACGCGCTTCGGACTCGCCCTTGAGGCGCGCCATTTCGACATATGGGCTCGCCATCACCGCAAGGATCGCAGCGCGCGTATTGCGCATCATATGAGCCAGAACCACGAGAACGAGCGTCAGAACCGGAAGCACCATTCGATAGAGCTGTTCGCCGAGGTCCATCCCTCCACGAATTCCCGCCAGCGAAGGCAGCAGTTGCAACTTGACCGCAAACACGACCATCAGCACGTAGGCGATGAAGAACTCGGGAAAGGATATGGACGCAAGCGAACCCGTGCTGAGGACGCGATCCACGATCCGTCCTCGATAAAGCGCGCATACGATTCCAAGGACGAGCGCTGTCGGGACTGCGATCAGCGCCGTCAAGCCGGCAAGGAAGAGCGTGTTGATCAGTCGCGGCTTGATGACGTCGATCACGGGTCTTGAGGAAAATGACATGCCGAGGTCGCCGCTCGCCATGCCTTGCAGCCAATCGAGATATCGCACCGGCCAGGGACGGTTGAGGCCGAGGCGATCCTGAAGCGCCGCTACCGCATCCGGCGTCGCGTTCTGACCGAGAATGACCGACGCGAAATCGCCAGGCAGCAGGCTGACCGATGAAAAGATGATCAGAGAGACGATCAGAAGGCTGATCAGTCCCAGTCCCAACCTCTTCACGATCATGGAGAACAAGGGTCTGTCCGAGAGCTTCATGACATCCTCAATCCTCTTCCGGACAGGCGTCCAGAATAGCGGCGTTCCGGGCTTTCAGAAAGGGCGTAACGGAGCTTACGCCCTATTGCGTCATCCACCAGCGCTCCGTCATGCGCATATTGTCCATCGGTGTGATTCCGCCGACTTCGCCGTACTGCAGCTTGTTGGAGACCGCGTTTCTGTAATTGGCGAACGCCACGAGTATCATACCGCCATCGTCGTGAATGAGTTGCTGCATTTCGCCATATTGCTCGGCGCGTACCGCAGGGTCGGTCTCCGCCTTCGCGGCGGCGAGCAAGTCGTCGAAGCGCGCATTCGACCAGCCGGTGTTGTTCCATGCGCCATCGCTGGCGAAGACGGTCGAGAACAGCCAGTCGCATGTCGCCCTGCCATACCATTCGACGCCATGGAAAGGCTTCTTGCGCCACACGTTTTCCCAGTAACCGTCATTGGCTTCGCGAACGACGTTGATGTTGATGCCGGCAGCGGCCGCATGTTCCTTGAAAAGAACAGCCGCATCGACGGCGCCGGGAAATGCGACCTCGGAAACAGACAGGTCGACGTTCAGGGAGTCCAGCCCGGCCTTGGCCAGATGTTCCTTCGCCTTTGCCACATCGTAGGCATAGCGAGGCGTCGGGTCCCGGTAATATTCCATGATCTCGGCCACCGGCTGATCGTTGCCGCTCTTGGCATCGCCCAGATAGACCTTTCGAATGACGTCTTCTCGATCGAGGGCGTATTTCAGCGCCATCCGCGCATCAAGATTATCGAACGGCGCGATCGACGCGTTCATGTCGAAGCTGAAGTGGCGAAGGCTTGGGATGCGCTGCACCTTGGCCAGCCCGCTCCGTTCGACGAGCGGGACGTTGCGTACGTCCACATCGCTGATCATTTCGACCTCGCCGGTCAAAAGCGCGTTCAATCTGGCGGTCGCGTCCGGAATGCCAATGAACTCGACCTCGTCGAGATAAGGCTTGTTGTTCTTGTGGTAGTTGGGGTTGCGCTTGAGGCGGATAGCGATACCGGGTTCGAAATTCTCGAGTGTGAACGAACCCGTGCCGACGCCGCGTTGCCAGTCTATGCCGTTCCCGTCCTCGCGAGCGGGGAAGATCGAGAGGTGATAGTCTGCCAGAAGATAGGGCAGATCGGCGTTGCCGGCGTGGAGCGTCAACACGATCTTGTCGGAGCCATCGACGGCAACGTCTTCAATCTGTGAAACGATCGCCTTTGCGCCCGATGTCGATCCCTCTCCCATGTGATGGAGGAGCGACTGCCGGACATCTTCGGGCGTCAGCGACTTGCCGTCGTGAAAGGTAATGCCGTTGCGGATCTGAAGGACCCAGCGCTTGGCCCCATCGGAAGGCTCCCAGCTCTCGGCAAGGTCGCCGGCTAACGACCCATCCGGCAATATCTCTGTCAGATTGTTGCACAACGAACCGTTGAACGCTGCGCCCGTGAATGCCGTCGCCCAGGAACCGGGGTCCATGGTGTCGTTCTGAGAGGCACTTTGCAGGCCGAACCGCGCGAAGCCGCCGCGTTGCGGTTCGGCTGCCTGGGCAAACGCTCCAGCCGGCAGTCCAGCCGCGCCGGCAGCAAGCAACACCGAAGTGCGGATCATGAATTGTCGGCGCGAAATCGTTCCTTCTTTCGCTGCCTGGCTGAGGATGGAAAGCTTTTCATTCAACTCGATGCGAGACATGACTTCCTCCTGTTTTGACGACCAAGTTCCTGATTATGTTTTCTCGTTGAACAGATACTCGTGCGCGTTTGCGTAAAGCCATCGATCCTTCGTTTCCTGATCGATGCCCAATTCGTCGATTTCGTTCAGCGCACTTTCGACCGACATCATCGGAAAGCCGGAGCCGAATATGATCCGATGTTTCAGGATCGTTCGCCCGTATTGCAAAAGCGGCTCGTAGCCGGAGTGCTGGATTCCAAGGAGCTTGGGCCGGATGAATACCATTCCGATCCAAAGATTGGGGTGCTTCCAGGCGACGCCGAGCAATTCGTGAACCCACGGCCAACCGGGTGGCCCGGCGCAAACACGCAGTTCGGGAAAATGCACCAGAACTTCGTCGAGCAGCATCGGTCGGCCATAGGCCATGTTGCTGGACTGCGAGAAGTTGATGCCGCAATGAATGTTGACCGGCACGCCCAGTTCGATGCACTTGGCGTAAAGCGGATAGAGAAGCTTGTCGTTGATGGCCAGCTTGTGCTCGAAGCCCTGAATGTTCAGCCCCTTCAGGCCAAGCTCCTTGACCGCGTACTCGAACTCGCGCACGGCGGACATCCCCTTGTGCGGATCGACGCCGGCCATACCGATGTAGCGGGGTCCGTGCTGCTTGCAGAATTCCGCCACGTCCTCGTTGGAGATCTTGCTGCCGAAAGTGGATTCGAGGTCTCTGGCCTTGATGACGACATGCGACGCATTGAGCCGATCGTATTCGGCCAGATAGGTTTCGAGCTTGGCGCCTTCGCCGTCTGCGTCATAGACGCTGGAATAGACGCGATTGTAGTTGGTCAGGTGGCCGGATTTGATCGTCATCTCCGGCAAGGGCGGCTTGCTCGTGAAATCGATCAGCATCTGTCGCCGCGCGTTCCCTTCCATGCTCAAAGCCTCCCCCCATTCTTCAGTTGTTTGAAAACCGGGCTCCTTGAGCCTGCGTCGCGCAAAACCTCACGCGCCGCATTGTGGCCAGGAACCCCGGTCACGCCCCCACCGGGATGAACGGCGGAGCCGCAAAGATAGAGGTTCGCGATCGGCGTCCGGTAGTCGGCATAAGCGGGCACCGGCCGACGAAAGAAGGTCTGATCGATGGTCATGTCTCCATGGTGGACGTGACCGTTCGGTAGATCGAACCGCTCCTCCAGATCGATCGGCATTAAAACCTCGGCATGTTCGACATTGCTCGAAAAGCCGGGCGCATGGCGGTCGATGGTTGTAAGAACTGTGTCCAGTACGATCTTGCGAGCCGCATCGCGGTCCTCGACGTCATAGGGAGCATGGCCGCCCATGATGCTCATGACATGCTTGCCGGATGGTGCGAGCGTATCGTCATAAAGGCTGGGGGCCATGATCGTCAGGAAGGGAGCACTCGACATGCGGCCTTCCCGATAATCTTGATGCGCCTTTTCCAGATAGGCCGTCGATGTGCCCATGCGCACCATGCCTGGATGCGCGAAACCGGCATGTTCCGACGAAAAAGCGGTGTAATGCGGAAGCGCCTTGACTGCCAGGTGAACCTTGAACAGCGAGGACTGAGTACGGATATTGGCGACGTCGCGACGGAACTCGGTCGACAAGGCGCTCTCCGGCGCAAGACGCAGGAACGTGGTCTTGGCGTTTGCGTTGGAAATCACCCGGCGTGCTTCGATCACTTCGCCTGTCGTCAGCCGCACCCCCGTCGCGCGACCCTTGTCGACGATGATTTCCTCGACCGTACAGCCTGTGCGCGTCTTGAGACCGAAATGCGCTCCTGACCTGGCGATCGCGTTGGAGATGCTTCCCATCCCTCCTCGCACGAACCCGCTAGGGCCGGCTTTCGTCGTGTTGTCGCGCAAAAGGGGACGCAACAGGGAGAACGCCGTGGCCGGCATTTTCATGGTCCGGTTTGTCCCGCCGCCGGTCACGTAGTAGCCGATGGCCGCGATGACCTCGTCGCTCTCAAACCATTTGGTGAGATAGTCGTAACCGCTCATCGTCAACACGTCGAAAACGTCGTAGAAGACCTTGCGATGCTTGAGCTGCCGCATCAGCAGGCCTGACGTCTTGCGCAATCCCGCAGGTGAGATGTCCGTGATGTCGATCGGGGTTTCCCAGATGATGTCCCGTACGACCTGTGTCATTCTTTCCAGGTGATCGAGAAACCGAGGGTAGGCTTTCGCGTCTTTCTCCGAGAACCGGGCGAACTCGCCGCACAGCGCATCGACATTCGGCCACATGATCATGGAGTGCCCGTCGTCGAAGGGTACGAATGTCGGGTCGGGACGCAGTACCTCGAGCCCGTTTGCCAGCAGATCGAGATCCAGAATGATCTTTGGCTGCAAAAGCGACATCAGGTAGGAAGCCGTCGAGACCTTGAAGCCTGGCCAGGTTTCTTCGGTAACGCATGCCCCGCCGATGATCTCCCGGCGTTCCAGCGCGAGCACGCTAAGCCCGGCCTTGGCGAGATAAGCGCCACACACGAGTCCGTTGTGCCCTGCCCCGATGATCACGACATCATGCATGCAGCTTTCCTCCATCTGCCGCCCGCCGATCGAAGATCGCGCCAACGGGCGACCGGTTCTCGTCCACAAGCATATGCTTGGCGATCTTGCCGGAACCGGTTTTCGGAATGTCGATACATGTTTCGAAAAAGCGCGGAACCTTGAACGCCGCGAGATTTGCAACGCAATGATCGATCAGGGTGTCGAGGTTTTGCCGGCTTCCGGTCGCGCCGGCCTGCCAAACGATGATCGCCTTGATTTCCTCGCCGCGCACGTCGTCCTTCACCGGCACCGCGGCAGCTTCCCTGACCAGCGGATGCGAGGTCAAAACCGCCTCGACTTCACGGGCGGCGATGTTCTCCCCGCTGCGGCGAATGGTATCCTTCACGCGTCCGACGATGTAGAAATACCCGCGCTCGTCCTGCCGGAACAGATCTCCCGTTCGGAACCATTCGCCGTAGAAGGCCGCAGCAGTCGCTTCCGGATTGTTGTAATAGCCTTGGAGAATGCCCGGTCCGCGCACGATGAGTTCGCCGACCGTACCGGTCGCCACATCGTTTCCGTGTTCGTCGACGACCCGGCATTCGCGAAATGAACACGGTATGCCGCAAGAGCCCGAACCCACCATCTCGGTCGCCTCGATGGGCACATAGAGGGTCGGCCCCAGTTCGGTCATGCCGAAGCATTCGCGTGCGCACAGGTCGAAGCGCTCTTCCAGTTCCGCGTGGACATGCGTCGGCACGCCATAGACGTTCGACCGGATGATGGCATTTTCCCGGTCCTCTTCGCTGGCCGGCTGCTTCAGGACGAGCGTCGGCAAAAGGCAAAATTCGATCTGATGTTCGCGCAACCATCCGATGAAGCGCGACGCGCTTTGACGCCGTTCCACGATCAGTGTGGCGCGTTGATAAAAGGACATCAGCAGCAGCCACTGCGGGTCCATGTAATAGAAGGGCGTAGATGCGAAGATGCGTTCATAACGACGCCCGTCGCGAAAGGCGTTCACCTTGCCAGCACTCAGCCAGTAGCGCTGCGACAGCATGCACCCTTTCGGGAAGCCGGTGGTGCCCGACGTGTACTGGATATTGAGCAGGTCTTCATGGCCGACATCCGGCAGCTTCAGACCGGTTGAATCCGTTTCGCACAGCGTTTGAAAGTCGTGATATTCGGCATGTGGCTCGGAGGATACCACGACGACATTTTCCCGCCCGAGGGCCGTAGCGCCTCCCGCGATCGCCGGTTCCACGACGGGAAGGCAATCGGGCTCCGTGATGATGAAGACGGCGTCGCTGTTGCCGGCAATATATTCGACTTCACGCTGACTGTACCCGTTGTTGACCGGCACCATGACAGCGCCGAGCACGCCAAGAGCGAGCCAGGCAAGCGGCATCGCCGACGTGTTCGACAGCATAACGGCGACATGTGTGCCCTTGCCTATACCGATCGACTGCAAGCCGGCGGCCAGGCTCCATACGGCCGGCTGCAAATCCTTGTATGACATGCGCTCTGCGCTGGCGGCGAAGTGCCAGGCGAGCCGGTCGCCGCCGTCCGCGGAAGCCTGCCGCACGAGATCGGCGATGTTCCTGGGAAGCGACGCCGCCTCAATGGTGGCTCGTCGCTCATCGTGCGACGGCACCTGCGCAAGCGCCACACGTTGCCTCTTGGCAGGCGCTGTAACCTCAGGACGCATACCAGACAGCCTTCCAGTCCGTGTACTTGTCGATAGCGTGAAGCGACTTGTCGCGGCCATGTCCCGACTGCTTGAACCCGCCGAAGGGCACCGACATGTTGCCCCGGTCGAAGCAGTTCACCCATACGACGCCGGCTCGGATCGCTTTGGCCATGCGTTGCGCACGACGGATGTCGTTGGTCCAGACACCGGCTGCCAGACCATAGATCGTATCGTTGGCCACGGAGACGACCTCATCGGCATCGGCAGCACTGATGACGGAGAGGACGGGACCGAAGATTTCCTCGCGGGCGATCTTCATACCGTTGTTGACGCCGTCGAAGACGGTCGGCTTCACGTAATAACCGCCGGTGTCCTCCAGCGCCTTGCCACCGCCGGTAACCACCGACGCACCCTCCGAAGAGCCCGCCTCGATATAGGACAAGACACGTTCGTACTGCTCCTTGCTGACGAGCGGCCCCATCTTCGTGTCCGGATCGAACGGGTCTCCCTGACGAATGGCCTCGGCATGCGCGATAATGCGCTCAACCAGCGCATCCTTCACCGACGCTTCCACGATGAGACGGGAACCTGCGTTGCAGACCTGTCCGGCATTGGCGAAGATACCGGCGGCGACACCTTGCGCCGCAAGGTCCAGATCCGCATCCGCCAACACGGCCTGCGGCGACTTTCCACCAAGTTCGAGGCTCACGCGCTTGCCGTTGCTTTCGCCCGAATAGCGCAGGAACATCTTGCCGACCTGGGTAGAGCCGGTGAAGGTGAGGCAATCGACGTCCATATGCAGACCAAGTGCCTGACCGGCGGTTTCGCCATAGCCGGGAACGACGTTGAAAACGCCCTCGGGCATACCTGCCTCAATGGCCAGTTCGGCTACGCGAAGTGCGGTGAACGGGGATTGTTCCGCTGGCTTGAGAACGACCGAATTGCCTGAGACGAGCGCGGGGGCAAACTTCCAGGCTGCCATGGAAAGCGGGTAGTTCCAGGGGACGACTGCCCCGATCACGCCCAGCGGCTCCCGGGTGATGACCGCCATGAGATCGTCGCTGGTGGGACCGACTTCTCCGTAAATCTTGTCGATCGCCTCGCCGAACCAGGCCACGCAGCCGGCAGCGGACGGAATGTCGCCGTTGAGCGCGCCGGCATACGGCTTGCCCACATTTAGCGTTTCGAGCGCAGCCAGTTCTTCCTTGTGCGAAAGGATCAGCTCCGAAAAGCGCAGCATGATCTTGCGACGCTCCTGGGGGGACATTCGCGCCCAGGTTCCACGTTCGAACACATCCCGCGCAGCCTTGACGGCCAGATCGATATCCTGTGCGCCGCATGCCGCGACGCTGCCTATCTCCTGTCCCGTCGCCGGGAAGATACAGGCAAGCGTTTCTCCGGAGAGGGATGGCTGATAGCGCCCATTGATGAAGGCCATCGACGGAAGGGAGATGCCGGCGCTCAGCGCGCCTTGACTCGTTGAGGGGATGTGCATTGGCGACCGCTCTGACTGGTTGACTGAACTGAGACGAGACTGCACCGACAATACGGTTGGGCGGCTAAGCGTAAAAATACATTTTTGTCATTCGGAAAATTCGATAAAGTTATAACTTAGCTCGATATTAAGCACCGGAATGCGCCGAATGATTGGAAGTTTGCGATGATAACGCTTCGGGAACTGACCGTTTTTCGTGCCGTCATGAAGGTTGGAACCGTCTCCGGCGCAAGCCGGTTGCTCTCGGTTTCCCAGCCCGCCGTCACCAAAACGCTTCAGCAGATCGAATGGAAGGTCGGCGTGCCGCTTTTCGAACGCATGAAAGGCAGGTTGCAGCCGACAGCGGAAAGCGCGCTGCTCTTCCCCAAGATGGAACGAATATTCGCGGCCGTGGAGGATCTTGAGCAATATGCCGGCCAGATAAAGGATGGCGAGGTCGGCGGCGTGTCATTCGCGACGGTGACGACGCTCGCGACCTCGATCGCAACGCCGGCTATCCTCAACTTCAACGGATCGCACCCGAACGTATCAGTCAGCGTGAGAGCGCTCGCAACGCGTCAGGTTGTGGAACAGGTTGCCAACAATCTGGTCGATTTCGGTTTGAACGATACGGCTTCCATGGAAGGAAGCCTGAAGACCGATCCAATCTGTCAGGTGGCGATATGCATCGTCATGAGGCGTGAACACCCGCTCGCCCGGAAGAAGTCGATCGCCTTTCCGGACCTTCGCGATGAAACGGTGATTTCGTTCTTCGACGATTCCATGCTCGGTGCGCTTTTGAGACAGAAACTGAGGATGTCCGGTTCAGAACGCGAAGTCCAGTTCGCGACCAACCAGTCGCTCGTCGCCAGCGCCCTCGTGCAAGGTGGGGCCGGTGTCGCGCTTATCGATCCGTTCACGCCGCTTTCCGGGTATTTCCCGGACCTGATCGTGCGGCCCCTCACCCCTAAAATGATCCTTGAACCGCGAATTATCTATCCGCCCAACCGTCCGCTTTCCCTTGCCGCACGCGAGTTGATCACCTGTATCAAAGATCGCTTTGCCAGCGTGGAGGCGGATCTTCTGGCACTAAGCCCCTGAATTTACGGTCCCGGTCTTGCTGGGGCCGCGAAAACAAGCACGGATAGTCACATCGCAAGTGCCCGCGTCAAATCTTCATGTTCGAACGCGCTGGACATGCGGTTGATTTTAGATGCACGCGCTCCGAGGGCGCGCGCCGTCTCTCGCCAGGTCGCAGTCGAAGTCGCCATTTCCCTGATGATCGTGCGCGCCTGTTTGAGCGTCGGGGCGTAAAAGCCGCAAGCCTCTTCCAGCAGATCCAGCGAGCACGTGCCCTCATCGAGATCGATATCCGTCATCAGACCGCGCGCCTTGATATCGAGCGGCACCGGGTTGAGATCGTAGGAGGCGACAGCGTCCATCCAGTACTGCCGAGCCGGAGAAACCGTGATTGCGTAGATGGTCGTCGACATTCGAGATCAGCACATCGAAGGCGACGCGCCGATACAAAGCCTGTGTATGGGCTTTGCCCCTGAGCCCCATGCCGAGCCAGCGCATCAACGATTCGGGATAGCTGTGGCGCTCACCATACTCTCCTTCTAAGATAATCATGTTAGATATGTGACATTCAGTAAATGTATCGTGGCGCTGTGTATTTACCTGAAAGACTGAGGGATTGGTCGCGAGCCGCAATCCCGACGATCTGCCTGCATTCTTCACCAAAATCGTCGAGGAATTCGCAGAAGGTAGGCACAAAAATCAGAAGCGTAGCGCGTAAGGCTGATCTACGCGTGAGAGGGGCAAAACGCCCCTCGCGCTAATCGTCACTTCAGAGCAAACAGATCGGCGTCCTCATCGTCGCGCTCATGAACGATCGCACCTGTGATGATCTCAGCGGCAATGCGCGAAAACGTGATGCCGTTGCCGCCATATCCCATCAGCGCATAGACGCGCGGCTTGCCTTTGAGCGGGCCGATCATCGGGAGCCCCGTGGAGGTGCTACCGAAGCTGCCCGCCCACGAGAAATCCGGCGTCGGATCGATATTCGGCAACAGCTTGCCCAGCTTCTCGACGATGCGCTGGGTCTTGTCCGCGATCAAGGAATCGCGCCGGTCTTCATCCGTAAAATCCTCGTCTTCCCCACCGCAGATGACCCGCCCGTCATGTGTCGTGCGCAGATAAAGGTAAGGGTCGGAAGCCTCCCAGATCAGCGCCTCGCTCGGCCACAAATCGCGCCGTTTCTGCTTGCCCGTCGCGATCGCCCAGGTAGAAATGACCTCGTGATTTGCGTGGGGAACGCCATCCATAAGCTCATAGCCCGTTGCCAGCACGACGTGCTTCGCCGTGATGATCGGGCCGTCCCGTGTCTCGACGCGGACGTCACTACGTCCATGGTCGATCTGCGTTGCCTCGACGGGAGCGAACAAACGCGCGCCACGTGCGATTGCGCGTTCGAGCAGTCCACCAGTCAGTTTGACCGGATCGAGCGCGAGGTTGTCCTGCGACAGGATCGCGCCATCTCTTGCGATGCCATATTCAGCGTCGAGTTGGGATTTCGTCAGGTAACGCGCCGACAGACCTGAGGCGAACCGCATCTGCGCTTCCTTGCGCAATTTCGAGCCGGTCAGAACGTTGCCCGCCAGGTATAAAGTCGGGCGATCGGCCAGAGCACAGTCGATACCCAGTTCGCCGATCCGGTCCCTCAAATTCTGTACCGCGAGCCGTGAGCGCCGCCACGCGCGCGTTGCCTTGTCCACGCCGAGCGAGCGGCGAAGGTGGCTGAGTGGTACGTCGATCTCATGCTGAACAAGAGCTGTGGTCGCTGGTGTCGAGCCCGACACGGCGTCGCGCCGGTCGATGAGTGCGACATCGAGTCCTGCTTCGCTGAGCAGATCGGCTGCCATCGCGCCGGAAATGCCCGCTCCGACGATCAGAACGTCTGTTTTCAGATCAGACTTGAGCGACTGTACATCGGGGCGTTTCGACCGATAGGCCGCCCATACGGGACGGCCTGTTCTCAGATCGAGTTTCCTCACGCGAGACCCTTGCCGCCGGTCGCGCCGAACAGTTCACCGGCCGTGATGAATGCCTTGCAGCCTTTGAACTTGCCGCAGCCGAGATAGCTATCCTCTCCGTGATCGGTCATGATTTTCTCATCGACTTTCGCGTGCCCAAAGCCGCAGGCTGCGGCAAGTCTCGACGAACCTCTTTGCATCGGCTGGCTTTGCCAAAACGATCAGGCCTTCATCCGGCTCGGCACCCACTTTGTCGAGAAGGGGCTGCGCCGCCTCGACATGAGCGATGAACTTGCAATGGGCAAAGGCGTCAGCGACGAAGTCGCGGGCCGCCGGTTCGCGTATGAGATCCTTCACGCCATCCTCGCTGACGATCAGCGCGACGGCGTCGTAGAGCACCGATGGTCCACCGCCGACCATCTGGTCGCCTTCGATCGTGGAGCCGTCATCGGCCATCACGCCGCCAACCTTCGGCGCGACGATTTCCATCATCGCGCCTTCCGTCTCCAGTGCCTTGCGAAGCTCCGACACGACCTTTGCATCGCAACCGTCGGTCACGAGAACGCCGACCTTGCGTCCCTTGAAGCTCTCCGGTCCGTTCTTCAGGATCGACAGCGCGTCGGATTTGGCGAGGTCGTCGCGTGGGGCCACAGCGGCATCCGCCGCTTTCGGCATCGTCTTGATGCCGAGCTGATCGGCGACCTTCTTGGCCAGCGCCTCGTCGATATTCAAAAGGTGCGAGACGACGCGCTCGCGGATGACGACCGTTTCGACCTTGGACAATTCGAAGGTCAGCGCATCGGCGATATGGCTCTTTTCCGTTTCGGTCTGGCTCTTGTAGAATTGCCGCGCCTGGCTGTAGTGGTCGGCAAAGCTTTCGGCACGCAGACGCACCTTCGGGCCTTCAACCTCCTCGCGATATGAGCGATGTCCACGCGCCGGGTTTTCGCGCGGCCCCTCACCCCAGGAATTCGGCTGATAGTTGGCGCGGCCGACAGGATTGCGCATCGCCATGTGACCGTCCTGCTGAAAATGATGGAACGGGCATTTTGGCGCGTTGATCGGCAGATGCGTGAAATTGGTCGAGCCGAGCCGCTTCAACTGCGTGTCGAGATAGGAGAAGTTGCGTCCCTGAAGCAGCGGATCGTTGGAAAAGTCGATACCGGGAGGCACGTTCTGCGTCATGAACGCGACCTGCTCGGTCTCGGCAAAAAAGTTATCCGGCATCCGGTCGAGCACGAGGCGGCCGACGGGCATCGGCTCGATGATCTCCTCCGGGATGATCTTGGTCGGATCGAGCACGTCGAAATCGAAGCTGTCGGCAAAATCCTGATCGAAGAGTTGGACGCACAATTCCCATTCCGGAAAATCGCCGGACTGGATGGCGTCCCAAAGATCACGGCGATGGAAGTCCGGGTCGGCTCCGTTGATCTTCACCGCCTCGTTCCAGACGACCGATTGCAGGCCAAGCTTCGGCTTCCAGATAAACTTGACAAAGGTCGATTGGTCGTCGGCATTCAAGAAGCGAAACGTGTGAACGCCGAAGCCTTCCATGAAGCGCAGCGAGCGCGGGATCGCGCGATCCGACATTGCCCACATGATCATGTGCATGGATTCCGGGGTCAGCGAAACGAAATCCCAGAAATTGTCGTGTGCGGACTGCGCCTGCGGGAAGCCGCGATCGGGCTCCGGCTTCACCGAATGGATCAGGTCGGGAAACTTGATCGCGTCCTGGATGAAGAAGACCGGGATGTTGTTGCCGACGATGTCCCAGTTGCCTTCCTGCGTATAAAGCTTGACGGCAAAACCACGCACGTCGCGCGCAAGATCGACTGACCCTTTCGACCCGGCCACGGTCGAGAACCGAACAAAGGCGGGTGTCTTCTCACCTGCGCGCTGGAAAATGTCGGCACGCGTATATTTGGCGAGCGATTCGTAGGTTTCGAAATAGCCATGTGCGCCATAGCCGCGCGCATGAACGACGCGCTCGGGAATCCGCTCATGGTCGAAGTGGAAGATTTTCTCGCGGAAATGAAAGTCCTCGATCAGCGACGGGCCACGCTCGCCATACTTAAGCGTATTCTGATCGTCCGCGACCGGGCCGCCTTGCGCGGTTGTCATGAGTGGCGTGTCATCATCCGCGATCTGATGCAATTCGCCGCCATTGCCGCGAGAAAGCTTCTGATCGTGAACAGTTGCGGCGGCTCGGTTCTGCGTCGCGCCTGACGACTTTTTGTTGCTGGCCATGGCTGGCTCCTCTGGCTGGCTGCAATCGATCTGCAACCCAACGCGGCACATCTCCAATCGTGCCGTTGCCAGGGAATGAATTTATCGGATTCCGACAAAGAGCAGTAATAGCGGGAACCGAAGGACAATTGCGAAGTTTGAGGGCTGGTGACCGTCACAGGCATGACGACGTCGATCGATTGATGACAAATACGGCTTGCTACATGACAGAGCAGAACGAACGTTTCTCAGCGTTTCATCCACGCGATATCAGTTTGCTGAAACAGGTCATGGCCGCCGCAGAACTGGATGAAGATACGCCCCTCGATCGCGATGCAAGGGCTGCGGCTCTGATCCGCCTGTTTCAAAGCGGCATTCGAACAGAAGCGGAATTACTGTCGGCGCTGGGTTATTCCGACTTCGACGGTGCCGCGTGAATGACGACTGACATCGGTGTCACTGATCATCCCCAGTAGTGGTCCGCTGTTATGTTTAGGAAATGGATGATCACGGGCGTCTGGCGGCTTGCCTCGCTCGAGGCCTGGAAGGCTGAGGAGAAGCGTCTCGGGCTCGAGAAGCAGGCCGAGTTTCATGCGTCTGCGCTCGGAAGGCATTCTCACCACGACAGACGAGAAGGTAGCGTTCATGACCCGGTTCCAGACGGAACTGGGTGAGCATCGGGAGGAATGGGGGAAGATACAAGTCTGGTTGGTTGCGGGGGCAGGATTTGAACCTGCGACCTTCAGGTTATGAGCCTGACGAGCTACCGGGCTGCTCCACCCCGCGTCACCGAGTATCGGCGTTTTGCCGGCCGGGCAGCCCGGTCTTTTTGGTTTGTTCGTCCTTGGAAGCTTTGCTTCCTGTGGTTGAACGGGGCGCTGCTCCCCCCTGTCACCATGGTCCGGCGCTTTGCCGGGAATGGCTATGTCCTGAATGCGTTGGGCCGCTTGCGCGGCCCGTTTTCCGCCTTGCGGTGGAATGTCGTGAAGAGAAGATTGATTTCATGCATTTGGCAGACCTGGCAGCGACCTACTCTCCCGCGTCTTGAGACGAAGTACCATCGGCGCTGGGGCGTTTCACGGCCGTGTTCGGAATGGGAACGGGTGCTATAACCCCGCCAGAACCACCAGGTCGGCGAAAGGCATGAAGGTTCGAGAAGCTGGTGATGAAGGGAATAGGGAAGTAGCGAAAGGGAAGAGATTGTCCCTGATACCTACTTTGCACCCTGCCCTTTGAAGTTGTGCTTCGGGCGAAGCCCGAGCCATCGACTGATGGCCGGCGCTGATGCGCCGCGCGCGCAGCTGCCGCGGTCCGAAGGACTGCGAATGGCAGCGTGAGCGAGAGAAGCACTCATCCGACTTGTCGGATGGGTATAAGTAATGTGAATGATCAAGCCGATCGAGCTATTAGTACCGGTAAGCTTCATGCGTTGCCGCACTTCCACACCCGGCCTATCAACGTGGTCGTCTTCCACGGCTCTGATAGGGAATACTCGTTTTCAGGTGGGTTTCCCGCTTAGATGCCTTCAGCGGTTATCCCGTCCGTATATAGCTACCCTGCTATGCGGCTGGCGCCACAACAGGTCCACCAGAGATACGTCCATCCCGGTCCTCTCGTACTAGGGACAGATCCTGTCAATATTCCTACACCCACGGCAGATAGGGACCGAACTGTCTCACGACGTTCTGAACCCAACTCACGTACCGCTTTAAATGGCGAACAGCCATACCCTTGGGACCTGCTCCAGCCCCAGGATGCGATGAGTCGACATCGAGGTGCCAAACAACCCCGTCGATATGGACTCTTGGGGGTCATCAGCCTGTTATCCCCGGCGTACCTTTTATCCGTTGAGCGATGGCCCTTCCACGCGGGACCACCGGATCACTATGACCGACTTTCGTCTCTGCTCGACTTGTCAGTCTTGCAGTCAGGCGGGCTTATGCCATTGCACTCGACGAACGATTTCCGACCGTTCTGAGCCCACCATCGCGCGCCTCCGTTACTCTTTAGGAGGCGACCGCCCCAGTCAAACTACCCACCATACACTGTCCCGGACCCGGATGACGGGCCGCGGTTAGACATCCATATAAGTAAGGGTGGTATTTCAAGGATGACTCCACAAAGGCTGGCGCCCCTGCTTCAAAGTCTACCACCTATCCTACACATGCCGACACGAATGCCAGTGTAAAGCTATAGTAAAGGTGCACGGGGTCTTTCCGTCTAACCGCAGGAACCCCGCATCTTCACGGGGAATTCAATTTCACTGAGTCTCTGCTGGAGACAGCGGGGAAGTCGTTACGCCATTCGTGCAGGTCGGAACTTACCCGACAAGGAATTTCGCTACCTTAGGACCGTTATAGTTACGGCCGCCGTTTACCGGGGCTTCGATTCAAAGCTTGCACCTCTCCTCTTAACCTTCCGGCACCGGGCAGGCGTCAGACCCTATACGTCGTCTTGCGACTTCGCAGAGCCCTGTGTTTTTGATAAACAGTCGCTACCCCCTGGTCTGTGCCACCCCCATACGGTTGCCCGCATAAGGGTCACGCTTATCCCGAAGTTACGCGTGCAATTTGCCGAGTTCCTTCAGCAGAGTTCTCTCAAGCGCCTTGGTATGCTCTACCTGACCACCTGTGTCGGTTTCGGGTACGGTCTATACGCGGGAGCTATTTCCTGGAACCGCTTCGCTGCCCAACCAATCCAATAAGGATGGACAACACACGCGATCCGTCACTACCCGCAGGCCCACGAATATTAACGTGGTTCCCATCGACTACGCATTTCTGCCTCGCCTTAGGGGCCGGCTAACCCTGCTCAGATTAACTTTAAGCAGGAACCCTTGGTCTTTCGGCGAGGGGGTCTCTCACCCCCTTTATCGTTACTCATGTCAGCATTCGCACTTCTGATACCTCCAGCAGTCCTCACGGATCTGCCTTCGCAGGCTTACAGAACGCTCCGCTACCGCTTGACCCTTGCGGATCAAACCCAAAGCTTCGGTGCATGGCTTTAGCCCCGTTACATTTTCGGCGCAAAACCCCTTAATTAGACCAGTGAGCTGTTACGCTTTCTTTAAATGATGGCTGCTTCTAAGCCAACATCCTGGTTGTTTTGGGAGTCTCACATCCTTTCCCACTTAGCCATGACTTGGGGACCTTAGCTGTTGGTCAGGGTTGTTTCCCTCTCCACGACGGACGTTAGCACCCGCCGTGTGTCTGCCGACTAGTACTCCTCGGTATTCGGAGTTTGGTTAGGTTTGGTAATCCGGTGAGGACCCCTAGCCCATCCAGTGCTCTACCCCCGAGGGTATTCGGTCGACGCTCTACCTAAATAGATTTCGCGGAGAACCAGCTATTTCCAAGTTTGATTGGCCTTTCACCCCTAGCCACAAGTCATCCCAATCTATTGCAACAGATACGGGTTCGGCCCTCCAGTTGGTGTTACCCAACCTTCAGCCTGCTCATGGCTAGATCACTTGGTTTCGGGTCTAATGCGACAAACTGAACGCCCATTTCAGACTCGCTTTCGCTGCGCCTTCACCTACCGGCTTAAGCTTGCTTGCCACACTAAGTCGCTGACCCATTATACAAAAGGTACGTGGTCACCATTTCAGGCTCCCACTGTTTGTAGGCAATCGGTTTCAGGTACTCTTTCACTCCCCTTGTCGGGGTGCTTTTCACCTTTCCCTCACGGTACTGGTTCACTATCGGTCATGCACGAGTACTTAGGCTTGGAAGGTGGTCCTCCCAATTTCAGACAGGATTTCACGTGTCCCGCCTTACTCAAGGACTTACAGTCGCATTACGTGTACGGGGCTATCACCCATATTGCCCGACTTTCCAGACGGTTCCACTTGTCTCATGTAAGCCACTGGCCTGGTCCGCGTTCGCTCGCCACTACTTGCGGAGTCTCGGTTGATGTCCTTTCCTTCGGGTACTTAGATGTTTCAGTTCCCCGAGTTCGCCTCTTATCCCTATGTATTCAGAATAAGATACCTTTTAACGATACTTGGAAACCAACGCTGTTGGTTGCTTCGCCCAACGAACCAAAGGTTCGCAAGGCCGACCGGCTGTCGCACCTGATGGTGCGCGCCGGCGCAGGGCCAGACCGCCAAAGGCGGTCGGTACGGCCCGTGAGCCAAACAAATCAACAAAGTTGATTTCCCAAGTATCTAAGGTGGGTTTCCCCATTCGGAAATCGCCGGATCAAAGCTCATTCGCAGCTCCCCGACGCTTATCGCAGCGTATCACGTCCTTCATCGCCTGTGCATGCCAAGGCATCCACCAATTGCCCTTAAGACACTTGATCATTCACATTGCCAATACCCATCCATCCCGCACAACCCCGGCAGGTCGAAGACCTGACAAAAAAGAATTATGCGGCAAAAAGAATGAGGCATTGCAATTATTAAAGACCAGCTTCTCGAGATCTGTTCGATGGCGCGGTTAGGCAAACCAATCAAGTGCAGGGGATTGAGCGTCCACCTGCGACGAACCGGCAACCCTTAACGGACATGCCCGACCTTTCCCATCATGACGACGGGAACGCCTTGCAATGCCCAGGTCATCGGAACCCGAACAAATCTTCTCTTTACGATGTCATACAGAACAGGCGAGCTGCCAAAGGCAACTCGCAAACTTGCTTTTCTAAGTGATTGATCTTCAGGAAACCCAAACCTCACCCCGCCAAATGAATGGTGGAGCCGGACG